>NZ_CP020472.1:2002500-2655000 GCF_002075795.1 Shewanella japonica
AATTGTTGGCTTTGTGATTACTTTTGGCTTTTTTGATGGGTTTGGTGATATTTGGCAGCAGGCGGCAGAAAAAGACATTATTAAACATGGCTCATTAAATATTACTTCTTTTTTGCCTGAGATGTTTGTGGGTGTAGCCGCATTTTTATGTATGCCAAGGCAATTCCATGTCATGGTGGTGGAATGTGCTGAAGAGTCTGTACTTAAAAAAGCACGTTGGATATTCCCATTATACCTCGCCATGTTTGGCTTGTTTGTGGCGCCATTAGCCTTAGCTGGCACATTATTACTCGGCGACAGTGTGGCCGCCGACACTTACGTGATTAATCTTCCTTTAGCACTAGATCAACCGGTACTAGCGGTGATTGCGTTGTTAGGCACATTATCTGCGGCAACGGGTATGGTAATTGTTGCTGTGGTGACGATAAGTATTATGATCAGTAATGAGTGGATTGTTCCTTTCATGCTACGCACGAATAAAGTGAGTGGAACTAATTTTAACCAATTTGCTCGTTTTTTACTTAATGCTCGCCGTCTTGCCATCGTTATTATTCTTTCATTAGGCTACTTAAGTTACTTATTGTTCGGTAATAGTGAGTCATTATCTCATTTAGGACAATTGTCATTCGGTGCTTTCGCTCAGCTTGCACCAGCTTTGCTCGGTGGATTGTATTGGAAGTATGGTAATCGCTCTGGGGTATTCTTAGGCTTAGCAGTTGGGTTTTCTTTATGGTGTTATATCCTATTTGAAGGCAGTGTAGGTTTAGGGCAAGAAACAGGCTTATTAGCCTCAATTAGCCCAGAGGTTGACGATACGCTTATTGCCCTATTAGCTAATATTATTTGTTATATATTAGGCTCATTATGGTTTAGAGCGGGTGTCGCTGAGCGTATTCAAGCTAGCCATTTTATCAATCCGGGCTCACTTCAATCTGATTCAAACAAAAAAGATGCTAACAGAAAACACACTGCCATTTCCCAGCAAGACTTGTTAATTCTCGCCAGTCGATTTGTCAGCCCAACTAGAGCATATGAAAGCTTTAGTAAGTTCTCCCCAGATGCTGTGCGTAGTGATTCATGGCATAAAATGGCTGACCAATCTTTAGTGTCACATACAGAGCATATGCTTGCTGGGGTATTAGGTGCCTCTAGTGCCTCTTTGGTAATGGATTCAGTATTACAAGGTCGTGACTTAGCCCTTGATGAAGTATTCAGCTTGGTAGATGAAGCATCATCTAAGATTATTTTAAGCCAAGATATGCTTAGAGGCGCAATTGAGCACGCTTATGAAGGCATGAGTGTGGTCGATAAAGATTTGAATTTAGTTGCTTGGAACTTTAAATATGCTGAGCTGTACGATTACCCTGAAGGATTTTTACAACAGGGCATGCCAATTAGCGAGGTGATCCGTTTTAATGCTGCCAGAGGCTACTGTGGTGAGGGCGACATAGAGTTGCAAGTCGATATACGTGTGCAACATATGCGTAATGGTACAGAGCACACATCTGAGCGGCAGCGAAAAGATGGGAAAGTGATCAAAATTCAGGGTAATCCAATGCCTGATGGCGGTTTTGTGATGACCTTTACTGACATTACCCAATATCGCAAGCAAGAGAAAGCCTTATTAGAAGCGAATGAAACATTAGAATCTCGAGTACAAGAGCGTACTTATGAGCTCGCGATGCTCAATAGTGAACTCCTTGAAGCAAAAGCCCAAGAAGAAATGGCGAATGCCTCTAAAAGTCGTTTTTTAGCCGCTGTTGGGCATGATTTAATGCAGCCTTTAAATGCGGCTCGTTTGTTTACAGCATCGCTTGCACAATATCCGAATTTGGATTTGGAAGGAAAAACCACGCTTTCTCATATTAATAATTCACTTCGCACTGCTGGCGAATTATTAACTGACTTGTTGGATATTTCTAAATTAGATTCAGATATGGTAGAGGTGAATCGTCGAGATTTTTCTCTTGGAGAATTACTAAATGGCTTAGCCGTTGAATTTGAAGCCATGTCTGCTGACAATCAAATCAAATTTAATATGATGCCGTGTAATGCAACGATTAATTCTGATTTATCCCTATTAAGACGGGTGTTACAAAACTTTTTAACCAATGCCTATCGCTATGCAAAAGGCGGAAGAGTATTACTGGGTTGTCGTCATCGTGGTGATTTTATTGAAATTCAAGTTCTTGATACTGGTTGCGGTATTGATGAACATGAAACGCAAGAAATCTTTAAAGAGTTTAAACGTCTAAATCATCCAAGTAGTCGCAACGTTAGTGGACTAGGGCTCGGCTTAGCTATTGCTGACCGAATCAGTAAAGTGCTGGACCATCAAATCTTAGTGACATCAAAGTTAGGACAAGGATCGGTATTTTCTATAATGGTGCCGTTGGGCAAAACGGTGACAGAGAAAGTCGTGAAACCGGTACCGACGCCAACCCAGCCTCTAGCAGGGGTGAAAGTGCTATGTATTGATAATGAAGAAGCCATTTTAGCGGGACTTGAAAGTTTACTGACTCGTTGGAAATGTGATGTTGTTTGTGCTACGGATTTGGCTGATGCACGCATTAAATTAGGCCTCAAAGGGGTAGCTCCAGATATCGTTTTAGCTGATTATCATTTAGATAATGATCAAAACGGTGTGGATGCAATGGATGGAATTCGCTCTCGATACGGTGAGCATTTACCGGGCATTTTAATCACTGCTAATACCAACAAAGATCTCATTGATGATGTACAAAAGCGTGGCTATCACTACATGGCTAAAATGGTGAAACCTGCTGCATTAAGAGCGTTGATTTCAAGCCTAGTAAAATAGATGATGAAATAGTGAGAGATTTAACCAAAGCAAGGATGAAGATGATAACTGTATATGGTGACGTAAAGTCGGGAAATTGTTACAAGGTAAAGTTAACGTTAAGGTTACTAAATCAAGCTTATCGTTGGCGAGATATCGATATAATGGCTGGTGAAACTAAAACGGCAACATTTTTGAAAAAATCACCTCAAGGGAAGCTGCCTATTATTGAGCTTGATGATGGAAGGGTGCTGGCAGAGTCAAATGCCATTATAGGGTATTTAGCTGAAGGGTCTGGGCTAATACCGACTGATGAGTTTGATAAAGCATTAATGTATCAATGGCTTTTCTTTGAGCAATACACCCACGAACCTTGTATAGCCGTTGCTCGCTTTATTCGCCTTTATCAGAACATGCCGATTGAGCGCCAAGCTGAATATGATCTTTTACACGTTAAGGGTAGACAAGTGTTGAGATTACTAGATGAGCAGTTAGCCAACAAAGCCTTTATCTTAGGGGAACAATTCAGTTTAGCCGATATCGCCTTATTTGCTTATACCCATGTCGCCCATGAAGGTGGCTTTGATATAACGCCCTTTGAGAATATAAGGCAGTGGTTGAGTAATGTTGAACAACAGCCAGGCTTTGTCGGTATGCAAGATTAATTACATTGATTTTGAGAACATGCGACTAGAAAAATAAAGCCCCGTATCAAACTAGATAAGGGGCTTTTTAAACTCAGTTAAACGGTGTAGCTAATAAAACGATCAATCTTTTAGGAATATCGATGTCGATATTATTTTTCTAACTTACTGAAATAATCAAAAATGACAGGAACATCATTTTGACCTAAACCTGCATCTACCGCTTCTTGTAAGCTAGTAGAAGTGCCCTGAGCAATAAGAGATTTAGTCCCTAAGTCTTCGCACATTGCAAGGAAATAACCTAAGTCTTTATTGGCATTCGCAACTGAGAAGCCAAGTTTTTCTTCACCGTCGACAGCATAGAACTTACAGAATTGCATGAACGGCGAGTTAGAAGGTCCTGCTGACATGATGTCAAATAACTGCTGTCCATCAACACCAGCAAGTTTTGCCACTGCAAATGCTTGCGACATGGTTGCTACCGTTGTCATACCCATGAAGTTATTAATTAATTTAGTTGTATGTCCTGCACCTAAAGCGCCTAGGTGGAATACATTTTCGCCTTGCTCTTCTAGTAATGGTTTAACTTTATTAAAAGTATCCATGTCACCAGCAGCCATAATGTTAAGTAGGCCATCTTTAGCATGTGCAGGTGTTCTGCCTAAAGGCGCATCAATCATGCCGACACCTTTTTCAGCAAGTGCAGCACCAATTTTTTTAGTCGAAGAGGGGATAGATGTACCAAAGTCAACTAGCACAGAGCCAGGTTTAATACCCTCTAATACGCCATCATCGCCGTATACAATTTTTTCTACCACTGCTGATGTCGTTAAACAAAACTGAACCACATCACTGGCAGCAGCTAACTCTTTTGCAGATGTAAAAGCAGTTGCATTGCCACGGTCAATAACACGTGCAACAGCTTCAGCGCTTAGATCCATTACATTGACTTGATAACCTCTCTTTTGAAGGTTCTCAACCATGTTGCCGCCCATAAGACCAAGGCCGATGAAACCAATGATTGGCTTTGTCATATCTAACTCCTAAAATTTTTATATATGTTTATCTGAGTAACAAAGATTGCTCAACGCTTAATAGTGCGAGTAAATTAGCTGCATGGATTAACTGTCCATTTTTGAATATGCAATTAATTGTTTTTACATGCTCTACTCTATTAAGTATTTGTAAATATTATCTAAATCGAGCTTATTACCAATATTAGTTAATAATAAATTTATTGTCAACCAATTTGTTATATTTTGGTTTACCAAAAGTTAAATTGGTAAGTTAACCTGTGAAGCTAAGTTGTGTTGTTATGTAATTTCGCTAAATTTATTGTCATTAATGGAAAGGTGATTGTTGGAGAAAGAGCCTACCCGTAGCGGAAGGCTCTTATTAAGTGTGGCTTATTAGAATCTAGCGCGAACTCCAACAGTATAGCGACGATCTGATTCACTGTACTTCCATACCGAATCTAGCTCTGTAGTGTATTCAATTGGTTCCCCAGTTAAATTCACAACATTACCAACAACAGTGAAGTGTTCATTGATATCCCAACTTGCAGAAAAGTCGAATTGACCTCGAGCTTCACGGTAGTTGTTACCAACAGTCGCATCAAAGTTATCTGCTGATGGGTCATTTTGGTTAAATACGTTATAACCTAATGCACCAACTGTTTGAACGCGTTTCTCTGCTTGAGAATATAAGTAACGATCGCGCCAGTTATATGCTAGACGGAATTGAAGGTCGTCATTTTCCCAGTACACTTGACCGTTAGCTGTATTCTCTGAAATATTTAGCAGTGGGTTGCCATCAGGTTGTTCACTATCAGCATAGGTATAGTTGGCATTGATACCAAATCCAGACCAGAAACCTGGTAAGAAGGTAAACTGTTGTTGATAAGCTAGCTCAACACCTTTTACTTCACCGCTGCCACCATTAACATCAGTATCAACAACAATACCTGTTCTGCCCGCAGCTTTTTCTGAGTCAACGTAGGCTAAACCTTGTGCCTCGGTTGCAAAGTTTACGTCACCTTGGCTTTGACCTGCAGTATCAAGTAAACAAACGTTGCCCCATTCTGTCGTGTTTTGGCCATCTACAGTACTTGGGTCAGCTAAACAACTGCTGTCTGTTTGTGTAAATGAATTGACGTCTTTATAGAAAAGTGCAGCTGAAACAATGCCACCATCACCAAAATAGTGTTCAACAGATAAGTCATATTGAGTCACACGGTATGGTTCAAGTTGGTAAGAACCTTGAGTACCAGTCACTAATGAGTTATCAATTGATAATGCTGGGCTTAGCTCATCAAAGTCTGCACGACGCATAACTTTTGCAGCAGCAAAGCGCATTAAGGTTTCATCTGTAAGGGTATAGGTCACATTCAAGCTAGGGAGAAAATCTGAATAATCGTTTTCGCCAGTATCAAGAATTTTGTTTCCATTGGCATCAACAGAAGCAACAACGCTAGACTCTAATTCTGTTTGAATATAACGACCACCAAATGCAGCAGTTAAATCATCAAAATCCAAATGGAATTGAGCATAGATAGCGCTGGTTTTCTCGTTAATTTCTTTATATGCACCATTATCTTCTACCATGTTGTCAGCTAATGAGCCGTTCATGGCATAAGAAGTACCTTGCAGCATTTGTTGAACTAATGCGTAAGTGGCTTCAGTGTTCTGTAGTAAATCAGCATCATAAACATTGTAAGTCATTAAATCGTTTTGACCATTTACACCTGTTTGGTCAAATGAATTACTCATGTTAACGATTTTCATGCTGTCAGCCAGTACAGGATTATCAATCCAAATAGGGCTATAGAGTCCGTCAGCATTGGTTGCTTTTTTATAAGAATCTTTAAGGGTAGTGTTGCCGTTGATAGGTTTTAGGTCATAGCGGTTGGCACTATAATCTCGGTCAGTAAAGCGCACACCAGCTTTTACCGCTGATACCCAATCTACACCAATGTCAGAGATTTTGAAGTCAAAGCGTAATGCTTGTTCTTCATTGTCAGTTTCAAGTGTTTTATGGAAGAATTCACGAAATACTAAGTTATCAGGGTTAGTTAACATACCTGAATCAGCATATGTGTAACCAGGAATGCCACTGCCCGTAAACGAACTACCTGTACTGGTATGTGTTACAAGATCAAGGGTAGGATCTGTACGTTCAATTGGACGTAAGTTAAATTCATTTGCTGTTTGTTTTTCTTTAGATTTTGATATTGAGTATTCAGCAGATAATTCAATGTTATCAGTGATAAACCACTCACCACCGAGGGCATGAGAGGTGGTATCTGATGTCGTAAAGTCACTCCAAGTTTTTGGAATTACAAGGACACCATCTAAATCGTAATTATGTAGCTGACCGTTAGCATCATAGTAAGAATCACTTCTTGCTACAGAACTACCACCCACATCTAAGATAGAGTAAGCAGATTGGCCGCCATCAAGTTTAGTTGCATTCAAATCAAGATAAATGTTGGCTTCAGCACTAACAGGTTCCCATTGTAGTGAAATACCATAAGCTGTACGTTCACGTTCTTCTGTTTTTTGCTCTAACGTGCTTTGCGTTCTACGTAAGTATTTGCCATTAGGTCCACCTGAGTCATCAACAACGCCGTCACCGTTAATATCGATGTTATCGAGCAAATCAACTTTGTTGAAATATTCATCACGGCGTAGTTCACGGTCTAAATAAGCAAGGTTAGCTGAAGCACCAAATGTACCTGCATCACCTAAATCCCAGTTATTACCAATACCAGCTGAAAAATTTGGTGCAGTATTTTCTGTTTTATCTGAATATTCGCCATCAAGCGTAATTGCCACAAGCGGTTCTGACAGCTCTAATGGACGAATAGTTTGCATGTTTACCGTACCACCTAAAGCACCCTCAATCATGTCAGGTGTAGGTGATTTAATGACTTCAACCGTTTTCAAAAAGCTTGAAGGAAAGTCATCCAATCCAATACCGCCACGACCAGCACCTGCAGTAGAGCGACCATTAAGTAGTATCAAGTTTTCAGATACGCCTCTAATTGTTACTGACTCACCCACCCCGAAGTCAGTTCCAATAGAAACACCTGTAATTCGTTGCAAGGCTTCTGCAATGTTATTATCAGGTAATTTACCAATGTCTTCTGCAACAATAGCATCGACAATACGATCATCAGCTCGCTTTAGTAAATTAGCTGCTTTTAAACTGCCAAATATCCCTTTAACTGCAATGACTTCAATTTCGTCTGTTTCTGCATTTTGAGTTTCAGCATCAGCAGCGAAGGTCGGCATAGACAGTAGAGCTGTTAGTGTCGCACCAAAAATCGTTATATTAGTTGATTTATTTTTAGTCGCACTAAACATTGCACTTATTTTGTTGAGCTTCATAATTCCCCCGAAAATTATTCCCTTTGGTCTTGCCTTTTTTGGTATGACCAATTGTTGTTATTTTAAACAACAGAAACATTTATATAACACGTTACCAATTAATGCAACATGTTATTACCAATCTGGTAATGATTGGTGGCAGTGTTCAATGACAGCTAAATTGGGGTAAAAGTGTTGGCTGCTTGTTTATGTCAGATTTTAAGTTGATTGGTTAGGTGTTAGTCGCTAAAAGCAGCGATTAGTGCTGAATTAATCATCAGATTGTTGATTTGATTATATTAAAACAATGTAACTTTTTTGGTTTTTTCTACAGATGAGTCTTAATTGGTAAGTCTGCTTGGTAATGTTTTTTTGGTAATATTGGTTGGTGTGGTGTCTTGCAATATGCACATGTTAATCGTATTCGAAAAATTTACAGGGTAACACTGATTATGAAGTCATAACTCAAACATGGATATAATATCAGTCAGCTTAATGAGTCGCTTTTATGGTATGCGGCGCATGATTGGAGAGACTAAGTAGCCAAACTAGAAATTGTTTCTAGGTCTGGCGACTTTATATATTTCTGGCTCTAATCAATTTAAAAGTCTAACGATAGTGGTTATAGCAGTTAAAATATGATTAAGTGCAGCGAGTTGCTGCACAGATAAATAATTAGCCATTACTGAATGTATCAGCACTGCTTTGTTCTTGAGTGATATCAGCTGCGATGATTTTCATCGCATTCGTCAGTTTGGTTAACTGAGCTGACGTAATCGTGTAGGGCGGGGTGATGTATATAACATTGCCAAAAGGTCTAATCCAAACGCCAAGCTCAATAAATGCTTTCTGCAGTGCTCCGGTATTAATTGCACTGTCCATTTCAATCACGCCAACAGAGCCAAGCACTCGAACATCTTTTACATGCTCATAATCAATTGCTTCAGCAAGCTCTTGCTTCATTTGCGATTCAATATCGGTTACTTGCTGCTGCCAATTGCTTGTTTGTAAAATCTGTAAACTTGCATCCGCAGCGGCGCATGCGAGTGGGTTCCCCATAAAGGTCGGTCCATGCATAAACACGCCAGCAGGAGAGTCACTTATTCCTTTAGCCACTTCGTCACTACAAATCGTTGCTGCAAGGCTAATGTACCCACCTGTTAACGCTTTGCCCAAACATAAAATATCAGCTTCGATATTGGCATATTCATAGGCAAACAGTTTACCTATGCGGCCAAAACCAGTGGCGATTTCGTCTAAAATTAACAACACTTGGTATTTATCGCATAGGCCGCGCAAAGCAACTAAGTATTCGGCTGAGTAAAAGTGCATACCGCCAGCGGCTTGCATAATCGGTTCAATGATAATTGCGGCAATGTGTTGATGGTTAGTTTTTAATATTGCTTCTAAGGCATCGGTATCACCATCGACTAGCGCCTGATTAAAAGCTGATTGCGGTGCAGGAGCAAATAATTGCTCAGTGACTGCATTGCCAAACATAGTATGCATACCATTATCAGGGTCACACACACTCATGGCTGCGAAAGTATCACCATGATAACCACGTTTAACGGTAAGTAATTGTTGTTTTAATGGCTGGTTTTTACCTTGCCAGTATTGCATTGCCATTTTCATGGCAACTTCTACTGCAATGGAGCCAGAATCAGCTAAAAATACTTTAGTCAGATTAGGGCTCGTCATATCCACAAGGCGTTTACACAAATTAACTGCAGGTGCGTGGGTAATACCGCCAAACATCACATGGCTTAATGTGGTTAATTGATACTGCATGGCTTCGATAATTTCAGGACGATTATAGCCATGGATACAAGCCCACCAAGAACTGGTGCCATCAATAACAACTTGGCCATCGCTTAGGGTTAACTCACATCCCTCAGCACTAACTACACCGGTTACTTTTGCCGCGTTATGCATAGAAGTATAAGGGTGCCATATATGCTTTTTATCAAATTCGAAATCAATATTAGCTGGAGATTGTTGCAATGAGTCGTTCATATTTTAACCGTTAGTCAAGTTGTGTTGCTTGATAGCATTGACAGTTTACATGCTCAAGGTATCCTAACCCAACAACAAGCGAATATAAAATGAATAAAAAGGATTAACCATGTCATCGTCAGCGATCCGTCACGATTGGAGCAAAGCAGAAATTGAAGCATTATTTGCTTTACCTATGAATGATTTACTGTTCAAAGCACACAGTATTCATCGTGAAACTTTTGATCCTAACGAAGTACAAATTAGTCGTTTATTATCGATAAAAACCGGCGCATGCCCAGAAGACTGTAAATATTGCCCTCAAAGTGCTCGTTATGATACGGGTCTTGAAAAAGAGCGTTTATTAGAGATTGAAAAGGTGTTGACTGAGGCTAAAAGTGCTAAAGCCGCTGGCGCTTCTCGTTTTTGTATGGGCGCTGCTTGGCGAAACCCACGAGAGCGTGACATGCCTTATTTAACGCAAATGGTTAAGGATGTAAAAGCATTAGGCATGGAAACCTGCATGACACTTGGTATGTTGTCAAAAGAGCAGTCAGATGAACTTGCTGATGCGGGTCTTGATTACTACAACCATAACCTAGATACATCGCCAGAATACTATGGTGATGTTATTACCACTCGTACTTACCAAAACCGTATTGATACTTTATCTAATGTACGTGCTTCAGGCATGAAAGTGTGTTCTGGCGGGATTGTTGGCATGGGCGAGAAAGCGACTGACCGTGCAGGGCTTTTACAACAGTTAGCGAATCTTGAGCAGCACCCTGATTCAGTGCCAATTAATATGTTAGTTAAGGTAGCTGGAACACCGTTTGAAAAAATTGATGATCTCGATCCACTTGAGTTTGTACGCACCATCGCTGTGGCTAGGATCATTATGCCTAAATCACGAGTTCGCTTATCGGCAGGTCGTGAAAACATGACTGATGAACTGCAATCTATGTGCTTTTTTGCAGGCGCCAATTCGATATTCTATGGTTGCAAGTTATTAACGACACCGAATCCAGAAGAAAATGATGACATGACGTTATTTAAGCGTTTAGGTCTTCATCCTGAACAAGGCCCCTCTGCCAATATAGAATCTGATAGCGCTTTATTAGCTAAGGCCAATGCTAAAAAAGATAAGGCGACTAAGCAGTTCTTTGACGCTGGTGCGATTTAAGAATTTTCAAGAGAATTGTTCGTTATAAAAGCAGGCTGTATTTATGGCAAGTCATCCGTTACTCGATAAGATCAATCAGCGCATGCAACAGCTGGATCAAGATGGCTTACTTAGAAAGCGTAATCAGACAGGCGTTTCTTCACATATTATTGACTTTAGTCACAATGACTATTTAGGTTTAGCCACTAGTGCTGAAATGATTTCCGCTTTAAATCAAGGTGCAAATCGTTATGGCGTGGGCAGTAAGGCGTCACCTTTAGTTTCAGGTTACAGTCAAGCGCATCATGATTTAGAGAAACACTTGTGTGAGGTCACAGGACATGAAGCTGGGTTATTGTTTTGCTCTGGATTCAGTGCAAATCAAGCATTACTTAAAACACTTGTTGATGGCAATGATGTCGTCATAGCGGATAAGTTAATCCACGCTTCAATGATTGACGGCGTAAAGGATTCAGGTGCAAACCTTAAACGCTTTAAGCATAATGATTTACAGCATGCTGAGCAGTTGTTAACTCGTCATCCCGAATCAATATTACTGACCGAAAGTGTGTTTAGTATGGACGGTGACAAAGCGCCGTTAGCTGAGTTAAAAGGCTTGTGCCAACAGTATAATACGTGGTTAATTGTTGATGATGCGCATGGTTTTGGGGTATTGGCTGCCAGTTCCGTTAGCCAATATTGTGATATACAAGTTGTGACTTTCGGTAAAGCATTAGGTTGTCAAGGTGCTGCGATATTAGGCAGTCAAGCTGTGATTGATTACCTGGTTGCTCAATCTCGTCACTATATATATTCAACAGCACTATCGCCTGCAAATGCGTACTTAGCGCTCGCGGCAGTGAAACTCACCCAAAGTTCATCTCATCGGTTTAATTCGCTTCAAGACAATATTCACTATTTTAAGCAGGCTTGCGCGCAAGAAAAAATCGATTTAACAGAGTCTGAAACCGCTATTCAACCCGTTATTATCGGCAGCAGTGAGCAGACTGTTATGGTTGCGGAGCAATTGAGGGCGGTAGGGTTACTTGTTGGTGCGATTAGACAGCCTACCGTGCCAAAAGGTCAAGCAAGGCTTCGAATTACACTTAATTCACAGCACACAAAAACACAGATAAATCAGTTGGTCATGGCATTATCTAGATTAATCCATCCACACAATTAAAATTATATTTTATACACTGCCAATTTGCAGTTATCTCCTATTTGAGAGTATCGATGACTTTTAAAAATCCAGTAGCTGAAAAGTTTTCTCAAGCGGCCAAATGTTATAAACAGCATGATGTGTTGCAAAGAAGAACAGCAGAAAAATTACTGACGCACCAAATTTTATCTGGAGATATTGTTGATATTGGCTGTGGTCCTGGTACTGATTTTACTTTAGTTAACCCACAGCAAATTCAAATCAAGCAGGTAATGGCGGTTGACTTGTCATCGGAAATGCTAGCAATGGTGAAGCAAGATTTTCCTGATTACCATACGCTATGTGCCGATGCTGCAGCATTACCGCTTAGTGCCAATCAATTTAATGGTTTGTATTCAAACTTAGTATTGCAGTGGTGTGAAGACTTACCCGCAGTGCTAAGTGAGTTTTATCGTATATTAAAGCCAGGTGCTCATTGCTTAATTAGTATTGTGTCTGCGGGCAGTTTACCTGAATTAAGCAAATTGGGGCTGGGGCACAATGATTTTTCTCATTTTGATGACATCGTCGCTCAAGCAAATAAGCACCACTGGCAGATTGAAAACGCTGAGCATTGCAGTGAGAGTTTATATTTTACAGACTTACGCACTTTATTGTATTCCATCAAAGGAGTTGGGGCGTCAGTTAAGTCACATCAGCAAACTCAGTCTAAAGAAAAGCAAGGCTCAGTGAGTTTACGAGGCCGCCAAGACTGGCTTGCACTGACTGAGAAAGCGGAATCACTGAGAGTTGAGCAAGGTATTCCACTGACATACCAAATTACCTACTTACATTTGATTAAAAAATAAGGCGAATTGCGATGCTCTATTTTGTCACAGGTACAGATACTGATAGTGGTAAAACATTAGTTTCTTCAGCATTGCTGCATGCCGCTAATGGCTCAACCATAGGTGTAAAACCGATAGCTTCAGGTTGTGAACAAACGTCCCAAGGGCTGAGAAATAGCGACGCATTAGCGTTAATCGCTCAATCCAGTATTAAACTTGAATATTCGCAGATTAATCCTGTTTCATTTGAACCTGCCATCGCGCCACACATTGCAGCAAACGCGCAAGGGGTCAAGTTAACCGCGCAAGGGGTTGTGAAGTCATTACCTTTGGCGGCGCTATTGAGTGCAGACTTTAGCTTGATTGAAGGTGCGGGTGGTTGGCGATTACCCCTTGGCAATGGTGAGTTCTTGTCAGACTCAGTGAAGCGATTAAACTCAAACAACGAGTTAGGTGTTATTTTGGTGGTTGGGATGAAATTAGGCTGTTTGAATCATGCATTGTTAACTCAAGAAGCTGTGGTGGCTGATGGGTTAAAGATAGCGGGTTGGGTTGCGAATCAAGTCGATCCTAACATGGCTAATCAGCAAGAAAATTTAGCCAGTTTACAGCAAATAATGTCGGCTCCATTTCTGGGCTATATTCCTCATTTAAGTCAGCCAAGTGCAGCACAGGCAGCAAAGTTTATTACACTCACTAATCTACTGTAAGTTTATAAAGTCAGGTTAATTCATCAGTTTATTGAATGAGTTTATTGAATGAGGTAGTAAAAACGCCACTTAATTTTTGTTTTACGTCAATGTGATTGAACCGTTTCTAGGGTGAGATATGAACAAAGTTATTATTTTCGGTAATTCAGGCTCAGGTAAATCGACGTTGGCTTGTGCCTTAGCAAAGCGTCACCAGCTTTCTCACTTAGATTTAGACACCATTGCGTGGCAAGCATCTAATCCACCCACTCGATTACCCCTCGAACAATCTAAGCTTCATATTCAATCATTTTTAGACAAGTATACAAATTGGGTGATTGAAGGCTGCTATGCTGACTTATTAGCATTAGTTGCTCCTTTTGCTGAAGAAGCTATTTTTCTAAACCTGCCAGTTAGTGAATGTGTTGATAATGCAAAGCGACGTCCATGGGAGCCGCACAAATATCCTGACAAACAAGCGCAAGATGCTAATTTGCCAATGTTAATTGATTGGATTGGCCAATATACGACTCGAGAAGATACCTTTTCACTGTCAGCGCACGAGCGTTTATATCGTGACGTGAAAGCCACGAAAATGATGTTTAAATCCAATGTGAGCGCTCGCGTGTTACTCGACAATATGACTTCATAGTTAGGCTTGTCTAAAATTCAACGATATCTTTTCAATTGAGCAAGAGTTTGCGTGATTGTTTCTGTTAATAAAGAAGGTTGAATTTTGGCGATGATATATGACTTAAGCGTTAATTGGTTCTAACTAATATAAAGCGAAGTCATTAATGAGACTCGCTTCTATTTTATTTAACAGAGGTATTAGCGCAATAAGTAATAACGATGACTATTTTTCTGCTATGTTTAATTCTAAATAAAACTCCGATTTTTCAAACATTTCCCAATCACATGTAGTAATATCTTACTAACAAAATTTAAACAATGAAGCGTCGGTTCACTACAAAAGGTTTAGGTTATAGATATGGCAAATTTAACTCTGCAACTCGTGCGACATTTTCTTTATTCGCAGCAGTAACCTTATTAATGGGTTGTGAAACCCCAGAACCTGTTATCACACCCAAATTGGTTGTGGTTGAACAAGTGGATACGGCAACGGTGCCTTTATTCGGTAATTATGTCGGTGTAACCAAGGCATCACTCGATGTTGAGGTTAGGGCGCGTGTCGATGGTTTTGTACAGGATAAAAGCTTTATTGAAGGGAGTGCCATTAAAGAAGGCGACTTACTTTACAGTATTGATAATCGACCTTATTTGGCTGTGGTAAACCGTTTAAAAGCGAATGTGGAGTCTCAGCAGTCTGTTTTAGATAAGTCTCAACGAGATGTTGAACGTTTAAAGCCTTTGTATGAGCAAGATGCTGCTAGCCAATTAGATTTTGATAATGCGATTTCGATATTGTCTCAGGCTCGTTCAAGTCTTGCAGCAAGTAAAGCAGAGCTTGAAGAAGCTGAGCTTGAGTTAAGTTATACCCAAATTACCTCACCAATTTCAGGATTAGTGAGCCGCTCCGAAGTTGATATCGGGGCATTGGTTGGCAGTAATGGCCAGTCTTTATTGACCCGTGTTAAACAGGTTGATCCAATCTATGTGACTTTTAATATGTCAGCATTAGATTACCTCAATGCTCGCCGACGCATGACCAGTTATTCTGAGCAACAAGAAGCAGAAGCAGAAGGTAAAGCGGTTGAAGGTTTTGTCACTATCACCTTGCCTGATGACAGTGAATATCGATACTTAGGTAATGTTCGCTTTACTGACCCATCAGTAAACCCTGAAACGGGCACTTTTGAAGTGCGAGCAGAGTTACCAAACCCCAATAGAGAACTTCTACCTGGCCAATACACCAATGTGCGCATCAAGTTGAATGAAATGAAAGATGCCATCGTGATCCCTCAAAAAGCAACGCAAGTTGAGCAAGGAGGCGTGTATGTCATGGTGGTATTACCAAATAATAAAGTCGAACGCAGATTCATTGTGATTGAACACCAAAGCCAACTAGGTGTAGTGGTTAAGAGTGGCTTAAAAGCGGGTGAATTAGTCATTGTCGAAGGCATGCATCGTGTTCGACATGGCCAACTCGCAGAGCCGTTAACTGCAGAACAATATCTAAAAAAAGAAGATGCAATTGAAAAAGAGCAAGCGCTTCAGCAACAGATATTGGAACAAGAACAGGAGCAAAAATAATGGCTCAGTTTTTTGTTAATCGCCCCGTTTATGCATGCGTAATATCAATCGTTATTGTGTTGCTTGGCCTTATTTCCATGTTTCAATTGCCTATTGACCAATACCCTTATATTACGCCACCTCAGGTGAAAGTATCGGCATCTTATCCCGGTGCAACGTCTACTACCGCTGCAGAATCTGTTGCCACGCCACTTGAGCAAGAGCTCAATGGCTTACCTAACATGATTTATATGAGTTCAAAAAGTACTAATTCAGGAAGTGCCAATGTCACAATAACTTTTGATGTTGGAACCAATCCTGACTTGGCTGCTGTTGATGTTCAAAATTCGACTCAACAAGCTACAGGTAGTTTGCCAATTGATGTGCAAACGGAAGGCGTTTCTGTGTCAAAAGAAGCCTCTGTTGAATTATTAAAGCTTGCGTTGACTTCAACTGATGAACGCTTTGACGAAATTTACCTCAGTAACTACGGCACAATTAACATTGAGTCTGCATTAAAACGTATTCCAGGTGTCGGTCGTGTTCGTAATACTGGTTCGCGCAGTTATTCAATGCGGGTGTGGTTACGACCTGACACTATGGCAGGTTATGGGTTAACGACTGCTGATGTTATTAGTGCAATTAAAGCGCAAAACAAAGAGTCGCCAGCTGGCACTATTGGCTCTCAGCCTAATAGTGATGCGCTTAGTATGACATTACCTATTACCGCTGCGGGCCGTATGAGTAGCGTTCCTCAGTTTAAAGAAATCATAGTCAGAGCTAATAATGATGGCTCTATCGTTCGCTTGCGGGATATTGCCGATATTGAACTTGGCTCCTCTGCTTATACATTACAATCTCAATTAAATGGCGCTAACGCGACCATTTTACAAGTGTATTTATTACCAGGAGCCAATGCGCTAGAGGTCACTAAAAACGTTAAAAAAGAAATGACGAAACTGGCTGAAAAATTCCCTCAAGGTATGAATTGGGAAGTCTTTTTTGATGCGTCTGTCTTTATTGAAAACTCAATTGATGAAGTGGTTAAAACCCTAGTAGAAGCGCTTATTTTGGTTATCTTAGTGGTGTTTTTATTCTTACAAAATGTGCGAGCCACTTTAATTCCTGCGATTGCTGTACCTGTGTCCCTGATTGGCACATTGGCAGCAATGTTAGCTTTTGGTTTTACGATAAATACGGTGAGTTTATTAGCGCTGGTATTGGCCATCGGTATTGTGGTGGATGATGCCATTGTGGTGGTTGAAAATGTTGAGCGGTTAATGAACGAGAAGGGCCTATCATCGGTTGAAGCGACTCGCGTTGCGATGAAGGAATTATCAGGGGCGCTAGTGGCTACGAGTCTTGTGCTGGCTGCTGTTTTTGTGCCTGTTTCATTTTTATCTGGAATCACAGGGATCATGTATCGTGAATTTGCGGTTGCGATTACGGTCGCAGTGCTGATTTCTACAGTGGTTGCCTTAACACTGTCACCTGCATTATGTGCGTTATTGTTAAAACCTGGCGATAAGCCGAGCTCTGGTTTTTTCAAGTGGATGAACGATAAACTTGATATGAGTACCACCAAATACGTATCGCTGGTGGCGTTGACAACCAAGCATGCTAAACGCAGTTATTTACTGTTTGCATTGATGGTTGGTGGGGTTTATTTCATTATGACGTCTTTACCGTCAAGTTTTATGCCTGATGAAGATCAAGGCCGCTTTTTCATTGATATGTCCTTGCCTGACGGTGCAACGGTTAATCGCTCTCAAGCTGTACTTAAAAAAGCTGAATCTCATGTTTTAGCTCATCCCGCGGTGGCATATTCATTTACGCTAGCAGGGGAAAATAAACGTTCAGGCTCAAATCAGGCGAATGGACAATTTGAAGTTATTCTTAAACCTTGGGCTGAAAGAGCAGAGTCAGATGCTACAGTCCAAAAAGTGATGAAAGACATTCAAGGCTCACTTCAAGATATCTTAGAGGCGGACTTTAATATTTATCTTCCTTCTGCTGTTCCGGGCTTAGGTAACGGCTCAGGTGTTGAAATGGAGTTGCAAGATACATCTGGTACCAATTTTAAAGGGTTAACTGAAACAGCAGATGAACTGATAGAAGCATTAAAACTTCAACCAGAAATCGCTAAAGCTAGTTTGTCACTACAAAGTGCAATTCCACAACTGCATTTGACTGTTGATGAAGCAAAAGCGATGGCCATTGGCGTGAATGTGGCAGATATCTACAGCACGATTAAAACATTTACTGATTCATCTACCGTAAATGACTTTAATTTATTTGGCAGAGTCTACCGAGTGAAGGTTCAGGCAGAAGAGCAATATCGTCAGTTTCCAGAGCAAATTAAAGATTACTATGTACGCTCGGCATCCGGCGCTATGGTGCCCATTGGTGTGTTAGCCAAATATGAATACTCAGTTGGACCTGCTGCAGTGACCCATTATAACTTATTCAGTAGTGTCTCGATTAATGCTACGCCTGCACAAGGGTATGCCTCGGGCGATGTGATTAAAGCGATTGAACGAGTAGCAAAACCAATGCTGCCAAATGAGTTTAGTTATGAATGGACTGGTATTACGTTCCAAGAAGTACAATCTGCAAATCAAACGAGTATTGCGGTCGCCTTGGCCATGTTATTTGTCTTTTTGTTTTTAGCAGCACTGTATGAAAGCTGGACAATCCCGATTGCTGTACTGCTAATTGCCCCCATTGCAATGTTGGGAGCGGCACTGGGCACCTTAGTGAGTGGTATGGAAAGTAACTTGTTTTTCCAAGTGGCCTTTATCGCCTTGATTGGTATGGCAGCTAAAAACTCAATCTTAATTGTGGAATTTGCGAATCAATTACATAAAGAGGGCAAAAGTCGAATTGATGCAGCGTTAGAGGCTGCCAATATGCGCTTTAGACCAATCTTAATGACCTCAATGGCATTTATTCTAGGGGTATTACCTTTGGTTCTGTCTGTTGGCCCAGGAGCTGTGAGTAGGCAAAGCATTTCTATTCCAATTTTATGTGGGATGGTGTTTGCGACAACCATAGGTATTGTCATGGTGCCGTTATTTTTCGTCACGACAGTGGGTTGGTTTAAATCTAAAGTCTCAAATGAAACCAAGTCAAATCCTGTGCAAAAAGTGCAAAATACGGACACGAATGAGGAGGGCAACCATGCTTAAATTTTCCAGCTTATCTGCCCCGACACAAGGCTATGTTGATGGGATTAGAGTCAAAGGAAAAAGTTGTCTGTCTATCCTTTTTGGGGCGAGTGTAACGTTACTGTTATCCAGTTGCGCTATGGGGCCTGACTACCAGCGGCCTGAAATTGAAGTCCCAGCTCAGTATCATGATGATTTAGCACAAGAGTCTCAAGAAAATTTGGGGCTTGCGAATTGGAAAGCGTTTTATCTTGATGAAGATTTACAAGTGCTTATCAGTCATGCGCTTGCGCAGAATCTAGACTTAGAAACTGTACGTTCAAGATTAATTGCTGCACGAAGAGAAGTCACGGTAACAGACTCAGCTTTATATCCAGCTTTTGGCATTAATGCAGATGCAGAGCGCTCTATTGATAGTGCGATTACCAATACCGATCCTGAACATGGTAACGAGTTTACTTTAGATGGCACGGTATCGTGGGAGCTAGATGTTTGGGGAGCTAACCGTCGTCGCAGTGAAGCTGAATATGCAAACTTCCTATCTGCGCAAGAAGCGTTAAATTTAGCGGTTATTAGCCTAATTAGTGATGTCGCGTCTCGATACTATGAATGGTTGGATATTGAACAGCGATATTTAATTTCTCTCAATACCGTTGAAATACGCTTAAAAGAGCGCGATCTAGCAAGACTTCGTAAACAAAATGGTGTGATTTCAGGTTTACAGGTTCGTCAAGCTGAAGTTGAGTATCAAAGTGCCAAAGTCACTTTACCTGACTTAGATTTCGAGCGTAAAGCAAAAGCTAATCAATTAAAAATACTCTTGGGTGAGTTTGACTATCCTTTAGCGCTTAAAACTCAGCAGGAGATTACAGCTTATCGGCAGTTATTCCCGACCAGCTTTACTGTGGGGGTGCCATCTCAAATGTTATCTCAGCGCCCAGATGTTAAGGCGGCAGAGCAAGAACTTATCGCCGCTAATGCGAATGTCGGCGTGGCGAAAGCTGCCTTTTTTCCACAATTTACTATAACAGGCAGTTATGGCACTGAAACCGATGATCTTAGCAGTATATTTGATAGCCAAGGTGTTACTTGGTCATTACTTGGTGGCATTACTGCGCCTATATTTAATGCCGGCCGTATCGCAGCCCAATATGACATCTCACAAGAAGCATTTAATCAAGCACACTTAAATTATCGAAGCACAGTGCTCAAAGCTTACTTTGAGGTCAATGACGCTATGAATAGTTTTCGCCGTTCAGAGTTAGCGATTGAAGCACAGCAAGAATTGGTTGAAGCGTCAAAAGAGTACACTCGCTTAGCCACTTTGCGTTATCGAAATGGTGTTTCAAGTTCTTTGGACTTGATGGATGCACAGCGCAGTTTATTTAGTGCTGAGTTAACCTTAAGCCAAGTTAAGCGTGATCGCTTATTATCGCTGATTACGCTTTACCGCTCGCTTGGCGGAGGAGTATTAACTCAAGAAGAGTTAGCCCAGATCACTGACCAAGAAAACGCTGATTAATACTTGCTAAAGCAGGTTTAGGTAAGCATTGTCTAAACCTGTTTTATGCTAGTAAATACAGAGTCATACTTTCGCTATTATATTGGCGAGCCAACTTACTCATTCCATATTTTACTCCATATTTCACTCCATATTTTACTGAAAGTGACTTTAGTCCTCTTCAATCACCATTATTGAGTCAACATTCATGGCAATTAAAGGCATGTAAACTCAAAGCTTAACTTAGATGGTGTTGCTTTGACGACTGATGTTAGATGCAAAAAGTGACAAATGTTATTTTTTAAATTAGCTTTGACTCATATTAGTAAATATTATTCTGAAAAGTTTTTACATCAATGAAACATAAGCGAAAATTCTCAATGAGTTTATTCACGATAAATGGATATTGGGATCGAGATCGCTATGTGAAAAATACTTCATGGTAGACTCCTGCGCAATTCGAGATGAGATTAATTCCTATTAAGTTTTAATTAAGGATAGCGTTGATGAAACCACTTTCAGTTAAATTAATTAGTGCTGCAATTGCTGCTGCATTATCCCCTCAGGTTATGGCAGATACAGATGAAGTTGTATCTAAAGAAGACATTAAACAATCTATCTCTAACTTCCATGAAGTGATTGTTATTTCTGGCTCACGTGTTGAGCAAACATTAGATCAAGTTGCTGGCTCAGTTGTTGTTATTGATGAAGAAGCTATTGCTCGCAACATGAGTTCAGATTTCGCAACGCTGTTCAAAAATGAAGCCGCTGTTGATGTTAAAGGTGGCGCAGGCAAACCTAGCTCAGTGACTATTCGCGGTATCGGCGGAAACCGTGTGATGATGGTTAAAGATGGTGTTCGTGTAAATAATCAATACGCATCACCATTAGGCCCAGGTGCTGAAGGTACAGGTCGTGGCCTGACAGAAGTCGAAGGTTTAAAACAAGTTGAAGTATTAAAAGCAGCTGCATCAACGATGTATGGCTCAGATGCATTAGGTGGTGTTCTTGTGATGACCACTAAAGATGCTGATGACTATTTACGTGGTGAAGATTACTACTTCTCGGCGAATGCTGGTTACACAGGTATGAATGATGAGTACACTGCGGGTTTTACTAGTGCATTTTCTGCAGGTAATTTTGATAACTTAGTAACGTATCAACGCCGTGAAGGTGAAGAGCAGCAAAACTACGATGGTACTTTGCCTGATAGTGACCTTGTCACTGATAGCTTTATCGTAAAAAGCAAATATCACTTCAATGATGACACTAACTTACAGTTAACCGTTGATTACATGAACCAGCAATTAGATCGCTGGGAAAACAGCTTAGATAACTTAAGTTCAATTGACTACGACCGTCAAACACAGGCGTTAAATACCTCTTTGCGTCTTCGTTCGACTAAAGACCGTGGTATCCACGATAGTGTCGATTTTGTTTTGTATTACGGTAAAACAGATCAAACAGAAAAACGTGATTATTATGATGGCGCCCAAGGCGGTATTCGTGACATTACCGAGAAAAGAGATTACCAATTTGATGAGTACCGTGTTGGATTTGCAAGTACGTTTGCTAAATCATTATCGCTAACGGGTCACGATCACAATATTATTTATGGCCTAGATGTTGAACAATCAGAAATGAGCCGCCCTCGTGATTATCAAGTGATTAATGACAATGGTAGCTGGTCGCCATCTGATACGGATACCTTCTCATTTGCAGATACTAAAAGCTTACGAGTTGGTGCTTTCATTCAAGATGATATTACTTTTTACGATGGTAAGTTAAATGCCATTTTAGGTTTGCGTTACGATTACTTCAGCAATACACCTGATCAACAACAAGCTGAAGATGCTGGTCGTGATCCTGCAGATTTTGAAGAGATGAGCGATGGCTTTTGGTCACCTAAGTTAGGTCTTGTGTACCATATGACCGATAACGTCAACGTATATGCTCAGTATGCGTACGGTTATAAAATGCCTACACCTGATCAAAAATGGGGTGAGCTTGAGGTTAAAGATGGCAAAATGCCATTCCCTGTATTGATTCAAGCAAACTACGATTTAGAGTCAGAATCAAGCCATACTGTTGAGATAGGGGTTCGTGGTCATCATGGTGATACACGTTACGAATTGACCACATTCTACACACAAGCCAAAGACTATATTGATTGGGAATTTGTTGGGTGTGGCGGTATTTTCGGCTGCGCACTACCTCAGTCACTTGAGTATCAATATATCAACTACGATGAAGTGACTTTATACGGTGCTGAAGCGTCATTTAGCCACTGGTTTACAAATGAAATTGAACTATGGGGTAACATTGCTTACACCCATGGTGAAGATCAAAACGGTGATTATTTAAATTCAGTTAGTCCGCTTAAAGGTAATGTTGGGATGAATTACTACACTTACCTTGCTAATAAGGAAGTGGATTTTGGGTTGACGGTTCGTTTTGCTGATAACATGGATAGAACAACTGACTTAGATATCTTCCCTCCAATTCCGGGCATGCCAGATATGGGCTTTAACGAAGTTTACAATACTGCTGGTTACGCAGTATTTGATATCACGGCTAATGTCATGCTAAGTGAAAATTGGACATTACGTGGCGGGGTATTTAACGTATTTGACACTGAGTACATTGATTACGCTGATGTGGCTGGCCAATCTAAATTTTTAATGTCTAACTTAGGTGTGACAGAAGATAATTACACGCAACCGGGCCGTTATTTCAGTCTTAAAGTCAATTATACTTTCTAAATCGCTGAGTTAACTTAGCGGTTAAAAGCGTTAAAAAGCCTTAGATTCAATATGAATTTAAGGCTTTTTTGATTAGGTATGATTCAATCGCAAGGTTTTATGCAGAACTTACCCAGTATTAATGAGGGATTAATCTAAGTAATGGCTTAAATCACTGCCAACAGGAATGACGACCTCTTGTTCTTTACCATGGAATAAATATGCGTCCTTTTCACCGACAAGTGAGAGAGTATCACCTTGACGCCAAAGGGCAGTGCCTTCCTGAATACCAATAACTGGCGTAATAGGATCGACAATCGTAAATTCAAGTAATCGCTGTGCTCGAGTTTCACCGTTATGACCAGGTGCTTGATAGTTGGTGTAGTGCGGATTTAGTTGAAATGGCAACAGTTTTAAGCCAGTAAATGAAGCAGGCTCTACAATTGGCATATCATTTGTGGTGCGAATACTCAGCCCTGTAATATTTGAGCCAGCACTCCAGCCGATATATGACTTACCATTGCTAACTTGCTCATTTAATAAATGCACTAAGTCGTAACGGTATAACTCGTTTAATAATTGGAAAGTATTACCGCCGCCAACTAAAATTCCATCTGCATCTTTTATCGCTTGTTTTGGGTCACTGTATTGATGAATGCTACTGACTTCAATATTCAGTGAGGCTAAACCTTCAGTGACCATTGCAAGATATTTATCATAATCGACACTCACGCCTGCGTAGGGAATAAACACCCATTTTTTTGCGTGAGTAGTAAGCGGTTTGATGAACTCAATGGCATGGGCTAAATAGGGAGTATTGCCTTCACGTGAACTGCTGAGCATTAATGCATTTACGGCCATTTCGATTTCCTTAACTGTTTAATTAATCGCTAGTTATTCTTATATTTATTGGATATTAACAAAGATTAATTACAAACCATAACCTAAGTGGATGGAAAATGATTAATGGAGGATAAATTTAAGCTTGGATTAATCTTATCTACCTAGACTTTGCGCTCTTCTTATCTCTGATAGCGATTAAGTCATAATTTAACGAAGACCATTCAGCTGAGATTAGGCTTGATGTGATATTTTCAAGAACTTGTCATTTTATGTCATTTTTTTTCGATGACACCTTGAAAATAACCCAATAGGACATATTATGTCATTATGCATTGAACTATCGCCATACGCTCAATGTAAAAAGTAGAATTGGCAAAAGATTTAAACAATCATGCATGAAGACATGGTTGTACGTTATTAGAAAGTTTTAAGCGGCGTTAGTGCCAGATAGGAGTTGTAATGTTACGTATTATGTTATTGATTGGCACCAACTTAGCAATTTT
The DNA here is from genome assembly GCF_002075795.1 of Shewanella japonica. Classification (NCBI taxonomy): domain Bacteria; kingdom Pseudomonadati; phylum Pseudomonadota; class Gammaproteobacteria; order Alteromonadales; family Shewanellaceae; genus Shewanella; species Shewanella japonica. The sequence goes on from NZ_CP020472.1 coordinate 2,027,095, forward strand.
GCTAGTTGCTTCGATTGTGATGTCGTTACTTGGGGTGAGTACCTCAAGCATGAGCGGGTTGTTAATTTTTGCTGCCATGTTCGGTTTTGGTGGTGCATTCATCAGTTTAGCGATTTCTAAGTGGATGGCTAAAAAGACCATGGGGTGTGAAGTCATTACAACACCACGTGATAACACTGAACGTTGGTTAGTTGAAACGGTTGCCCGACAAGCTGAGCAAGCGGGTATCAAAATGCCAGAAGTGGCGATTTACCAATCACCAGAAATGAATGCTTTTGCTACTGGCCCAAGCAAAGACAATGCATTGGTCGCGGTAAGTTCTGGTCTACTTTATGGTATGACTCAAGACGAAATTGAAGGCGTACTAGCGCACGAAGTTAGCCACGTTGCCAATGGCGACATGGTGACATTGACCTTAATTCAAGGTGTTGTTAATACCTTCGTTATTTTTGCCGCTCGTGTTGTTGCTGGCATTGTTAACAATGTCGTTGCTAATAACAGCGAAGATGGTGAAGGTTTAGGTATGTTTGCGTACATGGCCGTAGTTTTTGTCATGGACATGCTATTCGGTATTTTAGCGTCAATGATTGTGGCTTACTTCTCACGTATTCGTGAATTTAAAGCCGATGAAGGCGCAGCTAAACTTGCAGGTAAGCATAAAATGATTGCTGCATTAGAGCGTTTAAAAACAGGGCCAGAAACAGGTGCAATGCCAGCACAAATGGCTGCATTAGGTATTAATGGTAAGCGTTCAATGGCTGAATTCTTAATGAGTCACCCGCCGTTAGACAAACGCATTAGCGCACTTAAAAACAGCTAATACATTAATAATATTGCGAAAAGGAGCCCAAGGGCTCCTTTTTTAATACTTTCTTTTTGAAATTGTGCGAGTAGAATGATGACCACTTTAATCTTGTGGTTACATCGCGTGACGCATGTTAAGGGAGAAGGTTCAATGTTAGGCTTGGGTAGTTGTATTTACTGTTGCTAAATTAAGCAGTGTTAGCTAAGTTTATTGTAGAGTCAAAGTATTGAGCCAAAATATTGAGTCAAAATGTCGTGCTGATAACCGATAACTAAGAAAGCTAATTGATGATCGTTTTCTTTATTATCACAAATGGAGGGTATTATAGTGAGCAATAAAATTCTTGTGGCTTTGTTTGCAGCAGCTTTAGCTGTACTGACATTGTCAACAAACGCGTTTGCGTCAGATGAAAACTTAGCTGATTTCCATGCCGAAATGGGTGGCTGTGAAAGCTGTCACGCTGATGGTGAACCATCTGCTGATGGTGAGTATGAGTTTGAACAGTGTCAAAGCTGTCATGGTACATTAGCTGAAATGGATGATAACCATGCACCGCATGACGGCATGTTAATGTGCGCCGATTGTCACGCGCCACATGATATGAATGTGGGTGACGTACCAACTTGTGATAGTTGTCATGATGATGGTCGTTCTGCTCAGTAATTGAGCTAGTTGAACTGTGTAACAACTGATGAATAAAGCACCGTTAATGACGGTGCTTTTTTTTTGCTTTGATCCAAGCGCCTTAAATTGACTGATATTTGTATATCAAAAACCCACTGCATGTTCAGATACTTATAATTAAACTACCCCTAAAGAGGTATTTAAATTGCTGTGTTTTCAATGGTTTGCGCTTAATTGGTGCAAAATAATGCACTTATCTAGAACAGTTTTTGATTGAAACCTTACCCTCAGATTTAAAACATCTTTAAAATCATCACTTTGGCTATTGGCACAACTTTTGCGATGTTATTGACATAGAATTTTGTCAGTAAAAGGAAGTTGCATGTCTCATATCCGGTCTAGTATCCAAACAAGTTGTGCTTATTGTGGAGTAGGCTGTGGTGTTAGTGTTTCGCCTCTTGCAGAGGTAACGCCGCATGTTAACGATGAGCAGAAAAACTCAAAAGCAAGTGCACCCATGTATAACCTTGAGGGTGATCTGCAACATCCAGCTAATAAAGGACAGTTATGTGCTAAAGGCGAACGTTTACTAGAAAGCTTGGTTCAGCCTAATACACTGCGTTATCCCAAACGTAAGTCAGGTAAGCCAATTGACTGGGATGTGGCGTTAACAACAATTGCAGACTCTTTTACAAAGACAATTGCTGAGTTCGGGCCAGACTCTGTGGCTTTTTATTTATCTGGTCAGTTGCTAACTGAAGACTATTACGTAGCAAACAAGCTTGCTAAAGGCTTTATTGGTACAGCCAATGTAGATACCAATTCACGTTTATGCATGTCATCGGCTGTGAGTGGGCATATGCGTGCCTTTGGTGAAGATGTCGTGCCGGGCTGTTATGACGATTTTGAGCAAACGGATGTTATTGTGTTAGTTGGGGCGAATAGCGCTTGGACTCACCCGGTTTTATTTCAACGAATGATTAAAGCGCGCGAGCAATCTGGTACAAAAATCATTGTGGTTGACCCAGCTAAAACGGCCACTTCGGCTCAAGCAGATTTACATTTACAAATTACGCCTGGCACTGACAGTCTGTTGTTTAATGGTTTATTGCAGTTTATTTCTGAAAATGAGGCTCAAGATAAGGCGTACATTGATGAGCACACAGAAGGTTTTGATGTTGTACTTCACACCCTATCTTCACAAACTGATCTTGTTAAAACTGACCAGCTTGCATCGTCTTTAGGCTTGACGGAAAGCGAATTAACTCAATTTTATCAGTTGTTTATTGCCAATGAAAAAGTCATTACTGCCAGTTGTCAGGGAGTGAATCAGTCTACTTCAGGTACCGAAACGACGAATGCAATCATCAATTGCCATCTCGCGCTTGGTCATATTGGTAAAGTTGGCTGCGGTTTCTTTTCTTTAACTGGTCAGCCTAATGCGATGGGCGGGCGAGAAGTAGGCGGACTTGCCACACAACTTGCTTGTCATATGGGATTCTCTGCTCCTGAACGACAGTTATTAGCAGATGTATGGCAAACCGAATCCATTGCTAAAGATAAGGGGTTAACTGCAGTTGAATTATTTGATGCAATGGCTGATGGCAAAATTAAAGCCGTATGGATCATGGGAACAAACCCGTTAGTTTCATTACCGAACACAGCAAAAATACAGCAGGCACTTGATGCTTGCCCATTTGTGGTGGTATCAGATATCACCCAAGATGCCGCAACAGCAAAACAAGCCGACATATTATTACCTGCTTTAGGTTGGTCAGAAAAGTGTGGCACTGTCACTAACAGCGAACGTGTTATCACTCGTCAACGTGGCTTTATACCCGTTAAAGGCAATGCAAAACCTGATTGGTGGGCACTCGCTGAAGTCGCAAAACGCATGGGGTTTAGCGCAGCATTTACATTCTCAAGCAGTGCGGCTGTGTTTAAAGAGTTTGCTCAGCTTTCAAAAGCAGTAAAAGCACAATTTCCTGAAAAACAATTTGATATCTCTGGCATGAGTGAATTAACTGATGCTGAATACGACAGGTTAGCGCCAACTCAATGGCCAGTAACAAGTGCCGCAATGCTTGGACAAACTGAGCGTCGATTATATCAAGATGGGCTATTTTCAACGCCTTCTACTAAAGCGCAGTTTATTGCAACACAGCCGCTCAAGTCAGAGTTGAGTGTCGGTCAACATCAAGTATTACTCAATAGTGGCCGCAGTCGAGATCAGTGGCATACCATGACTCGCACTGGCCACATTGCCAGTCTTAGGGCGAGTATTCCTGAGCCACTTGTCGCGTTACATCCAATCAAAATTCAACAGCTTGAGTTAAATGATGGCGATTTAGTGTGTTTTGCAACGCCTGATGCTGAGCGTGATCTAGTAAGTTGCGAACAGAGCACATCGAATGTTCAAGCTGCGGCGAGGGTTGTTGCCGACGACAATCAATCTCCCGATATGGCTTTCATGTCTATGCATTGGTCTTCGCAATTCTCCCTTGGTAAAGGAGTGAATCAAGCACTAAATAGTCAGTTAGACTCAATATCGAAGCAACCTGGCTTTAAATGCCAAGCAACAACCATTACTAAAGTAGAGCTGGCATTACAAGGGGTTATCTTTGGCGAGCATGACCCGTTATTTACCGGCACATGTTGGAATGTTCAGCAAAGTTTGTCAGCGGGTGAGTGTTATCACATCGCTTTTGATGATGCGGAAAAAGGCTTTAATTTTCAGTCTACTAGTTACTCTTTAAAGTGGACGGTGAGCTTACTGAATAAGCAAGTTATTCATGTGCAGTGCAATATGAATCAGGGCCAATTAGTGTCGCTTAAATTGCTAAGTAAGCAGCAAGTTGAAGTCGCCCTTGAGCCGATGCATCTTCTTATCGGTGAAACAGTAGATACAGGGCTAATGAACCGATTACATCAACTGATTAAAGCTGGCAACAGTCCGCTTATTTGTGCGTGTACTGGTGTCACAGAGGCCAAAATTCAGGATTCAATGCTGCAAGCGTTAGATAATTTGGTGTTTGCTCAACGGACAAGTGGTAATGAAGCGATATTGTGCCAAGGTGATTTTGAACAAGCGCTTGAACAGACACAGTCAGAATTGGGTTGTGGCAAGCAATGCGGCAGTTGCCATAGTGAAGTGGTGCAATGTGCAAGTGATGTTTGGCTACTTGGTCTTGAAGATATGGCAATAGAGACTGTGGCAGTAAAAAATAAAAAACAATCCAAATCAACTCAAGAGGAGGTGGCGTGATGAGTCATTCAATCAGTCAATTAGTGAACCATAGTGTTGCTGGGAGTAATCCTTCTAATGTTACTAGCAGCGAGTTAGTTGCTGGTGAGGTTGAGATTGTTGGCGCAGGTTGTGGCCAACTTGATTTGTTGACCATTAAAGCCGCTAGAATTATTTCTCAAGCTGACGCATTAGTTTACGACAGCCTAGTAAGCAGTGATATTTTATCTCTCGTTTCAGTTGATTGTGAACGACACTTTGTCGGAAAACGTTGTGGTCAACCTAGTTATAAGCAAGATGATATTAACTCCTTGTTGGCCAAATTAGCCTTTCAAGGAAAAAAAGTTGTTCGTCTAAAAGGAGGCGATCCGCATATCTTTGGTCGCGGTGCTGAAGAGTCGCTATTTTTAGCAAAAAATGGCCTGATAAGCCGATTTACACCGGGAGTAACAGCGGCATTAGGTTGCGCATCGAATACGGGTATTCCGCTTACTTTTCGAGGAACCGCACGTTCAGTGACTTTAGTGACGGGAACTAAGTTTGACCAAGCCCCCACACATTGGAAAGCATTACTCGCAGCTGAGTCGACACTGGTATTTTATATGGGTAAAGAGCAGGCCAAGGCTATTTCAGCTGGGCTACTCGCTGTTGATGCGCCAGCTGATTTACCCGTTGCTTTTATCACAAATGGCGGCAGACCCAATCAATTAGTGACTTACGCCAATGTCTCAACGATGGCAGAACAAGCTGAAACAATTAAAGACTCTGGCCCGACACTGATTATTATTGGTGAAGTGGTTGCTGTTGGGCAAGAGCTAGCTGCTTTACTTGCTGATGTCAGTGCGACATCAATGGCCGAGGTCGTCAATGGTTGAACAACATTCAAAAACACAGCTTGATGCTGATGACTTTGATAACCGCAAGCTGGTTAAAGCATTAGGTAAAGGCGTGAAAGGTAGCCGAAGTTTAAATTTTGCTGAGGCATCTCATCTCATTAGGGCTTTCGCTAATGGGGAGCTATCATCTGCTCAAATGGCAGCTGCAATGATGCTAATGCGAGTCAGAGGTGAGTCAGTTGAAGAGCTTGCAGGCGTTGCTTCTGGGCTAAAGCAGCTTGTTGGCAAAGAATGGCAAGACCTTAATGCGGACATAGATTGGCCAGTATATGCTGGAAAGCGAGAGCAATTACCATGGTTATTATTAGCCGCTAAAACAATCGCGCGCAAAGGCCAAACGATTATTTTACATGGTGACAGCCAGTCTCTTCCTCACCGAAGACATGTAGAGTCTTTTATTTCGGCGTTAGACATTCCACGCTGTTTTACCGCAGAGCAAGCTAAAGTTAATTTAGCAAAAACAGGGATTATTTATGTCAATTCTGCCGATATCGTTCCTGTGCTCAATGATTGTCGCCGCTTGCACCAGGAGTTAGGCCTTCGTAGTTTAATTCAAATGTCAGTTCGCTGTATCAATCCTACCAATGCACCATTCAGTTTACGTAGTTATTTTCACCCAGGTTTAGATGAGCAGCACCAACAAGTCGCAATGTTACTAGCAGAGCAGCAAGCTTGCGATACTTTAGCAAAGCAACATGCCGACATTGCGATTTTTAAGGGGTTACAAGGTGAAACAGAAATCAATCCAAGAGTGAGTACAAGTGTAAAATTGCTTAGATTTGGTGCAAGTGGCGATAAGCAAACACTTGAATTGAACCATGTTGATCTTCCTACTCAGCTTGAAGCATTTGTTGGCGCTAAAGTAGGGCAGTCGGACTTGCCAGCTTATTTGCTTGCACAACTTTGGCACGGGGAAGATATTGCTGAAAGCGAACTTACAGATGGGCAATTACAACAAGCTATGGCCAGTATTACTGCGACTGTCGCATTAGTGAAAATGCTATCAACACCGAGTTTAGCAATTGACACTGCCCTAACATATGCAAGTAAAAGTTGGTTATGTAGAAATAACGTTGCTCAATTAAATAAGCTATCTATTCATAATGCTCACCAATTTGATACGTCTGAAAATGGCATTAATAATCAACAGTTAACGTGTAGTGAACACGTTGGCTGGGCTGACGAACAACAAAATGATATTCAACAAGAATTTATCTCTGGTAATTCTGATTTTAATCCTATTTGTGAAACTGCATACGATCACTCTTCATCAAGAGAGTATCAAAGTAAGCAGCGTGAGGTGAGGACTTAGTCGTGGTTAACTTAGTATATCGAGATCCTTCATTTACCAATGAAAACGTGTTTATCGATTGTATGTCGGAGTTGAGTAGTATCGACCCGTGTATGGAAGCAAGTTCTTTGAGTCAGTTAGAGCGCCAAATTATAAAAGGCAATGCTCTTTGTTTGGTGTTTTTTACTGAGTCTTTGACGCCACTGCAACAGGTATTCATTGAGCGTTTATTAATGGTAACGGCACTGCCAATTATTGTTAATGCGTACGCATGGGATGAAGAATTATTAAAGAGTTTATTACAGTGTGGGCGAGTGACATTTGTACCAGAAAAACTGACGCCTAAACGATTAAAGTCATTAGTTGGCTTGGCTAAAATTCGCTTTAATAGTGCTTCAACTATGCTTGAGAAAGTCAAAGAGTTAGATGAAAAGTGCACTGACTTAAAACGTGTATCAAGGGCTAAATCATTATTACAACGTCAGGGAGTGACAGAGGCTCAAGCACATAAAATGATTCAGAAACAAGCAATGGACAAGTCGATCAGTTTTGCTGAAATGGCCAATGAAATCATTTTAGCGGCGCAACAACTTGAAGCAAAGCGTGTGCATCAAATTGGTGCGTGTGCCCATGGTGCGAACAGCAAAGCCTAGTGTTGGTAAGTCTTTTGTAAATATAATCCTTTGTTTTTATGTACTTATATTTACATTGTAATTGGCATAGTCAATGCAACACATAATCATAAATGAATAATACCGAAATTAACTCAAACGCATTCGTTAACGCTCGAATGACTTAAAACGTGATAAACGATATAGCAGGCAATGGCGTCTTTACTATCATCCGTTTTAGAGTCAATGAGAATAACAAAGTATATAAAGTTTTAATTTAAAAATTGGAATAAAGGCAATGGCGCCATCTCTGCTTGCGGAGATCGGCGCCTTTTTGTTTTTTGATTTCAAAAATAAAAAAGGAGCCAACGATGGCTAATTCTACAGGAACGTCGAATTCACCGACAACGGTCAACAAAAAACCTAAATTGGTTGTGATCGGTAACGGTATGGTCGGGCACCATTTTATCGAGCAATTATGCAGTCAAGGGTTTCAAAAGCAGTTTGATGTTGAGGTTTTTGGTGAAGAACAACGCCCAGCTTATGACAGGGTGCAACTATCTAAATACTTTGAAACAGGCAGCGCTGATGAGCTGATGTTAACAAGTGCGCAAGATTATCTAGATTGGGGTATCAAGCTGCACCTTGATACCCGAATAACTGAATTAGATACACAATCTAAAAGCATTACTACAGAAGATGGTGTCACGAGTCATTATGACAGCTTAGTGTTAGCCACAGGCTCTTATCCTTTTGTACCACCCATTAATGGTAATGACAGAGAACGTTGTGTTGTTTACCGTACCATTGAAGATTTGCAAGATATTGAAGCTGCGGCTAGTCAATCTAAAGTGGGTGTCGTCGTCGGTGGTGGCCTGCTAGGCCTTGAAGCTGCTAATGCTTTGATGGCACTTGGTGTGCAGACTCATGTTGTTGAATTTGCCCCACAATTAATGCCTGTTCAGTTAAATGATAAAGCGGGTGATTTATTAAAGAGTAAAATCAATGATCTAGGGGTTACCGTTCATACCTCAAAAGCCACTACCGCTATTATTGATGGCGAGTCAGCGATGCATCGTATGACTTTTAATGATGACAGTTTTCTTGAAACTGACATGATTGTTTTCTCTGCGGGTATCCGTCCTCAAGATGCGCTTGCTCGTTCAAGTGGATTGCAAATGGGAGAGCGTGGCGGTATCACAATCGACGATAATTGTTTGACTTCAGCAGCAGATGTTTACGCTATTGGTGAATGTGCATTATGGCAAAACCGCATTTTTGGTTTAGTGGCACCTGGATATCAAATGGCACGTGTAGCGGTAGCAAGTCTCGTGGCTAGCTTAACTGATACGGCAACATCATCAACTGCCTTTACTGGTGCAGACATGAGTACCAAGCTCAAATTACTTGGTGTCGACGTTGCTGCAATCGGTGAAAGCCGTGGCTTTGAAAATGCCCAGTTTGTGGAATTATCGGACAACCAATCGGGCATTTATAAAAAGCTTTGGTTAGATGAAACGGGTAAATTCTTAAAAGGAGCTGTGTTAGTTGGTGACAATAGTGACTATAACCGTTTGCTTGATTGTTATTTATCTCAGGATGAAATTGAAGGTAATGCCGTTGATTTATTAATGACAGGTGAAGAGTCAGCTGCAGATTTGAAAGACACTTCAATTATCTGTTCATGTCACCAAGTCACAAAAGCGGACATTGTGAGTTCTGTAAAAGAAGGCAATCACACAATTGCAGAAATCAAGTCTTGTACCCGAGCAGCTTCAGGTTGTGGAGGTTGTTCTGCACTTGTGAAGCAAGTCATGGATGAAGCGCTTATTGCAGAAGGTGTTGAGTGTAATACCGGCATTTGCGACCATTTTGAGCATGATAGACAATCTCTATATCACTTGTGCCAGGTAGAAGGTATTGAAGATTTTGATACGTTAATTTCTAAGCACGGTAAACGCTCAGCAACAGGTGAAGCATCAACATTTGGTTGTGATCTTTGTAAACCCGCTGCAGCTTCCATTTTTGCATCGCTACAAAACAAATATGTGCTTAACCAAGACAGCAGTCATGTGCAATTACAAGATACTAATGATGCTTATTTAGGTAACTTGCAAAAAGATGGCACCTATTCAGTGGTGCCTCGTATTGCAGGTGGTGAAATTACTCCAGATGGCTTAATTGCGATTGGTGCGGTGGCCAAAGAGCACGATTTATATACCAAAATTACCGGCGGACAACGTATCGATTTGTTCGGTGCTAAATTATCAGAGTTACCAGTCATTTGGCAGAAGTTGATTGAAGCAGGCTTTGAGACTGGTCATGCCTACGGTAAGTCACTACGTACGGTTAAATCTTGTGTGGGTAGCACTTGGTGTCGATATGGCGTACAAGATTCTGTTGGAACAGCCATTGATTTAGAAAATCGCTATAAAGGGTTACGTAGTCCGCACAAAATTAAGTTTGCTGTGTCGGGGTGTACTCGCGAGTGTGCAGAGGCGCAAAGTAAAGATATAGGTGTGATAGCCACTGATAAAGGCTGGAACTTATATGTGGCTGGTAACGGCGGCATGCGACCTCGTCATGGTGACTTATTTGCCACTGATTTAGATACGCCTACACTAATACAATATATCGATAGAGTATTGATGTTCTATATTAAAACAGCAGACAAGTTACAGCGTACTTCAGTGTGGATGGAGTCACTAGAAGGTGGTCTTGAGTATCTACAATCTGTAGTAATTGAAGACAGTTTAGGGATTGCTAGTGAATTAGATGCTCAAATGAGTCGAGTTGTTGATGCCTATCAATGTGAATGGAAAACAAGTCTTGAAAAACCGGAGTTTTTGGCTCGCTTCAATGAGTTTGTTAACCCAGAAGCTAAACCTGAGGGAGAAACTCATCTATACCATCGTGTGCGCGAACAACGATTCCCAGTCGATATAGCATCATCTGGCGCTGGCAATATTGCGATTAAAGATATTACTGCTGAACAAAATGAGCAAGAAGCTGTGGAGGAACTAGTATGAGTTGGGTAACGGTATGTAATGAGTCAACTTTGCCTCAAGGAACAGGTGTAGCAGCTTGGGTTGCTGGCAAAGCAGTTGCCATTTTTGATTTAGGTAAGCATGGTTTATATGCTATTGATAATGTTGATCCAGCAACAGGGGTAAGTCTACTCGCCCGTGGGTTAATTTGCGATATGGAAGGAGTGCTTTGTGTTGCATCGCCATTATATAAGCAACATTACAGCCTAGAGACAGGCGTGTGTTTAGAAGATGAAGCACTCGTTGCTTCACCTTACGAAATTAAAAAGGAAGCTGGCCAAGTATTGGTTTTGGCTAAGTCATAGGGACATGTCGTATGAGTTCTGAGAAATTTAATTTATTGTCGTTTTCGGGGAAGATGAAAACGCTGCATTTAAGCTGGATTGCATTTTTTATTACCTTTGTGGTTTGGTTTAATGCGGCACCCTTGTTAAGTGTTATAGCTGATAGTTTGGGGTTAACTAAATCACAGATTAAAACCTTGTTGATTTTGAACGTTGCATTAACCATTCCTGCACGGATTATTATTGGAATGGTGACAGATAAGTATGGCCCAAGGTTAACTTACTCTGTGCTTTTAGGTGTTTGTTCTATACCTTGTTTTATGTTTGCAGTGGCTAATTCATTTGAACAATTGGCATTAGCGCGCTTTTTAATTGGCTTTATTGGTGCTGGTTTTGTGATTGGTATTCGCATCGTCAGTGAGTGGTTTCCAGCGAAAGAGTTAGGTACAGCAGAAGGCATTTATGGCGGCTGGGGTAATTTTGGTTCAGCTGCAGCAGCATTTACTTTACCTGGATTAGCCATCTTTTTTGGGGGCGAAGACGGATGGCGATACGCGATTGGCTTAACAGGGTTAATTAGCTTAATTTTTGCATTTGTTTACTATTTTAATGTCACCGATACACCAAAGGGGTCGACTTATTTTAAACCCAAAAAAGCAGGTGGATTAGAAGTCACCAGTAAAGGGGATTTTGCTTTATTGATGTTTATGAAGCTTCCTATGTACGCTACGTTAGCCTTGTTAGCATGGAAGTTGTCGCCTGCTGGCGTGAGTATGTTAGCAGAGCAAACAACCCAGTTAATTTATGCTGGTTTAGTACTTATATTACTGGTGGACATTTATCAAACTTATCAAGTTAACAAAGATATTTTTGTCAACGAGGTGCCAGAGTTTGAGCGGTATCCTTTTAAACAAGTGGCCGTATTAAATGTGCTGTATTTCACCACTTTTGGCTCTGAGTTAGCCGTTGTATCAATGCTGCCGTTATTTTTTGCTGAAACATTCGGCTTAGGCATGGCGCAAGCTGGTATGGTTGCTTCAAGTTATGCCTTTATGAATCTAATGTCTCGACCTGGTGGTGGCTGGTTAAGTGATAAATTCGGACGTAAGAATACCTTACTAATTTTAACCGCTGGTTTGGCTGTTGGATACTTTGCGGTAGGCCAAATAGACGGTAGTTGGGCATTACCGCTTGCTGTTGTTGTGGTTATGGCATGTTCATTCTTTGTTCAAGGTGGTGAAGGGGCAGTATTTGCTGCCGTGCCATTAATTAAGCGTCGTTTAACTGGACAAATTGCTGGTATGACAGGAGCTTATGGTAATGTTGGGGCTGTGTTTTTCTTAACGGTTTACTCAATGGTTTCAACCTCTGTATTCTTTTACGTTATTGCTATTAGCGCTGTGATTGGTTTCATCACATTATTCTTTATGACAGAGCCCAAAGGTCATATGGCTGAGGTGAATGAAAAAGGTGAAGTCACACTAATTAGTGTTAATTAGATTTTTATCTATCTCAATCACTAACACCGTATCACTAGAACGATACGGTGTTGGTGTTTAAAGGGTTTTATGCAATCACATCTAAAAAACCAAGCATTGAGTCATATCACTAACAAAGGACATGATAAAGAAACCGACGTTGAACAAGACATTATATTGTCATCATCAGACACTGGTTTAACTTTGCCGAACAATAAGCAAGAACAATTACCAATATCGGGTGCTCTTGAAGTGCATGCGGGGCAATATTCAGATAAAGGCCGAAAATCAGAAAATGAAGACGCAATTGGTATAAAAATTCCAACCGGATTAATGTTAACCACTAAAGGTATTGTGAGTGTTATCAGCGATGGGGTGAGTGCGGCTGAAGGTGGTGCGAAAGCATCAGCTATTAGCGTATCTAACTTCATCGCTGATTACTACTCAACCCCCGAGTCTTGGAGTGTTTTAACGTCAAGTACACGAGTATTAACTGCACTTAACCGTTGGTTGTATGGTCTTGGTCAAGACTATAGAGATGCTCGTAAAGGCTATGTCTGCACTTTTAGTGCTTTGGTATTTAAGTCTTGTTCTGCGCACATGTTGCATGCTGGAGACTCTAGAATATACCGATTCAGGCAAGGCGAATTAGTTAAAATAACCCGAGACCACAGCACATCAGTAAATGAATATACAAGTTATTTAACCCGAGCTTTAGGTATGGATGTAAACCTTGAGGTTGATTATAAGCAGCTGAATCTTGAGGTTGGTGACTTATATTTACTAACAACTGATGGTGTTCATGATGTGTTGACTGATCATGAATTAAAAAAGATGTTAGCTGTATTTCAAGAAAATAATATCACGATCTCAGATCAAGCTTGCGAGCACTTCTGTCAGCAACTCACCGACAAAGCTTTCAAGTTTGATAGTAAAGACAACCTTAGTGCTCAATTAATTTCAGTTTCACAATTACCCACTCAAGCGATAGACGATGTTTATCACAAGCTCGCTAGCCGTCCTTTTCCGCCTCCAATGGAAGTAGGAATGCGTTTAGATGATTACGAAATTATAAAAGTGATTCACCAAAGTCAGCGCAGCCAGGTGTATGTTGTCAAAAATAGCCAAGGCGAAGTACGTTGTATGAAAACCCCATCAGTTAATTATATTGATGATGGTGCATATATAGAGAGATTTATGCTTGAGAGCTGGATTGGTCACCGAATCAATAGTCAACATGTAGTTAAAGTCGTTGATCACCACCTTAATAAGTCGGCGCTCTATTATTTAACAGAATATTTAGAAGGCTTAAGTTTGGCTGACTGGATGGCACAACATCAACGAGGTCCAGTTGAAGATGTATTGCAATTACTCAAACAAATTGAAACAGGCATTCGCGCGTTTCATCGTAAAGAAACATTACATCAAGATTTAAAGCCAGATAATATTTTTATTACTCGTGAAGGGGTGGTGAAAATAATTGATTTCGGCGCTTGCCATATTAAAGGTATTGCGGAAATTACAACGCCGCTAAAACGCGATCAAATTCTTGGTACTGCAGATTACACATCACCTGAAGTGATTTTAGGGTATCAAGCTGACGGGCGTGCTGACTTGTTTTCATTTGCTGTGATAGCGTATGAAATGTTAGCAGGTGAGCAACCTTTTAAAGGTCAGTTGGCCAAATGCCATCAGCACAGCGACTTCTTAAAGCTAAATTATGTACCTGTTTTCAAAACAAACCCTATGGTTCCGGAGTGGATGGATACGGCATTAGAAAAAGCCTTGTCTATAGAGCCTTCATTTCGTTTTGTTGATACGAATGAATTTATTCACGCTTTAACCACGCCAGCAAAGGCTGAGCCTAAAACAACCATTCCTTTTATTGAGCGAAACCCTGTAAAGTTTTGGCAAACAGTCAGTGTAATTTTGCTTATTTGGTCACTGTATTTATCACTTGTGTGATGAGTATAAATCAAGTTTATTCTGCTCAAATACGTAATCCATTTTAGTCAATCTTGTTTGTCCAATACTTAATCTTGTTTTCCATTCCTGCTTTTCAGCTCAACCTTTCGTTATATGTCATTTTAATGGCGCTTTTCAATATTTTGATTGTATATCAATATGTTAGATTGTTTAGTTTGATAATTCCTTATAGTACAAAAGTGGGGGTTAGGATACATTTTAGTCTATTGGTCTAAGTTCCTTTAATACTCGGGGTGGATTCAGAACACATTATATCGAGTAATACTAAATTCACTGGAAATGTAAAGGGAATAACTCTTTTACAAAGTGAAGGGCAGGAAGCATGGACTTATTCAAGCGTGAACAATTACATCGCGTTAAAACAATAGCAGGGATGTTATCTGTTGCTGTATGTCTAGCTTCTTTTCCTAGTTTCAGTCAGTCAGATTTAAGTGATTTTGATGAACTCGCAAGTGGGACCAATATTGCTCGAGCTGTTCAGGATGGTAGCGATAACTCATTAAATTTAAATCAATCTGGTGTAGATAATCAATCTAGAACATTTCAAAACGGTTTCACGAATACGATAAATATTGACCAGCAAGGTTCACAACATTATGTCTTGGCATCGCAATTTGGTGCCAATGTAGAAGCTGAAATATTGCAAGTCGGTGTTGGAAATGTCGTTTTATCTGCTCAGCAGGGTGAAAACCTACTTTTAGATGTGATGCAAACAGGAACAGGAAACGTAGCTTTAATACAACAAAGTGGTTACGAGAATTCAATCGAGATCCAGCAGTACGGATCTGGGAATGCAGTAGGTGTACTCCAGTGGGGTAATTCGCAACACGTTGAGGTAACTCAGCAATGTTGCAGTAATTAACCTTGATTAAATTAATTAATAATACACAGTAAAGGGAAATACGATAATGAAACATTCTAAATTAGCAATATTAGTGTCAGCTGCGATTTTAGCGTCAAGCAGTGCATATGCAAGTTCTGATAATGAAGCAACCGTTGATCAAACCGGTAATGGCAATGGTGCCACTGTTACTCAAGTTTTGAACAGCGAAAATAATGATGCATTTATTACTCAATCAGGTGATACCAATACCGCGTCAGTAACACAAGAAGATACTTCTGAGACAATGGGCTCTATTACTCAAACTGGTAATCTAAACCAAGGTAGTATTTTTCAGCATGATGATACACAGTCTGCGACAGGTATTATCAGCACAACTGGTAATGAAAACGTAGCTGCTATCGAACAGCGCTTCAATAATGGTGCAAATGCGGCCTCACTTGTAAATCAAAATGGCGATAACAATAACGCTAATATTTTACAGGATAATGGGGATGCAGCTAACTCTACAATTAATCAAAATGGTTCTGGTGATATTGCGGACATTTATAACCATTGGTCTGATTATGCAGATGCCACAATTACTCAAGCAGGTGGACCTTTGAATAATGCTTCAATTATTCAAGAATCTTCAGATGGTGCAGTTGCTTCGATTGATCAAAATGGTACTGGTAACCAATCAGTTGTTAGTCAAACGACATTGAACTTTGGTTATATAGCTAGTTCTGATGATACTGTTGCTGCTGTTAGTCAAGAAGGTGACAATAATATAGCAAATACGACTCAAACTGGTTTATCTAACGATGCAAATGTAATGCAAATGGGTAACGACAACCAAGCATATGTTACTCAATCTAATTTAAATAACATGGCAGATGTTGCTCAAACGGGTGATAGTGGCTTAGCGACTGTAACTCAGGACGGTGAGAATGGCCAAGCAATGGTCGCTCAATCAGGATTTAGTCAAACTGCCACTGTAACGCAATCTGATTATGATCAAATGGCAAATGTAACTCAAAGTAACTCTGGTAACTCTGCAACAGTTACTCAAAGTGGTTCAGCAGCTGGTATGGGGAACTCTGCCACAGTTGATCAAGCGGGTACTGATGATACTGCAATCGTTATGCAAAGTGGTGACTCTAACACGGCTTTAGTTAGCCAAACAGGTTCTAGTGTTTCAAATGATATTAATGTTTACCAAACTGGCGCAGACAACTACGCTGGTGCAAAAACTGGTTATAACGCAGATAACACTATTACTATCACTCAAACTGGTAATGGGAATTCTGTAACGGATAACGCTAATTCTTCAAGTTTCTATGGCACAGGATATGGTGCTGGAACATGGGGTAGCAATAATACCGTCAATATTACTCAAACTGGTAACGATAACAGTGCATATGCTGATGGTTCAAGTAATGGTTCAATGGTTGATATCGTACAAACAGGTGATATGAACGAAGCGATTGGTGAGTCATGGCTTGGTTCTGGCAATGATATCGATATCTTGCAAACAGGTTCAGATCATTTTGCTGACGTTTATGCCAATGGAAGCATGAATACAACCTTAGTTACTCAAACTGACATGGGCAACAATGCAGTTGTGACTCAAGTGGGTTCAAACAACATGGCAACTGTTACTCAAGGTATGTAGTACTAAAGTATACAAAAGGGATTTTTAACACCCTTTAGGCTAATTGTTAAAGCCAGATTAGCTTGCTAATCTGGCTTTAATGATACAGGTACAGTATCAGATGTAAGTTACTTTGTTTAATCACATGGAGTGTAAGTGATGTTTAAAGTTATCAATTGGGTGATAGTTTCACGTTCGCGGTTACTTGTTGATTTACTTGATTGTCGTTGGCCACAAGAGTTCTTGGTCAAACTAGCGAAAGCAACCCCTGCGACGATGAGCTCGCAGCTGTCTGAACAGCAAATCTCTCTTGTGGTTTTTGATTTAGCCACCATCGATTTACAACAAGCTTATCAATTACAAAGGCTCATTGAGAGAGAGCACTATGTTGTCAAAACCGTCTTTATCAATTTTCCTAAACAGGTTGACGCTAAATTTTTAATTCATCCAGTAACCACTTCTGGCGCATTTTATACCGATGCAGATTTAGCTGAAATTAGTAGCGGTTTTAATGAGATCCTTAAAGGAAGAAGTGTTATTCCAAATGATTTACATAAATCATTAATGGGCTTTGAGAATGAAGATGAAAGCGAACACCTTACCATTCGAGAAAGAGAAGTATTACAAGCTTTATTGACCGGTAGCACTAATCTTGATATCGCAAACCAATTATTTGTGAGTGAATCAACGATTAAAACTCATTTATACCGCGCATTTCGCAAAATTGGGGTATCTAGCCGTGGCCAAGCTATTGCGTGGGCCCAAACTCATATGCATGAGGTGAGAGTGTGAAGATAACGCTTCCGATTCTATTGTGTTTAGCTTGTGCGTTTGTGTTTACTGCAAACCAGGTAAGTGCGGCTGAAGATAAGAAATTGGAAGCGATATCTGAAACCTCTGGGTTAACAAACCCTGAGATTAAACCCGCTTCTGATGAAGTTGTCCCAGAATCTAAAGCGTCTGTTGCGCAAGAAAACTCTTTAAAAAAATCAAACACCGAAACAGTCGTTGTCAGTGATGCCAAACCCAAACGTGAATCGGACTTGATTGAGGGCTTGATCCTTAATAGAGCGATGACACGAATAGGGCATCAGTTTTATCGTGAATTTGTGAGTGCTTATCGGGATATTGGCGGTGCGACTAAGCATTCGGGAATTACGGTTATAGAGCAAGCTACCGCGCGTAGTGGTAGTAAAATTTTAATCCAACAAAATCGAAAAACAATCTTTGTCACTTTTGTTTCGCCTATTAGTCGAAATTTGGAACAACAAGTTAATTATGCCGCTAAAAGAGTGAATACCGCGGTAATAAAACAAAATGAACAAGCAGTGTTAGGGGCTCTTTTAGATCCTGACCTTGCTCCTGACGAATTCTAAGCAGGGAACGCCAAAATGAAAAAAATACTATTTAGCTCAATTTTATTATTATTTTCAGTTGAGTGTTTAGCAACTCAATTGATATATCAGCCTGTTAACCCCGCTTTTGGTGGTAGTTATTTAAACGGCTCATACTTATTAGCAAATGCTGCAGCGCAAAATGATCATCAAAGTAGCTCTGGTTCAGGATATACGCCGCCCACGGCATTAGAGCGTTTAGCCAGTTCTTTAGAGTCTCGGTTAATGTCACAGTTATTTAATGACGCAGCGAATGGTGGCGAAGGCTACTTGTTAACAGATGACTTTGAAATAAACGTTGTGAATGAAGATGGCGCATTGATTGTTCACATCACGGATATTTTAACAGGCGAAACAACCATCATTGAAGTCGGCGGTATCGTTGATACTGGTACCGGAGGCTAATATGAACAAGATTATTATATCGGCTCTTGTGGTTATGCTATCAGCTTGTTCATCAGTGGATGAAGAGTTCGAGAATATTGATGCAACAACCAGTTTAATGCCGAAAAGTGAAACTTATTACGATTTAATTAGCTTACCTATTCCACAAGGTGCGATGGTTGCGGCAGTTTATGATTTTCGTGATCAAACTGGGCAATATAAGCCGATTCCGTCCAGTAACTTTTCGACTGCAGTACCGCAATCGGGGACCGCTTTTCTAGCTCAATCTCTTAATGATTCTTCGTGGTTTATTCCAGTTGAACGTGAAGGGCTACAAAACCTGTTAACAGAGCGAAAAATTGTTAGAGCAGGACTCAAAGGCGATGCAAGCAAGTTACCTCAACTGAATAGTGCACAAGTTTTAATGGAAGGCGGTATTGTGGCTTATGATACCAATATTAAAACAGGTGGTGCAGGTGCGCGCTACTTGGGTATCGGAGCATCAGGCCAATATCGTGTTGATAGCATTACCGTTAACCTAAGAGCAGTTGATATTCGAACGGGTAGATTATTAAGTAGTGTGACTACAACTAAATCGGTTATTTCAAAAGAAATCACCGCAGGGGTTTTTAAATTTATCGATGCGCAAGAATTGCTGGAAGCAGAAGCGGGTTACACGTCTAATGAGCCTGTCAGTTTATGTGTAGCATCAGCAATCGAAAGTGCAGTAGTACATTTAATTGCAGATGGTATCTGGAAAGGCGCATGGAGTTTAGGTGATTCTGCAACAGGTATGCAAAATGAAACCTTACAAAAATATTGGTTAGAAGCGCATAGTGAAGCCCGAGTAAGCGAAAGAATTAAACGTGGTTAAACCCCGTACTTTTTAATCGTTAAGCTAACACTAAAAAGGTGCCATAGGGCACCTTTTTTATTGAACTAGCGAAGGTTTATAGCCATATTTTGAGTTTTTTCTCATCATTGATAGATAAACTAATCGTATCTTTTATAGCAAGTTTAATTGGCATTGTGCCTTGCATTAACTCATCTCGTCTAAACCAATGTAGTGCTAACTCTGTGTCCAATTCTTTAGATTCTAATTGCTGTTCAAATTGGCTATCGACCTGTAACTCATTGGCTGCAATGAGTAAGTCACCAGCACTTAAGCCTGCTTGATGCGCTGGGCTGTCGTTGGTAACGGTTAGTACTTTGAGGCCAAATGCTTCTGCTTTGGTTTTAGCGCCAAATGCAATATTAAGCCCTTTAGTTTCACCGCCACCTAAATCAGTAGCCCCGGCACTGGTACGCAATGTCATGGTGATACCAACTTTATTCAATAAAGGTTCAAGTGGAATATCTTGGGTATTATTTAAATAAACAAATAAATCATCACAGTTACGGTTTAGTAGCTTCTCAATAATACGCTGATGCGTATCACCCTGAGTGCCAATGCCTTTAGCTCCATAGTCGTGCCAAAGCGCCAACATGACATCGTTTAAACTGTGTTTTCCCTTGGTTTCAATACGAATAGTTAAATCAAGGTATAAAGCGAATAAAGCTCCTTTTGTGTAGTAACTAACAATGGCATTGTTGGCATTTTCATCTTGTTTATAAAACTTGGTCCATGCATTAAAGCTTGAGGATGACAGTGTTTGTTTAAAGCGACCTTGCGAACGGTAAACCCGTGTCATAATTTCACTTAACATAGTTAGATATTGGTTCTGGCTGACACAACCACTGCGATAAGTTAATAGATCATCGAAATATGAGGTAATCCCCTCATAAGCCCATAATTGCTCAGTATAAGCCTCTTTAGATAAATCAAATGGGGTAAACTCAGCAGGCTTTATACGTTTTACGTTCCAGCTATGAAAATACTCATGACTGCATAACGATAGATAAACGCGATAATCTTTGTTGACCTCATGGGTCATGTTTGTTGGCAAATCTTTTCTTGAGCACATTAATGCGGTGCTTGCACGATGTTCTAATCCACCAAAGCCATTACCTAAAACAGTCGTTAAAAATACGTAGCGATCAAAAGGAGCTTGACCACCAAATAAGTTGATTTGATATTCGCATATGGCTTTTAAATCCTGGCATAAACGAGGTAATGAAGCATCATGTTTACCACTTAACACAACATCATGGGGCACACCGCAGGCTTCGAAACTGGCTATTGCAAGTGGGCCCATTTCTACTGGATGGTCGATAAAATCATCATAATTATCTGCGTAAAACTCACCGAAACCGTATTGTTCACCAGCGGTTCTTTTCATGCTGGTGGCAAGTTTCCAGTCTTTAAGTTCATCCAGGGCTGGTTTGGCTATCGTTAGTGTGTGCTTGGTATGCTCTAAGCCTTTGGCACTTAAGAACACGCTACTGCCATTAAAAAAACCATGGGTTGTGTCTAAATGGGCAGAGCGCACAGATAAATCCCAAGCATAAACCTGATATGAAATTTTAATAAATGACTGACTGTTTTTACATTGCCAAGTTTGCTTATCGAGTTGTTCGATTTCAATTGGCGTGTTTTGCTCATCCACTGCGGTTATTTCAATTAGATTTCTGGCAAAATCACGGATCATATAACTGCCTGGAAGCCAAGAAGGTAAAGACAATATCTGTTGTGGTTTTGCATCTTGAATAGTTTGAGTGACTTCAAACAAATGTGCTTTAGGATCGATAGCAATGATGTGATAATGCATGAGCAATTTCCAAGTAAGTAGGTGTTGCTGAAAAGAAATAAGAACGAGAAGAAACCCAATGCTGCCAAATTCATTACTAATGTGCAAATCCATCTGTACATGAATAGTAACAACTGTTTATGGTTTTGACTGGAGTGACAAACACTGCAGTTGATACTATAAGATAATCTAGCCAAGCATTGCGATTACCCACGTTAACTAACGCATAATAAAAGGATGATGACACATGGCCGAAGAAACCATTTTTAGTAAGATTATTCGTCGTGAAATCCCAGCGGATATTTTATTCCAAGACGAGTTGGTCACTGCATTTCGTGATATTTCCCCTCAAGCGCCAACGCATATTTTAATCATTCCAAACCACTTAATTCCGACAGCTAATGACATTAAAGCGTCAGATGAGCTTGCACTCGGGCGTATGATGACTGTTGCTGCCAAACTAGCTGCTGAAGCTGGTATCGCCGAAGACGGGTATCGGTTAATTATGAATTGTAATAAGCATGGTGGCCAAGAGGTCTACCATATTCATATGCATTTGGTGGGCGGTAAGCCCCTTGGCCCAATGTTAAGCCGTAAAGACTAAGTAGCCATTAATGAAAATAAACAGTGAGTTTTTCCCGTTAACTGAAGTGGCCACGCGTTTTGTTGGCCAGTTAGCACATTGTCGCCGTCTACAAATCTCGGTACTTGAGGCCAGTGAGCACCATGTACTGTTAGAGTTGCCATATAGTCAGGACATTATTGGCGATCCTGATACTGGTGTTATTCATGGTGGTGTCGTCACTACGTTAATTGATACTGCGTCTGGTACGGCAGTGGTCAGTGCGATTTTAGAAAAATATCAATCATTAGAAATATCACCCACGTTAGATTTACGGGTTGATTATATGAAACCTGCAGAGCCAGATAAGCCTATTTTCGCTTTTGCAGAGTGCTATCGTTTATCCTCTAATGTTGCTTTTACTCGTGCAATTGCTTATCAAGACAGTATTGATGATCCCATTGCTCATGCTGTTGGTTCCTTTATGCGTATTAGCCCTGAAATGGTGGGGGAAGAGTTTCGTCAGGCATTAATGGGTGAATCAGATATCAAGGTCAATGAGTTAGCGACTGAGAATGGGACTACACTTACTAAAGAAGCAACTACTCAGGCAAGTCTTACTGATATTGTGGCGGCAGAAATTAATGTCCATGATATTGTAAAACGAGCAATAGACTTAAACGACTACAGTTATTTACTGGCGAAAGTGCCTTATACACAATTCATCGGCATGAGTGTTAATCGCTTTGGTGATGAAATGGTGTTTAAATTACCAGCTAAAGACGACAATATCGGTAATCCTATTTTACCTGCCATTCATGGTGGCGTGATTGCTGGCTTTATGGAAATGTCTGCTATCGTGCAACTAATGGTGTTTATGCAAGCTAAAAAGGTGCCAAAAATAATCGATTTTTCAATTGATTATTTACGAGCAGGTTTGCATCAAGATACGTTTGCAGAGTGTAAAATTACTCGCCAAGGTCGCAGAGTTGCAAATGTGAGTATTAATTGTTGGCAAACAAACAGAAAACAGCTTATTGCGACAGCAAGAGCGCACTTCTTGTTAGATCAATAATAAGATGACTGAAGCGCTTTAATACCTATGGGATTCACATTCACAGTGTTAAAAGGATAAATGATGAAGATTTCAATCGTAATAGTAACCTTATTTTTGTTGATGACTGGTTGTGCAAATCACACCGCTGGATTATCTGCAGGATCTAATGGTGTTGTTCGAGTCGACAATAATTCATTTTCCCGAGAAGTTGGTATTGAGCAAGTCAGAGTCCGCACTCAAGCTGATTTACTGCAAGGCTCTGCACTGATTTTAAGTAAAGTGTCTACTGATTTAAGACTGCAGTATAAATTTACTTGGTACGATGCAAACGACTTTACTATTGAAGATGAAGGCGTGAGTTGGAAATCATTAAAACTACACGGTAAGCAGCAAATGCAGGTGAGTGCGTTAGCGCCAAATGCCAATGCTACCCGGTTTGAAGTGTATGTGAGAAAAGCGTTTTCAAATTAATCCTAACGTCACTTCTTTAGAGCGTTACTTGCATCATACCGTGCATAGTTGGTGATGATTTAGTGATTCATTAGCCATTGGTTTTCTTCTCACTGAGTCCAATTTGGCCGCTAAATAAACTCATTATAAAACACCCAATAATCGGGTGTTTTTTTATGGCTTAAATACCACAATTTATGACAAGCCTTCGTGCTAGTACCATGCATTTTGTGCTCTTATTAATCATTCAATTGTTTCTAAAGCCAGCTTGTATTGATTTAGTTAATGAAAAGTGTTCACTAATAGTGTCGCACTTTAGTTGAATCGTTTATAATCCGCCTCGCCAAGGGGTGTTTGCGCTTTTCTCGTAAACTGAGATGTCTTATGACAAACCCTTAGAACCTGATCCGGCTAATACCGGCGTAGGAATGGGCTGCATGCTTTACTTGCTATTTTTGTCATGGATGCACAAACTAATTCACTATGCTTGCCGGATCTCAAAATGAATATTTGAGGTCCTATGTCTTTATTTAAATCAAAATCGCCTTTGGCGGTTGCCATTCTCGCCGCTTTATCTACTTCAGCTGTCGCTCAAACTGAAAATATTGAACGTGTTGCACCTAATGCCGAAAAAATGGAAGTAATTGTTGTTAACGCTGACTTTAGTGGTGTTGAACTTGAAAAAGTTCCATCGAGTGTCACTGTCATTGATAGCCAACAATTACAAGATGAAGGTGCTCAACATTTCGAAGACGTATTAAATTCAATCGCCAATTTTAACTGGTCTGGTGGCAGCTCGCGTCCTAAATATTTTCAAATTCGTGGTGTCGGTGAGCAAGAAGAATATCAAGGTGCGCCTAATTCATCGGTTGGTTTTATTGTTGATGATATCGATCTCTCGGGTATCGGCATGGTTTCTAGCATGTACGATATGCAACAAGTTGAAGTCCTTCGTGGACCTCAAGGTACCCAATACGGTGCTAATGCATTAGCGGGTTTAATATATTTAAAAAGTAACGATCCGACGGATGTGTTTGAGCATGGCGCCCAAGTGTCACTTGGTGATGACGACTTACAAACATTTTCTGGTTTTAGCTCTGGCCCACTGAGCGATTCAGGCAAATTATTATATCGCGTATCGCTTGAGCAGCACTCACAAAATGGCTACCGCGATAATACATATCTTGAGCGCGAAGATACCAATGCCCGTGATGAGTTTACCGCTCGTGCAAAATTACGCTGGTATGCTGCTGAAAATGTCCAATTAGACTTAACTTTACTGCATGCAAATTTTGACAATGGCTATGATGCATGGACATTAGACAATAATGGTTTTGAAACCATTACTGACAAGCCAGGGGTAGACAGCCAAAAAACCACAGGTGTAGGCTTTAAAGCGATTTTCTCTCAATTCGATACGTTTGAATTAACCTCATTGACCTCATATGCACAAACAGACCATCATCATAATTACGATGGTGACTGGGCTAACCCTGATTACTGGGCATCAAAAGAATGTCCAGCTTATGACGAGAATTGGGCTGTAATTGGTACTGAACCATGTGTTTATGATTACACTTGGGACAAACAAGGCGATCGTAAAACCATTTCTCAAGAATTCCGCATTAGCTCAAATGATGCAGGTCGAATCTTTAATGATTCTACAGACTGGTTAGTGGGTTTATATGGCATGAACCTTCAAGAAGATAATGACTTATATTCTGAATACAATGGCTGGCCAGATGAAGTGTTAGTGTCAGAGTATGAAGCAACTAAC
The DNA here is from genome assembly GCF_002075795.1 of Shewanella japonica. Classification (NCBI taxonomy): domain Bacteria; kingdom Pseudomonadati; phylum Pseudomonadota; class Gammaproteobacteria; order Alteromonadales; family Shewanellaceae; genus Shewanella; species Shewanella japonica. The sequence continues at coordinate 2,052,146 of NZ_CP020472.1, forward strand.
TATGCCATTTTTGGACAAACCGACACTCAGTTTGGTGACGGTTATGTATTTTCTGCAGGTCTTCGTTTAGAACGCAGAGAAAGCGAATACAGTGACAGTAACGGTGATGAGTTTAGCCCAAGTGAGAACATGTGGGGCGGACATTTAGCCATTTCTAAAGTGTTAACTGATGATCATAACGCTTACTTTAGAATTGCTCGAGGTTACAAAGCGGGTGGCTTTAACATGACATTGCCGCCTGAATTGTCTGATAAAAAAGAGTTCGATGCTGAAACCTTATATAACTACGAACTAGGTTTGAAATCGACATGGCTTGATGGCGATGTAGCAACCAATGTTGCAGTGTTCTATATGGATCGTCAAAACCAACAAGTTTCAGCATCTCAACAAGATCCTGATGATCAGCAGCGCTTTATTCTATACACAGAAAATGCTGGCAGTGCTAAAAACTATGGCGCCGAGGCTGACTTTAATTATTATGCTACTGAAAATATACAATTTTATGGTAGCGTCGGTTGGTTAGAAACTGAGTATGGTGATTATCAATATAATGATAAATATGGCAACGTTATTGATTTAACGGGTCGAGATCAAGCACATGCACCTAAATTTACTTACAGTGCAGGCATGAGCTATGTGAGCGACTCCGGCTGGTTTACTAACCTAAATGCGAGTGGCAAAAGTGACTTTTATTACTCAGATAGTAATGAATCTAAGTCAGATGCCTATACTATTTTCAATGCACGAATTGGTTATGAATCTCAAATGTGGTCAGCATACTTATGGGGTAGAAACCTATTTGATGAGCAATATGGCGTCAGAGGTTTTTACTTCGGTAACGAACCTGATCTCGATTGGGCCGACAAGCAATACGTCAGATACGGTGACCCTCGTCAATTAGGCATTACATTAGATGTGAAGTTTATGTAGAAATGATAGATCATTATTGAAGATAATTTCTTTAATAATTACAACAGTTTTACGCTATGTAACAGTAAAATACCGCCATAGTTTGCTAAACTATGGCGGTATTTAATTTAGTGTAATATCGAGGAATGTAGAATGAAATTAACTGCTGAAATCAGTATGTACCCGTTTAACGAAAACTACTTAGATCCCATTAAATGGTTTATAGGCCGTGTAGACAGTTATAGCAATATTGAAAGAAAAACCAATGCGATGGCCACCCAAGTATGTGGTGAATATGCAGATGTGATGTCTATGCTCGCTGTAGAAATGGAAGCTGCTCACCAAAAGTGGGGCAAAGCGGTATTTGTGTGTAAGTTCATTGGTGGTGAGCTGGATTTGAGTCACACTGAATAACTAAAAAACTGCTGTATTAGCAAATAATAAGAAGTTAACACTATGCTTGATGAGATTTTACAACCAATACAAACGGCGATATCTGAAGCGTCAGCAATGACCGGATGGGAGGCTATTGCGGTTATATTGGCGATCGCCTATTTAGTCCTAGCCATGAGAACGAATATCTGGTGCTGGGCTGCGGCGTTTGTCAGCACGGCAATATACACAGTGTTGTTTTGGAAAGTCTCTTTATTAATGGAGTCGGTGTTAAACGTTTATTATATGGCGATGGCGGTTTATGGTTTTTGGCTATGGCGATACGGTCAAAAAGAGACTGACAATACCGAGCTACCTATTGTCAGTTGGTCATTACAAACTCACCTAATAATTATTGGTGTGACTACTGTTATAGCTTTGGTTGTCGGCTACCTTATGGCAAATAACACCTCAGCATCGTTTCCTTACCTTGATGCATTAACAACATGCTTTGCAGTAATGACGACTTACTTAGTGGCTAAAAAAGTGATTGAAAACTGGTATTACTGGATGGTGATTAACTCGCTGTCGATTTATTTATATTTGCAAAAAGGCTTAATGCTAACGTCTGGTTTATTGATTTTATATCTCTTTATGGCCATTAGCGGTTACTTCATGTGGCGTAAAAAAATGCAGCAAGATAATGGTGTCACATCCATATCACTTAACAAAAGTGCCTGTTAATCATTGTTATGAATATGGATGAACCTTGGGAATATCTACCAAATGCACTAAAACAGGCCTTACCGCCAGCATTAGCATTATTGATTAGCCAACATTGTACTCGGGTTGAAAAGTTATCTACTGGACTCAGTAACACGAATTATCATTTGCACATGGATGGCAAAGATTGGGTTGTTAGAGATAATCTATCCATAGCACAGTGGTGTGATAGAAATAATGAAGTCGATTGCTGGAAAAATGTCGCGGCGATGTCCATTGCGCCCACATTATTATGGATCAGTGACGACAAACGTTTTTATATCAGTGAGTTTATTCAGCAGGTGCAATTTGACTGGTCAACCATTTACGATGAGTTTGGTTTTAACCAGCCTCTAAGGCCTACTCAGTCAATTTACCCCGTCGATCCCGTCCCATTACTATTGCAATTACTCAATCAGCTTATAACACTACCATTACCCGACAAAGTGGTGAGCTTGTCAGGGCAGTGGCAAATATATCTTGATGATTTACTTCGTCTAGCGCAATCTCAGCAGGCAGGATTATTAACCCAATATCATGCTGATTGGCGCGCTAACTTTCAGCAATTATTAGCCATGCAGCCACAGATGGATGTTTGGGTTAATGATGCCGAGTCTTGTTTAATTTCACCACAATTTTGTCATCGAGATTTAACGCCCTTTAATCTTTTACTTAAGCAAGACAAACTGGTTTGCATCGATTTTGAATATTGCGCGACCAGTCATCCGATGTTTGATCTCGCCTCGGTGATTGCTTCTCATCCTTTAACACCACAACAAACGGATGAGCTAACATCACAATACTTGTCATTACACCCTAATTTATCGGTTGATGCGCCAAAATTCATGCTTCAAATGATGAACATATTTTGGATGTATTCTGCAGCTTGGGCGTTAATGATGGCAGGCAGGAGCTTGTTAGATGCCAAAGAGCACGATGAAGAAATTGCATCATATTTTATCTTGTTCAACAAATACCTATCTTTAATCTCATAAGCCTATTATTCTTAATTTAGTATCGCTAATTAGGGAGAATGCAAGTTGAAAAAGTCATTGATTCCATTGTTGCTGGTGATGTTTCTGGCGGGTTGTTCCACCAAATTTAGTTATTTTTTTCTTGATTGGGCTATTGAGTGGCGAGTTGAAGAATACGTTACCTTCGATGATGAGCAGCAAGAAAAGTTTGATGTATTACTGGATAAATTTCTGGTTTGGCATCAAAAAGATGAATTAGTTCGATACAGTAGTCAATTAACATCCTTATCAGTCGCCATCGAAAATCAAACCTTAACGCCCGAAATGTGGCAGCAACAAGTTGTTGACGCTAAAGCGCATTGGTTTCGTATTTTTAATTTTGTGTTACCTGATTTATTACCGATTTTATCCAGCTTTAGTGATGAACAAGCAGATGAGCTAATTGCTCAGCTCAAGAAAGATAACCAAGAACTTAACCAAAAGTATGCAGGTAAAACTCAACTACAATTAGTTAACGAATCAAATGAAAAGCTTCAAGACCGTATGGATGATTGGTTAGGTTCAGTATCTGATGAACAAGCAGCATTAGTTGCTGAATATAATCAACAACGTGTGGCGACCTTGGATATGTGGTTAGAGTACCGTTTAGATTGGTTAAGGCAATTTCAAGTTGCAATCGAGCAGAGGGATGAAACGGCATTACTTGAACAAAGAATGCGTCTATTAATGACCAATCCTGATGAATTAAAATCTGCAGCTTATCAACAACATGTGGAACAAAATACCCAATTATTTGGCCAACTTATTATTAAAATCAACCAAAGTTTAAGTCCTAAACAGCGTAAACATTTTACTCGTAAGATGTCTGAATTAATTGAAGATTTAAGTGACTTATCTAAAGAAATTAAATAAACCCCACTATGTGAAATGCATTTTTAGTAGTGGTAATTGAAAGTTTTTTTCTACGTATTAGGTCTAGTGAGACAGAAGATACTATTTAAGGGAATGAACATGGTAAATTTATACCAACAATTTTTAGGATTTTTGAAGCATATTGAAGGCTTAGCCCCATTAGCACTTAGAATTTATTTAGCGCCAGTGTTAATGCAAGCTGGTTATAACAAACTATCTCACTTTAGCGATACAGCAGCTTGGTTCGGTAACCCAGACTGGGGCTTGGGTTTACCTTTTCCTGAAGTGATGACCGCATTGGCTGCAGGGACAGAGTTTTTTGGTGGATTTTTATTGTTAATAGGTCTGGCGACGCGATTAGTTGCGATTCCAATGATGTTCACTATGTTTGTGGCGGCGTTTGCTGTACATATTGATAATGGCTGGCTTGCTATAGCGGATGCGAGTTCATGGTTAGCGAATGATAATGTTGCTGCGTCTGCAGAAAAACTGGCGGCAGCCAAGTCGATTCTTCAGCAGCATGGTAATTATGACTGGCTGACGAGCTCAGGTAACTTCGTCATACTTAATAACGGTATTGAATTTGCCATTACGTATTTGTTCATGTTGCTTGCATTACTTATGCTTGGCGGTGGTCGCTACACCAGTGTTGATCACTTTATTGGCAAACGATTTTTATCTTAATCTGCCTTTTCTGAAAAACAATGCAATTAAAAAATCCCACGTTAATGTGGGATTTTTGTTAATATCTTCCTGAATTCAGTAAAAAGGACACTCCATTGGACGCATCAGAATTATTACTTACTCGTCAATCTACACCACGATTAACCCTACCAGCACCGAGTGAATCTCAGCTTGATTTTATTCTTAACGCAGCGGCTCGGGTTCCCGATCATGCAGCATTGACGCCTTGGGAGTTTATTATTGCTACCGGTGATGGTTTGGATAAACTGGCCGAAGCGTTTGTAGAAGATGCAATAGCTAAAAACAAAGATGAAGCTTATATAGCGAAAGCAAAAGTGATGCCGCATCGCGCACCAATGGTCATTACGGTTGCCACCAAACAGCATGAGCATCCTAAAGTTCCGGTATTAGAGCAGCATATAGCAGCAGGTTGCGCCACGATGGCTATGCAGCAAGCTGCATTTTCGTTGGGATTGGGTGCAGTGTGGCGAACGGGCAGTTTTGCATTTAGTGACATTGTGAATAAAGCGCTTGGCTTAAATGCTGATGATCAAATCGTCGGTTTTTTATATATAGGTACACCAGCAGTTAAAGCACCAGTTAAGCCATTAAAACCAGGCCGTCAATTTACTCGTTATTTATAGGTGAAAGTAAATTGTGAATAATAAGTGGCGCAACAGATGGTTAGCCACTTATTAAGTTATTCTCTCGGATCTAACGAGTCTAGCGGCAGTAGGTTTTGAAACAGGTAATAACCTAGAGGCCCAAAAAATAGGCTTATGGTGCCCCATACATAACGTTTAACGTCGTCAATATGAGCCCCAGTAGTGATTGCGCGATAGCAAAACATAATGTGCAACATGATCAGTAATATGATCAGTAGCACAACCAAATCCATTTGTTCCATGTCTACATCCTTGAGCGCTGCCAAAAGACTAACTTAAGCTTAATCCTATTTTACTATTTAGCAGCTATTTCAATATAAAATCCATCTTATAGATGACATAAACTACTGCAGTCATTATTCATAATTCAAGGATGTTTGTGCATATATATACAAAAGGTTGATTTATCGTTGATTAAATAATCAATCTATCGAGCTTTTGGAATAATGGAGCTAACTATCTGATTTTAATCTTGTCTGTTTATTGGTGTCATCAAGCCATAACGGATACTTCACCATTACAGCTTTAAACAACTCACTTTCCATATGCGCAGTCAGCCAACGTCTAACATGTTGATATGGACTTTGCTCAAACCAAGGTTTATTGACGTGAGCAAACTGTCTAATAAATGGAAAAATAGCGAAATCGGCAAATGTCGGTGTATCTGCCATTAATTGATTTTTATCAGTTAAATGTTCTTCTAGGCACTGAATAAATTCGCAAGCCCGATCGCGATAATATATTTCATCAAACTCTGGATGCCTGTCAGCATATTTATATTTATCTAACCAAGGTTTGAACTCAATGTCATTTTTGCTAATCAGTTTCTCAGTACTTTCATCATCTAATGATTCAAGTAGCGAGATATAAGCATTGCCGCATAAGTATTCAGAGCACTTATCAGGGTAGTTTGATAAAGAAAAACGGGCAATATCAAGACTTTCTTCCAATATATTTTCAGCGCGATTAGTACTTTTGTCCTCACTTTCCCCAGTTGAAACATCGTGATGTGCATTAATTACCAACACAGGGACTGTTCCTTTAGGCGAAACAGCCAGCATGGCTTCGGGTTTATTACGCAGTTCAATTTCTCTTACATCTGGGTTGAGTGCAGATAAATGCAAGCCTAATCTGGCTCTCATTGCATAAGGACAACGTCTGAAACTGTATAAAATCATGGGGGTAGACTTCTTTATAGGGCATAGTATTGAGTCATTTGGCAGTATTTTAAGTCCTTATGGCGATAATTGTTAGTTAAAATCTGCGATGGCTATTTTTTATTTGTGATCTAAGTCTTATTTATTTGGCTTTGGTGCTGTGAGCAAGGTACAATTCTGCGCTTTTATTTGATAACGATCACCATCTTGCGGTTGCCAGACGGTATTGGAAACAATAATTCGGTTATTTATTCACTAAACATGCACTGGAAATTAAGTTTCAGCTAGCGGAGAAAAACATGTCACAAGTTGTCGTATGTGCCTTATATAAATTTGTAGCCTTACCCCATTATGAAGCGATTCGTGCTCCTTTATTAGATAAAATGGAATCCTCTGAAATCCGTGGTACTTTACTGCTGGCAAAAGAAGGTATCAACGGGACCGTAGCTGGTTCGCAACAAGCTATAGATGGGCTTCTTGAATGGTTGGCAACACAAGACGGCTTAGCTGATATTGTTTACAAGTTATCTTTTGATGACAACATGCCGTTTTATCGCACCAAAGTGAAATTAAAAAAAGAAATTGTCACCATGGGTGTAGAAGGTATTGATCCCCGTGAAGTGGTTGGCACTTACGTTAAACCAAAAGATTGGAATCAACTTATATCTGATCCTGAAGTGCTATTAGTCGATACCCGAAATGACTATGAAGTACAAATTGGCACCTTCAAAAATGCTGTTAATCCGGTTACCGAGACGTTTAGAGAGTTTCCTGAGTACGTAAAAGAAAACCTTGATCCAAATAAACACAAAAAAGTCGCCATGTTTTGTACCGGTGGTATCCGCTGCGAAAAATCGACAGCTTATCTAAAAGAGCAAGGCTTTGATGAAGTTTATCATCTTGAAGGTGGCATCCTAAAATATCTAGAAGAAGTAAAGCCTGAACAAAGTTTATGGGAAGGTGAGTGCTTTGTTTTTGATAACCGCGTTGCAGTTAACCATCAGCTAGAAAAAGGGGTTTATGACCAATGTAATGCGTGTCGTATGCCAATCACCCAAGAAGAAATGCAAACAGAAGCATATGTTCAAGGGGTAAGTTGCCCACACTGTATAGATAAAATTTCAGATGAGCAACGTCAGCGCTTTATTGAACGTGAACGTCAAGTTCAACTAGCAAAACAACGTGGTGAGGCGCATATTGGTAGTGAAGTAAAACAAGTCATTGCACAGCGCCGGAAACAAAAAGAAACCCAAAAACAAGCGCAAAACGAAAGCTAGTTAAAGCGCTCTTTATATCAGTTTGCTTTTACTAAGCATCAACAAGTTACCGCTCTTTAATTAGTCCTAACTAGATTCAAGAACTATTTAAGTACACGTTATGAATAATAGCGTGTACTTTTTTTTGGGCATTCATATGAGTTAAAGTTCAACTTACTTAAAGCTCAAATTAATCCCTATAGTAGCTAACTTCTTTTGTTCCGCATATAAGTCTTGTATTAATAATTCGCTGCGTTGAATTGCTTCTTTATCCTGCTCTTTGCGCTGCGAAAACTTAATGGTCAAATCAGCTTGTTGCGCTTTAACTTTTATTTGTTGGTTGCTGCTGGATGTTCGGCCTAAATTAAACAACACAGCGAGACGCAGAAGAGTTAATAAGCGAGTAAAAGCTTGGCGCTGAATCTCATCAGCTATCGTTATTGCAGGATAGTTTAGTTTTTTTCGATGATTGCCTACAAGCAAGGATAACATTTGCTGTTGTTGCTGGTTAAAACCCGGTAAGTCACTATTTTCGAGAATGTAACTTCCGTGCTTATGGTGTGATTTTGAATTAATCGAAATGCCAATTTCGTGGAGCTGACAAGCGCCTTCCAGTAACCAACGATAATCTGCTAATTGCCATGAATTACTGACTTGCTCAAATAAGGTTAAAGCAGTTTTAGTCACCTTAGATGCTTGGTTAACATCAGCATGATATAGCTGAGCCAAACTCGATAATGTGCGTTGCCTAATATCATCTTGTTGTTCAATCTTGGCAAGCTCATAGAGGACACCTTCTCGAAGGGCACCTTTTGCAGCTTGCAAATGTTCAATTCCCAATTGCCGAAAAAAACTGATTAAGATAGCTAAACCTGCAGCAAGAAGAGGGATCCTTCTTTCATCTAGTAGCTCGAATTCTAGCTTGTCGATACTACCGACATTGATGAGGTGTTCCTTTAACGCTAAAAGGTTTTTACTGGTTATACCTTTGCCATTATCAGTTACTTCACTGATGGCGAGAGTGATGGCTTTTGCTGAGCCTGAACTCCCTAACACGAGTGACCAATCTTGGTTAAAGTAAACTTGGCTTAAGCCGGAGAATTGCTTATCTGCAGCTTGAATAGCCTGTTTAAACGCTTCTTTTGTAAGGTGTCCATTCACAAAAAAGCGTTTGTTATAGCTGACGCAGCCACATTTTAAACTGGCTAAGTGTTTAGCGCGTTTTTCATTACCCACAATCACTTCTGTTGAGCCACCACCAATATCGATAACTATATTTTTTTGTTCAAGCACTTGGCTGTGGGCTATACCGGTATAAATTAACCGCGCTTCTTCATGACCTGAAACAACATTAATTGGGTAGGGCAGCACTTTGCGGGCTGCGGTTAAAAAAGATTGGCGATTTTTGGCAACCCGTAAGGTGTGTGTGGCGACAATTTTGACTTGGGCTTTCGCTAAGTTTGAAAAACGCTGACTAAAGTCTTTAAGACATTGAACGCCATTTTCGATTGCAACTTCTGCTAACACATTGTGATTATCAAGGTATTTGGCTAGTTGCACTTGGCGTTTTTCTTTATGTAACACTTGCAAAAGCCCGTCTTGTTCACGTGCAATAACTAAATGAAAACTATTTGACCCCATGTCGATAGCGACAAAATGTTGTGAGTCTTGTGCAATAACATCAGCCAATTTAAGCCTCTTGTGGTAATTCTGCTTGGTTCTTATTGTTATGTTTGACTGCTAATGCAGTTTTTACTTTCTTTTCGTAGCTATTAAGGTATTGATGAATAGCAACTTGACTACGAAGTTTGCGTTTGTTTCCTCTAGGGTTATAGCGATTATCATGCTGCTGATTAATCACCCTAGACTTAGTATTATCTTTAAATTGCAATGAAAGTATAGCAATAACCATTTGTTTTAACTGCTTATCATATACTGGGGTTGAGACTTCAATTCGTTCGTCAATATTACGCGTCATCCAGTCAGAGGATCCAATAAACAGTTTTTGTTCGCCGCCAGCATGGAACAACATCACCCGTGAATGCTCTAAATAACGATCGATAATACTATAAACCTTAATGTTGTCGCTTTGCCCAGGTATTTGCGGGATCAAGCTGCACATGCCACGGATAAGCATAGTGATTTTGACACCGGCATTCGAGGCTTCATATAGCTTATTAATCATGATGTCATCCACCAAATTATTCAGTTTTAGCTGAATACTGGCAGGCTTGTTTTGTTTAGCTTGTACAATTTCATCATCGATTAAGCTTAAAAAGCGTGTTCGCGAGTTATAAGGCGAGACGATGAGATGATTGAATTCGTCTTTACGGTAAGGCCTTTCAATTAAATCAAAAACTTGTTTGACTTCACCTGCAATATCTTGATTGGCGGTAAACAACGAAAAGTCAGTATAAAAACGGGCTGTTCCTTCATTAAAGTTACCTGAACCTATATGGCAATAATACCGGGTTTGACCATGTTCTTTACGGCCAATGAGGCATAATTTTGAATGGACTTTTAAACTCGGAATACCATGATGCACAGTCACTCCAGCTTCAGCTAAGCGCCGAGTCCAGTTAATGTTTGATTCCTCATCAAAACGGGCTCTAAGCTCAATGATTGCGGTCACTTGTTTACCATTTTTAACGGCATCAATCAGTGACTGCATAATGTGGCTTTTCTTCGCCACTCGATAAAGGTTAATTTTAATGAATTTAACTGCTGGATCATAAGCGGCTTGTCTGACTAATTCAGTAAAATGAGAAAACTTATGATACGGGTAATTAAGCATAATATCTTTATGCCTAATTGCATCAAAACTGTTGTCAAACGCTAAAAACTGACTGCTATCAATGGGGTGAAGCTTCTCGTTTACCAGTTTTTTTCGACTTGGATTGGGGAAGTCCATAAAGTCTTTGAAGCTATGATATCGGCCGCCCGGCACAAGACACTCTGTAGAGCTGATATGCAAGTGTGACTTTAGCATTTCTAGCATATCTACAGGCATATTGCGGTCATATACTAGCCTCACGGGTTGAGCATTTAAACGTTTTTTAATCCCTTTTGTCATTCGTTCAAGTGTTGTTTGTTCAAGCTCATTACTGATGTTGTAATCCGCATCTCGGGTCATTTTCATTGAGAAAACTTGAATGGTATCGAACTCAAAAAAAGGTCTAAATAAATCATCAATACAGTGACGTATAATATTATCTAGCAATATTAAGTGTTTAATTTTTGATGTTTTTTCAGTTGGTAGTTCTAAAAATCGAGGTACATTCTTATTGGGCACTTCTACCAAAGCGTACTCTTTATTATCGCCCGATTGCAGGCTAGCGACTAAGTAAGTAGTCCCATCAACTAAGTGCTGCACTAAATCACTTTCATCGGTGACGATATGGGGTGCTATATGACGCTTTAATTGATTTTTAAAGTACTTCTTAAGCCAGGCACTGTGAAACTCACTCAGTTGAGTCTCGTTAATTAAAAAGATATTACAGCGGGCTAACTCTTTCATTAATACAGGATAAATTCGATCAAACTTCTCTTGTAAGTCGAAAACTTTTTCCTGAATTTTGTTCATTAATTGCTGGTACTTAAGTTGTTTAGAACTGATACCAGAAACGAGTATCGCTCGTCTCACTGCAGCGACTCTGACCTGAAAAAACTCATCCATGTTACTTGAAAAAATCCCTAAGAACCTCACTCGCTCAATGAGTGGTACAGAAGTATCATAAGCTTCCTGTAATACACGTTCATTAAATGACAACCAAGACAGTTCTTTATCAACGAATTTTAGATGACGGGATTCAGTCACATTTTGCTCCTGCAAAGCATTGCGGTAATACTTTCATAAAAGCCATAATCGAATGGTGCGAAAATAATACGGTAGGGTGGAATAGCTAATTCACTGTTTAATATGAATAAAGTTCAAAAGGTATTTTAATGCAGTAATATGACAATTTTGTGATGTTATTGAGGCGAACACTGTTTTCAGTAAATTCAATAGTGCAACAAATTGATTAAGCAAATTAAACCAATTGATGAAATTGTCAGCTAAATAACAGTGAACACTAAACTTTATAAGATCCGAAATAAAGCTTGTGTTATTTTTAGCATTGATTTGAAATTTTGAGTGGTAAGAAATGTTTATTGGGTTTGATTATGGCAGTGCAAACTGTTCTGTTGGCGTAGAAAAAAATGGTGAAGTGAGTTTAATTCCAATAAATGGTGATAGTCATTTTTTATCCTCTACTTTATATGCAATGGACAGAGAGTTGATTGCTGAAGCGGTATATCAACGCATTGCACCAGAACTTCAGCCAGAATTTGCTCAGTTACGTTCATCTCAATTAAGCCGTGCACGCCAAGTTCGCCATGAATTAGATATTTACCCTGACGAACAAGTGGTTTTTGTTGGACCTGAAGCGATTGACGCATACCTAGAATTACCTGATGAAGGTTTTTATGTCCGGTCGCCAAAATCATTTCTTGGCGCCAGTGGTTTACGTCCAGAACAAGTTGCTTTGTTTGAAGATATCGTGACATTGATGATGCTAGAGGTTATGTCCCGTGCAAACAAATTAATTAATGAACCGATTACGCAAGCCGTTATTGGCCGACCTGTTAACTTTCAAGGTATTGGTGGTGAGCAAAGTAATCAGCAAGCACAAACGATATTAGAAACGGCTGCAAAACGAGCTGGATTCGCCGAAGTACGTTTTTTGTTTGAGCCAATGGCAGCAGCGATGGATTATGAAGCCTCCATGGATAGCAATCAAACCGTGTTAGTTGTGGATGTGGGAGGCGGTACGACTGATTGCTCTATGGTGAAAATGGGACCAGAGCGTCAGCATAAAACCGATCGCTCAGATGATGTTCTTGGTCACAGTGGTCAGCGTGTTGGCGGTAATGATTTAGATATTGCCGTTGCCATGAACTGTTTTATGCCGCATCTTGGTTTAGGCTCGAAACTAAAAAATAACTTAACAGTGCCTCGCCAACCATTTTGGAATGGGGTTGCTGTGAATGACATTAGTGCGCAGCGTGAATTTAGCGCATTGTCTACTGCTAAGTTGATTGATGAACTAATCAAGGATGCACAACAGCCACAATTACTGACTCGACTAAAATCCTTAAGGTTGCACCAAATGAGTTATCAGTTTGTGCGTCAAGCTGAGCAATCAAAAATTGGGTTATCCTCAGCCTCAACGTATGCTGCAGACTTAACGTTTATAGAGCCAGAATTTGACGTCACTGTTAATCAAAATGAGTTTGAAATCGCTGTTGAGCAACCCATTGCTAAGTTAGTCACTATTATGAAGCAAGCGGTAGATGAAGCTGGCGTGTTACCTAATGTTGTTTATGTAACAGGCGGGACGGCAAAAAGTCCGGTGATACATCAATGCATTGCTGATCAGTTTACTGGTGCAGATATTGTTGTTGGCGATCACTTTGGCAGTGTAACCAGTGGGTTAGTGCGCTGGGCAAGCAAAGAATTTAACTCTTAAGGAAAAGTCGCTTTATGTTTTCTCAATCAAGCTTATTTTTAAACAAAAAACTATCGTCAGCCTTACTGATTGTTGCAACAATTTTCCTCACAATGAGCTGTAGTGATGATGTGGGTAAAGTCAGTTTAGGGGTGTTTACCACTAAAGATATTAAGCTCAATATGATGGTTGATCCCATTGTGACAGGGGTGACTTGTCATGTGGCAAGTATTGAAGCTGATTTAAGCTTTTCAGACCCATCAGATTCAGCTATTTCATGCCGCCAAACGGGTGAAATTACACCGGAAATGATTGCTGCAATTGATATGTCTGCATCGGGCGAAATTGTGTTCAAAAAATCAAAAAGTATCTTTTTTAAGACGATGAAAATACGTCGCATCTTTGATAAAGAAAACCAAACACTAATGTATGTTTCTTATTCTACAAAAGAAACCTCAGGAAGCTATAAGCACAGCCTGTCGACAGTGCCTTTATGGGGAACTAAAGCTTACAGCCAGGTGCAAGCTACAAACTAGTATTTATGGTGTATTAAAGACTTAGATATAGTAACAAAAACAACAATAGCTAAGGTGACTACATGGATTGTCCTTTTTGTCAGAATGAATTAAATGATGGCGCGCTTAAATGTGGTCATTGTCTTGAATATTTATCTAACCATGTGTGCCCTGATTGCCATGGCACATTACCGTTAGAGGCTAAAGTCTGTATGCATTGTCATTATCGCTTCAGCCAAATAAGTATTGATGTCACCCAGTTGTCTATGTCATTTAATTCAGAAGTGTTGGCATCATTGTTATTCAGATTTCGGTTTTTACCCCAAGAAATTGTCACTGATGAAGATAAGATTACGATTAATACACCAGGCATTTTTAGGCTATGGAATAACACTGATGAAGTGCCATGGAATAAGATTGCGGGCTTTAATTATCGTAGCGGCATTATTTGGGACAAAGTCGAAATTGAAACCCGAGGTCAAAAGCCCAGCACTATTCTTGGATTATCGAAAGATAACAGCGAACAACTGCGTAAAGTGCTGCAATCAATCGTGAATGCGAATTAGTATTAATTTTTTGGGTTTTTATTTCGGGATAAAGTGAGATCCACATCGGTTTTAAGAAAACGTTATGTGTCCATTGAGTGAAATTTAATACACCAGATATTGGTTCAGCACTCAATTATGCCCTGAAAACTTATAAGGGTTCAGTGGTTAATGACGCTGGGCGATAAAGATCGTATTTTATATAGTTCAGGTACGGAAGTCTTAAATTAAATTGTTTCTCAAGTTGAACTAGACATAATGGCCAATGTCGGCATTTACCAATGTTAGAAAACCACAATATACAGTTAACTCATTTATAGGATTTGTATAAAATCAATAAATACAATGATAAAGGGAGAATAATGTCGGCCCTTATATTAAGTTATGATTGGTTATGCCTGATATTAAAGTAGCGATAATGGCTTAATCAATCACACCTATTAAGCCTGTTATTATCTAATTTTAAATGCCTAAGTGGTGCTGAAAACCTTATGGACATAACGTGATGACATACAGGATAAAAGAGCACTGTAGTCCAGTGTAAATTTAACAATTTGCCCGACTAGTAGCGGTTCACCGGTTGTTTCGATGATCAAATGATCACTTGTTGATGACATTATTTGCATTCCTGTTGGGGGGCTAAGCCCTGTGACACAAACATCTTGGCGTCCTAATGCAAGAATGGCTTGAGAGACAGTGCCTCTATCACAAATAATATCCTTTTCTCCAAAAGCATTTAATCCTCTTGAACCCCATGGTAAAGATGGTTTTATTTTGGACTCAATGACTTCAGCGCTTAACGTTACTGCATTATCATGTAGCCCAATAATTTTCTCATTCATTAACGATTCAAAGCCTAAAAATATGGCTTCTCCGATCCGAAGGTTATTTACTCGCGTTAAATTTGTACTCGTAAGCGCCCAATTAATTGAAGCCGTATTTCCTCCTGAAATAATGTCGAGATGAATACCAAACTGAGCTTCTATCTCGTTGGCTAAGTCTGATAATAGGCTCATTTTTATATCGTCAGGTGCGATACCATATCGACAGGCTAGATTTGCACCGATCCCCCTTATTGTTATATTGGGTAAAGAAATTATTTTACGGATAAAGCCAACTATGCGCTCAGGCATGACACCTTCTCTTAAATCGCCTAGTTCAACCATAATAATGATCCCATGGTTGATATTTGATTGTTTTGCCGCGCGGGAAAGACTCTGTATAACAATAATTTCAGTATTTAAGCTAATTTCACAGCACCTAACTACAGTTGCGACCTGGCTGAGCATTGGAGTCCGCATCAACATCTTTGAAGTAGTAATACCTGCATTAGTCATTCTTTGGATGTTTTCGATTCTTGAATCTGCAAACATCTTTGCACCTGCAGTGACAAGCACTTTAGCTATGATGGGATGACCTAAAAAAACTTTGGTTACAGGAGTTACTGATATGTTTTTTAACGAAAGTTTACCTATTAGGAACTGTGCATTTTGCTGAATTTTAGTGCAATCTACGTCTAACCTAGGATACTTCATCCCTGCTCAACAAATTTGTTTTCGATTAATGGATATTTTGACAATACTATTTGTAATAGATGCTCTATTGGTTGCGATAAGGGATCGGTAACGGGTATGCCAAATTGAGTTGAATAACCGCTTATTGCGGTGAGCACCTCATCTGTAGACATCTGTTCGTGGTTGAGTGTTAACCCAATAACTGATGTATTTGCAAAGGTCTCAATTAAATGAATTTCTGATGCAAGGGAAGGCATTGACATATTAGGAAAGTCGCTACGAAATGTGCGTTTGGGGGCATGTTGCAAAATAACCGCCGTCGGACAGCTGCCACGTAGAATGAAAGAGCTAGTAGAAAAAGCAGGGTGACTCAATGCGCCTTGTCCTTCAATTATAATAATATCTGGGCTTTCGATTTCATAGGCTTTGAAAATTACAGATTCCAGTTCACCCGCACAAAACTGGGAAGGAACTGCATCGAGGGCAACAGAGTAGGGCGCTCCTTGCATTATGCCTGTTTGTCCTGTAGCTACCATTACAACATTAAGGCCTTGTTTACTCAATTCATTTGCCAACAATGTTGCTGTGGTTCGTTTTCCTAATGCGCAATCAGTCCCCATTATTGCAATTCTTGGGCAATTAACATTGTGGATTTTGCCACTAAATGTTTGTAGCTCCTCTTTTCTCTTGGGCTTTCGAATATCTAATATCTGGACATTATGCTGAATGCTGGCTTGTAAAAATATTGGGTCGTCAGTTAAGAACTCATGTAACCCATTGACGATATTCATTTTTAGTGAGATGGCAGATAGGATGACGTTTTTGTCTAAATCTGATAAAAAACCGCTGGAGGGAGCAATTCCAAATATGAAAAAATCGGGTATGACCTTTGTAAGGATGATAGCTTCTTCAATATTAGCGACGATAGGAATGTTATTTTCTTTTTGATCAAGTACTTGACCAGAATCTAAGCCAGCAAGTTCACTGTCAATAACTGATAATATGCGGTACTTTTGAGAATGCCTGATCAATCCGTTAGCTGTCTTACCATCAATTTTTCCAAAATTACCTTCACAATATACCATCGCTGTTTGTTGAGGCAATTTGCCTTTATGATCAGGGGAAACGCAAGCTTCAGAGTGTGTTATGTTGAAATTATTATCAGTCTTCTTATCACTAACTAGGTTAGTAGTTTCTGTCAATACGGAGTGTAAAATTGGCATAGTTAAGCCTTGTGTAAGGCTTAGGAGGGCGACTAAGGAATGCCGAGATGTTAGGTCGGAAAGGAAAAGAAGTCCCTACTAAGCGGTAGGGAGAAACAACACAATAGCACATTTATTAGATTATAAGTGGATAATTCATTCGCCATGATAAAGCTTGAGTATGTATAAATTACGATTGGCTCAAAGTGAGTGTTTCCATTTTAAGTTGTTGATGTTAAATAGTACAAGCAAGGACAATAAAAAGGCTAAACACATGTGTTTGGCCTTTTTATTTCTATTCACCTGATCGTTAATTGAGCCTAACGGTTAGACTCAACATCAGCATAACGCTCGAATGCAGCAGTTAAATCTGCAATCAAATCATCAGGATCTTCTAAACCGATGTGAAGTCTAATCAGCGGTTTGCTGCTATCCCATTGAGTGGCGGTTCTCAGTTTATTAATACCAAAAACACCAAGGATGAGGCTTTCATAACCCCCCCATGAAAAGCCCATTTTAAAGTGGCGCATATTTTCTACAAATGCAGTGACCGAAGCTAAGTTACCTTGTTTTAATACGAACGAGAATAAACCGTTACCACCACTAAAATCACGTTCAAAAAATTCATGGCCAGGACAAGTATCAAAGGCTGGATGACGGAGATGATCCACTTCTGGACGGCTTGCTAACCAATTAGCGACTATACGTGCATTTTTATCATGTTGAGCCATGCGTACGCCCAAAGTACGTAATCCTCGAGCAGCCATATAAACATCATCTGGCGAGGTGGTTTGTCCCATCAAATAGCTATTTTCACGCAATTGTTCCCAATGTGCTTCATTAGCTGTCGCTGTTCCCATCATGACATCAGAGTGGCCAACAATGTACTTGGTTGCAGCTTGGATTGAAATATCGACGCCCATCTCAAATGGACGTGAGTTGATTGGCGATGCCCAAGTATTATCAAGCATTACCACAATATCATGTTCATGGGCTATACGACTTAATGTCGGTACATCTTGAATCTCCATAGTGATAGATCCTGGAGATTCTAAGAACAAAACTTTGGTATTAGGCTGAATAAGTTCTTTGATGCCTTCGCCAATTAATGGATCGTAGTAGGTGGTCTCAATTCCAAAGCCTGCCAGTAACTTATTACACAAGTCTCGTGTTGGCTCATAAGCACTGTCGACCATAAGTAAGTGATCGCCACTTTTTAGAAATGATAATAAAGCACCACTAATAGCGCCTGAACCAGAAGGGTATAATGCAGTGCCGACACCGCCTTCAAGCTCACTTATTGCTTGCTGGAATGAGAAGTGAGTCGGTGTTCCACGTCTACCATAAAACATTTCACCATTAGTTTTGTTTTTTATCGCAAAACGCATGTCATCCATCGTGTCAAAAACGACAGTAGATGCACGAAATACGGGCGGATTAATAATGCCCTTTGTGAACTTTTTGTCTCGGCCAACACTGACAATTTGAGTGGCTAATTTATCTTGCTGGTGACTCATAAATGCATTCCCAATCTTTACAAGGTGATAGGCGTATTTGCTATTTTAGCCATCCTAACATCTATACGGCTAAAATAAAGTTATTTTACTTCAGTTACAGGGAAGGTGAGCGTGAAAGTAACTCCCGTTCCATCTGCAAGGTTATCAGCTTTTATTGTCCCTTTATGGAACTCAGTAATTAGTCTGCCAATGTATAGGCCTAATCCTAAGTGTGGCTTACTTTGCACCCCTTGAGGACGGATCGATACCATTGATTCGAAAATTTGCTCACTCATGTTGACTGGCAGTAACGGTCCTTTATTGGTGACTTTTAAGGTAGCGATTTTGCCAGATAAGGTTAACGATACTTGTATGGGATCTTGAGTACTAAACTCAATAGCATTATTAATTAATTTATCCATCAATTGCGCTATGTACTCGGGCACGCCATTCATCATCATTTGGTTTGTCGCAATGCCGATTGCAAATTCGTTGTCTGGATAAGTATATTGATAGCCTTGCATACAACCACTGACAACCTGTTGCAGCGGAAATTCACTGCGCTCGGCGTGGGACAAACTTGCTTCTAGCCGCGTGGCTTCGCTTAAGTTATTTAAGATTAAATGTAGGCGGCTAACGCCTTCTTGAGCACGATTAACGTATTTTTCACTTGCTGGTTCAAGTGGCTGCAAGCTTAAATGCTCAAGTGAAGATCGAACAACAGCAACAGGAGTTCTAAGCTCATGAGATAAGCGAGATGACATGTTTTCAAGGTAGTGAGTATATTGGCCTAATCGTCCGACAATATTGGCAAAACTTCGTGATAAATCCCCAATCTCATCACGGGTTTTAGAAGGCACAATTTGCTGTCTAACTCTGCCTTGGCTATCGATGGCTTGCTCTGACTGATCTCGTAACTTACGTATGCGGCTAGAAATACTTGAGGCGAAAATAAATAAGGCAAGTGTACCCATGCTCATAATCGTTAAGATGACATTAAATAGCTTTTCTAATGCACGGTTACGCAATGTACGAATGCCATGCGTGGTTTCTTCAGCAATGACAGCACCCATCACTTTATCATCAATCCAAATAGGGCTCGCAGCAGCCAATACCACCGCTTTATTGTCAGGCGTTAAACGCCAAGTTGAGCCTCGTTTGCCATTTAATGCCTGTTGAATATGACTACCGCTTAGTTCGGTAGAGTCTTGCAACGAGTCGACAAAGTCCTGTGGCGGCTTGGTAAGGATTTTATAATAAAGTGGTAATAAGTAATCTTTTTTAAACTGACCCCAAGCACTACTGGTTTGAGTTTCAGCCAAACTGGATGACCAAACATTGTTATTGGCACGGATATCTCCAGATTTTGCTAACACTCTGCCATGGTTATCGACGACCCAAATCCGAGAGCTGTTATGGCTCATCCCCTTAATGATATTTTCAATTTCTGGTGATGGCACCAGTACCGTACCAAGATGGGCGACTGAATCGATGGCTGAGGTACCAATTATCGTATTTACTGTGCGAGTTTTAATATCATCGACATTGTATATTGCAAAACCAAGCTTGCTTCCCACCATAGATAATGGCAAGCGAAACTCGACATTGTAACCTTCAGCAGTACTTAACCATTGACCTTGGATACGGATCTCTGGAGTAACAGGCATGGATAAAGTGGGATCTTGCGGTAGCTCAAACGCACTTAACCAACCATCTTCTGTGTTGGCAATAATATAACGACGAAATTGTCCATCTGGCGCTTGTGTGGCGATGACTAAATGATCGTTCTTGTCGACCCGTAAACTATTTTTATTACGAAATACCACATGCTTATCATTGACTTGAAAAAAGCCATATAAATACCCAGCATATTTACCCACCATGTGAGTAAAGTGAATATCGACAGGTTGGTTTTCATTTCGATTAAAGATCACGTGCTCATTAGAGTAGTTAATCATTCGATGTTGGTATTGCTGCCAATCGTGCAGCTTACCATCTAATTGGATTGGACCAGAAAGCGGGTAGGCGTATAAGTCACGACCTTTTTCAACCTGACTTAAAAAGCTGGCTTGATGATTAAACAGTTTTGGCCGTTCATGTAAAGCGGTGGCTAAAGCTTGAGTTGTACCTTCAAGGGTTTTTTCCTGACCGTGACGTAAGTACTTTTCCATTTCCCATACATACTCGTACCCAAGCCAAGGTAAGCACAGCAAAAATAGCGATAAAATGACAACTTTGGCCCTTAGTCCAATGGGAATATTAAACATTAATTGACACTGTCCCAGCGATAGCCCATTCCGTAAACCGTATCAATACAATCAAAGTTTTTGTCGGCACTAATAAATTTTTTACGGATCCGTTTAACGTGAGAGGTAATTGTACTGTCATCTACAAATATCTTAGCTTCTTGCATTAAATCTTGGCGACTTCTGACATGACCAGGGTGTTTCGCCATGGCGTGTACCATCCAAAATTCAGTCACCGTGAGCTCAATCGGTTGTTGATTCCAATACACTTGAATACGATTACCATCAATGGTTAACGCGCCGTGTTCAATTAAATTATCTTCTACGTTGGCTGCGCCGATAAGTTCTGAACGTCTAAACAATGCAGCAATACGTGCGATTAAATGCGGGAAGCTAACATCTTTTGATAAATAATCATCAGCGCCTAAACGTAAACCACAGACAGTATCAAAATCGCTGTCTCTAGCGGTTAAAAAAATGATCGGTAAACTGCTAGACATTGAACGTAGTGACTGACATAAAGTAAAGCCACCGTCGATTTCACTCTCTAGGCCAATATCAATGATGGCTAGATCTGGTAATCGAGCATTAAATGCCAGCATCGCAGCAGGTCGGTTGGCATATCCCTGTACGCTGTAGCCCTGTTGCTGCAATAACTCTTTGTAGTTTTCTCTAATAGCGACTTCATCTTCAACGATGGCGATTCTTTTCATCTATTTAATTTTTGTTTTGGCTTATAAGGCTGACTATACATGATTTTAACTGCAAAAAAATCGCCTCAGACACATTGCCATATTGTTGCCACATTTCATCTGCACATTGCCACTTTTATGCCCTGAGGTTGCCATTTCTGAGGTGTTTAATAGTGACATCAACTTAACGACACGCAGTAAACAAGTTGTTGAGTTCATTAATCACATTAAAACACTGAAAGGAAAATATCATGAAAAAACAACTAATCGCCATCGCTATCATCAGCAGTCTTTCTTTTTCAAATGTGTCACTAGCAGATGATGTTAATCATTTCGATGCAAGCGCCTATGACAATGATAACGCTAATACTGAGTTGGTAGTACAGGATGAGGAAAGAGAGCACACAGAAGAATTGGTTGGTCTCACATCAGGTGCTGTACTTGGTGCTGTCGTTGGTGGACCCGTTGGCGCCATCATTGGAGCATTCGCAGGTACGTTAATTGGTAAAACTGTCGGTGATGATACCGAAATTCAGTCGCAAAAAGAGTTATTAGCTCAACAGAAATTATCTATCGAAATGCAAACCTCAGAGCTTACTGCATTACATGAAAAGCAGCAGTCGCTTGCTGAGGTGACAGATGAATACCTTCATGTTCAAGCTCAGCTCTCTGATTTAAAAGCGGCGCAACAGCAGCAATTACAAGAGTTAGCGATTGGCTTAAATGTTCAGTTTAAAACGGGCTCTTCGACCATTGAACCTCATTTTGAGCAACAACTTGATGATGTGGCGTATTTGATGGCGTTATCACCGGAATTAAAACTGGATTTAACCGGATATGCCGATAGACGTGGAGACAGTAAATTTAATCAAGCTCTGTCAGAGCAGCGATTAATAGAAGTGACAAGTTACTTAGTGAGTCAAGGTGTGTCAGCAGAGCGATTACATTCTCAAGCATATGGTGCTTCAGCGCCATTACATGAGCAACAAAGCTTTGAAAATGACTTTTTTGACCGAAGAGTGACATTAAAAGTTATGCCTGTAGGTGAAGCATTAGCTGCCAACTAATTTACCTACTTCATTATCGCCTTGAGCAAGGTGCCATTAGGTATTGGTTTAGGGCGATATTGAATTCATGGAGAGAGCAAATGAAAGGTATCAACTCAAAAGCACACTGCTACGCCATTGCCGATAAGGCATGCCTGTCAGGTTATGAATCTAATAAGCCAACTCCTAGTGATAGAAGTTGTAACAACTGTGGTCAATCAATACTCGGCTACAGCGTTTCTGCATCTGTGTTACTTGGACTAATGGTTTTAAGTGTATTGTTTCCTGTTTATGCCATGGCTACATCGGTTACAACTGATCTCGAAACGGTGATTCCGATTGAAAGTCGGTATCAAGAAGTCACCCAAGGAGTACTACGTTATCAGCAAGTTGGTCAACAGTATGAAAACTTGCCGTTAAGCACGGATGTAACAATGAATGTTTCTGGCTGGACAAATCGGGTGAGTGTTAAGCAAACCTTTATGAATAATTCGTCTGAGTGGATAAATGGCAGTTATGTGTTTCCTTTATCTCATGACAGTGCCGTAGACAGTATGCGCTTAATTATTGGCGATCGAAGTATTGAAGGTGTTATTCAGCCTAAAAAGCAAGCAAAAGCTAATTTTGAAAAGGCAAAATCTCAAGGTAAAAGAGCAAGTTTAGTGAGCCAGCAACGGCCCAATATTTTTACCACTGAGATCGCGAATTTGGGCCCTAGCGAAACTGCAATTGTGGAGATCACTTATCAAGAGAAGCTGAATTATAAAGAAGGCATGTTTAGCTTACGCTTTCCTATGACGATTACCCCCCGTTATACACCGGCGCATTTACAACGACAAGATAGCCAACAAGGCTTGGCGTCATCAGCTGAAAAAAGTAACGCGGACATTAAACAGCATTCTTATTTGTCTTATCAATCTCTTTCGAGCAAGTTACCTGATAGCGTCACTCGTTACTTACCTGAATATTTCATTGACGAAACTCAGTCTGAAATCTTGTCCGACCCATACTTGCAGCAAGACTTGAATGTGGGGCTGGAAGAGTCAAATCATAACGCATTAATGGTGAATATGACGGTAAATTTAGATGCGGGTTTTGATGTGAAAGCAGAGGCGATAACAAGTCCCTACCACAAGATCGCTAAGGTGCGACAAGCAGCTCAAGTTCAGTCGTTTTCGAATCATCAGCAATGGCTTGTTTCGTTTGCCAAGCCAGAAAAAGCGAATAAAGATTTTGTGCTTCAATGGCGGGCAGAGCATCAAGAGTCTTATCAACCAATCGCTGCAGTATTTTCTCAGCAGGGCCAAACCCATCAGAAGAAGACTGATTCGGCTAACTCAAAAAATGATAATTCACCTCATGTATCTGGACTAAAAGATGTTCAATATGATCTTGTGATGCTATCGCCGCCACTGATAAGTGAAAAGCATACTGAAGATACCTCACATACACCCAGAGAGTTAATTCTAGTGATTGATACCTCTGGTTCGATGCAGGGTGCTGCGCTTTCACAAGCTAAGCAATCTATCCTCTATGCATTAGCTGGGTTAAGGGCTCAAGATAAGTTTAATATTTATGAGTTTAATCATAAGGTTAATCGGCTATCTCAGCAGTCTCTCGCTGGCACAAGTAGTAATATTGGCCGTGCGCATCAGTTTGTAAAAGGGTTGCAAGCCAATGGCGGAACTGAAATTGGCAAAGCCTTATCTGTGGCGTTACAGGTTGAGCAAGCACAAGCAGTATCTGATATAAGCCACTTTTTAAGACAAGTTATTTTTATTACCGATGGCGCAGTGAGTAATGAACATGGCATTTTTCAACAGATTGAAGCGGAGTTAGGACAAAGCCGTTTATTTACTGTTGGTATTGGCGCTGCTCCTAATTCTTACTTTATGGAGCGCGCGGCTTTATTTGGTCGAGGTACGTTTACTTATATTGGTAGTACATCAGAAGTGAACCAAAAAATAACTAAGTTAATGGCAAAGATTGAAAAACCAGTTGCCACCAATGTTTCTTTGACGTATGCCGATGGGACAATACCGGATTATTGGCCAGCACAAATTCCTGATTTGTACACAAATGAGCCCATATTGGTCAGTGTTAAGTCGCCAGCTTACAACCAACAAGACTTTATTGTATCGGGTTATACCCAAGGTCAGTACTGGCAAAAACAGATTAAACGTCAGGATAATACCTCTGCAAGTCACAATGCTAGTGGGCTAGATTTGCTGTGGGCTAATGCACAAATTCAGGCTATTGAAGCAACTCGCACACAAGCGAATCAGCAGCGGATTAAAAAACAAGTTGAAGCGCTTGGTATGAAGTATCACTTAGTGACTTCACAAACGAGTTTGGTTGCCATTGATACTACACCGGTTAAACCTATGGCAGAGATGGCCGTGCAAAAACGAGTGAAGAGACATCTGCCAGCAGGAAGAAATCAATCAGTAGGAGTGCTTCCACAAACCGCAACCTCAAGTCGTTTGAATGTGCTAATTGGGCTTAGCCTGTTACTGATAGCCTTATTAAATGCTTGTTGGTTAAAAGGGTATTTACCAGGTCAGAAATTGATATTACCGAAGAAACCTAACGAGGAGGCTTGCTTATGATTTCTATGAAATGGATTATTCCTTGCAGTGTTGCCTTGATTGGACTGAGTTTTTTATCACATGGAGCGTATATGCAAATTAAAGCAAACTTTGCGCAATTTCTTATTGGACAAGCGTGGACTAAAACCTTAGCCGATCAACGTCCTCATAAACCTTGGCGCTGGGCTGACACACATCCAGTTGGGAAGCTTAAACTCTTTGCTGATAAAGAACATGATTTTTACCCAATTGGTCAGCCTATGTTTGTACTAGCGGGTGCTTCAGGCAGAAACCTCGCTTTTGGTCCTAGTTTATTGCTTAATGGAGCAGGGATTGGCGAGCAGGGTAATACCATCATTGCGGGGCATAGAGATACCCACTTTCTGCCTTTACAAAATGTCAAAAGAGGCGACATTGTTGAGCTACAAACATCCCAAGGCGTGTTACAGCAATACCTTATCGTAAGTACCGATATTGTTCACGAAACACAAACCGAGGTGTTAGATATGACAACGGATAATCAATTAACCTTGATTACATGCTATCCATTTGAAGATTTATCAGCCAACAGTGATTATCGTTATGTGGTGACGGCTAAAAAAGTCAACGGCAGTCATCGCCTAATTTGAGATTGGCATGACCCTGTTTCTACCTAGCCTTTTAGCTTCATATAGTAGAGTGTCTGCACTTTCAATCAGTTGACTACTTGTTTGCTGGTGCTTCCACTCGCTAACCCCAAAAGACGCAGTAATGTTATCAATGCGAGCTTCACTACGGCGGTCTTTTACACTGAGTTTTTCTATTGAACGGCGCATTGCTTCTGCAAGTTGTCTTGCTACGCGTTGTTGGCTATTGGGGATAATTACTGCAAATTCTTCACCGCCAAATCGATAGAGTTTTACACCATCTCGACAAGATTCTTGTAAGCGTTTAGCGACCACTTTAAGTACTAAATCCCCTAGCTGGTGGCCGTAAGTGTCATTAAACTGCTTGAAATGATCAATATCAATTAGGATTAAACAAGCTCCATTGGGCGACTGATTGACCAACGCAGAAATGTCATCATCAAATGCACGCCGATTTAATGCTTCTGTTAATGCGTCATAAAGCACATCTTTTTCGGTTTCCGCTAGACGTTGTTTTAAGGCATTGATTTCTGATTGTGCTTTATCAAGCTGCTGGGTAAAACTGGTTGTACTTGAATGAATGTTTGCAGATTCGCTGACGATATTTTTGACAACTTTTATCACTTGTTCCAACGAAAAGCCTTGATTTTCCAGTTCTGCTAATTTGCTGAATTCTTTTTGGATTTTTGTTTGAAAAGTGGTTGTATCGTGGTTGGTGTCTTTAAGAGATTGAGACAGTTCGCAAACCATTGCATCTAGGTTCTGGCGCATGCTTCTTACGTCTAATTCAACAGGATCGGCAATATGTTGTCGATATAGTAACTCGCTCGAAGTCGGAGAGTACTGTTGGTTTTGTGCAATCGTAGCATCAAGCGCAATGTTTAATTTTGGATTAGACTCTGAAACGTAAGCATACCAGAGAGCATAATTGGTTGGCGTGGTAGGGATGCTATGTTTTAGCATCAATGGGACAGCTTTTTTTAAATTTAATGCCGCTGTTTTCAGTAGCTCGTTAGACATTTAATCCCTCATCTCTGATACATCACTTAGCGAATTAAGGCAGGAGTTTAAAACGTTGCACTAATTTTAGGCCAAGCTGAATTAAATACAATTTGGCCAATGAGGGCTTAGTTTTCTTGAACGCGTTAAACTTGCTAAATGATTTAAAAATAACGTCAAACTCAGCACCATAAGATAGGATGCTCAATTTATATTAAAAAGAATAAGATACCGCAAACATTGGGCCAGTGAAACTGTAATTAATATTATAATCAAAGGTTCTAAATTCAGTGTCTAAGATACTACGAGATTGCTCAATATCAACATCAACATCATAATAATTATAGGCTAATGATAAATGCCAGTTCTCACAAATAATAGCTTGAACCCCAGCTCGAATATCAACTAAAGAACCTTTTACATTGTCATATTTTATCGCAAAGTATTGTGCATGAGCATTAAATACCCAGCCAGGGTAAAACTCATAACTTCCGTAAACACCTACATCAGGTAACGGAGCGGTAAGGGCATTATCAACAATACGAGGGGTAAAAGTTGCTGTGTCACACAAGGCATTTGGATCGCTTCGGCTTTCACATAAGCCTATATTGCCTTCAAATACGGTTTCAACAAACATTGTATGTAAGCCGATTGAAGCACCCACTGTATAATTATCACCTTCCCAAATGTCGTAGCCATAGCCTAATCGAAGAATATCAATATTTAAGGTTGTCGAAATTTTGGCTTCACCATCAATTAAAAAGTTATCATCGTTATCACCAAACTCAGGGATTTCGATATCAAATCCTAATTGAGGTGTATCTGCGTTACGGTGCAGTGACTTCCAGTCAAGATAGATATTGTGGCGGTCGTTAAAACTATATGTGAATTCAAAAAAAGGCAGGAATTGCTCTTCAGTAAGTAGCAGATCATCTTCGAAATCTAATAAATAATAACTATTAGTATCTTTGGCGCTTTTAACAAGCATTGTGGAGTCGGAACTGGCATAAAAAGCACCTATGGTGAATTTATACTCATCTGCATTAACATGGCCAGAAAAACTGGCTGCAGCTAAAAGTCCTACGAAGGCTTGCTTTAACATTTATTCTCCGCACTTTAAAATTACTTAAATCAGTAAACTGTGCTTTTATTGTTATTGTTAATCAGGGTTATATCTTATTATGTAGTCATACTAACATTATGTAACTAAATGTGAAGCTTTTGTTGCTGTAAAAATGTAAAAATGAGAACTAAGATCACGATTTATTCGTATTAAACATTTGGCGGTAAAACTATAGAACTATAAGTCTATTTTAAATTGTTTTATTTCAATGGTTTATGGTTGTTGCTTGTCGGCTTTTTTTCATTACTATTTATTTAGCTAGCACGTTTTAATCATCTTTAAATTAGCATTATTTAATGTGTCAGAAGAACTTTAAATGTCATCTTTTTGACTGCGCGTTAACAAATATGTAACGAGCAAGGTGTGGAGAAATATACCCCAAATGGTTAAAGAAAAGCTGCTTCAACTAAGTCCTATACTTAAGTCATATGCGTAAATTAAATTTGATTACACGCTGCCATAATTTTGCTATAAATCGCGATTAGACTGTTTATGTTTTGTTAGACATTGAGTAAAAATCCATTATGGATACTGATTTATTAAAAACGTTTCTTGAAGTTTATCGTACTCGTCACTTTGGCAAGGCTGCTGATAACTTATATATCACCCGCAGTGCAGTCAGTTTTAGGCTAAAGCAGCTTGAATCATTGCTAGGTGTTATTTTATTTGATCGTGAACGCAATAATATCAAACCAACTCCTGCGGGTGAGCGAATGTTAGCCCATGCTAATGCCGTATTAACTGCTCTGGAACGCGCCAAGCAAGATGTTTCCTTAATAGAGCAGCACAGTGTTCAGTTGTCGATAGGCATGGGCCATAATATTTGGGAAAGTTATTTAAAAAGGGCAATACAACCTTCATATAAAACTGAACACGGCCTGTCGCTTCGTACTGATGTGATTACTTCAGCTGTGATGGCAAAAAAGATGGCAGAAACGACACTGGACATCGCATTAAGCTTCGATCCTTTCCATATTGATGGCATTGATACAATTACCTTAAGCCAAGTAAATTTATTACTTGTTTCTACTCAAGCTAATTTGCATATCTCTGATTTAGCTCTTTCGCACTATGTCAAAGTGGATTGGGGCACTGCTTTTAATATTACTCATGCACAAGAGTTAACAGCACTTCCATTACCCGTTTTGCATACGAGTTCAGCGCAAATTGCCCATGACTTTATTATCCAAAATAAAGGGTGTGCATTTTTACCTGAAGTTATGGTTACAGAGGATATTGCCTGCGGAAAATTGCATCGAGTTTGTGATGTGAAAGAAATCCGGCGCCACGTTTATGCATCCTATGCGCTAACAAGTGAGCGAATGAATGAAATTGAAAAAGTTATTGGTTTATTAAACCATATTGCATGAAAGCCTGAACACATTATGGCTGAACCGCTAAATTGTGAATAGGTTAAAGCAGGTAAGCATGAGTTAAAATCCCTATCCAAGTCAGTCCACATAATAATAAACTGAGAAATACTGCTGCAGAGGCAACATCTTTTGCTTGGCCGCTTAGTGGGTGAATTTCATCGCTAATGCGATCGACTACGGCTTCTATCGCTGAGTTAAGTAGTTCAGTTATCAGTACAATAAATAGTGTCATGATCATGAGGACTTTTTCAATCACACTGACATCGACTATTAAAGCGATGGGAACAAGGCAAAGACATAATATTAGTTCTTGTCTAAAAGCAGCTTCATTTCTCCAAGCGCTGGTTAACCCTTTAAATGAAAAACCTGTTGCTCGTATGATGCGTTTAATACCGTGATTATTAGTGGGTTTCATAGGTGACCTAATTATTGATGATATGTCCTAAACCTTTAGCATTGTAAGCTAAATAAGCAAATCAGCCATATTTGACTAAACTGTATTTGAATCATTAATCATTTTAAATATTG
Source organism: Shewanella japonica (assembly GCF_002075795.1). Lineage (NCBI taxonomy): Bacteria > Pseudomonadati > Pseudomonadota > Gammaproteobacteria > Alteromonadales > Shewanellaceae > Shewanella > Shewanella japonica. The sequence goes on from NZ_CP020472.1 coordinate 2,081,819, forward strand.
GTTTTTAAAATGGTTAGTATAATCAATGAGTTCAATAAATAAAGAACCGTAAAATAAGTACGATAGGATATTGCCACCACCATCACTCAAATTAGCAAGGATGCTACTATGTTTCGATTTATATTGTCAGTGTTAATTGTGTTTATGGCTTTGCTGATTTCAGATGCCGTAGATGCTAATAATAAGCCCGCGCTCCAACTCGCTATGCGTTACCAAACCGACACCGATGTTACTCAATACTTGATCAGTGAAAAGCTTGATGGAGTAAGAGGCTATTGGGATGGAAATCAAATGCTGTCGCGTTCGGGAAGAGTCATGATTTTACCCGATTGGTTTACTGCAGATTTCCCCAAAACAGCATTAGATGGAGAACTTTGGATTAAGCAAGGTGAATTTGATGCGGTATCAGCGTTAGCTCGCAGTTCACATTCACATCATGCTGAGTGGAAGTTGGTAAAATATATGATTTTTGACTTGCCAGAGCATGGGGGGATGTTTGTTGAGCGCGTAAAAGCAATGCAACAAATAGCCTTAGAAAGCAGATATATTGAGGCGATAGAGCAACAGGAGCTTGTCTCTACAGCGCAATTAATGGCTCAACTTGATCATGTTATTGCAAACAATGGTGAAGGGTTAATGCTTCATCTTAAATCTGGGTATTACCAAATTGGCCGCAGTCAGAATATTGTAAAGTTAAAACCTAAATATGATGCTGAAGCGCGTGTTATTGGTTTTAATGAAGGTAAAGGAAAGTTCGAAGGCTTGATGGGTTCACTTAAGGTTGAAATGCCAAATGGAAAACAATTTAATCTTGGTTCTGGATTTTCTAATGAGCTACGACATAATCCGCCTCCTTTGGGCGCTATTATTACTTATCAATATTTAGGACTCACTAAAAATGGCATTCCACGGTTCGCTCATTTTCTGCGTGTTAGAGAGTCGCAATAACAATAACAATAACAAGAATAATGAATAAGTATGAGCAATAGAGTTTATGTCTAGGTTTATATAGAATTGAGCCGTTAACACGGTGAGGAGTAATTTAGTGAGCTTGACTAATACACGTAACGTTACCAGTAAAGTGGATTTCAGCAAGATAAAATCGGTATTGTTTGTCTGTCTAGGTAATATTTGCCGCTCACCCAGCGCTGAAGCGGTGTTTCGTTCGCAGGCCAAATCATTTTCATTAACGGTAGAAATTGATTCGGCGGGGACAGCTGCATATCATCAAGGCAATCCACCAGATCCTCGCTCTATAGCAGCAGGTGAGAAGAGAGGATTAGATTTTACCAATATGCAGGCGCGGCAAGTACTCGATAGCGACTTTGAACACTTTGATTTAATACTTGCGGCAGACAAGAATAACCTTAATGACTTACTGAGGCGTTGTCCTGCTCAATATCAACATAAACTGCAGTTGATATTATCTTTTACTGATACGGAAGGGGAAGCAAGGGAAGTGCCTGATCCTTACTATGGTGGCGAGCAAGGTTTTGAATTAGTTCTTGATTTGCTTGAAGCGAGTTTAAGTCAGTTGGCAAAGAAAATGTCGTAAACAAAATGTCTTAAAATAAAGGCTTACCGAGTGGTAAGCCTTTTTTGTTCATTAACCTTGTTGGTGTCGCTTGCCTGAGCGTTTTAGCTTTTCTTGTTCAAGTTTTTGTTGCTTTAACGCCTCTTTTTCAGCTAATAGTCTAGCGACTTCGGCTTTTTCAACTTCTGCCATTTCAGGCGTTTCTAGTGTTAGTAAACCTGTTTTTCCAGAGCGGAATTCATGCAGTAATAATTCAGACGCCTTATGTAAATCGATACGGCCACCAGGTCTAAGTGCACCACGTTTACGGCCAATCGCTTCGAGTAATTCTATATCGGTTTCCGGGAGCTCGGCGAGCTTGTATCGCTCGCAAATCGCTTTAGGATAAGCTTGTAAGAAATATTCTGCCGCAAACATAGCAACATCTTCGTATTCCATTGCGGTATCTTTAATAGCACCGGTTACTGCCAAGCGGTAACTACTTGATTCATTGTCAACTTTTGGCCATAAGATGCCTGGCGTGTCTGATAGTACAATGCCATTTTTGAGATTAATACGTTGCTGACGCTTGGTCACAGCGGGCTCATTACCGGTTTTAGCGATAGTTCTGCCTGCCAGTGTGTTGATAATGGTTGATTTTCCGACGTTTGGGATCCCCATAATCATCGTACGTATATCTTTTTCTACTTTGTCTCGAGCTGGTACTAATTTACGACAAATATCAGGAATGCTCTTAACTTGCCCTGGTTGAAGCGTGGTAATGGCTGTTGCTTTAACGCCTTGCTCTTGTTCAAGGTATTCAATCCAGCGAGCAGTGACTTCCGGATCGGCTAAGTCAGATTTATTGAGTAATTTGATACATGGCTTATCGCCCCTTAACGTTGACACCATAGGGTTTTCGCTACTGTATGGAATACGTGCATCTAAAACCTCGATGACAAGATCGACTTGAGGCATTGCCTCTTCAATCTCTTTACGAGCTTTGTGCATGTGTCCTGGGTACCATTGAATTGCCATGAGTTTGCCTTTTTTAAACCACTACTTACAAGGGGGGCATATTCTACCTTGTTATGCCTCTAAAAGATAAAAAAAAGCGCCAAAAGACGCTTTAAACTGCTTGGAAACGTTAACAAACTTAAATTACACCAAGTTCTCTTAATCTTTCCATTAAATAACTGTCTGCAGTATAGCGTTCAGAAAGCACAACTTCAGGGTTAGGATGTAAAAATAGTGGCAAAGAGATCCTTGATTTAGTTTTATCTGTGCCTTCTGGATTGATCACACGATGCGATGTCGAAGGGTAATAACCACCAGAGGCTTCTTGTAGCATGTCGCCGATATTAATAATGATATTACCAAAGTCACTTGGGACATCAATCCAAGTATCGTCCTTGGTTTGAACCTGCAATCCTGGTTCATTCGCTGCTGGTAAGACAGTGATAAGGTTAATATCTTCATGGGCTGCTGCTCGGATTGCACCCAGTTCTTCATCACCTAACATTGGTGGATAGTGCAACACTCTTAATAATGTCTTTTGACTATCTTCAATCATTTTAGGTAAAGGAATAGAGAAGTGCTTGGCGACGTCCTCAGGCGCATACTGTTCAATCCAGCCGAGTAGTTCAGCGGCGAGCTGATTTGCATGTTTATAGTAAGCAAGAATATTCTGTTTTAATGATTCAGGAATACGACCCCAAGGGTATACGTGAAAATATTCTTTGATATCTTTTACTGTATGTCCTTTTGCCGTTTCAGATATTGATGCTGGGAAAAAGCCATCTTGGGTTTCAGGTTTAAACAGAAAATCCTGTTTTTGTTCTGATTGAAAAAACTCATACCATTCTTTATAGATGGTTTCTACGAGCTCTTTGCTAATAGGGTGATTTGATAAAACACCAAATCCGGTCTCACGTAATGACTCAACAAATTGCTTTGCGCAATCTTCTGAGCGGTAATCAATGGTTTCTAATTTCATATTTTCTACTTATTGTTTTATTTGACCCATGCTGATTTTAACCTTGGTCACACTTTGTCGCAATTTTTTGAAGTAAAAACAGGTCTAATAAGTCGAATTAGTGATCTTTATTCGGCATACTGCCATATCTAAAAAATTGCTTTAAAGTATGAAGGTCTAGATTGAAGTTAGGACGATGCAAATGAACGAATTAACTGAGTTTGAAAAGTATGTCATTGAGCAAAAAGGAACTGAACGTCCATTTAGTGGAGAGTACGTCAATCATGATGCAGAAGGCTTGTACTTATGTAAAAAATACTTAAACCCATTATATAAAAGCGAATTTAAATTTAATGCTTACTGTGGATGGCCAGCATTTGATGACGAAATTCACGGTGCTATAGATAGAACGCTGGATGCTGATGGTCAACGCACAGAAATTACCTGCCACGAATGCGGTGGCCATCTTGGCCATGTTTTTAAAGGCGAAATGTTAACGGGTAAAAATACACGTCATTGTGTCAATTCAACTTCGATGGTGTTTAAAAGCAAAGAAGAAATTGAAAATGAACGTTCAGCAAAAGCAAAGTCGATGGAGTTAGCAACTTTCGGTGCTGGCTGTTTTTGGTGTATCGAAGCGATATTCCAACGTCTAGACGGTGTTGAATCTGTAATTTCTGGCTATAGCGGCGGTGGAACTGAAGATGCGCATTACGAAGCGGTCACCAGTGGAACTACTGGCCACGCAGAAGTTGTTCAAGTGACTTATGATCCTAGCGTGATAAGTTATCAAACATTACTTGCGGTATTTTTTGCGATTCATGATCCGACGACATTAAATCGCCAAGGCAATGATAAAGGCCCTCAATATCGTTCGGTTATTTTTACTCATGATGCCAAACAAGTTGATGCTGCGACTATTGCTATCAGTAAACTGATTCAGCAAGGTATTTGGCCTAAACCTATTGTGACAGAAGTAACAATGTTTGAAGCCTTTTATCAAGCAGAGAGTTTTCATGAAAATTATTTTGCCAATAATGCAGAGCAGCCGTATTGCCAAATTTTAATTAAGCCTAAGTTCGAACAAGCGATGAAACAGTTTGAGGCTATATTAAAAAAGTGAGTAAAGATGCCAGTTTTTAAGCTATCAATAACGTATTAACATAAAAAAGGCGAACTGAATAGTTCGCCTTTTTTATGTATAAATTAGCTTTAAATGGCTAACGTATTTTATGAGTCAAGTGCATCATCTGCGACTTTGTAGTGTGGATCTTCGATAACATTAATCTCAACTAAGTCACGTGCTTTATGTAGTAACTCTTTACAGTCAGGGCTTAGATGTCTTAAATGCAGTCGTTTACCCGCAGCAACATAACGTTCTGCCAAGGTATCAATAGCATCTAATGCTGAGTGGTCAGCAACACGTGAGTTTTGGAAATCCACAATCACATCTTCAGGATCGCCAGCAGCATCAAATAACTCTAGGAAGTTTGAAACTGAGCCGAAAAACAGCGGGCCATTCAGTTTATAGACTTTCCAATCGTTAGCATCGGTACTGGTTTCAACGTTGATGTGTTTAGCGTGCTCCCATGCAAATACAAGTGCAGACACAATAACACCAACAAACACAGCAAAGGCTAAGTCAGTAAATACGGTTACCGTTGTCACTAACACAATAACAAAAGCATCATGCTTAGGTACTTTACGCATGACTTTAAAACTTGCCCACTCAAACGTGCCTAATACCACGATGAACATTACACCGACCAATGCGGCAAGTGGAATGATTTCGATGAACGCAGCACCAAACAGAATAAACGCAAGTAAAGCTAGTGCAGCTGTGATACCAGATAAACGGCCACGACCACCAGAGTTGATGTTAATCATTGATTGACCAATCATCGCACAACCGCCCATTGCGCCAAAGAAGCCACTGGTAATGTTACCCACACCTTGACCAACACATTCTTTGTTACCACGACCACGGCTGTTTGTCATTTCATCGATTACCGTTAAGGTTAGTAACGATTCGATTAAGCCAACTGCCGCTAAAATACAGGCATAAGGTAAAATGATATAAAGGGTTTCTAAGGTAAACGGCACACTCGGAATTGAGAAGCTTGGTAAGCTGCCAGCAATAGTGGCTTGCTCATCACCACTCATTGTTTTCAAGAAGTCGAGTACATTGCGTGTATCTAAGTCTAGTCCAACAACTAATGCGGTTACTGTTAAAATTGCCACCAATGAAGAGGGGATAGCTGTGGTTATTTTTGGTAAAAAATGAATAATTGCCATGGTCAAAGCAACTAAGCCAAGCATTATCATTAACGGCTCTTGACCTAGCCATACCATGTTGCCTGCAGCATCTTTAACTTGGAATTGACCAAGTTGTGCTAAGAAAATCACAATAGCGAGACCATTAACAAATCCGATCATCACTGGGTACGGTACAATACGGATAAATTTACCGAGTTTAAATATACCTGCAGATATTTGAATTATCCCCGCCAGCACGACCGCCGCAAATAGGTATTGAACGCCATGTTCAACAACTAGTGATACCATGACAACAGCCATTGCACCGGTTGCACCAGAAATCATTCCTGGACGACCACCAATTACAGCAGTGATTAACCCCATAATAAAGGCTGCGTATAAACCTACCATAGGTTCAACTTGTGCGACGAATGCAAAAGCAACAGCTTCTGGAATAAGCGCAAGAGCAACAGTTAAACCAGATAGAATATCTGCTTTGCTACTGCTGGTTTTATGACGTAGTAGATCGAACATTTAGCCTCTGAAAACAATTGAAGTGTTTGAAAATTAAAGTGTGCGTATGTTAACAAAATTTAATGCTTCACTAAACCTGAATTTAAGCTTAATTCAGTTTAATTACTATATTTGACCAACGTAGACTCAAAAAAAAACCACGCTATTTAGCGTGGTTTTTAAGGAGCCTATATTAGGCTCAGTATTTGAGTTTATGCTTTAGTGGTATCAGAAGATGCACTGTTAGCTACTTTTGATTTTACCGTTTCAGCATCAGGTTGTGATTTTTGGTATTCACGACCTTTTGGTACAGCTTGCTGCTGACGCACTTCAGATACAGGTTTAGTTGTTTCTGACATTACCATTGAACCAAAGCGACTAGCAGCAGTTTTTTTAGCTGGTGCATCAGTTTTCGCTTCTGTTTTAGTTTCGGTAGCAACTGGTGCGGTAACCACTTTACGTTCGATTGCAGCAGGCTTAGCCATTGGTGCTGATGCAATTGAATTATCTTTAGTTACTGTTTCAGCTTTTACTGGTTCAGTTTTTACAGTCTCAGCTTTTGCAGGCTCAGCCTTAACTTCAACCTTAGCTTCAACTTCAACATTAGCTTCAACTTCGGTAGGTTTAACTGCATTGTTTGATGTTTCAGCTTGCGGTGCTGTTTCGATAACGTCTGCAGTTTCAGCTACAGGTGCTTCGACTGGCACTTCAACTTCACTAGCTGATTCAACAGGCGTCTCAACCTTTTCTGAAGCCTCGACAACTTTTTGAGTGTCAGTTGACGTTTCTTCTTGCGTAACTTCAACTTTATCGTCAGTCACAGCTGGTGTTTCAGTTTCTACAGTTTGAGAAGTAGGAGCTTCAACAGCAGGAGCTGGCTCTGTAGTGACTTCTACTGCAGCTTGTTCAGCATCAAGTTGCTTTTCTAGTTCATCTACAGGCGTAAATACGGCTGCAGAAGGTGCTGTTTCATCTTCATCACGGCGACGACGTTGTCCAGCTGCACGAAGATGGCGTGGGCTACGACGGCTGCGACGTTGACCTTGTTTCTCTTCGTTGTCTTCTGAGGTTGCTTCATCTGAAGCGTCCGATGATTCAACTTTAGCAGGAGCAGTTGCTTCAGAGGCTGCATTATTTGTTGCAGCTACAACGTCAGTTGTTTCAACAACAGTTTCAGCTTTTGGCTCAACCTTAGTTTCAACAGTGGTTTCAGTTGGAACTTCTGCGCTGGCTTCAACTTTAGATACCGTGGCATCTAATGAGGGTTTAGCAGCTACAGATTCAGCATTCGCTTCAGTTTCAACTTTCGCCTTGTTGTCTTTCCTTGGGCGACGAGTGCGTGTTGGTTTAGCTGATTGCTCCGCATTTGGCTTTGCAGTTACGTCAGCAGATTTAGCATTTTCAGCTACTTCAACTTCATTTAGTTTTGCTTCACTTTGTTCGTTCTCGATACGAACTTTACGACGCATATTACGACGTTGACGACGCTCTCTTGCAGCTTCTTGCTTAGGAGACTTCTCTCCTTCTGGGCGAGACTTATCTGCAGGCTTGTTAGCCTTGTTACGTTGGTCGTTTTTAGACTGACGTTTTTCTTGTTGCTCTTTATTTGCAACATCTCTGTCAGCCTTCTTATTACGGCCTTTGTTGTCTCTGCCTTTGTTGTCAGCATCATTACGATTATCACTGCGGTTATCGTTACGGTTGCGACGGTTGTCATTTCGGCGAGAGTCATTACGACGGTTACGGCGATTATTTTGACCTTCTTTGCGATTCTTATCAGACTGCTTCGATTCTTTCTTAGCAGGTTCATCTGATGAGAATAGCTTGCTGATAGCAGAAACCATTTTAGCGAAGAAACCAGGCTCTGACGGCGCTGATTCCGTTGCTTTTGGTTTTGCTTCGACAGCAGGTTTTGCTGCAGCTTTCGGCGTACCGAAACCTTTAATCGCAGGTTGAGGCGCTTCAGTACGTTCAAGTTTGCGTGGCTCGTATAATTTAGCTTCAGGCTTTTCTACACGCTTGTAGCTTGATTCAACGACTTCATCGTCGCTTCTTAAACGAGATACACGGTAGTCAGGTGTTGTCATGTGAGAATCAGGAATGACATACACTTCAACATTGTGACGTTCTTCTGTAATGCGAATTGCTTTACGTTTTTCATTTAATAAGAACGCAGCAACATCAACAGGAACAACAGCTTCAATTTGAGACGTGTTCTCTTTAATGGCTTCTTCTTCCATTAAACGAAGAATAGAAAGCGCTAATGACTCAGTACTACGAATTGTACCTTGGCCATGACAGCGGGGACATAAATGCGCTGCTGATTCGCCAAGAGAAGGGCGTAGGCGTTGACGAGACATTTCCATTAAGCCAAAACGTGAAATACGGCCAAGCTGAACACGAGCACGGTCTAAATGAACCGCATCACGCATTCTATTCTCAACTTCACGTTGGTGTCTAACTGGCGTCATATCAATGAAGTCGATGACGACTAAACCACCTAAATCACGTAAACGTAACTGACGCGCAATTTCGTCTGCCGCTTCTAAGTTGGTGTTTAACGCTGTTTCTTCGATATCGCCGCCTTTTGTTGCACGGGCTGAGTTGATATCGATTGAAGTTAGTGCTTCCGTTGGGTCAATTACGATTGAACCACCAGAAGGCAAGCGCACTTCACGTTGGAATGCGGACTCAATTTGAGATTCGATTTGGAAGTGTGTGAACAATGGTACTTCAGACTCGTAACGCTTAACACGTTCAACGAAATCAGGGCGTACTAAACCAATATGCTGTTTTGCTTCTTCATAGATACGTGGATGGTCAATTAGTATTTCGCCCACATCACGACGTAAGTAATCACGGATTGCACGAACAATCACGTTACTTTCTTGATGAATCAAAAATGGCGCAGGTTTACTCTGAGCTGCTTCTTGAATTGCTTCCCAGTGGTGTTGTAAAACTTTTAAGTCCCACTTTAATTCAGCAGCATCTTTACCAACACCAGCAGTACGTACAATCAGACCCATACCATTTGGTACAGTTAACTCTGACATAGCCGCTTTAAGCTCAGTACGCTCATCACCTTCGATACGACGCGAAATGCCGCCAGCACGAGGATTATTTGGCATCAGAACTAAATAAGAGCCAGCAAGAGAGATAAACGTTGTTAAGGCAGCGCCTTTATTACCACGTTCTTCTTTATCGATTTGAACGATAACTTCTTGGCCTTCAGATACCACTTCTTTGATATTTGGGCGGCCTTGGAAAGAGTATCCTTTAGGGAAGTATTCGCGAGCGATTTCTTTTAATGGAAGGAAACCGTGACGGTCAGCGCCGTAATCAACAAACGCAGCTTCTAATGAAGGTTCTACGCGAGTAATGGTGCCTTTATAGATATTTGATTTTTTTTGTTCATGGCCTGGGCTTTCGATATCCAGATCATACAATTGTTGCCCATCTACTAGGGCAACACGCAACTCTTCCGATTGAGTTGCATTAATTAACATACGTTTCATGATGACTTAATTCTTCTAATAAGGTCATCAAACGTCGAGATTTCGTTGCATTACGGGCCTAAAATTGTTGTTCACTAAGCCTCACGGCTGGTTTTTAGGCAAGTTAGGGGCGCATTGCTGTAAGACGCATTCGCTGCGTGTCGCGACCTATTTATGGCTTATTTTTTAATAATTACAAAAACAAGGAATTCGTTGTTAATCGCCAACAAACCCCATAAATTTAAATTTCTTTTCCGGTAATGCCCAAGACGAATCTGTCTGTTTGATAACAAGCTAAAATTTGTTCGAATAGGGGGGCGTAGGTTTTCAGGAAAACTTAGTAAATAATGATTAAGCAGACGGTTTAACTGTAAAAACGATACTAATCGAATTGTGATGTTTACAATTTGCAAATCAATGACTTGCTACCTGTCGTGCTCATGAATTCTACTGAAAAAACACCGTAATGATTTGAGCTTGTGAACAATTTATTCACTGTTTATCCTCAATCACAGCGCAAATATAGCAATAAACAATTTATACAGCAATAAAAACCACACATTCTTATTGTCCCATCCAAGCAAAACTTAGGGTACAATGTGCCTCGTAATTACTATAGGCGCATCATGAATACAGAAACTCCCACGAAAGTTCAGTTGGTCACCATTGATGAAGATCATTTTGAGCAACGCATTGATAATTTTTTACTCACCAAACTTAAAGGTGTCCCTAAAAGCATGATTTATCGTATTGTGCGAAAGGGCGAGGTTAGAGTTAACAAAAAACGCATTAAACCTGAGTACAAATTACAAATTGATGATGTGGTTCGTATTCCACCAGTCAGAATGGCTGAGAAAGATTACCGAACAGCGCCGTCACCTAAATTATCTAAAGTGACTCAGCTAGAACAGCGTATTATTCATGAAGATAATCACTTAATCGTATTAAATAAGCCGGCTGGGATTGCAGTTCACGGTGGCAGTGGTGTGGATTTTGGTGTGATTGAGGGCTTACGCTCTTTGCGTCCACAGCAAAAGTTTTTAGAACTAGTACATCGTCTGGATAAAGATACCTCAGGGGTTCTCCTCATCGCTAAAAAGCGAAGTGCATTAAAGCATTTGCATGATCAGTTACGTAAAAAAACCATGCAAAAAGATTATTTGGCGTTGGTGCGTGGTGATTGGCAAGCGAAAGATAAAATCGTTAAAGCGCCGCTGTTAAAAATTACTCTTAAGTCTGGTGAACGCATTGTTCGTGTGAATCAAGAGGGTAAGCCTTCTGAAACTCGTTACAAAATCATGCAGCGTTATCAAGGTTGTACCCTTGTAAAGGCAAGCCCTGTCACTGGCCGTACTCATCAAATCCGTGTTCATTGTCAATTTGCGGGCCATGCTATCGCTTGTGATGATAAATATAGCGAACAAAAATTTGATGATGCAATGCGCGAAAAAGGGTTAAATCGTCTATTTTTGCATGCGGCAGAACTTAAATTCATTCATCCAGAGAATGATGAAGTCAAAATAGTGAAAGCGCCATTAGATGACGTATTACAATCAACATTAGAAAAGCTGAAACGCGCATGAATCAAGACACAATTAAGCAGTATGAGTTAGTGATTTTTGATTGGGATGGCACATTAATGGATTCAATTGGTAAGATTGTTGATTGCATGCAATGTGTTGCTAAAGAATTGAATTTACTTGTGCCGTCAGAGCAACAAGTTCGAGATATCATTGGATTGTCTATATTACCAGCGATGGAAAAATTATTTCCTGACAATCCTGAACAATATGATGCACTGCTTGAAGCTTATAAAAACTATTATATGAATATTAACGCGACGCCTTCGCCTTTATTTGATGGTATTGAGTCAGTGCTTTCACAGATTAAAGCCAATGGGCAGACGCTTGCTATCGCGACAGGTAAACGCCGAGCAGGCCTTGACCGTATGCTTACTGAGACAGGCTTAGGTCATTATTTTATTGCAACACGTTCGGCTGATGAGGCGGAATCTAAACCGCATCCATCTATGATTACTTCATTGCTTGAAGAATTGGACATCTGTCCAAGTAAAACGGTAATGATAGGTGATTCAAAATTAGATATTGCGATGGCTAATAATGCTGGCGTGAATAGTATTGGAGTGACTTATGGCGCTCATAGCCTAGAAGATTTACTAACCCAGTCACCGACAAATACAGTTAATTCGCCGCAAGATATTCTGTTGCATATATAAGTTGACTCTTTCACAAAAACTCGTCGACGGTTGCAAAACATGGTTCTATCAGCCGCAGCTCAATCTGCGGCTTTTTATTATTTATTTTTTGGTTAATTAAGCTTTCTACGGGCCTTGTAAACTTCTAGAAGGGGTTGGGTTTTCTAGTAAAATATTATTTGTGTATTTTATTGAGATGTCAGAACGTCTAATCCATGGCATTTTAACAAAGCGATAAGCTTAATCAGTGGCAAACCAATTAATGTATTTGGGTCATCACCAGCTAATTTGTCAAATAGTGCAATTCCTAAGCCTTCAGACTTAAAACTTCCTGCACAATATAACGGTTGCTCAAGCTCTACGTAACGAGTTATTTCTTCAAGGGTTAACTGCCTAAAGTGAACAGTAAAGGGTTCTACGATGGAATGGGCTTGTAAACTATCGCTATTAATGACACTAAGGCCAGTATAAAAGGTGATAGCTTGGCCTGAAGCTTGTTGTAATTGTTTGATTGCATTGTCTTGTGTCAGTGGTTTACCGATAATATTGCCATTAATAACGGCTACTTGATCTGAACCAATGACCAGTGCCTCATCGTTTGTCTGACTTGTTTGCTGATATAGTTTAGCCCCTGCGAGAGCCTTGGCTTTTGCTAGTCTTAATACCAACTCTTCAGCGTTTTCATTCTCTAGTGCTTTCTCGTCTGTTTCAGGTGAAATACAGTCAAATGGAAGCTGCAATTTACTGAGGATTTCTTTGCGATAAATGGATGTTGAAGCTAAGATGATTTTTGTATTCATGGGGTGCGATTCGTCTATTTGTCCAATTGCGACTATATTAAGTCAAAATTGCGTTCAAATGCAGTAAATTTAGTCGGATCACGCTTGTGATCGCTCGCGGTCACAGGTAATATTTCGCTTCGATCAATTTTAATGTTGGCGTTTTAGTTAATCGTTCATTTTGTTTGGTTATGTATTTAACCGCAATTTGGATAAATTTCCTTTGACTCTAGCGTTTTCAAACTATAATATGCGCGCCTTATGCAAACAGTAAAGATACCAGTATCAATTGATCCTATTCGAACTGCTGCCAGTGGTCTTCGTTATGAAGGCATTGTGCCAGGCAGACAGAATAAGCGATTAAACGAGTTATGTGCTGGCGATTGTTCCGATGTGACAGTGTCGTTAGAATGTGGCGTCGATATTCAGGGGATAGTCTACCTTAGCGGGAAGGCTGTGACGGAGCTCACTCTGCTATGTCAACGTTGCATGACACCATATACCACAGAGGTTACGGTCGACTTCTCCTTTAGTCCTTGTAAGACTCAAGAAGAAATCGATGAGCTCCCGGATGCGTATGAGCCGATTGAGTGCAATGAAATTGGTGAAGTTCGTCTGCATCAGTTGATTGAAGATGAATTGATAATCGCTATGCCAATTATTCCTATGCATCAGAATGCTGATTGCAATCTAGGAACAAGTGACATAGCTGTAGGCGAAATCGAGCCCTCTCAAGAGGAGCGTCCAAATCCGTTTGCAGTGTTAGAAAAACTGAAGAGCAAGTAATCTAGGAGACAAGTCAAATGGCTGTACAACAGAATAAAAAATCACGTTCAAAGCGCGGCATGCGCCGTTCACACGATGCATTGAGCACTGCTCAATTATCTGTAGACGCTACTAGCGGTGAATTACATCTACGTCACAACGTGACTGCTGATGGTTTCTACCGCGGTAAAAAGGTTATCAACAAGTAATTTGTTGCTAATCTTATGACGGATCTGACGCTCGCGTTGGATGTGATGGGGGGCGATAATGGCCCTTCCGTCACAGTGCCTGCAGCCTTGCAGGCACTTAAATTCAATTCCCAACTATCATTAATTCTTGTAGGCAATCAAGCCGAGATTGATCCCTTTTTAGTTGAGATTGACAGTGCCATTCGTGCACGCATTCAAATTGTTCATACCACTGAAGTTATCACCATGGGTGATAGGCCTATTCATGCCATTCGTTCTCGTAAACAAAGTTCTATGCGTCTTGCATTAGAACTTGTTAAAGACGGCAAGGCACAAGCGTGTGTGAGTGCGGGTAATACAGGTGCTTTAATGGCACTCGCTAAAATATTACTCAAAACCTTACCGGGTGTTGATAGACCCGCTTTAGTGAGTTGTTTGCCTGCTGTTACAGGTAAGCCTGTATATCTATTAGATCTTGGCGCTAATGTGTCCTGTGATTCTGAAACCCTTTTTCAGTTTGCAGTCATGGGCTCTGTTTTATGTGAAGCTGTCCATAAACGTGCCAAACCCAAAATTGCATTACTTAATGTCGGAATAGAAGACGTTAAGGGAAATGATCAAGTTCAACAAGCCGCTCAATACTTAATTGATACCGAGCAAGTCAATTACACTGGATTTATTGAAGGTGATGAAATATTCACTGGAAATGTTGATGTCATTGTTTGTGATGGATTTGTCGGCAATATCACTTTAAAAACTTCTGAAGGAATAGCGAAGTTACTCGTACATCAGTTAAAACGAGGCTTAACGCAAGGTTTATTCGTTCGGATGTTGTCTAAACTCCTCGCTCCACGTATACAATCTGTGCTTAGTAAGATGAACCCCGACCACTATAATGGTGCAAGTCTGATAGGATTGCGCGGAATAGTAGTAAAGAGTCACGGAAATGCAGATGAAGCAGCATATTTACAAGCAATTAATTTAGCTGCTACAGAAGCGAAACGTCGTCTTCCAGAAATGATTAAAGATCGTTTGGAGACGATTCTTTTAGACATCAATAACTGATCTCATTATATGCATACAAAAATTCTCGGAACTGGTAGTTATCTACCGGTGCAAGTTCGTAGTAATCACGATCTAGAAAAAATGGTTGAAACTTCAGATCAATGGATTGTGGAGCGTACAGGAATATCTGAACGCCGCATTGCTGCTGAAGATGAAACTGTGACCACGATGGGATATCAAGCAGCATTACAGGCATTAGAAATGGCCGGTGTTGAGGCCAGTGAGCTTGATATGATTGTTTGTGGTACTACGAGCGCAAGTAATGCTTTTCCTGCTGCCGCATGTGAAATACAAAAATTATTAGGCATTCACACCATTCCTGCTTTTGATATTGCCGCTGCATGTTCAGGCTTTGTTTATGCATTATCTGTAGCTGATCAGTTTGTTAAAACCGGTGCAGCAAAGAAAGTATTGGTCATAGGTGCTGATGTGTTATCACGTCTGTGTGATCCTGAAGATAGGACCACAGTGATTTTATTTGGTGACGGCGCTGGTGCAGCCGTGATTGGTGCAAGTGAACAACCCGGTATTATTTCAACGCACATATATGCAGATGGCCGTCAGGGCGATTTATTAAAGTGTTCATTCCCACCAAGAGCGGCAGAGTCGTCAGAAGCCGTTAGCTTCATGACAATGAAAGGGAATGATGTATTCAAATTTGCTGTCACTCAGCTATCACATGTTGTAACTGAAACATTGCGAATTAACAATATTGATAAATCTGAGATTGATTGGTTAGTACCTCATCAAGCTAACTTCAGAATTATCAAAGCAACAGCTAAAAAGTTGGATATGAGTTTAGACAAAGTCGTATTGACCTTAGCAAAGCATGGCAATACTTCTGCTGCATCAGTGCCTATTGCATTGGACGAAGCAGTAAGAGATGGTCGAATTCAACGTGGTCAGCTTATATTACTTGAAGCATTCGGTGGCGGATTTGCTTGGGGTAGTGCATTAGTAAGATTCTAGATTTTTTGTAATATCACCAGTAAGCTACTAGACACCTAAAGACATAGATTTCTGTGTCTTTTTATTTATAGTATTGGTGAAGTTCTATTTCATTTTTCATGAACGAAAAAAGGTAATAATTATAATGGAAAATATGGCTTTCGTTTTTCCTGGACAAGGTTCACAAGCTGTTGGCATGTTAGCTGATCTTGCGGTTGAATTTCCCATTGTCACAGAAACTTTTTCTCAAGCAAGTGCGGTTTTAGGTTACGACTTATGGGCGTTAACACAAGATGGTCCTGCTGAAAAACTTAATGAAACAGATAAAACTCAACCTGCATTATTAACAGCAAGTGTTGCTATTTGGCGTGCGTATGAAGAAAGTGGTGCAGCTAAGCCTGCATTACTAGCAGGTCATAGTTTGGGTGAGTACTCAGCACTAGTTTGCGGTGGCGTAATAGCATTTGAAGACGCAGTGAAATTAGTTGAGCTGCGTGGCCAATTAATGCAACAAGCGGTTCCTGCTGGAACAGGGGCAATGTTTGCTGTAATTGGTCTTGATAACGATTCAATTGCAAAAGCCTGTGAAGAGTCTGCCAATGGTGCAGTCGTCAGTCCGGTAAACTTTAACAGCCCTGGCCAAGTGGTTATTGCTGGTGAAAAAGAAGCAACTGAAAGAGCTGCTGCTGCATGTAAAGCTGCTGGTGCTAAAATGGCTGTTGCACTACCTGTGAGTGTGCCTTCACATTGTGCGCTTATGAAACCTGCGGCAGAAAAGCTTGCTGCTGCACTTGAAGCTATTACGTTTAATGAGCCAACGATCAATGTTATCAATAACGTTGATGTTGCTGCTCCTACATCAGAGTCAGATATAAAAGATGCGTTAGTACGCCAATTATATTGCCCAGTGCGCTGGAGCGAAACAATTGAGTTTATTGCTTCTCAAGGTGTTACTGAACTTGTTGAAATGGGACCTGGAAAGGTACTAACAGGGTTAACAAAAAGAATAAATAAATCGTTAAAGGGGCAAGCTGTGAATAATGCTGCGTCTTTATCTGCTTTAATCCAATAAGGAAAAGACATGAGCATTAGCATGAATTTAACAGGCAAAGTAGCTTTAGTTACAGGTGCAAGCCGTGGTATCGGCCGCGCTATATCAGAAACTCTGGTTGAAGCTGGCGCTGTAGTTATTGGTACTGCAACAAGTGAGAAAGGTGCTGCAGCAATTCAAGATTACCTTGGTGATAAAGGTCATGGTTTAGTTTTAAACGTCACCGATAGTGAGTCAGTTGCGCAATTATTCGCCCAGATCAAAGAAAAAGCCGGTGATGTTGATATTCTGATTAACAATGCGGGTATTACTCGTGATAATTTATTGATGAGAATGAAAGATGATGAGTGGCAAGATATCGTTGACACCAATTTGACTTCACTGTTTAGATTATCTAAACCTGTTATGCGTTCTATGATGAAAAAACGTAATGGCCGCATTATTAATATTGGCTCAGTTGTAGGTACAATGGGCAATGCAGGGCAAGTAAATTACTCTGCGGCAAAAGCTGGATTGATCGGATTTACAAAATCTCTTGCTAGAGAGATTGCATCTCGTCAAATAACAGTTAATGCTATTGCACCAGGTTTCATTCAAACTGATATGACTGATGAGCTAAATGAAGAGCAACAACAAGCCATTATGTCTCAAGTTCCAATGGAACGTTTAGGACAAGCACAAGAAATTGCTAATGCTGTTTTATTCTTGGCATCTGACTCAGCTGCTTACATAACAGGTGAAACCCTGCATGTAAATGGCGGAATGTACATGGTTTAATCGCCTTTTATGGCAACGACTTTATTGAATCTCGTTTGATATCAAAGTATGATAATTTTCGTGGTTAGACCACGAAAACTAAGCTTGCATTGTCAGCTGGATCGAATAAACTACTCGCAATCTTACGCAAGTGTGTAATTTGAATAGGAAAGAAAACTAATGAGCAACATCGAAGAACGTGTAAAGAAAATCATCATTGAGCAACTTGGCGTTAAAGAAGAAGACGTTAAATCAGCTGCATCATTCGTAGACGATTTAGGTGCAGATTCTCTGGACACTGTTGAATTGGTTATGGCTCTAGAAGAAGAGTTTGACACCGAGATCCCTGATGAAGAAGCTGAAAAGATCACTACTGTTCAAGCAGCGATCGATTACGTTTCAAAGAATCAGTAATCCCAGATTTACAAAAACAGGTGGCATTTATGCCGCCTGTTTTTGTTTCTGAAGTCGATTTTTTTCGACTAGACTTATTTTCAACGCGTTAATCCTTCTGCTCGATTCTTATCTGCCCAATTAACCTTGTTTGTTGGTGATGGATTAACCAATTATCTTTATTTGGCTTATGCCTATTTATTTCAAAGGTGAATACTGTGTCTAAACGTCGTGTCGTGATTACAGGCCTAGGACTAGTTACTCCAGTGGGTAACGATGTTGATACTTCTTGGCAGTCTTTATTAGCGGGTAAAAGTGGTATTGCACCCATAACTAAATTTGATGCATCTGAATACGGAACTCGTTTCAGCGGTTCAGTAAAAGACTTTGACATCGAACAGTACTTATCACGCAAAGATGCTCGCAAAATGGATTTATTTATCCAATACGGTATGGCTGCTGGTATTCAAGCCATGAACGATGCCGGTTTGGATATGTCACAAGAAAACCCTGCAAGAGTGGGTACCGCGATTGGTGCGGGAATGGGCGGAATGCCATTAATCGAACAAAACCATGCCGCATTATTAAAGTCTGGTCCTCGTAAAGTGTCTCCATTTTTTGTGCCGAGTACCATTATCAATATGATCTCAGGTCACTTATCAATAAAATATGGTATGACAGGCCCGAACTTTGCTGTAACAACAGCTTGTACGACAGGTGTCCACAATATCGGTTTTGCTGCACGTACAATCGCCTACGGTGATGCAGATGTCATGGTTGCTGGCGGCGCAGAGGATGTGACTTGTCCATTAGCTGTTGCCGGGTTTGGTTCAGCAAAAGCATTATCAACACGCAATGATGACCCAACGGCAGCAAGTCGCCCATGGGATAAAGACCGTGACGGTTTTGTTATTGGTGACGGCGCTGGTGTAATGGTTATGGAAGAATACGAACATGCCAAAGCACGTGGTGCAAAAATCTATGCTGAGTTAGTTGGTTTTGGTATGAGTGGTGATGCATTCCACATGACATCACCTCCAGCTGATGGTGCAGGCGCTGCAGCAGCAATGGAAAATGCCATCAATGATGCGCAAATTGACAATGAAAAAGTGGGCTACATCAATGCCCATGGCACTTCAACTCCTGCTGGAGATAAAGCAGAAGCTGCAGCAGTTAAGTCAGTATTTGGTGAACATGCTTATAATTTATTAGTCAGCTCCACTAAATCTATGACAGGCCACTTGCTCGGTGCTGCGGGTTCTGTAGAAGCCATTGTGACCATTCTTGCTTTACGAGATCAAATCGTACTGCCAACCATTAATCTTGATAATCCGGATGAAGGTTGTGATTTAGATTTTGTGCCTCACACTGCTAAAGCGCATCGTTTTGACTATGCATTATGTAATTCATTTGGCTTTGGCGGCACCAACGGTTCGCTTTTATTTAAAAAAGGCGATGCGTAAAGCGTGCAAAGTGAGTGTGTTACTTTAATTAAAAGTGTGAATAAGCAGTAACTCTGGTTACTGCTTTTTTTTGGCCTGCTTTTTTCTATAACGACCGTTTTTAAGTTTATTTTACTCATAGGCCTCACTTTCAGAATTAAAATGAAGAATGTTTGATTTATTGCGGTTTAAATTATAATTATTCATTCAATCGAGATATTTATTTAAACTTAGGCGTTTTTAACCACTTCTGATTAGAAATATCGTAAACTGGCGACAGTGCATAAAATTAGGAGGCATAATGGCCGGAGTAGACAGAGAAATTACATTACGATTTTTGGCAGAGCCAGCAGATGTCAATTTTGGCGGCAAAGTCCATGGTGGCGCCGTGATGAAATGGATTGATTTGGCAGCCTATGCAGGCGCAGCAGGTTGGAGCGGTAAATACTGTATTACTGTTTATGCAGGCGGTATCAGGTTCGTAAAACCGATTCATGTGGGTAATATTGTTGAAGTCAGCGCCAAAGTTATTTATACCGGCACATCTTCTATGCATTTAGGTATTGATGTAAAAGCTGGCGATCCTAAAGAACCTGAACGTCACTTAACGACTCATTGTATTGTGATTATGGTTGCAGTAGACGATGACGGTAAACCGACTTCCGTACCTGAATGGATCCCGGAAACTGAGGATGACATTCGGTTACGAGATTCTGCACTAAGATTGATGGACATGCGTAAACGCATTGGCGCAGAAATGGAAGCCCATGTAAAACCAGCGCTTTAAAGGTTACAATCAATACGTTTTCATCTCATAAATAACAATGATAAGGGAAAGGTATGGCAAAGGTCGCTTTTATTGGTTTAGGTGTAATGGGTTATCCAATGGCGGGGCATCTGGTAAAACAGGGGCATCAAGTGACGGTTTATAATCGTACTACGGCCAAAGCAGAGCAATGGACTAAAGATTACACTGGCCAATTAGCGTTGACACCCAAGTTAGCCGCAGAAGATCAAGACATCGTATTTACTTGTGTTGGCAATGACGAAGACTTAAAACAAGTTATTCTTGGCGAAAATGGTGTTATTCATGGTATTGCTGATGGCGCTATTTTAGTTGATCACACGACAGCTTCAGCTGATGTTGCTCGAGATATTTCGGCCATATTAGCAAGTAAAAATATCGAGTTTATGGATGCACCTGTATCTGGCGGTCAAGCTGGCGCTGAGAATGGCGTGTTGACTGTGATGATGGGTGGAAAACAAAACGTATTCGAACAAGTCAAACCTGTTATTGATGCCTACAGTCGTTGTGCTGAGCTTTTAGGTGAAGTCGGGGCCGGTCAATTAACAAAAATGGTTAATCAAATTTGTATTGCGGGTGTGGTTCAGGGCTTATCCGAAGGATTACATTTTGCTAAAAGTGCAGGGCTTGATGGATTAAAAGTTGTAGAGGTGATCAGCAAAGGCGCTGCGCAAAGCTGGCAAATGGAAAATCGTTACCAAACCATGTGGCAGGGTGAATATGATTTTGGCTTTGCTATTGATTGGATGCGTAAAGATTTAGGCATTGCGCTTGCTGAAGGGCGTAAAAATGGCAGCCATTTACCAGTGACTGCATTAGTTGATCAATTCTACTCAGAAGTACAAGCAATGAAAGGTAACCGTTGGGATACCTCAAGTTTGTTAGCAAGACTTGAAAAAGACCGTTAACAGTCATTATTTACGTTTGACATAAAAGCGCGTTAACTGAATTGTTAACGCGCTTGTTCGTTTATGGTGCTTTTTATAAAGTTCTTTCTAATTAAAGGCTTTGTTAAAGACGTTTTATCAAATTATGAGGTGTTAAACCTTCAAACCTATCATCAACTTATCTAACGCTTCAGCGGTGCGATTAAGTTCATCACAACCAGACACGGACATATTGGCCGCTTCTTCAACGTTATGAGACTGGTTCCTGATTTCCATCAAGTTAGATGCAATTTCGTTTGCTACTGCTGATTGTTCCTCTGCAGAAGTGGCAATTAACACACTCATTTCAAATACCTTACCACTGTGATGAGCAATACTTGCTAAATCCTCACCTGTTTGAAGTACATGTTTCTTGCCTTCTTCAGCCTGCTCGACGGTACGAGACATCACTTGAGTCAGGTTTTGTGAGCCAGACTGTAATGCTTCAATCATGGTTTTGATTTCAACTGTTGCAGATTGCGTGCGACCTGCAAGTGTTCTGACTTCATCAGCAACGACAGCAAAACCTCTTCCTTGCTCTCCGGCTCTTGCTGCTTCAATTGCCGCATTCAGAGCGAGTAGGTTGGTTTGCTCAGAAATAGCATTAATTGTTGTAACAACAGCATCGATCTTACTGGCGTTATCATTTAATACATTAACAGCATCAGATGCGTCAGCAATTTCTGTTGACAATAAATCAATGGCTTGCACCGTTGTGGCAATGTCTTCAGAGCCTGCGGTAACTTGATTATTTGCCTCTTGTGTCTCTGATGACGATTGCTCCGCGTTACGGGCAACTTCTTTTACTGCTGCTGTCATTTCTTCCATCGCAGTCGCTAATGAATCTAAATGTTGACGCTGATTCACTGCAACTGTTTGACCGTCCTCAGCAGTGGCTCTAAACGATTGTACAACCTGCCTTATTTGCTCTGCTGCCTGTGACATTTGTAAGACTAGTTTATGTTGTCTGTCTACTAACGTATCGACACTAATTGCTAATAAACTAAACTCATCAGGTACTTCAAAAAAGTTTAATCGACTACTCAAGTCACCGTCTGCTGCGCGTCTCAATGCCATTACTGTGGTATACAATGCACCACCTATGAAGGTTGAAATATAGTAAGAAAAAAGCAAAATGATGATGATGATTGCAGCGGTTAAAGCATAGGTTAAGTTATTATTTTTACTAGCTTTTTCTTCTGTATTGCTATGAGGGATTAATGTGGTGATGACAATATCGTAATTATTAATGTTACTCAGCACTTCAAATCCAGCTGCTGTTTCAATTGAGCCACCACCTTGACGTGCCATTTGTTGAGCTTGGTGGCCTAATGATGAAACATTGACAGCGTTACTATTGCCGTTGATATTTGATAAAAAGGTTTGTTTTTGTTCTTCATTAAGCAAGTCTAGTGCGACTTCTACAGCGTGGTTATAAGTGTTATTGAGCGCGATAGCTTCATCTATTTCTGCTTCTGCTAACGTCGATTTAAAACTAGTGGTTAACGCTATCGTAAGTAACAAAATCAGTAAAATTGGCACCATAGCCAAAATGGTGAATTTTGCCTTTATTGTTAGTTTTATTAAAAATTGGTCAATCCATCTAAATTTTACTTCTTTCATGTACGCCTCTACATAATATGACTCGCTACTAATGTATATCGGATCTTGTTCGGTAAACTTTAGTTGGATTATAAATTGCTGGCTTTTTGCTCATATTTTATGCTGGAGTCAAGATAGAAGCTGTTGTGAATTGCTTAAGTTTGATGTGAGATTTATGTGTCAATACAATCCATTAAACATATACATGACTTGATGAGCTAAAAGCGTATAAATACTCAATTTTACTGGCTTAAATTGTAATAAATGCTAGTAAAATTAACCTAGCTCACGTAAAATTCCATCTTTTGTTTTAACCCCATGCTCTAAGTGTAAAGCGTGCTTTAACACTAAGACTAATAATGTCGCCTGAACCTTAGGCGCCCTAACGCATTTGATATGCAAGAATGCAGTGGAAGATATAATGCAGCAGTTAACTGAGATCGTAGAACAAGCCTTAGAAGTGATAGGTAAGGCCAGTGATCTAAAGGCATTGGATGATATCCGTGTCGATTACCTTGGTAAGAAAGGTAAAATCACTGACATGATGAAATTAATGGGCAGCTTAAGCCCAGCAGAAAAGCCTGCTTTTGGACAAGCAGTCAACCAAGCTAAACAAGCTGTACAGAAAGAACTTTCTGCACGCATTGAAGGCTTAAAATCTGCGGAATTAGAAGCACAACTTATCGCTGAAAAAATCGATGTGACGCTACCCGGTCGTACAATTGAGATGGGTGGACTTCATCCTGTCACACGTACTATCGAACGTATCGAAACTTTCTTTGGTGAACTTGGTTTCTCAGTTAAGAATGGTCCTGAAATTGAAGATGACTTCCATAACTTCGACGCACTAAATATTTCAGAACATCATCCTGCACGTGCCGATCACGATACCTTTTATTTTAACCCTAAAGTCATGCTACGCACGCAGACTTCAGGTGTTCAAATCCGCACGATGGAACATGAAAAACCACCATTACGTATTATTTCTCCAGGCCGTGTTTATCGTAATGACTACGATCAGACTCATACGCCAATGTTCCACCAAGTTGAAGGCTTGTTAGTGGATGAAAAAGTTAACTTTGCGGAGCTAAAAGGCATTTTACATGACTTTTTACGCAACTTTTTCGAGGAAGATTTGCAAGTTCGTTTCCGCCCATCTTACTTCCCGTTCACTGAGCCATCAGCTGAAGTTGATGTAATGGGTAAAAACGGTAAATGGTTAGAAGTATTAGGTTGTGGCATGGTACATCCTAATGTACTTCGCAGTGTCGGTATCGACCCTGAAAAATACTCTGGTTTTGCTTTTGGTATGGGTGTTGAGCGTTTAACGATGCTACGTTACGGCGTTAACGACCTACGTGCCTTCTTCGAAAACGATTTACGTTTTCTTAAGCAATTCAAATAACGGAGCAATAAACAGATGAAATTCAGTGAATCTTGGCTTCGTGAATGGGTTAACCCATCAGTAAGCCGTGAAGACTTATCTCACCAAATCACTATGGCAGGTCTTGAAGTAGATGGCGTAGATGCAGTAGCGGGTGAGTTTAGTGGTGTCGTTGTGGGTGAAGTGGTTGAATGTGGCCAACACCCAGATGCAGACAAATTACGTGTAACAAAAATTAACGTAGGTGATGAAGAACTTATCGACATCGTCTGTGGCGCGCCTAATTGCCGCTTAGGATTAAAAGTTGCGGTTGCTATGGTAGGCGCAGTGCTTCCTGGCGATTTCAAAATCAAAAAAGCCAAATTACGTGGCCAACCATCATTTGGTATGTTGTGTTCGTACGGTGAATTAGGTATCGACATCGAAAGTGATGGCATTATCGAATTACCAACAGATGCACC
Source organism: Shewanella japonica (assembly GCF_002075795.1). Lineage (NCBI taxonomy): Bacteria > Pseudomonadati > Pseudomonadota > Gammaproteobacteria > Alteromonadales > Shewanellaceae > Shewanella > Shewanella japonica. The sequence continues at coordinate 2,106,350 of NZ_CP020472.1, forward strand.
TATTGGCAAAGATGTGCGTGAATACCTAGATCTTAACGATGCGGTTATTGATGTAGATTTAACGGCTAACCGTGCTGACTGTCTTGGTATGGCAGGTCTTGCTCGTGAAGTTGGTGTATTAAATCGTGAGACTGTAACAGAGCCTACATGGGAAGCTGTGACAGCAACAATCGACGATAAAGTGGCAATTAATGTCATTGCTGATGAAGCGTGTCCTCGATACTTAGGTCGTGTGGTTAAGAATGTTAACCTTGCTGCCGCAACCCCATTATGGATGCAAGAAAAATTACGCCGTAGTGGTATTCGCTCAATTGATCCAATCGTTGATATCACCAACTACGTCTTGATTGAGTACGGCCAGCCAATGCATGCGTTTGATTTAGCAACGCTAACTGGTGCGATTCAAGTACGTTTAAGTGATGGTGTAGAAAAGCTGAAATTGCTTGATGGCAATGAAGTGACTGTACCTGATGACACTTTAGTTATTGCTGATGACACTGGCTCAATTGCCTTAGCAGGTGTGTTTGGCGGCGAAAAAACAGGTGTGACTGAGAAGACTCAAGATATCTTGCTAGAGTGTGCATTCTTTGCTCCGCTTGCGATCATGGGTAAATCACGCCGCTTAGGTCTACATACCGATGCTTCACATCGTTTTGAGCGTGGTGTTGACCCAGAACTACAACACAAAGTAATGGATCGTGCTACTCGCCTTGTATTAGATATTTGTGGCGGCGAAGCAGGCCCTGTGGAAGAAGCTGTTACAGAAGCAAATTTACCTAAGCCGGTTAACTTAATGCTTCGTCGTAGCAAACTAGATAAGATTTTAGGTCATCATATCCCTGATACTGATGTGACTGAAATCCTTGAACGTTTAGGCTTCACCGTGACTGCCAAAACAGACACTTGGGACGTTGTTACTGCAACTTACCGTTTCGATATGGCGATTGAAGAAGATTTGATTGAAGAAGTTGCGCGGATTTATGGATACAACAATATCCCGAATATTGCGCCTGTTGCTTCGTTAACCATGTCTGATCACAAAGAAGCAGATATTTCATTACGTAAAGTACGTAATGTGCTAGTCGCTCGTGGTTTCCAAGAGGCAGTGACGTATAGCTTTGTTGATCCTAAACAGCAAAACCTTGTTCATCCTGACGCGCCAGCGATGATTCTACCGAACCCTATTTCAGTAGAAATGTCAGCAATGCGTTTATCTATGTTCACTGGACTATTAACGTCAGTAGGCTATAACCAAAGTCGTCAACAAGGTCGAGTGCGTTTATTCGAGACGGGTTTACGCTTTGTACCTGATGCCAAAGCAGATTCTGGTGTTAGACAAGAACCAATGATTGGTGCGGTAATTTCTGGTGTTCAAAATGACGAACATTGGTCTATGGACTCAAAAACTGTCGACTTCTTTGATTTAAAAGGTGATTTAGAATCAATTATCGGCTTGACAGTTTCAACTTCTGAATTTACTTTTAGAAGTGCAACACATTCTGCTCTTCACCCAGGGCAATGTGCTGAAATACTACGAAATAATCAAGTTATTGGTATCATTGGTGCTGTCCATCCTAGTTTGGAAAAGCCTTTTGGACTCAATGGCAAAACAATTATTTTTGAGTTAGAACTGGACGCTTTACTGCATGCCAGTTTGCCGCTAGCCCAGACTGTATCTAAGTTTCCTGCAAATCGACGTGATATTGCTGTTGTTGTTGATGAAGAAGTTTCTGCAACTAATGTTATGAATTTGATAAGAAAAGTTGGCGAAAATCAGTTGGTTGGCTTAAACTTGTTCGACGTATACCGAGGTAAAGGTGTAGAGGCTGGCAAAAAGAGCTTAGCAATCGCACTTACATTACAAGACATTACTCGTACACTTGAAGAAAAAGACATTACTGAAACAGTTGATTCAGTTGTCTCTGCACTTAAGACCGAGTTCAACGCATCGTTGAGGGATTAAAAGTATGGCACTTACCAAAGCCGAAATGGCAGAACATCTTTTTGAAACGCTGGGCATTAACAAACGTGTTGCCAAAGAGATGGTTGAGTCTTTCTTTGAAGAAATTAGAGAAGCTCTTGAAAGTGGTGAGCAGGTCAAGTTATCTGGCTTTGGAAACTTTGATCTGCGCGATAAGAATCAAAGACCGGGAAGGAACCCAAAAACTGGTGAAGATATTCCGATTTCAGCCCGTCGTGTTGTGACTTTCCGTCCAGGACAAAAGCTGAAAACTCGAGTAGAAGGATCTAACTCGGCTAAGAAATAATTTCGCTTTCGTTGTAAAAGCCACTCTGAAGAGTGGCTTTTTTGTTTGTATATTTAGCAAAACATCAACGATTGTCGTGAATGGCGTTAAAATGTGTGCCGTTGGAATTATATAATTGGTATTATATGACGTTGAAACATTCCTTTTGTTTATATCGTTTTTTGTTCGTGTTGTTGTAATCTCTGAGGTTTCTTTTGGCTAGACAAGCAAAACATTTCGATCGTCGGTTCACTCTTTCCTTACTTCACCCACGATATTGGGGCTCATGGTTAGCAATTGCTGTTTTATTTATTTTTGGCATCTTACCTGCCAGAGTACGTGATCCCATTTCTCGTTTACTGGCTAAGTTAGTGATGCGAATTGCTAAAAAACCTATTCAAGTGGCACGGATTAATATTCAAACGTGTTTTCCTGAAAAGTCTGCTGATGAAGTTGAGTCGCTAATTAAAGCAAACGTAGATATGTTTGTTTTAGCCTTGTTGTCACAAGCTGAGCTTTTGATTAGGTCGAATGAGCATATTAAACGTCGAGTGACGATAGCTGGTTATGAACATGTACAAGCTGCGAGGGACGCGGGCCAGCCCATTATCTTTATTATGCCTCATGTTTGGCCGATTGATTATGCTGGGATCAGGTTAAATTTAGCACTGCCAATGGTAACCATGGCGAAAGCCCACAGGAACGGTTTGTTTAACTGGTTTAGTAATCGCCTACGTAGTAGTCAAAAAGGGCGGGTTTACATGCGAGAAGCGGGTATACGCGCGTTAATCAGTGAATTACGTCAAGATAACAGTTTCTTTTACTTACCAGATGAAGACTTAGGACCCGAACAAAGTGTTTTTGCGCCTTTACTTGGAACGGAGAAAGCTACTTTGCCAGTGGTTGGCCGTCTTGCACAGGCGGGTAAGGCGAGGGTTATTCCTGTAAAGATTGGCTATGACACCGAGAAATATCAATTCAACTTAACATTAATGCCTGCAGTTGATGAGCAAGATATGGTTGGCAAGGATAATGAGGCCATCGCGCTTAATAAGATGGTGGAGCAAGTGATTATTGCTTACCCTGAGCAATACATGTGGTTTTTGAAGTTTTTAAAAACAAGGCCAAATGGTCAGTCTGAATTGTATTAGCAGTAACAATCGCTATTATACAAAAGGCGCTTAACCCAATGGGTAAGCGCCTTTTTTGTATTAATACTTCAAGACCTTTACACGCTATTCAGCGAAGTATAACCAACCTTGATTGACACATAATGTGAGTAATGTAATGACTGCGGGTAAATCTTTCCAGTTCAGTAGAACTGACTGACAGATGTGATGCTCGTTACTGACGATATCGATAATCTCACTCTCTATATTGTCAACGTTTACAGCTTCACCATTGATATAGATTTGTGCTTGTTTATCGTTTTCTAGTGACAGAATTTTGAGTCCGCCGACGCGTTGTAAGCTTGCACCATCTTCAATGGCTTCAATCACATCTGCTGAACTAATTGCTTGTTCAAATGGATTAATGTCTAGCTCAAAACGGTTTTGGCTTAACATTTTCCCAAGCATTGTTTGATATTGGTTTGGATCGTTTGCTAGTTGGGCTAATAAATCCATAATCCCTTGTTGTTGTACTTGGCTTACTTGGCCTTTATTTGCGACTTCTTCATTCGAAGTAAAACGGTGTTGGCCACAATTATTGTCAATCAATGCATCAGCTAATTCTGTTAATAGTTCTTGTTGGCTTGGTGCTCTAAAACCGATGGAATAACTCAATGCCAGTGACAATGTTTCGCCGCAGTGGGGAAAACCTGGTGGAATGTAAAGGATGTCACCTTTAGTTAATACCACATCGATAATTGGCTCAAAGTCATCCACTAATGGGCTATTTATATCGCCGCCACGTTGTTTATGGGCGCCTCTATCACCGACTTTTCAGCGACGCTCGCCTTCGCCTTGAATAATGAATACATCATAATTATCGATATGAGGTCCTACACCGCCTTTAGGTGTTGCAAAAGACACCATCAAATCATCAAATCGCCAATCTGGTAAAAACCGGAATGCTTCAACAAAAGCTTGTGACTCAGGATACCAATGGTTAACTGCTTGTACTAATAGTTGCCATCCATCTTCGCCGTATTCGTCATAGTCCTCAAAGGGACCTTGTATGACATTCCAACCATCCGATTTCGTTTGGACAATACGAGAAGAAATATCTTCTTCCATTGCCAAACCTGCTAATTCATCGGCAGAAATCGGATCTTCAAAGGCATGAAAAGCATTTTTAATGACAATAGGCTTTTTTTGCCAAGTGTCTTTGATAAACGCCGCAGTATCAAAATTTAATGTATACATAGTCAATAAAAAGGCGACAGCTCTGCTGAGATGTCGCCATTCCTTAATTTAAACAGATAGCTGTTTATAAATTACTTTAACTCATCAACAAACGCTTCAGCGCGGCCGATGTAGTTAGCTGGTGTCATTGTTTTAAGTTCAGCTTTAACACTGTCAGGCAGCGCTAAACCATCAATGAATGTAGCAAGTTGTTCGCCATCAATACGCTTACCACGTGTTAACTCTTTTAATTTTTCATATGGCTTTTCGATACCGTAACGACGCATCACAGTTTGTACCGGTTCAGCCAGTACTTCCCAGTTCTTGTCTAATTCGGCACGTAAATTTTCTTCATTCACTTCAAGCTTACTGATCCCTTTCATTGTTGCTTGATAAGCAATTAATGAATGAGCCATACCGACACCAAGGTTACGCAATACGGTTGAGTCCGTTAAGTCACGCTGCCATCTTGAAACGGGTAACTTAGCAGCAAGATGTTGCATAAGTGCGTTAGCAATACCAAGGTTACCCTCTGAGTTTTCAAAATCGATAGGGTTAACTTTATGTGGCATCGTAGAAGAACCAATTTCGCCAGCAATAGTACGTTGCTTAAAGTGACCTAATGCAATGTAGCCCCAGATATCACGATCGAAATCGATAAGAATAGTATTGAAACGAGCAACAGCATCAAATAGTTCAGCAATGTAATCATGCGGTTCGATTTGAGTAGTGTATGGGTTCCAGTTAATACCAAGGCTTGTTACAAAGCGTTGTGACAATTCATGCCAGTTAACTTCAGGGTAAGCAGAGATGTGTGCGTTGTAGTTACCAACAGCACCATTGATTTTACCCATGATTTCAACAGCGTTGATTTGGTTAAGTTGGCGTTCTAAACGAACTGCCACGTTTGCCATTTCTTTACCTAATGTAGAAGGTGATGCTGGTTGACCGTGTGTACGTGACATTAACGGTACAGATTTGTTTTCTGCCGCTAATTTTTTGATTGCATCAACAATTTCAAGACACTGAGGTGCTAATACTAAATCACGTGCTTCTTTAAGCATTAACGCATGAGATAGATTGTTAATGTCTTCAGAAGTACAAGCGAAGTGAACAAATTCGTCAATTGCAACTAACTCAGCGTTGTCTGCAATTTTTTCTTTAATGAAATATTCAACCGCTTTAACGTCGTGGTTGGTGGTTCTTTCAATTGTTTTAACGCGTAACGCGTCTTCTTCGCTGAAGTTATCCTTGATGCTATCCAGTAAAGTTAATGCTTCTTCGCTGAATGGCGGAACTTCTTCAATCTCTGGGCAACTAGAAAGTAGTTTTAACCAGTTAATTTCAACTTGAACACGGTATTTAGTTAAACCGAATTCGCTGAAAATGCCTCGTAAAGAGGTGGTTTTGCTACCATAACGACCGTCTATCGGAGAGATAGCAGTCAGTGCAGAAAGATCCATTTGAAGCTCCTTGATGAACTTTTGTTGTAGGGTGATACGATTAATTATTTTTACGGCTACTAATAGCAGTATCCACAATGGCTTTACGAGCAAAAACGAGGTGGCGACGTTTGCCTCCGAGTTGGCGCCATAAAACTGCACTACGCATAGCTGATAAAAGTAAAGCACGGATTTTTTGTTGTACTTGCGGTTGTTGCAAGCAAGCTGGATTACCAGAAATTTGTAATTTGGGGCCAAGCTCACTGATCACATCGCTGTATATGCTCGCTAAACTCGCAATGATTTGTTCATCGGTAATGGCGAAGTGATGTAATTGACGGTGCACTTGGTTGATACGTTCGGCTAGCATACCTAACCCATTTGCTGAGCGAGCGAGCTTACGTTCTAATGCGAGCATCCCAACTAGGTAGCGAGTGGTTTCAACATCTTTGCTGTTGCCATCACCTAACTGATTCTCAATCAGTTGGTACCCTTTATTGAGTGCTTGTTTATCTTGATAAATTTCTGAAACAGAATCTGGGTCAGTCACCATAATGGTGTTCAGACTCGCAGCAAGAGCTGTTTCGTCTGAATCGCCATGACGCGCGAGATGTTGAACTTGAGCAATCGCTTGTAAAATACCTGCAAACGCCATAGTGCGTTCAAATAATACTTGGCTCACGCTCTATCCTCTAATTAGTGTATCGATAATACCGCCGCCTAAGCAGACTTCACCATCATAAAAAACAGCAGACTGACCAGGAGTCACAGCAGCTACTGGCTCATCAAATATCACGCTAATTTTGTCATCACCTTCAGTCGTCACGGTGCAGTTAACATCTTGCTGACGGTAACGTGTTTTCACGGTTATCTTAGCTGGTGAACTTGGGCCTTTGCGGTCAACCCAATGAAGTTGACTTACTGTCATGCCATTTGACATCAGGCGAGGGTGGTTTCCACCTTGGCCGACAATTAAAACATTACGCAATAAGTCTTTTTCAACTACGTACCAAGGATCGTCATTACTGTTTTTCATGCCACCAATGCCAAGCCCTTTACGTTGACCTAGCGTGTGATACATCAAACCTTGGTGGGTTCCGATGACTTCGCCTTCAGCGGTTTCAATATCACCAGGTTGCGCTGGTAAATATGTACCTAAAAAGTCAGTGAACTTTCTTTCACCGATAAAACAGATACCTGTACTGTCTTTTTTATCATGGGTAATTAAGCCCATTTCTTTGGCGATATCACGAACTTGAAATTTTTCTAGTTCGCCGACGGGAAATAAACTTTTAGCGACTTGTTTGTCACTTAAGGTATACAAGAAGTAGCTTTGATCTTTGTTGTTATCAATACCACGTAGCATTTGAGTGGTACCGTCCTCGTTATCACGGCGGCGAACGTAATGTCCCATCGCAATAAAGTCAGCATCTAAAATTTCATCTGCAAATTCTAAAAATGCTTTAAATTTGATTTCTTTGTTGCACATAATATCTGGGTTAGGAGTACGACCTGCTTTATATTCAGCAAGGAAGTGCTCAAATACATTGTCCCAGTATTCAGAGGCGAAGTTAACTGTGTGAAGCTTAATGCCTAGCTTGTCACATACTGCCTGCGCATCTTTTAAATCTTCAGCTGCAAGACAATATTCATCCGTGTCATCTTCTTCCCAGTTCTTCATAAACAATCCCTCAACCTGATATCCTTGCTGTTGGAGCAAGTATGCAGAAACTGAAGAATCTACACCGCCGGACATGCCTACGATGACTTTTTTACCATTTGAATCGGGATTGATTGATGTCATAAAACCTAAAAACCAGTGAAATTACGGATACAAGAGATGAACATGTGGTCGAGTCGAGTGCTTTTCAAGTCAACAAACCCAGTCTTTATTCGTAGATAAATACCTTACGAAAATCTCTAAATTGTGCGGCGCATATTCTATCATGCATTATTGTTGTCGGCTATCACCTGTAAGTCACTATTAATCAGTGATAATGGGCTGTGAGCTTTATGTAAAAAGTCTTCTACGGATTTAATGACTAACGGGCTGCGAAGGACCACTTTACGTTGTTTAATTTCATCTAAAGTTAACCAGTGACACGCGATAATGTCGTTGTCTAGTGGTATGCATTGGTCGTTATCTTGCCATTCAGCTGCAAAAGTAAAACGCACAAAAGCCAATTCTTCACTGGCACTATATTGATAAATGCTTATAAGGCCAGTTAATGTAACATCCAGCCCAGTTTCTTCTCTAACTTCTCTTCTACAGGCCTGCTCGAGTGTTTCATGGGCTTCAATATGGCCAGCGGGTTGATTTAGACGTAGTTGGTTATCAATGAGTTCTTCAACGAATAAAAATTTTCCCTGACTATGGATGACGCAGGCGACAGTCGTATTAGGCTTATAGCGAAGTGTTGACATGGTGTCGTCCTCTCATCATTTTTATTATTAATGTGTTACTGCTTAATGGTTTTATAAGCACCATTAGGCAAGTCATCTAAACTCCATTGACCTATTTTATAGCGAATTAATCTTAGAGTGGGGTGGCCAACATGAGCGGTCATTCTTCTAACTTGACGATTGCGGCCTTCACAAATTTGTATTTCTAACCATGTAGTGGGGATAGACTTTCTTTCCCTAACAGGCGGAACTCGTTCCCAAACTGTGGGCTCTTCAATCACCTTAACGTTCGCTGGTAATGTCATTCCATCTTTTAATTCAACACCTTGCTGTAATGCAGTAATTGAGTATTCGCTAGGTTCACCCTCAACTTGCACCCAATATGTCTTGAAAGTTTTTTTATTCGGTTGGGTTAATTTTGCCTGTAATTTGCCGTCATTGGTCAGCAATAATAATCCTTCGCTGTCTCTATCCAATCTGCCAGCGGCATAGACATCTTTTACCGGAATAAAATCTTTCAAAGTTTGTCTTCCTGATTCATCAGTAAATTGACATAGAACATCAAAAGGTTTGTTAAATAACACTATTATCGGATTTTCAACAGGTTTACTTACCGCGCGCTTAGTCGGCTTACGGTGTTTTTTATTTACTTTGGAAAATGCAGGTTTAGTGCTAAAACGTTTGGGTTTGTCATTTGCTGACATACATAAGCCTATTTAGGATGAAATTGATTCATTTTGTATAGTTTACTTGGCATTGGGCCTTAGTGGAATTTGAATCTTACAGATAATGGTCTATGATGTTGGCCTAAAAAATGTGATCTGTGCCCGTTTTTACACAAGCAGCCACACATTATTTTTCTAATTTCATAGGGATTTGTGCCATATACAACTGACATCGGCTTATAGATTGATGCAGTTGAAAGGTAGATAGTTATTACAATAATAAAATTATAAAAACACTTTATTTCAATAATGTAGGAAAAAGCATGAAAGATAATTCTCCAACGATCATTTATACTGAAACTGATGAAGCACCCGCATTAGCGACGCTTTCATTACTCCCAATCATCCGTACATTTACCAATGCTGCTGGTGTTAAAGTAGAAACCCGAGATATATCTTTATCAGGCCGTGTTATCGCCAACTTTCCTGAAAAGTTAACAGCAGAACAGAAAATTTCTGATGCGTTAACAGAGCTTGGTGTGATGGCGGGGACGCCTGAAGCAAATATTATCAAATTACCTAATATCAGTGCCTCAATTCCACAATTAAAAGCCTGTATCGCTGAGCTACAAGCCAAAGGTTATGATATTCCGAATTATCCTGACGAACCTACCACAGATGCTGAACGTGAAGTTCAAAGCCGTTATGACAAAATTAAGGGCAGTGCAGTAAACCCTGTTTTACGTGAAGGTGACTCTGATCGTCGTGCGCCAGGCTCAGTAAAAAATTATGCTAAGAAAAACCCGCATTCAATGGGTAAATGGGAAAGTAACTCAGCTTCTCACGTTGCTCACATGCAAGAGGGTGACTTTTATGGCAGTGAACAATCTGTCACTGTTGCCGAAGCTGATAAAGTTAGCATTGTATTAACTAAAGCTGATGGTCAAGATGTTGTGCTTAAGCAGGACTTGCCTTTACAAGCCGGTGAAGTCATCGACACTGCCGTGATGAGTAACAAAGCGCTTGTTGCTTTCTACGAGCGTGAAATTGAAGCTGCAAAGTCTGAAGATGTTTTATTATCACTGCATTTAAAAGCAACCATGATGAAAGTATCAGACCCAATTCTATTTGGTCATGCAGTTAAAGTGTTCTTTAAAGATGTGTTCACTAAACACCAAGCATTGTTTGATGAACTCGGCGTTGATGTTAACAATGGCTTTGGTGATGTCTACGCAAAGATTGCAACATTACCAGAAGCAAAACGTGCTGAAGTAGAAGCTGATATTGCAGCTGTTTACGCAAAGCGTCCTGCACTTGCGATGGTTGATTCTGATAAAGGAATCACCAACTTACATGTTCCTAGTGACATCATTATTGATGCGTCAATGCCAGCTGCTATTCGTTCATCAGGAAAAATGTGGGGCCCTGATGGCCAATTGAAAGACACTAAGGCTATGATCCCTGATCGTTGTTATGCCGGTGTTTACCAAGAAACAATTGCATTCTGTAAAGCCAATGGTGCGTTCAATCCAACAACAATGGGCAGTGTGCCAAATGTTGGTTTGATGGCGCAAAAAGCTGAAGAATACGGTAGTCATGATAAAACATTTGAAATTGAGACTGCTGGTTTAGTGAAAGTTATCGACAGTAATGGCAATGTATTAATGAGCCATAATGTTGAAACTGGCGATATTTTCAGAATGTGCCAAGTTAAAGATGCACCAATCCGTGATTGGGTAAAACTTGCTGTAAATCGTTCACGTTTAAGTAATACACCTGCAATTTTCTGGTTAGACAGTAACCGTGCGCATGATGCGCAGTTAATCGCAAAGGTTGAGCGTTACTTAAAAGATCACGATACAGACGGATTAGATTTACAAATTCTAGCGCCTGTAGCTGCAACCCGTGCGACACTTGCACGTGTGCATGAGGGTTTAGATACCATTTCAGTAACGGGTAATGTTTTACGAGATTACTTAACTGACTTGTTCCCAATTCTTGAGCTGGGTACCAGTGCGAAAATGCTATCTATCGTGCCACTAATGAATGGCGGTGGTTTATTCGAGACAGGTGCGGGTGGTAGTGCGCCTAAGCATGTTCAACAAGTTGAGAAAGAAGGTCACTTACGTTGGGATTCATTAGGTGAGTTCCTTGCGTTAGCGGCATCGCTTGAGCATTTAAGCCAAACGCAAAATAACCCTAAAGCACAAGTATTAGCCGATACGCTTGATGCTGCCATTGGTCAGTTCTTAGATAGCAACAAGTCACCTTCACGCCGTGTCGGTGAGCTTGATAACCGTGGTAGTCATTTCTATTTAGCGATGTACTGGGCTCAAGCATTAGCGGCTCAAGCGAAAGATGCTGATTTAGCCGCTGAATTTAGCGCGCTTGCTGAATCATTAACGACTAATGAAGCTGCAATTGTTGCTGAATTAAATGACTCGCAAGGCCCAGCGGTTGATTTAGGCGGTTATTTCCGTTTAGACGCTGTTAAAGCTGAGAAAGCGATGCGTCCTAGCCAATTGCTTAATTCATTTATTACAGGCTAAGCGATAATCGGTTTAAAAGAGCGATTAATTAAAAAGCAGAGATGAACGTCTCTGCTTTTTTATCTCTGCAGCTTTATACCTGAGCTAAAATCTAAGATGAACAAAGTAAATGTCGAGGCTAAGTTGAAGGTGATGGGGTAGTTTTTGTTTGATTTATAAGCAAACGATAAATTATTTACATTATTTATGTGAAATAAAAAAGGCAGAGATTAAAATCTCTGCCTTTTTGTTTTATAGTTTCAACGACTATTTAGTCGGTGAAATGGCTGAAGCATGCATCCCTTTAGGGCCCTGCTCAGTTTCGAAATCTACAGGTTGGCCCGCTTTAAGCGTTCTATAACCTTCCATTTCGATTGTTGAATAATGTGCAAATACATCTTCGCCACCCTGATCTGGGCAAATAAACCCGAATCCTTTGGCGTTGTTGAACCATTTAACAGTTCCGCTTGCCATACTTCCACTTCCTTCTGTTGTCTACTTACCAGTAAGATAGTAAAACTTATTTTAATCAGCGGTCTTTTATTGCCGCCTCAGAACAGAATGAAATTTGTACGAAAAGATGTCAAGTAAAAATTAACAAAATGACAACATTTAATTAATTTAATAATATCAATTGGTCTTGTACCAAACTAGAGGCTAGTATTAACACATGGGTAGATTAGGCAGCGTAGAGCACACAGAAGAGCGTGTTGAATCGGAGCTACAACCACCTTCAATGTATAAAGTCGTGTTAAATAACGATGATTACACTCCGATGGATTTCGTGATTGAAGTGCTACAACGTTTTTTTAATAAGGATGAACAACAGGCCACGGACATTATGTTGGCTATCCATCACCAAGGTAAGGGAATATGTGGTGTTTATTCGTTTGGCATTGCTGAAACGAAAGTGTTACAAGTAAATCAATTTGCCAGAGAAAACCAACATCCGTTACTGTGTACATTAGAAGCCGCATAGTGAACAGTTGTTTCTCCATCGGTAACTCTGCAGTTTATGAGTATTTTTAGGGGGTGCTTATGCTAAACAAAGATCTTGAAGTCACCTTGAACCTAGCGTTTCAACAAGCTAGAGATTCACGTCATGAATATATGACGGTAGAACATTTATTATTAGCATTAATCAATAATCCATCGGCCAAAGAAGCACTACTGGCTTGTGGCGCTGATATTACTCGTCTTCACGAGGAAGTATCTAACTTCATTCAACAAACAACCCCGTTAATCGCTGAAAGCACTGAAGAGCGAGAAACTCAACCAACATTAGGATTCCAACGTGTTCTGCAACGCGCAGTGTTTCATGTGCAGTCTTCAGGTCGCAATGAAGTCACTGGCGCAAATGTGCTGGTGGCAATTTTTAGCGAGCAAGAATCACAAGCTGTTTACTTATTACGTCGCTGTGAAATTACCCGCTTAGATGTGGTCAATTTTATCTCACATGGTTTGCCTAAAGATGATGATAATCAGGAAATGAATAACCCTGAAGCATCAGAAGAAGGAACTGAACAAGCTGAAGACAGAAGTTTATTGTCCCAGTTTGCGACCGATTTAAATCAAATGTCTAAGGGTGGTGTGATTGATCCACTCATTGGCCGTGATGATGAAGTTGAACGTGCAATTCAAACCTTATGTCGTCGACGTAAAAACAATCCACTACTTGTTGGTGAAGCTGGTGTGGGTAAAACGGCTATTGCTGAAGGGTTAGCTTATCGAATCGTTAATGAGCAAGTCCCCGATGTGATTAAAGATGCAACCGTATATTCGTTAGATTTAGGTTCATTACTTGCCGGCACAAAATACCGTGGTGATTTTGAGAAACGCTTTAAAGGTTTGCTTAAAGAACTGGGTAAAAATGAGCATGCGATTCTGTTTATTGATGAAATCCATACCATCATTGGAGCAGGTGCCGCTTCAGGTGGCGTGATGGATGCGTCTAACTTGCTTAAACCGTTATTATCTAACGGGACATTACGTTGTATGGGCTCAACGACTTTCCAAGAATATCAAAGCATTTTTGAAAAAGATCGAGCGTTAGCAAGACGTTTCCAAAAAATCGATATCAATGAGCCGTCAGTAGCTGAAACCACTAAAATCTTATTGGGGCTTAAATCTAAGTATGAGGAGCACCATGGTGTTCGTTATACTCAAGCGGCAATCAGTTCTGCAGCGAGTTTATCAGCGAAGCACATTAATGATCGTCACTTACCAGACAAAGCCATTGATGTGATTGATGAAGCGGGTGCGAGAATGGTGATGTTACCGCAAAGCAAACGTAAGAAAACCATCGGTCAACCTGAAATTGAAGCGATCATCGCTAAAATTGCGCGCATACCTGAGAAGTCCGTATCATCAACTGACAAGGATTTACTCAAAAACCTAGAGCGTAACCTTAAGATGTTAGTGTTTGGTCAAGACAAAGCCATTGAGGGGCTGAGTTCTGCTATTCGATTATCTCGAAGTGGTTTAGGTGCGGAGAAAAAGCCGGTTGGTAGTTTCTTATTTGCAGGTCCTACTGGTGTTGGTAAAACCGAAGTTACCAATCAATTAGCCGCATGTTTAAATATGAAGCTGATTCGATTTGATATGTCTGAATATATGGAGCGTCATACTGTATCTCGTTTAATCGGCTCGCCTCCTGGTTATGTTGGTTACGAGCAAGGTGGTCTATTAACTGACGCCGTCATTAAAAACCCGCATTGCGTTGTATTGTTGGATGAAATTGAAAAAGCGCACCCTGATGTTTATAACTTGCTATTGCAAGTGATGGATCATGGTACGTTAACTGACAATAATGGCCGTAAAGCAGACTTTAGAAATGTCACCTTAGTGATGACCACCAATGCTGGTGTCCAAGAGTCTATTCGTACTTCGATTGGCTTTAAACAGCAAGACAATAGCTTAAATGCGATGTCAGAAATCAATAAAGTCTTCTCACCGGAGTTCCGTAACCGTTTAGATTCAATTATTTGGTTTAATCATTTAGACATGACGATAATTGCCAAGGTCGTTGATAAGTTCTTAATTGAGTTACAAGCTCAATTGGATGAAAAACGCGTTACTCTAGAGGTCACTGATGAAGCTCGTACTTTACTGGCTGAAAAAGGCTACGATAAGAACATGGGCGCAAGACCAATGGGTCGTGTTGTCACTGAGCTAATCAAGCGACCATTAGCTGATGAAATACTCTTCGGTAAGTTAGAGGCTGGCGGTATTGCCAAAGTCGACGCTAAAGATAATGAAATTGTTATTAGCTGTGAATGCGAAGAAAAAGTGTCATAACTTAATCGTGTTAATTCTGGTAATAAAAATGGCTATCTGAAAACAGATAGCCATTTTTGTTTGCATCAACGTTAATCATTAGCCAACAAAAAACCCGACAATCAAGCCGGGTTTTTAAATAGATGAGGCAGAATTAACGTGCGCGGAAGACGATACGACCTTTACTTAAATCGTAAGGAGTCAATTGAACCGTGACTTTATCACCCGTTAAAATACGGATGTAGTTTTTGCGCATCTTGCCAGAAATGTGTGCAATCACGACATGACCATTTTCAAGTTCTACGCGGAACATTGTATTTGGCAAGGTCTCAAGGATTGTGCCCTGCATTTCAATGTTGTCTTCTTTCGCCATTAATTGGTTACCTTTATGCCTTCAAATATAAAAAAAATTCGCAGTATCATGCCCCAAAAAGCGCTTGCTGTAAAGGATTGAAACACTAAAGCGTGGGTTCTTTTTCAATATGTTGCCATCCATTCGCTGTTAATATTTGATATGGACGATATAAACGTTTGTAATTCATTTTTCTATTTTCATCAATTTGATAGCCCAGATATACAAATTGCTTACCTAGTTGCAGGGCTAAATCACACTGCAACAAGATCATGAAGCTGCCGAGTGAGCGTTTAGCATAGTCAGGATCAAAATAACTATAAATGGCTGACAAACTATTATTGAGTTGATCCGTTACTGCTACTCCAATGAGTTTATCTTGGTCAAAAACTTCAATGTAAGTGGGTTTAAGCCAGCTGCACAGCAGGAAGTCATTATATTGATCTTCACTCGGAGGATACATTGGCCCATCAGAATGGCGGCCACTGATATAACGTTCGTATAATGCGTAGTGTTCAGCTGAACACTCATCTGTGACTTGCCATCTTAAGTCCTGATTGTTTTTGATGGTGCGTTTTTGTCGTTTAGAAAGTTTAAATTCAGGCACCACAACGCGAATAGATTGACATGCTGAGCAACTCGGACAGCGTGGTTTATAAATAGAGTTGCCATTTCGCCTAAAGCCCATGCCAAGTAATTGTTCAAATAGCGCGCCGTCCAACTGTGGCTCTTGAATAATTAATAGCTGCTCTTGAAGCCCATCAATATAGCTACAATCAAAAGGGTGACTAATGCCGACACTGATGCTTCTAGATGTCAAAATATACCTCTTGAGTAACCCAAGCTTGATTATCAATAACTTGATTACGTAATTGTTTTAAGGTTTGTAAAAACTCATTTCTAGGTACAGGTTTCGCACCTAAGTTTTCTAAATGTGGGTTCATAATTTGTGCATCAATCAGCTTAAAACCATGTTTGGCAATATGCTGATTAAGCATTGCAAATGCAGCTTTTGATGCATTAGTTTGGCGATGAAACATTGATTCTCCACAAAATACACTGCCTACCGCTATTCCATATAAACCGCCAACAAGTGTTTTATCATCCCACACTTCAATTGAGTGAGCTTTACCCAAAGAGTGTAATTTAATATAGGCATTTTGAATATCGGATGAAATCCAAGTGCCTTGCTCACTGGCTCTTGGTTCTGAACATGCTTTGATTACCTCTGCAAAGGCATGATTAATGGTAAATCGCCACGTTGATTTTTTCAGGCATTTTCGCATTGTTTTGTTTAGCGGCTGAGTTTGTGGAGTAAATACCGCTCTTGGGTGAGGTGACCACCATAGGATGGGATCATCATCGTTAAACCAGGGGAAAATGCCTTGATAATAGGCTTCGACTAATCGAGTTGGTGATAAATCACCGCCAACCGCCAGTAAGCCATTTGGTTCGTCAAGTGCTTGCATGGGATCAGGAAATTGAGGAAGGTGATTTAAATAAGACAGTGAGTTCACAATTAAGTATATTATTAAATAGGTCTTATCTATACGTTAGCGGAATTTTGCTTATGTTGAAACTCACAAACAGCTCAGTGATGGTTTTTAGTGCACTTTTGGTCATATTATCAGGGGTAATGAGTAGCACAGCACTAGCGGCATATGAGCGTAATCAGGCAGTGCCAGTTGAAAAGGTAATCTATGGCCAAGTCGAATCAATTAAACACGTTACTCAAACGCAATTAGTTGAAGATCGTAACCTTGGCTGGAAAACCTTTGGCGGTGCATTAATAGGTGGCGTTATTGGGCATCAGTTTGGTGGTGGCTCAGGACAGGATGTCGCAACCGTATTAGGCGCATTACTTGGTGGTGCTGCAGCCAACCAATACGGCAACTCAACTCGTACACTTGAATATAAACTAATTGAAATGATGATTAATTTAGACGATGGAACACAAGTCATGGTGATACAAGACTTAGATCCTGGAATGTCATTTGTTGCAGGTGACGAAGTGCGTGTTGTGTATTTAACCGGTTATGTTCGTGTTGATTTAGCCATGTAATGAGCGGGTAGTAAAATCACATTTTTTGTGTGATTCGCGCAATAAAAAAGGAGCCTCAGTGGCTCCTTTTTTGATTGGTCGCTAGATCAGTAACAGTAAGCTTGTATTAGAAACCGCGAGGTAAGGTATTTTTACCTGCATTTGCTAATTTTTCACGCCATAGTTCTTTAGGTGTTTTACCGCCTGAAGTGTTGGCTTTTTTAGCAGTAGGCTTTTTCGCTTCAGTTTTGGCTGTAACAGCTTTTTTAGCTGCAGGCTTTTTAGCGACAACTTTTTCTGCAACAGTTGCTTCTGTTTGACCTTGAGTCACTTCAAGGTGCATTTTCTCAAGATCGCTAAAGCGTAAAGACTTGCCGCCATCAATTTTATACCAGCTGCCTTTCTGCTCGATTTCAACAGTTTTTGAAGTTTGTTTTTCAAGAGCAGCTTTAAGTTCGGCGATAAGCGCTTCTTTAGTCAAGTTTGACATATTGAGACCTATTTTTCTGTAATGAATAGTTTTATTTAATGTTTTCAACATCCCTTAGCGCTAATTTTAGTGTTTAAAGTACCCAAAAGTCCAATTTAAGCCAAAATCGCTTAGCAAATAAGCAATGTTAACAAGGGTTTTTCAATAAGTATTGGTCTGCGTTACACTATTAATATCAAAAATTTTAGGGTTAGTTTTATGTCATTAACGTCTGTATCTCGCGAGCAATTATCCAACTATCTAAATGATTTCCTTAGCGTTAGCCAATTTAAAGATTATGCACCTAATGGACTGCAGGTTCAGGGCACAGATACGATTAGTACCATAGTCACTGGGGTAACAGCCTGCCAAGCGCTCATTGACCAAGCGGCTGCAGTGAATGCTGATGCCATATTGGTTCATCATGGATTTTTTTGGAAAAATGAACCAGAAGTGCTTACAGGGATGAAATATAAGCGAATTAAAACGCTTATGAGTCACGATATGAATTTATTCGGCTATCATTTACCACTAGATGCCCATGAAACTATTGGGAATAATGCAGAACTTGCTAAAAAGTTAGGATTAGTCGATGTTGAAGTGTGTGCAGATATTCCACAAAATTTACTCTGGAAAGGAAAGCTTGCAACGCCACTTTCGTCACTACAATTAAGTGAGTTATTGAATCAAAAATTATATCGCCAACCACTTCATATAGGCGATGATGAGCAGTTAATTTCATCGTTGGCTTGGTGTACTGGTGGAGCACAAGATTATATTGATCATGCTGCGGCTTTGGGAGTTGATGCATTTATTAGTGGTGAAGTTTCTGAGCACACGTATCACTGTGCAATGGAGCAGGGAATCCATTATTTTGCTGCTGGTCACCATGCAACAGAACAATTTGGTATTCAAGCATTAGGTGAACATTTAGCTGAAAAGTTTGGTTTGACACATCAGTTTATTGATATTGTTAATCCTGTTTAATCAATAGAAAAACCAAAGGTTAACGCCATGACTGAATATTTTATTCAAGCATTTATTTATTTATCCGCAGCGGTTATCGCAGTGCCTATTGCTCAACGCATGGGCTTAGGTTCCGTACTTGGCTATTTGATCGCAGGGGTTGTCATTGGACCGATTGTTGGGTTAGTCGGAAGTGAAACCAACACCATTCAGCATTTTGCAGAATTTGGCGTCGTCATGATGTTATTTTTAGTCGGTCTGGAGCTTGAACCTAAAATGCTCTGGTCGATGAGACATCGATTAGTGGGCATGGGTGGGCTGCAAGTCGGCTTATCGGCGGGTATTGTGATGGCTATTGCTATGATGTTTGAAATGTCATGGACGGTCGCGTTAACTATTGGCTTAATTTTCTCCTTATCTTCCACAGCGATTGTTTTACAAACATTAAATGAAAAAGGCTTAACCAAAACAACGGCTGGTAAGAATGCATTTGGCGTGTTGTTATTTCAAGACATCGCGGTAATCCCTATGCTTGCGCTTATTCCGCTCCTAGCGCTTCCTGAATTAGTTGAAGCTGCGCAGTCCTCAGTGGCAGCTGCTGCTGAGCACCACGAAGAACTTTCTTTAGTTGCAGACTTACATGGTGGTTTATATGCGCTGGTATTAGTGCTTTCAATCGGCTTGGTTGTTTTTGGGGGGCATTACTTGAGTCGGCCTGTATTCAGGTTTATCGCAGATTCAGGGGTGCGTGAGATCTCAACTGCGGCGGCTTTACTTTTGGTGATTGGGATTGCAACACTAATGAGCTTGGTGGGGGTATCACCTGCACTTGGTACTTTCTTAGCGGGTGTCGTACTTGCAAACAGTGAATTTAAACATGAGCTTGAAACACATATAGGTCCATTTAAAGGGTTATTGCTAGGCTTGTTTTTCATTACGGTCGGCGCAGGTATCAACTTTGAAATCCTTTGGAATTATCTCGGAGTGATATTAGGCGTCACAGCCGCTGTGATGATATTGAAAGCGCTGGTATTATTAGTGCTGAGCTTTATATTTCGCATCAAAGGAAGTGATAGATGGTTATATACTCTTAGCTTGGCGCAAGCAGGTGAGTTTGGCTTTGTATTGTTAAGTTTTAGTCAGCAAAACCATGTAATTTCGCAAGAAATTGCGCAGCCGTTATCTATAGTCGTTGCGTTATCTATGTTCCTTACTCCTGGGTTATTCATTTTTTACGAAAAAGTCATCTTGCCTAAATACGAGAAAACCTCGAATGATCGAGAGCAAGATGAAGTCGATGAGCAGGGAACAGTCATCATTGCAGGTATTGGTCGTTTCGGACAGATTGTGAATCGTTTACTGCTGTCTAATGGCGTTAAAACCGTCGTGCTGGATCACCAAGCGACCCAAGTAGACAACTTACGTAAAATCAATACGAAAGCTTACTATGGTGATGCAACTCGTCCTGATTTACTTGAGGCGGCTGGCGTTGCCACAGCGTCGGCATTTGTTGTCGCGATTGATAACCCACAAAGTAGCGTTGAGCTCGTCAAGCACCTTAAGCACAAGTATCCTCATTTAAAAGTGATCAGCCGTGCATTTGATCGGGGACATGGTCATTTGTTACGTCAAGCTGGAGCCGATTATGTTGAATCTGAAACATTCAGGTCGGCATTGAAAGTAGGCGCTGAATCAATGAAAGCAATGGGGTTCTCTTCAGAGTTGGTCGAGCGACAAAAACAAACGTATATGAGAGTGGAAAAAGAAGCTTCTGAAGTACTGTATAACGAATGGGCTGGTCGTTCTGATGGTGAGAAGTTTGGCGGTGACTTTATTAATCTATTCATTGAATATGAAGAGCGTTTGAAGGAAGCGATTGAAGCGGACACAGAGGCTTATAAAAGTCAGCGTTTTGCTCAAGAAGCGCCATGCGATCCTGAAAATGTGAACGCTTGCGAAGATGCTAATCTAAAGGTGATGTCATAATATGTTTTCTGGGTAGCTAGAAGCTGACTGATAAATAAAAAGGCCGTCAATTGACGGCCTTTTTTGTATTAACTCACCAGAGACTACATCACTCGCATGCCTGGTTTAGCGCCAGCGTGTGGTTCTAAAATCCAGATATCTTTTCCACCAGGGCCTGCTGCTAACACCATGCCTTCAGATTCGCCAAACTTCATCTTACGCGGCGCAAGGTTAGCGACCATGACAGTGTGTTTACCAATTAAATCTTCTGGCGCATAAGCCGATTTAATGCCAGCAAATACTTGTTTAGTTTCACCGCCTAAATCAAGCTCTAAACGAAGGAGTTTATTCGCTTTTTCAATGTGCTCAGCTTTAGCAATGAGTGCAATACGTAAATCAACCTTAGCAAAATCATCAAAAGTGATTTCAGGTGCTAACGGCTCTTTTTCAAGTTCTGTTTGCACTTGCTCAGCTTTAGGGGCTTTGGTTTCTGCAACTTGAAGATTTTCAGTTGACGCTTCAATAATCGCCTCAATACTCTTCATTTCAATACGTTGCATTAACGCTTTAAACTTAGCAATTTCGTGGCCTGCTAAATCTTGGTTTAAATTGTCCCAAGTTAAGGTTAACTGTAGGAAGCTTTCAACTTTTTCAGCTAACTGAGGCAACACTGGTTTTAGGTAAGTCACCAAAATACGGAACAAGTTAAGTGCATTACTACAAACTTGATGCGCTTCTTCTTGTTTTGCTTCGTCTTTGATTAACTGCCAAGGTGCAGCATCGGCAACATAAGCGTTCGCCATATCGGCAAGTGCCATGATTTCACGCATCGCTTTACCGAATTCACGGGTTTCATATAAATCAGCAATAAGATCTTGTTTAGCTAAGAAAGCCTCTGTTAACGACATATCGTTAATTTTAGCTAACTTACCTTCAAATCGTTTACTGATAAAACCAGCCGTGCGAGATGCTAAGTTTACCAATTTACCGACTAGATCTGAGTTTACGCGTTGAGCGAAGTCTTCAAGGTTTAAATCTAAGTCATCAACACGGCTATTTAATTTAGCGGCATAGTAATAACGAAGGTACTCAGGGTTTAAGTTATCTAAGTAGGTACGGGCTTTGATGAAGGTGCCTTTTGATTTAGACATCTTTGCGCCGTTCACTGTGACGTAACCATGAGCAAAAACACTCGTAGGTTTACGCACACCTGCGCCATCAAGCATTGCAGGCCAGAATAAACCGTGGAAGTTTACGATATCTTTACCGATAAAGTGATAAAGCTCGGTGCTTGAATCTTTATTCCAGTATTCGTCAAAGTTCAGATCATCACGTTTATCACATAAGTTTTTGAATGAACCCATGTAACCAATTGGGGCATCTAGCCACACATAGAAAAACTTGCCTGGTTGCTCTGGAATTTCGAACCCAAAATACGGCGCATCACGTGAGATATCCCACTGTTGTAATCCTTGGTCGAACCATTCTCTTAATTTGTTAGCAATTTCAGGTTGTAAAGAACCTGATGAAAGCCACTCACCGAGCATGGTTTCAAATGCTGGTAAGTCAAAAAAGAAGTGTTCACTGTCTTTCATGACTGGAGTTGCACCTGATACAACAGAGTAAGGATTGATTAAATCTGTTGTGCTGTAAGTTGCACCGCAGTTGTCACAGTTATCACCGTATTGATCTTCACTTTTACATTTAGGGCAGGTGCCTTTAACGAAACGATCCGGTAAAAACATTTCTTTTTCAGGATCATATAATTGCGAGATGGTTTTGGTTTTGATGTAACCGCCATCGCGTAATTTTAAGTAAATATCACTGGCTAATTCACGGTTCTCATCACTGTGAGTACTGTGAAAGTTATCAAATTGAATATTAAAGTCCGCGAAATCTTGTTCATGCTCTTTTTGTACTTGAGCAATCATTTCTTCTGGGGTAATTCCCATTTGTTGAGCTTTGAGCATGATTGGGGTGCCATGGGCATCATCAGCACAAATATAGTGACATTCATGTCCACGAAGCTTTTGGTAACGAGACCAAATATCAGTTTGAATATACTCAAGCATATGACCTAAATGGATAGGACCATTGGCATATGGGAGGGCACTTGTCACCAGGATTTTACGTTGTGAATTTGTCATTTTGTCTCAACAATCGATTACACTAAATATATGGTCAAGATACTAACCGATCAAAGTGATTATTTCATCAAACAACAACAAAAACGGCTAAATTAGCGCTCATTTTTCTCTAATTCTGGTACACTTGGGCAAATTTTTCGCTGGGAGTTCTGCTTTTGTCTACTTCGCATACAGATTATCAATTAAGTGATGACCTTCTTGGTCCAGTATTGAGTATTTTAGATGCATATCAAGATCCATATTTAGCCGAAGGGTTAGTGTCTGCAGGTTGTGTTAATAAGCTTGCGATAGAAGGCAAACGACTGCTTCTTGGCTTGGTATATCCTTACCCTTGTATGACGCAATATCGCGATACGGTTATGGATGTGACAAAAAAGCTCGCCGTGTTAGACGCCATCGACGAAGTCGAATGCGAAATTGATTTCCAGCCTCGCGTATTTTCAGCCATTGCTTCAGTAGAACCTATTCCAAATATCAAGCAAGTGATTGCTGTGGCTTCTGGTAAAGGTGGTGTTGGTAAATCGACAACCGCTGTCAACCTTGCGTTGGCATTAAAAGCAGAAGGCGCTGAAGTCGGTATTTTAGATGCTGATATTTATGGCCCATCAATCCCAATGATGTTGGGGCTTCAAGGTTTTCAACCTACATCACCAGATGGCAAAATGATGACAGCAGCTTCTGCACATGGCATTTCAGCTCAATCAATTGGCTTTATGCTAGATGATGGTGAAGCCGCTGTTTGGCGCGGTCCAATGGCAGCAGGTGCGTTGAACCAGTTATTAACTGAAACTCAGTGGCCAGAATTAGATTATTTGGTGATTGATTTGCCACCAGGGACTGGTGACATACAATTAACACTGTCACAAAAGTTTCCAGTCAGTGGCACGGTTGTTGTTACAACACCACAAGATATCGCACTTGAAGATGCTAAAAAAGGCATCACCATGTTCCAAAAAGTGGATATTCCAGTTTTAGGTATCATCGAAAACATGAGTTTTCATTTATGTCCTGAATGTGGTCATAAAGAACATCCTTTTGGTACCCATGGCGGCAGCAAGATTGCTGAACGTTATGAAGTGCCATTATTGGGCGCATTGCCGCTCAATATTAATATTCGTGAGTCAATGGATGAAGGTAACCCTGCGGTTGCCAGTAAGCCAGACTCAGAAGTTGCTGCTATTTATCGTGAAATTGCCCGTAAAGTGGGGGCGCAACTTGCCAAGCAGCAAAACAAAAACACAGTTTCAATCAGTATTTCAGACGACGAGTAAGGTTAAGTAATGAATTCTCAGCAATGTGTCATTATTGGTATCGCAGGTGCTTCAGCATCAGGCAAAAGTTTAATTGCCCAAACGATTTTTGAAGAACTAAAGCGCGACCTGGGCACCGATCAAATCGGTGTGATTAATGAAGATGCGTATTACCGTGACCAAAGTCATATGACAATGGAAGACCGTGTTAAAACCAATTATGATCATCCTAAAGCACTGGATCATCAACTATTAGCTGAACACCTTAAGCAATTAAAGAAGGGTGAGCAGGTAAATATTCCTTGTTATAGCTACAAAGAACATACTCGCATGAGTAAAACTCTGGATATGCAGCCTAAAAAGGTCATTATCTTAGAAGGTATTTTATTGTTAACTGATCCTAAATTACGTGAACTTATGGATGCGAGTGTATTCATGGACACACCGCTGGATATTTGTTTCTTACGTCGTTTAACTCGTGACGTTGCAGAGCGTGGCCGTACAATGGAGTCGGTCATTGCGCAATATAAAGCAACAGTGCGCCCAATGTTCTTACAGTTTATTGAACCTTCAAAACAGCATGCTGATATCATTGTACCTCGTGGTGGTAAAAACAGAATTGCGACGGATATTTTAAAAGCTCGTATTCAGCATCTATTAGCAAGATAATATCTTCGCTTTTATACAGATGCTTGTTTAAGTGATAAATTATAGGCTCTAATTCAGAGCCTATTTTTTAATGACGCTTTTAAATAGTATTACACCGCTTGTTATTTTAACTATCACCTACAAGATAAGTAAATAGGGCGTTGCGGCGGGGTGTTACAAATGGCTTGCAATAACTCATTGATGTAAATTGATAACAGATTAAGTAAAAAAGTAGTTTTCACCCGCAGGGATAGATTCAGGATAAAACATGGCTTTAGTATTTGTGAACGGACAATCTGAGAATACTATACAAGCGCTTGACAGAGGGCTTGCATATGGCGATGGCGTATTTGCAACTATGCGAGTTTCCAATAGTCAGGTGATGTTTATTGAAGCGCACCTGTCTCGGTTAAACCAAGCTTGCCTTAGATTAGGTTTCCAACCTCCAGTATTATCTGATCTACAGTCCCGTTTGCAAAAGCATGCACAATCACTCGGTGAGGGATGTATAAAGCTCTTAATTAGTCGTGGTGTTGGTGGACGCGGTTATACCGCCCCATCGAATCCGACCATAACTGAAGTGATATCTCTGCATGAGATACCAAAGCATTACCAAGGTTGGCAGCAGCAAGGCATTAGTTTGTCAGTTTCATCCGTACAGTTGGCTAAACAGCCGTTATTAGCGGGAATGAAGCATTTAAATCGCCTTGAACAAGTGTTGATTAAACAGTATGAATTAACAGCTAAGGCAGATGATTGGCTTATTTTAGATACTGATAATCATGTTGTTGAAACTTCAATGGCTAATATATTTTTGGTCAAAGGTAACCAAGTGATTACCCCAAAACTTTCTGATAGCGGTGTGGCGGGCGTAATGCGAGAGCAAGTCATCAACACATTGCTAGATAATCATTTTGCTGTCATGGCGACAAAAGTGACAATGGATGATATTAAAAACGCTGACCATGTCTTTATCACCAATAGTTTATTGGGTATGGTAAATATTAATTCAATTATTGATCGCCAAGTTAATGCCAGCTTAAGCTCGACCACTCACTATAAACCTTGGCAGTACACCACACCATTATTAACCCAGCTAACATTGTCACTATAAAATAATATGAAAAAAACACTCACGATACTTCTTACATCTTTGATGACACTGACTACGGTTGCGTGTGTGGTAGGGTTTTGGGCCTACCAACAGATTTTGGCCTACCCCAAACAAGTACTCAAGCTTGAAGAGCCGACCGAGTTAGTGATTGCCCAAGGTATGAATATTACTAAGCTAGGAAAAGAACTTGAAACAAACGGAACGCTTTCTGATAGTTGGAAATTTAAATATTTATTAAAAATTAAGCCTGAATATGCGCATATAAGAACAGGGTTATATCAAATTAATCCTGGAGACAATATCGAGACATTATTAACAAAACTAAACCGAGGCGACGAAATGACTTTTTCGTTGACCTTAATTGAAGGTAAAACCATTAAAGAATGGCATGAAGCATTAACTGATTTGCCGCATTTAACGTTTGATGAGGACGTATTTAATCGAGTGCTGCTAAAAAATGGTGATGATTCAGGATTACCTGAAGGAAAGTTTTTTCCCGAAACTTATCAATATCAAGCCAACGAATCACTTGAGTCAATTTTAAATCGCAGCTATCAGATGATGCAAAAGACCTTAGAGCAAGCTTGGGAAGAGCGAGATAAGGAACTTAAGCTCAAGACGCCTTATGAATTACTAACAATTGCATCTATTATTGAGAAAGAAACAGGTAAGCCATCAGAGCGTGATTGGGTTGCCGCAGTGTTTAATAACAGATTGAAACTTGGGATGCGCTTGCAAACCGATCCAACAGTGATTTATGGCATGGGTGAGCGCTATAACGGAAATATCACGCGCGCTGATTTACGCGAGAAAACAGCATTTAATACCTATCGAATAAATGGGCTACCGCCTACACCAATCGCTGCCCCAAGTAAGGCTGCTATTTTTGCCGCTGCGAAACCAGCTGACGTGAAGTATTTATACTTTGTATCAAGAAATGACGGTAGTCATGTATTTTCAGAGACATTAGCACAACATAATCGTGCCGTTAACGAGTATCAGAGAAACAGAAAATGATTGAACAAAAAGCGAAGTTTGTCGTAATTGAAGGCCTCGAAGGCGCAGGAAAATCAAGTGCGATTGAACTTGTAAAAACACTCATTACCTCCCATACCGGAAAAGCGCCGGTGTGTACTCGTGAGCCTGGTGGAACACCATTAGCTGAGAAAATGCGCGATTTAGTAAAAGTTGCTGATGAAACCGATCCTTTATGTGATGAAGCAGAATGCCTACTTTTTTATGCTGCAAGGGCTCAGCTTATTGCCAATGTAATTAAGCCTGCACTTGCTGACAATACATGGGTATTAGGCGATCGCCATAACTTGTCATCTTTAGCCTATCAAGGCGGTGGAAGAGGGTTGATGCCGCTTGTAAAATCAATCAGTGATATTACCTTAAAAGGGTTTAAACCGGATTTGACCTTGTACTTGGATATTGAGCCAAAACTTGGGCTTGAGCGAGCTGCAAATCGTGGTGCACTGGATAGAATTGAAGTTCAAAAAATCGAATTTTTTGAACGCGCGCGAGCAACATTTTTAGATTTTGCGGCAAAAGATGACTCTATTATTGTTATTGATGCCAGTAAAACCCTTGAAGAAGTGCATCAACAAATTACGACAGAATTAACGGCAAGATTATCTTGAATAGCACCACTTCACGACAAACAGTGAGCCAATAATGCAGGCATTTTATTTGAACCAACTTCCGTGGTTAGATGCGCCATTTACGCGTTTTGTTAACGAACGACTTAGTGGTCATAGTGCTCATGCGCAACTGGTAAGCATTGAACAAGGGTATGGCGGGCATATTCTTGCTAGGGAAATGGCTGAAGCTGCAATGTGCACTCAACTAACACCTGTTGGCGCATGTGGGCAATGCAAAAGTTGTTTATTGTTTAAAGCAGGAACACACCCAGATTGTCATGTTATTAAAGCTGATGGTGCACAGATTAAAGTGGATCAAATACGCGACTTGTGCCAAAAACTCACGGTGACAGCGCAGCAAGGTGGTCAACGGGTTGCAATTATTCAAAATAGTGAGCAATTCAACCTTGCTTCAGCAAATGCACTATTAAAAACATTGGAAGAACCTGGGAATAATATTTTAATTATTTTACAAACTGATGTGCCGTCTCGATTACTTGCTACAATTAAAAGTCGTTGCCAACAGGTGGCTTACCTTAAACCTAACAAGCAACAAGTGCTTGATTGGTTAAATCAATTCCAACTACTGCCTCCTGCACCAGAAGGCCAAAAAACACATGATGTCACTTGGTGTTTAGGTATGATGGGTGGACCGTTAAAATTGGCTGAGAGTTTAGAAAATGAGCATTATCATAAGCTATTAACTTTCCGACAAGATTGGGCTAAAAGTATTCAGTCAGGTCATCTTAGTGGCAGTTTAATCAAGGTTTCTGAACAGCAAATTGTTGACGCACTTAATGTTTTATATTTGTACTTGCGACAATATGTGTTAAAAAGTAAAAAGATAGATCCATTAGCGACAAGTAACATTATTGGTTTGTCTTCGAAAGTGGCACAAATGTGTCAGCGATTAACGACAATGGCGAGTATTAATGCCCCAGCATTATGCCAAGACTATATACTCGAATTTAGACAACTTATTCATCTTAAATAATAGACTGAGACTATGACCGATCTTGTGGTAAATTTTGATACTCTGCACCAATTGTACAGAGCTTATATGCCTTTTATTAAACCTGCGGGTTTATTTATTTCAACGACTGAAAGCCATTTTTTAGGGCAAGAGTTGTCTATTTCATATAAATTACCTGGTACATCTCAAATGACCGACTTTAAAGGTGTTGTGGTTTGGATTAACCCTTTAGGCGCATCAGGTGGCAGGCCAGCAGGTATTGGTGTCAAAATTAAAACCGATCCTGAAAGCCATAAACACCATATTGAAAAATTGCTTTCAAGTGAACTTTCTTCAAGTGATTTGACCTGCACTATGTAGCTAGGTATTCTTGCTGGCTTATTTTCGTTTTAGATAAAATACCCATGTTAATTGACTCTCATTGCCACTTGGACCGTTTAAAAGCGGCGCCAGATCAACCTAGTTTACAAGCTATCATCGACGCTGCTAAATCTCGCGGTGTAGATTACCTGTTATGCGTTAATGTACGCCAACAAGGTTTCGAATCAATGCGTGAGAAAATGGCGCAATTCGATAACGTATTCCTTTCTTCTGGTGTGCACCCATTAGATGTTCAAGAAGGGCTAAATGTAGCTGAAATCAAACAATTTGCGACTGATAAAAAGGTGGTTGCAATTGGTGAAACGGGTTTAGATTATTTTTACGCACCAGAAACGAAAACGCTGCAACAACAATGTTTCGAGCAGCAAATTGCCTTGGCTGTTGAAGTGAATAAACCGCTGATTGTCCATACACGTGATGCCCGTGAAGACACTATTTCAATGTTAAAAGCAGGCGGCGCTGATAAAGTTGGTGGTGTATTACATTGCTTTACTGAAAACTGGGAGATGGCGAAGGCGGCGATTGACTTAGGTTTTTATATTTCTGTGTCTGGTATTGTGACGTTTAAAAATGCTGGTGAATTACGCAGTGTTATTCGTCAAGTGCCGCAAGATAGATTACTTGTTGAAACTGACTCACCGTATTTAGCGCCCGTTCCGCACAGAGGTCAGGAGAATCAACCAGCTTATGTGCGTGATGTCGCTGAATTTGTCGCTGAACTTCGTGGTGAGAAATATGAAGAGTTAGCTCGTTATACCTCTGAGAACTTCTTTAACCTTTTCACAGATGCAGCGAAACTCATTGGTCGCTAGTTTCAGACAAAAAAAGACCCAAAACTATCCAATTGTTCTGGGTCTAGGGGAATGGCTCTTCATAAAAGAGCCTTGCGCTACTGTTGAGAGGCTATTCTCAGTAAATCAGTTAAGTTGTATTGTGGTCTACATTCAAGAATGTTTCGCGAGCACAACTTGATTCACAAATTATAGTTATCATTTGTCATATTGCACATTTATTGAACGATAATTATGCGAATAACCTACTTTGGGATGACGCTAGTGTATAAAAGCAGCCACGAATTGACTTCGTGCATAGCTTATATTGGTTTGATTTAATTAAACTTTATCTATTTTATCTTTAACCAAGTCACGTGGTAGGTTGTTCTTCAATCTATGGCCTAAGTGCTTGACGACACCTAATGGTGTTTGATTAAAACTAACCAACATTTCTCCCATTGCCGACTGTTCAATCCCATCAATCTCTTGAGTTGAAATGTCTCTGCCCATCAAAAACTCAATGGCTTGACCGCGGCTCAGTTCAATGACTCGCTCTGTATTTTGGATATAATGACTTAACGCCATGATGGCTTCGTGCTTAACCTTAAAGCCTTTCTTCATCACATCTGCGAGCTTAAACCCGATACGTTGGTAGCGCATCAAACCAATAAACTCGTTGAACTTAGTAGGGAATAGCCAGTACTCATCATCACGCAGCATCACAGTATAATTTTCAGGAAGCTGGATATTGAATTGTTGGCTGAAGTAGGCTTTGATAGCCATTACTTGTTTGCTATTAGCCGATACAAACGGGAAGTTGCGTTGCGGTTTGGGGCATTTTTTCAATCTTGGTACTGAGGTTATTTTTTTATTTTAGCGACAAAAAAACCTTCACTGTCGTAAATCTGTGGCCAAACATGTAAAAAGCCTTCTTCAGTACATGCTTTTTCAGCACCAGGAAATAAACCATTAAGTGGCATAAACTCAACCGCATCTGGATACTGTTGCTGAATATAGTGACAAATCTGCTGATTTTCGATTTGGCTGAGTGTACAAGTGGAATACACTAAAGTTCCACCAGGCTTGAGCGCTAATAATGCTGATTCTATAAGGACTTTCTGTGTTTCAGCTATGTCAGTAACGTCATCTAATTGCCAATGCTTTAGGGCGTTCGGGTCCTTACGTACTGTGCCTTCACCGCCGCACGGGGCATCAAGTAAAATAGCATCAAACTTTTCATATAAGTATTCACCGAACACTTTACCGTCGAAATGGGTAAGGGCACATTGATTCACTCCCATACGCTGCACATTAGCATGTAATATTTTAACTCGGCTTGATGAGTATTCATTTGCTATGAGTAAGCCATGGTTATTCATTAGGGCAGCGAGTTGTGTGGTTTTAGAACCGGGTGCAGAGGCAACGTCGAGTACCGTCTCCAGTATGTTGCTATCTGTGCTATCAAATAGTGCTACGGGCGGCAACATAGAGCTAGCTTCTTGAATATAAAATAGCCCTTGTATATGTTCTACCATGTTACCTAGTTGCTGATCTTCAGAATGAGTAATCCAAAAACCTTCACTACACCAAGGGATAGGTTCATAACTCCAGTTTTTTTGCTTCATTATGTCGAT
Source organism: Shewanella japonica (assembly GCF_002075795.1). Classification (NCBI taxonomy): domain Bacteria; kingdom Pseudomonadati; phylum Pseudomonadota; class Gammaproteobacteria; order Alteromonadales; family Shewanellaceae; genus Shewanella; species Shewanella japonica. The sequence continues at coordinate 2,137,611 of NZ_CP020472.1, forward strand.
AAAAGCAGCCACAGAAATTTTGAGAGTGTTGACTCTAATGGACTTTCTAAGCGGACGCTGACACGCTGCAATAAACTCATCTAGATCAAGATGTTCAGGTAGTTCTGAAGAAATGTGAGTGAGGTAATTTGGGTTAATTTGCGCCATAGTAAAAAAATTCGATAAAACAACTGTGTAATTATGGATTAGATTATATCATGCATTTATCACCGTGAGTTCCTTGGGCAATAATGATGGAGTATTAAGTGCTGAATCGAGTTTGGTTGTTCTTTTTTGTAACGGCTGCTATTGCGATTGTTATTCAACTATTCAATGGTCATGTCGGAGTATTGAGTGATGCTGTAAATGGCATATTTAGTAGTGCGAAACTCGCCGCTGAGATATCAATTGGCTTAATCGGTGTGCTTGCTCTGTGGATGGGGCTAATGCAAGTAGGAGAGAAAGCTGGTGTAGTTGGTGTTTTCGCCAAATTATTTGAACCGTTATTATCTAAATTAATGCCAGAGGTACCTCGAGGTCATCCCGCTTATGGCAGTATGACGATGAACCTGACAGCTAATATGCTTGGTCTAGATAACGCAGCAACTCCACTTGGCTTAAAAGCCATGCACGACTTACAAAGCTTGAACCCGGATAAAGCTGTCGCTACCAATGCACAAATTCTTTTCTTGGTATTAAATACTTCATCTGTGACTTTAGTACCTGTAACCGTTTTTCTATATCGAGCGCAGCAGGGCGCGGCAGCGCCGGCTGACGTTTTCTTACCGATATTATTAGCAACGGTTGCATCAACCGTTGTCGGCTTGACTGTGGTGGCGATAGTGCAGCGGTTATCATTGCTAAATACCGTGGTACTGGGGTATGGCGCAGTTCTATTTAGTGGTTTAACCGCAAGTGTATTCTATCTGCTAACCTTATCAGCATCAGCCATTGGCACCATTTCTACAGCGCTCGGTAACGGGATTTTATTATTATTAATTTTGAGTTTTATCTTAATTGCAGGCTACCGGAAAGTCGCAATATACGATGAGTTTGTAGAAGGTGCCAAAGGAGGTTTTTCTCAAGCTATAACGTTAATCCCTTATTTATTAGCGATGCTGTTAGCGATTGGAATGTTAAGGGCATCCGGTGCGCTAGATTATGCATTACAGGGGCTTGCAGGCCTTGTGTCCATGATGGGGTTTGATAATCGTTTTGTTGATGCCATGCCTACTGCGTTAATGAAGCCTTTTAGTGGTTCCGGCGCACGGGCCATGATGTTAGAAACGATGGAGCATCATGGTGTTGACTCTTTTGCTGGCCGATTATCAGCAATTTTCCAAGGTAGCACAGAAACCACTTTTTATGTGTTAGCTGTTTACTTTGGTTCTGTAGGGATCCGAAATAGCCGCCATGCACTGGGCTGTGGTTTGGCTGCCGATGTCGGCGGAATAATTACTGCTATTGCAGTGTGCTATTGGTTCTATGGTTAAGTGAACGTCAGACATTTACCAATTTATTTAAGCGTTTACTGTGAATTCAGGTTTTAATGAGCTTATTGATGTTTGATTAGAAAAAGTCGGCAAATGCCGACTTTTTAAATGTTCCTTGAAGCTAACGTCACTTAATCTAATGTAACTAGAAAACTAACCCAGTTCAGTTTACATAGTGTCATTTTAATGATTACGGCTTCACTTGTTCTGGCTGCCATCTACGCCACTCTTCTTTCATCTTGTTGTAAAGGTTAAATCTCGCACCTGAAGCGATTTGATTTGCTGGGGTAGTGATGTCTTCGGTAACAACAGAAATTCCCCCTGACAGCAGTGTTTCTAGTGAACCGGTTTCGATTTGTGCACCAGAGAAAATCCCAACCTCAAGTTTGATACCGGATGCGTCCCAGAAGCGGCTGCTTTGATTAACTAAGTGCGTGTATTGCTTTTCGATATGCGAGTACATCAATACCTTGTTGCCGTTTTCTGATAATGAATAACCATCAACTTGGCCAATAGAAATACCTCTGAAGAAAATAGGGGTCCCCACTTTGATAGAACCCAGTTGACTATCTTCAAGGACTAACGTGACTGCATCAGCATCTATATTTGCATCATATCGGGCTGACAAATGTGCGGTAAAGTTATCGCTAATATCAGTTTGATTGCCCGGTAAAACACCGATATAAGGGCCGGTGATTAGGGTTTCTGGGGCTGTTATACCCGTTAAAGATATTTGCGCATCAACCACAAAATATTCACTGTCCGCTTTAGTAAAGTGATCAGCATATTCACCGTATAAATAGGCACTTGCTGTTAACGTATCGAGGTTTTGATTTAACTTCACCTGCTGCACTACACCAATTTGATGGCCTTGATAGCGAATCGCTGCTTTTTCAGAAACTTTTGCTTCAGCAGGCAAGATTAAGGTAATGGCTTTAGCCTGTTTAAGCGCTAAGGCTTTGGAGTCATACAAGCGAGATACATTGCCTGGTTGGTCATTATCAAGTAAACCAAGGCTAATACTGCCTTTGAGTGCACCTTCTAAAGGTGCCACATCGACTTCGATACCAGACAAGCTTGCATTGATATTTGCTGCATCGTTACGCCAAAATACACTTGAGTCTTTAATCAACTGTTTAAACTTATTTTGTATTGCGATACGAATCGAGAATTGGTCTGTATTGCTGTTCCAATAAACTTCTTTAACACTACCGATTTGCATTTTTTTGTAATAAATAGGAGAACCTGTAGATAACCCCGCGCCATCGATACTGTCGAGTGTTAATGTGGTGATGTTATTTTTATTAAGGGCGATAAGTGCGTCATCATTAGAACGATACAAGGCAAATTTTGCCTGCGGGGTAACTAATGCTTTATTTTTTCCTTTAACCAAGGAAACCGCACCTTCAATAACAGTGTTTAAATCTCTTGTTGTTACAGATACGCCGTCTAAAGAGGCGTCAATACTTAACGCTGACTCTGTGACGAAATAACTATCAGTTGTTAATAGTGAGGCGAACTCAGGTAAAATTTCGACTTGGTACAGAACACCGGTAAAGTCTTCGGTTAATGTCACTTCAGTGATAGTACCAATAGGCATCTGTTTAAATCTAACTTCTGCGCCTGCGGTTAAGCCACTGTGTTCATCAGAAGTAAGTTGTATTGTGAGCTTTTGCGCTTGAAGTAAATCTGGCGCTTCAGGTTGTAAAGTAAATAGCTCTGGTAACGCTTGGTCACTGGTGCCTGGGAGCACATTGACGACACTCCCAGTTAATAAACGTGCTGCATGTTTCACACCTTCAAGCGAAATGTCGGCACCAGCAATCCAGAATTGGCTATCGGCATTTAATAAGTGCTGATATTGCACATCAAACTTGGCTAAAAATTTAACGCCGGATTCAGTCAATTGAGTTTGATGAACTTTACCCACCTCAACGCCACGATAAACCAGCGCTGAACCTTGGTTTATCTCATCTGCATTTTCGGCGGTAAGTACAAATTCAATCCCTTTAACTGCACTTTCTTCATCAGGGTAAAGTACGTAGGTATCGCCACTAACTGCTTTGTTCGCTTTTGTATCTGAGTTGAAACTGATCCCGCCAGCGAGTAATGATGCCAAACTTTCGGTATTCACCTTAATTCCTGACATAGAGGCATCGATTTTGAGCCCTGAGACATTCCAAAATTGTGACTCTTGATTGACCAAGTGTGCGTATTGCTGCTCGATAAAGGTACTGATAGTAATGGTATCACTATCGATTAACCGGTAGTTAACCACCTTGCCGACTGGCACTTGGCGGTAAAATACCATTGAGCCGACATCAAGGGAGCCTAGTGTTGAAGTGGTAAGGTTCACAACTATGCCTTCTTCATCATTGGGGATCATCGTAGGGGCTTCTGTTAAAGCAACAAACTCTGAAGCAGAACTGCCATCTCCTGGCTGAATAGCAATATAGTTACCTGAAAATAAGGTATCTAATCCTTCTATCCCTGTGATACTTGCTTTTGGAGTCACAAGCCAAAACTGGGTATTTTTGTTTAAAAATGGATCAGAGCGATAATCCATAATGATTTTAACATTGACGCCAGAAAGGTCTTTATCAATGCTGATATCGGTGACTTTACCGACCGTTAATCCCTGATATTTAACTAGGGTTTTACCGATATCGATACCGATAGCACTAGGGAAGTGCACTTGAACTTCAATTCCCGACTCTTTGATACTTTTAACACCTAGCCAAGCCCCTAATACCAGGGCAACAATAGGAAGTAACCAAATCGGAGAGAAAAGTTTCTTTTTAACGACTTTTGGTGATTCAATTCGTGTCATTTTTTTTGTCCAAGCGATCCCAAAGTAAACGTGTATCAAGCACCTTAGCTGCCAATTGAGTCAGTAAGATAACGAGTGCAAATGCGGTTGCTGCCGGAGCGGGTTTAGCATCTAAAAGTTGACCCATATTGACTACCGCAACTGTCAGTGCAATAACGAATAAATCCAACATAGACCAACGGCCAATCCATTCAATAATATGAAACCCCACCATGAGCTTCTTTTTTGAAACTGGTAAGTTAAAACTAATCGCAGTTAAATATATCGCTAGTCCAGCAATTTTTAGCCATGGTACTAAAATACTGGCGGTGAATACGATAATGGCAATAGGGATCATATCCGAATGCACTAAATGTACTATCCCAGTAAAAATAGTATCGTAAGTCACTTTGCCTTGGTTTGTGAGCATAGTGATTGGATAAATATTGGCTGGTATTAATAAAATCGCTGCAGTAATTAATAACGCCCAGCTTTGTTGCAAGCTCTGTTCATTACGGGGTTGTATTTTTGATTCGCAGCGGCTGCAATACCCTTGCTCAATAGGGTTAATGTTGCGACATACCCCACACAAGGTCATTCCGATATCTTTACCTTGCTGGTAATCATTGCTTTTAGCTTGTTCTATTTTATTAGTCATGAGTCAGCTTCCACATATGTTCCAGATTATACTCACGTTGCAAAAACAAAATAACCAAAAATAACATTCCGAAACAAAAAGTTCCCATGCCTAAATAGATATCCGCAAAGTCAGATAAATTGAATGCGGCCACCAAGAAAGAAATGACATAAATTTCTAACATTGATAATTGGGTGAGTAAGGCTTGGTTTTTCAGCAAACGCCGATAAGTTCGTTGCCAAAAATAGCTGTGTAAGTTGCTTTTTACGATAATGATTTGTAGCAATATCGACAGTATTAATAAGCCAGGGGCAATAACTGCTGAGGCAATAACAGCAACAGCGACAATCCAATAACCTTGTGCCCAAACTGCGATGGCTGTCTCGTAGACAGTCGTTGCACGGATGCTACCCAAAAAATGGATTTCTAAAACGGGTAAAAAATTAGCTGGGATAAAAAAAGTAGCGCGGTAATACACAAAGCTAGCATGCCGTTAATAGAACAATATGGCACATCATAGAGTGCCGTATGGCAGCGAGGACATAGGGCTCTGACATTCGAAGGTAGCGCACGGCGCTGAACTGCTAAGTCACAAGAGCGACATAAAACGATGCTCTCTTGATCTACATTTTTTGGCATATAAAGCGCAAACCATCCATCTATATAATTAAGAGCTCTAAATTACTGAACAATATCTGACTAAAGTGCACAAAATATGGCTTTAAATAGTCAAAACGTCAATTATTCAAGATACAATAAAACCAGATAATACCAGAATAATCAGAATACTTGCATCAGAAGTTAGTTCTATGACACTCTATGCACTGTATATAAAAACAGTAAGAGGTTAATCATGGCGGTAATTACAAAGTTTGTCGTGGTAAGAGAAGGGGTGGAAAAGATGACATTTACATCTAAAAAGGAAGCCGATGCCTATGACAAAATGCTCGACATTGCTGATAACTTAGTTCCTTTTATTACTAGCGCTGAACTCGAAATTGACGAGAATAGTGTAGAGAAGCTTGCTTTTTACTTAGCTTCTAATAAAGATGAGCTAGCTAATTTATTAAAAGGCGTAGTAAAACCTAAGCCAGTTGCCAATAAAGCAGCCACGAAAAAAACTAATAAAAAAGCGCCAACAGAATAAAATATTTTAGGAAGTAGAATGAAAGCTGAGTTTTATGACACATTGAACCGTCAAGTATTAGCATTAATGGAAGGCGAAGATGATCTGATTGCTGGCATGGCAAACTTTTCGGCGTTGTTAAATGATAATTTAGACAATATAAATTGGGTTGGCTTTTACATTAAAAAAGCAGACCAATTAGTCTTAGGCCCGTTTCAAGGTAAAGTTGCCTGTACTCGTATTGTGATAGGCAAAGGAGTTTGTGGGACAGCTGCGGCACTAGATCAGACTCAACTTGTTGAAGATGTACACCAATTTGAAGGGCATATTGCTTGTGATGCAGCCAGTAATTCAGAAATCGTTGTGCCGGTTCGTAACGGAAATGATGTGGTTGCCGTGCTCGATATTGACAGTCCATTGTTGAATCGTTTTGAAACAGACGATCAAAAAGGTCTCGAAATCTTAGTAAAAAGCTTCGAATCTTGCTTATTTGCTTAATTTGCGAACAAATAATCTAAATTGCAGGTCGCAATCGCTGTGATGCGCTTTATAATACTGAGCTGCACGCATTAACTACTGGAAAATTTATTTACTGTAAAATTGCAGCTAACTAAGTTAATTTGTTAAGGCATGTTTCAATTGCTTTAGCAATCATGTAGGAAGTGCTAATTTGAACGTTAAGCAAGACTCTGTTTAACGAAAGATAAACGACTGTACTAGCCAAGAAAGCTATTAACCAGTCCCCTTATATAACGTGGAAGTAAAAATGGAATCAACAGACAAGTTGACCGACACCAACGCAGTTTTAGCGTATTTATATGAAACTTTTCCTTTATGCTTTATTGCAGAAGGTGAAACTAAGCCATTAAAAATTGGTTTGTTTCAAGATTTAGCTGAAAGGTTGGCTGATGATTCTAAAGTAAGTAAGACACAATTACGTGTTGCACTTAGACGTTATACAAGTAGCTGGCGCTACCTTAAAGGCGTTAAAGCAGGCGTACAGCGTATCGACTTAGATGGCCAAGATTGTGGTGAGCTTGAGCAAGAGCATATTGATCACGCTCAGCAAACTCTAAAAGAAGGCCAAGAGAAAGCAAAGGCGAAGCGCCAAGCACAAGCTGCAAAAGCAAATCCAAAGAAGCCTGCTAGAAAAGCACCTTCAGCAAAAACTGCTCCAGTTAAGAAAGACCGTCCAGCAAAAGCGAAAAAGCCTGCTGAACCAAAAGTTAATTATGTGCCAGCAAAATTTGACGAGCTTAAACAAAAACAACGTGTTAGTGTGAAGTTAGGGCAAAATCCAGTTGCCGGCGTTATCACTGATATCAAGAAAGAAGATGTCCATGTACAGCTTGATTCTGGTTTAGTCGTTAAAGTACGTGCCGAGCATATTTTATTATCGTGATCATTTAAGGAGTAACTTGTTGATGCGAAAACTCACTTTGGCTGCGTCGATTGCCACTTTATTTGTCGGTTTTTCGGCTTGGGCAATTTCACCCACTATTCAAATCAACGAGTTACCCAAACTTGAGCAAGAGCCTCAACATAAGGTTGCGAGTAAAAGAGTAACGAATTTATTTACCCGTTCTCATTACCATCGCTTTGAACTTGATGATGCTTTTTCTAAGCTCATTTATGACCGTTATCTGCAACAGTTAGATTTCAGACGTAATGTGCTTACCCAAGCTGATGTTGATAGCTTCAAGCAGTATCAAACTCAGTTTGACGATATGGTCAAAACGGGCAATATCGCTCCTGCCTTTGATATGTTCTCTTTATTGCAAAAACGTCGCTATGAACGTTTTGCCTATGCGTTAACTTTACTTGATAAAGAATTCGACTTTACCGAAGCTGGTGATGCTTATGAGTTCGATCGTGAAGAAGCTGCTTGGCCAAAAGATGAAGCTGAACTTAATGAGCTTTGGCGTCAGCGTGTTAAATACGATGCATTGAATCTTAAACTTGCTGGTAAAGACTGGGAAGAAACAGTCGAAGTGCTCGGTAAGCGTTATAACAATGCTATCAAGCGTCTGAGCCAAACTCACAGTGAAGATGTATTCCAAGGTGTGATGAACGCGTTTGCGCGTACAGTAGAACCTCATACAAGTTATTTATCTCCTCGTAATGCTGAACGTTTCCAAATGGAAATGAACCTAAGCCTTGAAGGCATTGGTGCTGTGTTACAGATGGATGACGATTACACTGTCATTAAAAGTCTTGTTGCTGGTGGCCCTGCGGCCAGTAGTGAAAAACTATCACCTGAAGATAAAATCATTGGTGTAGGCCAAAAAGACGGTGAAATTGTTGATGTTATCGGCTGGCGATTAGATGATGTAGTTGAATTAATCAAAGGGCCAAAAGGCAGTGAGGTTAATTTACAAATACTACCTAAAAAAGGTGGCGCTAATGCGAAAACTTTCGAAGTAACTATCATTCGAGATAAAATTCGCTTAGAAGACCGAGCTGCAACATCTAAAGTGGTTGAACCAACAGAAGGTGAATATGCCAACCGTAAGGTCGGGGTTATTCAAATTCCTGGTTTCTACATGAACTTATCTGTAGATGTAGAAAAAGAAATTGCCAAACTGAAAGAAGATAACGTCGAAGGCATTATTATCGATTTACGTGGCAATGGCGGCGGTGCGTTAACCGAGGCTACTTTGCTTACCGGATTATTCATCGATATGGGCCCAGTGGTTCAAATTCGTGATGCCAATGGCCGCGTAACTCAAAATCGTGATAACGACGGTAAGAGTGCTTACAACGGTCCACTAACAGTAATGGTCGATCGCTATAGCGCTTCAGCTTCAGAAATTTTTGCTGCAGCACTGCAAGATTACGACCGTGCACTCATTGTTGGTGAAGCAAGTTTTGGTAAAGGTACTGTGCAACAACACAAGAGCCTTGGCCGCATTTACGATATGTATGAAAAACCAATTGGTCATGTTCAATACACTATCGCAAAGTTCTATCGTATTAATGGTGGCAGTACTCAGCTTAAAGGTGTAACTCCTGACATTAAATTCCCAAGTGCCTTAGAGCCGGGTGAATATGGTGAATCTGAAGAGAAAAACGCCTTACCTTGGGATAAAGTGCCAGTTGCGCAATACGGAACACTAGGCAATATCTATCCTGAGCTGATTACCAAGCTTGATACTAAGCATCAGCAACGTATTAAAACGGATGTCGAATTCGGTTATATTTTTGATGATATAGCAGAATTTAAAAAGCATCATAACGATAAGACGATTTCATTAGTTGAAAGTGAGCGTATTGCATCACGTGAAGAAGACGAAAAACGTATTCTAGATCGTACCAATGAGCGTCGTGTTAAGAATGGACTCGAGCCTCTTGCATCTTTAGATGATGAAGATGAAGAGTCAGCTGAGACTGAAACAACTGAAGTTGCAGAAAGCGAAGCCGCTGAAAGTGAAACAGACGCGTCAGATGAAGATGAATTAGAAGTGCCAGATGCGTTCTTAGAAGAAACAGCATTAATCACTTTAGATATGGTTGATGCTAAAAAACTAGCTGCGAAGTAATCATTATTTCGCCAGAAAAAAACGCGCTTTAAGCGCGTTTTTTATTAAGTAAAATTTATCGCATAATTTGCTAAGTGTTATTCAAGGATTATTTATGACTCAAGCTCAAGCAAAACACCTAAAAGATTACCAAGCACCCGCTTATACCATTAGCCATATTGATTTAAATTTCGATTTAAAGGGCAATGAAACCACAGTTGTAGCCACCAGTAAGGTGCAACGTGTTGGTCAACATACCGAAAATTTAATCTTGGTTGGTGAGCAAATAAATTTACAGTCTGTTTTGATAAACGGTGACAAAGCTCAATATCAAGAAGCAAATAACGAATTAGTGATTCAAACGAACCTTGATGACTTTGAATTAACCCTAGTGACCTTACAAGATCCTGAGGCTAATTCTAGCCTAGAGGGCTTGTATATGTCAGATGGCGCATACTGCACCCAGTGTGAAGCCGAAGGTTTCAGAAGAATTACTTATTTCTTAGACCGTCCAGATGTCCTTGCTATTTATACTGTGAGAGTTGAAGCGGACAAAACTGCATTTCCTTTCTTATTAAGTAACGGCAACCTTGTCGAGAAGGGGGAAACAACTGCAGGCCGTCATTATGTCCGCTGGGAAGATCCATTTCCAAAACCAAGCTACCTTTTTGCGCTAGTCGCGGGTGATTTTGACTTATTAGAAGATAAGTTTGTTACTCGTAGCGGCCGCGAAGTCAAGTTACAGGTGTTTGTCGATAAAGGTAATTTACACAAAGCTAATCATGCAATGGTATCACTGCAAAAGTCGATGGCATGGGATGAAAACCGTTTTGATTTAGAATATGACTTAGACATCTACATGATTGTTGCTGTTGACTTTTTCAACATGGGCGCCATGGAAAATAAAGGCTTGAATGTCTTTAACACCAAATATGTATTAGCTGACACAGCAAGTGCTACCGATGAAGATTATCATGGTATCGAGTCTGTCGTGGGTCATGAGTATTTCCATAACTGGACGGGTAACCGTGTCACGTGTCGTGATTGGTTCCAACTAAGCTTGAAAGAAGGCTTAACTGTATTTAGAGATCAAGAGTTTAGCTCTGATTTAGGTTCCCGTGCTGTTAATCGTATTCAAGCAATCCGCGTTATGAAAAATCAGCAGTTTGCTGAAGATGCAGGCCCAATGTCGCATCCAATTCGTCCAGAATCAGTCATTGAGATGAATAACTTTTACACCGTGACTGTTTACAACAAAGGTGCTGAAGTCATTCGCATGATGCACACCATTTTAGGTGAGAAAAATTTCCAATTAGGCATGAAGTGCTATTTCGAACGTCACGATGGACAAGCTGTGACTTGCGATGACTTTGTTAATGCAATGGAATCAGCGAGTGGTATCGATTTAGGTTTATTTAGAAATTGGTACAGCCAAGCAGGTACCCCCGTTGTTAGCGTGACAGACAGCTTTGATGCCGATAAAAAGCAATATCAGTTAACAGTTAAACAATCAGTGCAATCACAAGGCGAGAAAGGCAAATTGTTGCATATACCTTTCAGCGTAGAATTATTAGATGCCGAAGGTCAGTCGATAAATAATCAAGTGTTGGCAGTCAAGCAAACTGAGCAAACCTTCACCTTTGACGGTATTGAGTCAATGCCAGTGCCTTCATTACTGCAAGATTTTTCAGCGCCAGTGCGTCTAGATTATGAATTTAATGTCGATCAATTAGTGCACTTAACTCGATTTGCAACCAGTGAAGTCGCTCGTTGGGAAGCATCTGTTGGTTTATTCAGCCAAGCGGTTTGGCAAAATGTGGAGAGCCTTTCAGCAAAAGAATCAATGCATCTTGACCCAAGAGTTATTGAAGCGGTTCGAGGCGTAATTTTAGATGAGAATATCGATAAAGCGCTAGTTGCTGAAATACTTGCTTTCCCAACAGCTGCGGCGCTTATTGAACAAGTTGATACGGTAAACTTAGATGCTTTACAAGCTGCTAGAGAGTTTGTTGTAGATGAGCTTGCTGAAGCCTGTTTAGATGAGTTAGTCACTCGCTATCGTTCATTAATTACTGAAGATAACCCTGCAGCACGTGCATTTAAAAACATCTGTTTAGTCTTGTTGTCTCGAGTGTCTTCTGAATATGAACAGTTAGTGACTGAACAATATAAAGCAGCAGCCAATATGACCGATAGCTTAGCAGCACTTAAAGCCGCTGTTTCTGGTCAATTAAGCTGCAAAGATGCATTAATGCAAGATTTCGAACAAAAATGGTTATCGACTCCGTTAGTGATGGATAAGTGGTTTAGCTTACAAGCATCTCAAAATACACCAGAGGTACTCGAGGTTATCAAATCACTGACCAAGCATGAAAGCTTTAGTTTTAATAACCCAAATCGTGTTCGTTCTTTGATTGGTTTCTTTGTGGCGGCAAACACTTACCAATTCCATGAGGCAAATGGCTCTGGGTATGAGTATTTGACTGATATTTTAATTAAGTTAAATGAGCTGAATCCACAAACGGCAGCAAGAATGATAACGCCACTGATTCAATTCAGTAAGTTTGATCTCGAACGTCAGCAAAAAATGAAACAGTGCTTACTTCGCTTAAAAGGCTTACCTAATTTATCAAAAGATTTATTTGAAAAAGTTGAAAAAGCCCTCGCTTAACCCTTAATAAATTACCACTGATAATGTGATGTTATCAGTGGTAATCTTCATATTAATTACTTCAATTACCGAGTGACAATACCTGCCAAATTAATTAGCATTACCTTTCATATCACAGCGCCTAGAGTTTGTTTCTCACCATGCAATTTACTTTTTCCATGTATATTAGTTTTGAAGACTTCCTTCCTTATTACCGAGGCTATGTAAAAAATGTTGAGGTGAGGGATGTAAGAGGCAAACTATTACACATTAATGGTAAATATTTCAGACCATTTGTTACCACTTCTGGTATTCAAGGTCAGTTCGTTTTGCAACTGGATGCCTCTGGAAAATTTATTTCTCTAAATAAAATTTAGAGTAAATACTTCAAACGTTCAATTGATTTTAAAAAAGTAAATTAGCTAAGTCTTGTTTCAATTAACTTTATGATTTTATTTGTTATTTATTAACTAATATCATCTAGTAGTCAATTCGTGTGATCTAATTCAAATAAAGTTCAGTTTAATCTCTCAAAAAATCTCCTAACTACACCAATTCGTTAACAAATTTTCTGTTTTTTGAACTTGCTCAATGATGTTAATTGCTGTAACAATGGTGTTGCCTGCAGGCTAACAAAATGTTGGTTCAAATCCTATAACAACGAATCCGGCAGGTTACGGAGAGAAGCAAAAATGAATATTGTTAAAAGACGCTTTAACAAGTCGGCACTCGCTTTGGGGGTGATGTCGGCATTGACTTTAGGGATGAGCAGTAGCGCTAGTGCTGTTTCATTTGATTGGGGTGAAGTACGAGGCACTTTCGATTCTACTTGGACAGTCGGGGCTAGCTGGCGTGTGTCTGAGCGTGATTGGGAAGGGCAAATCGGTAAAGTTAACCAGCCACAATTTGATTGGTCTGGTTATTCTGCTTTTGGTGCGCCTTTTGGGCAAACACCAAAGTACACCACTTCTCAAATCTGGAGCCAACCAGGCTCATATTCAAGTAACAATGACTTAAGTAATCTACTTTATTCTCAAGGTGATACCACCTCAGAAATTTTTAAAGGCTTACACGAGTTATCGTTGGAATACAAAAATTATGGTTTATTCGTTCGTGGAATGTATTTTTACGATCGTAAATTAAACGATGGTGATTATGATTTTAACGATCCTCTTACTGGTAACGAATTTGATCCGTGTGAAGATGACCGCGCATCAGAAGTTCAGTGTAAAGATGTTCGCTTATTAGATGCCTTTGTTTACGCTAACTGGGACTTTAATGATGGCCAAAACCCATTATCTGTTCGTGTTGGTAACCAAGTGGTTTCTTGGGGCGAAAGTACTCTAATTCCTCATGGCATTGGTGTTATTAATGCTGTGGATTTAAACATTTTGAATGCACCAGGTGCAGAGCTTAAAGAAGCGTTCCGTCCACAAGGTATGGTGTGGGCTTCTTTGGGTATTACAGATAATTTATCGGTTGAAGCTTATTACCAATATGACTGGGAGCCAATTTGGGTACCTACACCTGGTTCTAACTTCGCAACCAATGATTTTGCCGGTTTTGGTGGTTATGCCCAAAATGCTCAATTAGGTTTTAATGCCAACCCAGACATTAATATGGAATTTTTAATGTCTGAGTATTCTGCTTTATACGGCGCTGCAGCTGCTGCTAACTTCGACCCAGCTTATGCCGCTTATATGGTGCCATATGCGACTAAGGTTGCATTAGTACAAGATGAAGCCAAGCCAAGTGATGATGGTCAATATGGTATCAAGTTAGGTTATTACGCGCCAAGTTTAGGTGAAACTGAATTTGGTCTGTATTACATGAATTACCATAGCCGTCGTCCTTTAATTAGTGGTACTGCTTCTAACTTTACTTCTGAAGCGGTTGCTCGTGATTATGGACGTTTAGCTGCAAGTGGCGGTGAAATTGACCGTGAATTGCTGTTAAGTATGGAAACCTTCACTAAAGCGCAAATTGTTTATCCTGAAGATATTCAACTTTATGGTTTCAGCTTTAACACTTTAGTGGGTGATACTTCGGTTGCGGGTGAAATTGCTCACCGTGTTGATGAGCCATTACAAATTGATGACGTAGAGTTATTGTTTGCTGGTATGCCTCAACAATTGGCTGAAGCGGGTCTTCGTCCTGACTTAGATGGTATCTCACAAATTGAAGGTGTTAAACCTGGTGAGTCAATTGATGGCTTCATTTTATCTGATACAACTCAAGCTCAAGCAACATTTACTCATTTATTCGGACCTACATTAGGTACGGATAACCTGACGATGCTTGCTGAAATTGGTGGTGTGTGGATCCATGACATGCCTGGCTTTGATGAGCTTCGCCTAAATGGTCCTGGTACCGCTCGTTCTGGTGGTAATCCTGATATGCCAGGTATTATCGAAGCTCTGCATGATGGTCCTGAAACCAATCCATTCCCAACTGATTTTGCTTGGGGTTATCGCTTAGTGGCTAAAGCCGACTACAATAATATCTTCGCAGGTGTAAATATGTCACCACGTGTGATTTTCTCACATGATGTTGACGGTATTACACCAGATCCAATGTTCTTATTTACTGAAGGTCGTAAGTCTGTCGCTGTCGGTGTTAACTTTGATTACCGCAGTCGTTGGGGCGCTGATATTTCTTACAACAGCTTCTTTGGTGGTGTAGGAACAACTAATGCAATGACTGACCGAGATTATGTCTCGTTTAACGTCAAGTATTCTATCTAGAAGGACAATAATAATGAAGAAACTGACGATATTATCGGCTGCAGTAATCATGGCGTTTAGCGCTCCTGCAGCGATGGCGAAAGTATCTGAAGCTGAAGCAGCGAAATTGGGTAATGAGCTTACTCCAGTGGGTGCTGTTAAAGCAGGTAATGCTGATGGTTCTATCCCTGCTTGGGATAACGGCATTACTTCTCCAGTTGCTGGATATGAAAAAGGAATGCATCATCCAGATCCTTTTCCTTCAGATAAAATTTTATTCACCATTACTAATGCAAATAAAGCGCAATATGCTGAATTTTTAACGCCGGGCCAAAACAAGCTTTTTGAACTGTATCCAGATACATACAAAATGAATGTTTACGAGACTCGCCGTACAGCCTCGCTGCCTCAGTATGTTTATGATGCAACTAAGGCTAATGCATTAAATGCTGAACTTGTAGCAAATGGTAATGGTGTAAGTGGTGCGTCGATCAGTGTACCGTTTCCAATTCCAAATAACGGGTTAGAGGTCATTTGGAACCATATTCTTCGCTATCGTGGTGTCGATATTAAAACTGCACGTAGCCAAGCGGCTCCAACAGCAAGTGGTTCGTACACATTGATTGAAACTGCTGAAGAAATTCGTTTCAGTTATAGCCGTCCAGAAGTGACGTTAGATCAATTAAAAGAGTCGAACACCTTGTTCTTCTTCAAGCAAGTTGTACGTCAACCTGCGCGTCTAGCGGGTACGGCACTACTTGTAAAAGAAACGATGGATCAAGAAGCGCTTCCACGTCAGGCTTGGACCTATAACACAGGACAACGTCGTGTACGTAAAGCACCAAACGTTGCCTTTGATACTCCAGGTACTGTTTCAGATGGTTTAAGAACCACTGATGACTTTGATATGTTTAACGGTTCTCCAGTGCGTTATAACTGGGAATTAGTCGGCAAGAAAGAGCTTTATATCCCATATAATGATTACAAGCTTCACTCTGACGCACTTGAATACGATCAAATCTTAACACCTGGCCATATTAATCCAGAGTTTGCTCGTTGGGAAAAACACCGTGTATGGGAAGTTAAAGCAACCCTTAAAGATGGTATGCGCCATATCTATAAAACACGTGTTTTCTACATCGATGAAGATTCTTGGCAGGTTTCACTAACGGATATGTACGATAACCGTGATGAGTTATACCGTGTAGGTACTGCGCACTCGATTAACTACTATGAAGTTCCGACCCATTGGAGCACGTTAGAAATCTTCCATGATTTACAATCTCGTCGTTACTTAGCGATGGGGTTAGACAACGAAGGGCGCATGTATGATTTTGATGCAAACCTTTCTGAAGCTAACTTCACGCCTGATGCGCTTCGCCGTGCAGGTATTCGTTAAGACCAAATAGGGGCGCAATGCGCCCCTACAATTTCTAAGGAAGTTTGTATGTCGTTCCGCACACTTCGCAATGTTGTCGCTTTTAGTGCCAGTTGTTTTTTAGCTCAAGCGCCAGTCCATGCTCAATTCGATCCACTTTCTGTTCAGATCCAACCTTTAGCGCAATCTTCTCTTGTTCTTGATTTAGCCAAAGCAGGTAACAGCCTTGTTGCCGTGGGAGAAAGAGGGCATGTGCTTGTTAAGCAAGATAATCAATGGCAACAAGTTGCTACGCCAGTCATCTCACAATTAACTAAAGTGTTCTTTCTTGATGACAAAAAGGGATGGGCAGTTGGTCATGATGCCACCATTATTCACACCGAAGATGGTGGGTTGACTTGGCAAGTACAGTTTCAGTCTATCGAAGTAGAAAAGCCATTACTTGATATTTTATTCTTCAATGAAAATGAAGGCATCGCAGTGGGTGCTTATGGTTTGTTTTATCGCACAACCGATGGTGGTAAGCAATGGCAGGAAGAGTTTCATGAAGAGCTACTATTTCCGGAAGATGTTTCCTATTTAGCAGATTTAAAAGCAGAAGATGAAGCATTGTATCTATCAGAGCGAGCTGCATTATTACCGCATTTTAACCGTGTTATTCAATTAAGTGATACTCAACTGCTCATGGTTGGTGAACTTGGGTTAGTAGCAACTTCAAATAATAATGGCCAAACATTTGAGACCAAAGATTTTTATTATGAGGGGTCTATGTTTAATGCTATTGAAACAAACGATGCTATTTATGTCATGGGGCTTCGTGGTCACGTGTTTAAAACTGATAAACAATTTACTCAGTGGAATGAAATCGCACTGCCTGTTAAGTCATCCATTAATAATGCCTATATCAAAGATAACTTAGTCTATTTAGTGGGTAACGCTGGGGTGGTGATTGAGCTTGATACTAACGATGCCGCTAAAATTGTCACTCGAAGACAAGGCGAAAACATTGTAGCAATCGAAAGTGACGCTAAAGGTGAACTTTGGTTTGCAGGTTCTAAAGGGTTATTTCAGCTTAAATAGATAATTTAGGCTAAGTTTAATCGAGTTATTCAAGATAAGTTCTAGGCTTTGACATTGAAATTCATTTTAGACTGATATTTGATTTACGTTAGATAAACATAAAAATAAAACAACAATAATAGGGCCGATAAGATGTTAGAAAAACTGGTCAATGGATTTGAAACCCATCTTTTCAGAAACCGTATGTGGGTGATTTTGTCATTCATACTCATTACAATTTTTTTGGGTTACCAAGCTAGCCAATTAAAAATGGATGCGGCGTTCAGCAAAAATATTCCGCTGAATCATGAGTACATGAAAACGTATACCAAACATCAAAAAGATTTTGGTGGGGCGAATAGGATTATGGTGTCTGTTGAAGATACCAGTGGCAATATTTTTAACCCTGAATACTTCGAAACACTTAAAAACGTTCACGATCAATTATTTTTCATCCCTGGAGTTGAATGTTCTCAAGTTAAATCACTTTATTCGCCATCAACTCGCTTTACTGAAGTCGTTGAAGACGGTTTTGCTGGCGGCCCTGTCATTCCAGCAGACTTTCGTAATGATGAATACGGCTTAAATGTAGTCCGAGATAACGTTGAAAAGGCAGGAATTGTTGGACGTTTAGTATCAAATGACTACTCATCAGCCATGTTAACGGCTCAGTTAATGGATTTTGTGGCCAAAACTGACGAAGAAATGGCAGAGTCTGAAGGCGCAGAAAAAGATATTACCACCAAACCATTGAATACCATTCAATTTGCTAAGCAACTTGAAGAAGAGCTACGGGGTAAATACGAAACTGATACGATAAAAATTCATATTATTGGTTTTGCTAAAATGGCAGGTGATGTCGCTGAAGGTGCAAAAGGCGTTTTACTTTTCTTCTTGATTGCGATTTTAATCACCGCTGTCATGGTTTACCTTTTTTCTAAGTCATTAATTTTAACTTTATTGCCTTTGATTTGTAGCTTGGTTGCAGTTTGCTGGCAATTGGGATTATTAACGGTAGTGGGTTTCGGACTTGACCCTATGTCAATTCTTGTACCTTTCCTGGTATTTGCTATTGGTGTAAGTCATGGCGTACAAATGATTAATGCTGTTAGACGTCGTGTTATTGATGGTCAAAATACAAAAGCCGCTTCAGCGTCAGCTTTTCGCAGTTTATTAGTTCCAGGTGGCGTCGCATTACTGTCTGACACAGTGGGCTTTTTAACCTTATTAGCTATTGATATCGGCATTATCCGTGAGCTAGCTATTTCAGCATCCTTAGGTGTTGCGGTTATTATTTTAACCAATCTCATTTTATTGCCTTTGGTGATTTCATACACCACGATAAAGCCAGAAAAAGAAGACCCAGTTAAAAAAGCAAAAATTGAAGGCTTATGGAGGTCGCTATCACGTTTTGCAACGCCAAAATATGCCAGTGTAGTATTAGCCTGTACGGCACTGCTTTATGCCTTTGGTTTTCAGCAAGCTAGCAATATGAAAATTGGTGACTTACAAGGCGGAGCGCCAGCATTGCACCTTGATTCGCGTTATAACCAAGATACTTTTCATATTACCGATAATTACTCAATTACTACCGATTACATGACGGTAATTGTTGAGGCGACACCTGAAGCGTGTACTTATCATTCGATTCTTAATGAGATAGACCAATTTGAATGGATGGTAGGTAATACGCCAGGTGTTGAGTCAACAGCAAGTCTTGCGTCGGTGTCGAAGCAGGTGAATGCTGGCTTTAATGAAGGTAATCCTAAATGGCAAGTGCTTCCACGTACTACAGCAAGTTTGGTTTAAGCTGTAGGGCGGGTGCCTACTACATCTGGTTTGCTTAATGGTAACTGTTCGGTCATGCCAGTGTTTCTTTTCTTAAAGGATCATAAAGCAGAAACGATTGAAGTTGTTACAGCAAAAGTTAAACAAGTTGCAGCACAACTAAACACTGATACCTTGCAATTTAAACTGGCATCAGGACCTGTAGGAGTAATGGCTGCCACTAATGAAGCTGTCAGTGAAGCGCAATTGCCTATGATGATTTATGTGTATGGCGCTGTATTTGTTCTTTGTTTGATAAGTTTCCGTTCAATTAAAGCCACCATAGCAGTCATCGTGCCTTTGTATGTCGTGTCGACTTTAGCTCAAGCATTAATGACTTGGTTAGATATTGGTCTTGCAGTGAGTACGTTACCTGTTATTGCGTTAGGTGTCGGGATTGGTGTTGATTACGGTATTTATATTTTATCGACCATGTCCGGCAAATTAACCCAAGGAATGGCAGTTCAACAAGCGTACTTCGAAGCACTTGTTGAACGAGGTAGTGCGGTTATCTTTACAGGCTTAACATTAGCCATTGGTGTAAGTACTTGGTTCTTCTCGGCACTTAAGTTCCAAATGGACATGGGTATTTTGTTAACTTTCATGTTTTTAGTGAATATGTTGGGTGCGATAATTATTTTACCTGCATTATCAGCAGTATTTTGGCGCAAACCCAAGTAGCTAAACGGTTTAGAATTATAAAGAGGAGCTTAGCTCCTCTTTTTTTTTGCATACTTACTCTATCTAAACGCTTGATTGGTCAAATAGTGACTATAATTGCTGTGTTAACAAGGATTTTAGAGGATCTACCACTAAAATAGTGCTCGAAATAGCATTAAATTAGTAATAAACTTTGCTCCAGATCTCAGTTCTAAAACTGAATCAACAAGCCGAAGCATCCAATATAATGATAAAAGCGCTGCCATAAACGCTTAAGGAAACTGCAACATGGCCTTTAAAGATGCAATGCCTTCAGTACTACTAGAAAATGTAGTCAATTTAATTCATAAAAAAATCCCTAATTCTCAAGCTAAACAAGTTGAGCAATTTGCCAATTGTATATATGCACATATGTCTAAAGACGACTTAAATGCTCGTAATGACAGCGACCTTTATGGTGCAGTATTAAGCCTTTGGAATGCCCTCAATAAATCTGCTGAAACCAACAGCCACATCCGTGTGTTTAACCCAAGTCAGTCAAAACATGGCTGGCAGTCTACCCATAGTATTATTGAAATTATTCAACCTGATATGCCATTTTTGGTTGATTCAGTGACTATGGCATTAAACCGCATGGGCATTACGGCGCATATGGTGTTACATACACCACTTGCTTTACAACGTGATGAGGAATTGGTTAAAGAAGTGTCATTTATTAAAGATGCGCCAGAAGCAACTGAAAATGTTGCGGTATTTTTAATTGAAATTGACCGTCAAAGCAGTGAAAAAGATATTAAAGCCATTGGTAAAGAACTAGAGTCAGTTTTTGCCGATGTCGTGTCATCTGTTGATGATTGGCAACAGATGTCTGACAAATTATCAGAAACCATTAAAAAGTTACCTAAGCAGCCATTTCCTGGTGAAAAAGCCGAAATGGAAGAAGCGACTAACTTTTTAACCTACTTGAATAATCATCATTTCACACTGCTAGGTTATCGTTATTATGAGCTTAAGCGAGTAGAAGGTGATGTTGAGCTTGTTCCAGATTTAGAATCAAGCCTTGGTTTGATGGGACGTTCAAGCAATCAACATAGTGACCGTGGCTTATTACTGTCAACGTTCTCAGCATCTGCCCGTAAAGAAGCATTAGATTCTAGCCTACTCGTATTAACGAAAAGCTCGACTAAAAGTCGTGTTCACCGCCCTGCATATGTCGATTATGTTGGGATTAAGCGCTTTGATAAAGCCGGAAACGTGATCGGTGAAGATCGCTTCTTAGGTTTATATGCATCTAACTTATATAACCGTAGCCCTCGCGAAATTCCTTTGCTTGCGGGTAAAGTTGAGCGTGTTATGGAGCAATCAGGTTTAGCGCCTCGCTCCCATGACTATAAAGCCTTGATGAATATCCTTGAGAACTTACCACGTGATGAGCTAATACAAGCTAAAGAAAATCAACTCGCTGATATAGCTCGTGGTGTTCTAGAAATGCAAGATCGTGACAAATTAAAATTATTTGTCCGTAAAGATGGCTTTGGTCGTTTCTTATCTTGTTTGGTGTATGTATCAAAAGACCGCTACAACACTAAGTTACGTCAAGATACACAACGTATTTTAGCTCAGCATTTTAACAGTAGTGAAGATGTTGAATTTACTACTTACTTTTCTGAATCAACTTTAGCGCGTACGCATTACATCATCAAAGTTGATAATAATAATATGGATGTCGATGTGGCAGCTATTGAGAAAAACCTAATTGAAGCTGCTCGCTCTTGGGAAGATAAATTACACAGTTCTTTAAATAATGCCTTAGGTGAACAGTCTGGTACTGGATTAACCAAGCGTTACTTAAATGCATTTTCACCAAGCTATAAAGAAGATGTTCTACCAAGTTCAGCTGTGGTTGATATTCAACACCTTGAAGCATTAAATGATGAACATAAGTTAGGAATGTTGTTCTATCAGCCTCAAGAAACGGCATTAAATGACAATAAAGTTAGGTTAAAACTGTTCCATAAAGATGAGCCAATTCATCTTTCTGATGTGCTACCTATGCTTGAAAACTTCGGTTTGCGTGTGATTAACGAGCGCCCATATGAAGTGAAAACAGCTGATGGCCATACATACTGGATTTTAGATTTCTTAATGACAGTTCAAGGTGCTGCAGTCGACAATTTAGCGGACAGTCAAGATCGCTTCCAAAATGCGTTATCTCAAGTTTGGGATAAAGAGCTGGAAGATGATGGATTTAACCGCATGATTTTAGCGACTAGCTTAACCGGTCGCGAAGTGTCTATTTTACGTGCATATGCAAAATATATGCGCCAAATTGATGCGACTTTCAGTCAGTCTTACATTGAAGAAACATTCAATCGTTACCCACAAATTGCTGATTTGTTGGTTAAAATGTTTATTCGTAAATTCAATCCTAAGCTCAAAACTCGTACCTTGAGCAAGTTCCTAGAGCAAGTTGATTTACGTCTTGAAGATGTTTCAAGTTTGGATGACGACCGTATTATTCGTCGTTATTTAGATTTAATTAATGCCACATTGCGTACTAACTTCTATCAAACTTTAGAAACAGGTATCAATAAGCCTTATATCTCGTTTAAGTTTTCGCCAGAAGATATCCCAGAGATGCCACGCCCATTACCAAAGTTTGAAATCTTTGTGTATTCGCCGCGTGTTGAAGGTGTTCATTTACGTGGAGGTAAAGTCGCACGTGGTGGATTACGTTGGTCTGATAGACGAGAAGATTTTCGTACCGAAGTACTCGGCCTTGTAAAAGCGCAACAAGTTAAAAACACCGTCATTGTTCCAGTGGGTGCTAAAGGTGGTTTTGTTTGTAAACAACTCCCTACTGATGGGGGACGTGAAGCGTTCTTTAATGAAGGCCAAGCATGTTACCGTCTATTTATTCGTGGCTTACTCGATATAAGCGATAACATTATCGAAGGTAATGTCGTGCCACCTAAAGATGTGGTCCGTCACGATGAAGATGATGCTTACCTTGTTGTTGCAGCTGATAAAGGCACAGCGACTTTCTCTGACATTGCTAATGAAATTGCTATCGAATACGATTTCTGGCTTGGTGATGCCTTTGCATCGGGTGGTAGTAATGGTTATGACCATAAAAAAATGGGCATTACTGCAAAAGGGGCATGGGAGTCGGTTAAACGTCACTTCCGTGAAGAAGGCATTGACTGTCAAACCACAGACTTTACCTGCTTAGCGGTTGGCGACATGGCGGGCGACGTATTTGGTAACGGTATGCTGTTATCGCGTCACACTAAATTAGTGGCTGCATTTAACCATATGCATATCTTCGTTGACCCAAATCCGGATGTGGAGAAAAGTTATCTTGAGCGTGAACGCTTATTTAACTTACCACGTTCAAGCTGGGAAGATTACAACACTAAGTTAATGTCTAAGGGCAGTGCTATTTTCCAACGTTCAGCTAAATCATTGAAGCTGACTAAAGAAATTAAAGCGATGCTTGAAACTGATTTAGACACCATGACGCCAAATCAATTGATGCAAGCATTACTGAAAATGCGTGTCGATTTAATTTGGAATGGTGGTATCGGAACTTACGTTAAAGCAACTTCAGAAACACATGCTGAAGTTGGTGATCGTGCTAATGATGCTATTCGAGTAAATGGTAATGAACTGAAAGCTAAAATCATTGGTGAAGGCGGTAACTTAGGTGCGACACAATTAGGTCGTATTGAATTTGCAGCCAATGGCGGCCGAGTCAATACCGACTTTGTTGATAACGTTGGCGGCGTAGACTGCTCAGATAACGAAGTTAACATTAAGATTTTACTTAATACATTGGTTGCTGACGGCGAACTGACTGTTAAGCAACGTAACCGTTTACTTGAAGACATGACCGATGAAGTTGGTGAAATTGTACTTCAAGATTGTAACGACCAAACTCGTACTATTTCAGTCACTCAAGCCCATGGCATTTCTCAGTTAAAAGAGCACATACGCTATATCCAATATCTTGAAAAAGATGGCAAATTAGATAGAGCGCTTGAATTCTTACCGACTGATGATGAGCTTGCCGAGCGTTTAGCTAATAATCGCCCACTGACTAGACCTGAGTTATCAGTATTGGTGGCTTACGGTAAAATGGTGCTGAAAGAGCAGTTAGTGACTGAAGAAATTACCGAAGATACTTTCTTAAGTAAGTTGCTTACGGATTATTTCCCGCAGCAATTACAAGCTAAATATGCTGACAAAATGATTGCACATCCACTGCGTGGTGAAATTATCGCAACATCATTAGCCAATGAATTGGTTAATGACATGGGCTTTAATTTCGTTCAACGCATGCAAGATGAGACAGGTGCCACAGTCGCAGAGGCTGCTATTTGCTATACTATGGCCCGTGAAGTTTTTGGTCTAGCAGAGTTAACTCAGTCAATCACTGAGCTCAATGGCGTCGTATCGGCTGATGTGCAAAGTGAGATGCTACATCAACTACGTCGTAATATGCGTAGAGCCTGTCGTTGGTTTATTCGTCACCGCAATAAAGGTGAGAACATTGAGCAAACAGTGGCATTCTTCAAACCAGTATTTGAAGAGTTAAAAGCCAATGTTGATCAATATATGATTGCTGCAGAAGTGATTGCGATTTCAAGTGAAATAAAATCACTAACAGAGCAAGGTGTACCTGAGTCATTAGCGCAAGTTGTTGCTAAAATGAGTACATTATTTTCAGCGTTAGATATTGCTCAGATTGCTGAACTCGAAGGAAAGACTGTTCAATTAGTGGCAGAAACTTACTTCAGATTGGGTGCGAAAGTTGAATTGCATTGGTTCCTAGAACAAATCAGCAATCAACCTGTATCGAATCATTGGCAAGCTTTAGCACGTGCAGCCTTCAGAGAAGAGCTTGATTGGCAGCAACGAGCATTGAGCTCTACAGTACTTAGAGCATGTACTGATACGTGCAATGCAGACACAATCATTCAGCAGTGGATTGATAATAATGAGAAGCTATTGGAACGCTGGTTCCATCTACTAGCGGACTTTAAAGTGTCTCAAAGCCATGATTTCGCAAAATTCTCGGTGGCGTTACGTGAACTTAATTTATTGATCCTTCATTGCGAAGGCCCAAGATAATTATTTATAATAAGTGAACAAGCCCTGGCAAATAGCCGGGGCTTTTTTTAGGTTTAGGAGAAAGCATGTTTTTTTACAAAGTTGCACAAAAAGTGATGTTTCAAATGGATCCAGAAGTAGCGCATAACATCGCTATTGGAAGTTTAAAAAACACTGGAAACAACCCTTTAAACCTATTTTATAGTCAAAATGTAAGTGCTGCTCCAGTCACATGCATGGGAATTACATTTAATAACCCTGTAGGGCTTGCTGCGGGCTTAGACAAAGATGGCGAATCAATTGATGCATTTCATGCAATGGGCTTCGGTCACGTTGAAGTAGGGACTGTAACACCACGTCCTCAACCTGGTAACGAACAACCACGTTTATTTAGACTTAAACCTGCTAAAGCGATTATCAATCGAATGGGTTTTAACAATAAAGGTGTTGATAACTTAGTTAGAAATTTAATGGCTAAGAAAACTGACATTATTGTTGGTGTTAATATCGGTAAAAATAAAGATACTCCAGTTGATGAAGGTAAAAATGATTACCTAATTTGTATGGAGAAGGTTTATCAGCATTCAGATTATATTGCAGTAAATATTTCTTCACCAAACACACCAGGTTTGCGTACTTTACAGTATGGTGAGCTTTTAGATGACTTATTAAGTTCTTTAAAAGCAAAGCAAGCTGAATTAGCTGAAAAACACAATAAGTATGTTCCTATTGCGCTTAAAATTGCGCCAGATTTAACAACAGAAGAGATTGAAAAAATTGCTCAGTCTTTATTAAAGAGTAAATTTGATGGTGCTATTGCCACAAACACCACATTAACTCGTGATGCAGTCGTTGGTTTAGATAATGCAAATGAGATGGGTGGGTTAAGCGGTAAGCCATTAACTGATCTTTCAACTAAAGTGATCAAACAATTAGCTGAATTTTTGAACGGTGAGATCCCAATTATTGGCGTCGGTGGAATTAATAGTGCAGAAGATGCATTAGCTAAATTCGATGCAGGATCGCAATTGGTTCAAATATATACAGGCTTTATTTATCAAGGGCCTGGTTTAATTAATGATATTGTTAATGCTTATAAAGCGAAATAAGATCTTAATAGCTTAAAAACCATACTAAGATCTAAATAATAGATCTTAGTGAGTTATAGCGATCGCGTTTTTGATCTTTCGATCGTTATAACTTTTTGATCTCTATATCAATTATTTGAAATAACTTTTGATATTGTTGGAAATATAATCTATTATCAGACTGTATTCTTATAATTAGGTACTAAAAATGTTATTAATGCCAAATAAGGACTGGCAGTGGGAATTTAATGAATGCTATAAGCAATTAAGTATTTCATTGGGTCCTGACATGGAGTTCTTAACTCCATATAAAAGTAAATCTCTCATCCCTGATGCGTTAATAACATCAGAGTTTAGTGTCGAGCACGCTAAATTCTATATTCACATGCTTGAAACCTTACCTAAAATTGTCAATATGTCTGATGCGGCGATTGTTCAAACTGCATTAAATGCTACCGCCTCACATTTTTTGCTTAAACCACAAATGCCGAAATCATGGTTTTTTGAAATAAGCCAAGAATGTGTTTATTGCGAAGTTGGTAAACTATTTCTGTTAAATGCTAGTGGTAATAACGTACTGGTATTAGTGGTAGAAAATAGTTTGCAAGCAGCTTTAGTTATGGTGCTATCTAAAGAGTGCCCATTAACCGAAACTAAAGTTTTACAGCAATTTGAAACGATTAAAGTGATGCATAATCGATTAAACCCGCTGAAGAAGATTGCACAGGTTGTTGCTGCGTAACTGCTATAGAGTAGGGTAGTTAATTCAAGTTTATCTCTCAATGAATGCATTACATGTCTGAAAATCTAGATGCTATAGAATAATTTCTTTTTAGCTAGCTATATTTTACTTATAAATTCATATTCTTTGTTCCATTTTTCGATATCTCCTACTTTATTTAAGCTTTTATTTCCTATCCCACAATCTTGGTTTCAGTTACAACTCTAGATATATTGATTAATAAAAGCTCAGTATCACCTGATAATTAGTCACTGTATATTGCTGATAAATTGTTCGTTAAGTTTAATTATTAAGCTATAACTTCGATGCGTTTTCATTTGCATTGTTAGTTAATGAGGCTACCAGTTAATGAGGTTGATAGTTATAGCTATTGTTACTCATAATATGGTTTTTAGCTCATGATATATTTCTCATAGCGAATGGTTATTTTGTTTATGAATTAACTTTTAATTGAAAGCCTGTTAAATCGTGAGTAGCTCTTGAGCTGACTGATATGTTGTCATCATTCAAAACTTACAGTAAATTTCGGCGCTAATATTATTACTACGCGTATCCCTTTCCCTCTTCCTTTCACTAAAGCTTTCATTAACAGTTAACGCTGACCTTTAAAATAATTCTATTAACCTTGAATGCTGTTAAACACTCTTATTATCTAAACCCGAATAAAGAACCATTTACATATTTGATGCAAAGCATAGCTCTCTGTTTAAAATACACTTAACTAAACCGAGCCATTATGCAGTGTTTAGCTTTAGTTATTTGTTCTTAAATCTAAAAATGAATAAACAGGGGGAGATATGTCAAGGATGACGAATTGATATTATTTTTGATATTTCTCGCTGATCTACAATCTCATATTTCATGTCTTTTGCTACGTTTCGGTTTTTAATGACTGCTTATCAATATTGGATGTTCTTCAAGTTATTGTTTTTATAACCTATTGCAAAAATTATTTGAAAAAGTAACTTTTTAATTGTGAGCGGTAACATTTTAATGTAATGTTTATGTTACTTTCATTTGGCGAAGTATTGTTCTCCAATGAGCCTTAATTAAGAACTGTTCGAGGAAGAGACTGTGTACTTAGGGATTGATTTAGGAACATCTTGTATAAAGCTAGTTTTAGTCACTGAAGGCGGCACTGTTGTAGATACAGCGAGTGTGTCGCTCACCGTTTCTCGTCCACAACCATTATGGTCAGAACAATCTGCTGAGTCTTGGGGTGAAGCAGCGATGACAGCAATGGACAAACTTGCTGCTAAAGGTCAACTCGCAGATTTAAAAGCAATTGGACTTTCAGGCCAAATGCATGGCGCAACATTACTTGATAATCATGGTGACGTACTTCGTCCTGCAATGTTATGGAATGATGGTCGAAGTGCAATGCAGTGCTCTAGTATTGAGGAATCAGTGCCTAATGCTCGTCAGCTTACCGGTAACATGATTATGCCAGGTTTTACTGCGCCAAAGTTATTGTGGGTTAAAGAGAACGAGCCTGCGATTTTCGATAAGGTCGCAAAAGTATTATTACCAAAAGATTATGTTCGTTACCTTCTAACTGGTGAATTTGCATCTGATTTATCCGATGCAACAGGCACTGTATGGACTGATGTGGCGAAGCGAGATTGGGATGACAATTTACTGGCTGCTACAGGCCTTTCTCGTGACCACATGCCAACTCTTTATGAAGGGTCTGAAATCACTGGTTACATTAAACCAGAATTAGCCAAACGCTGGGGTATTAAACAAGTGCCAGTCGTTGCCGGTGGCGGTGATAATGCTGCTGGTGCGGTAGGTGTAGGCATCATTAAGCCTGGTCAAGCTATGTTGTCTCTTGGGACTTCCGGTGTTTATTTTGCGGTGACTGACGGTTACAAATCTAACCCAGATAGTGCTGTTCATAGCTTCTGTCATGCGCTTCCTGGTACATGGCATTTAATGTCTGTTGTATTGAGTGCTGCTTCTTGTTTGAGTTGGTTAGCAAATTTAGTCGGTAATGTCAGTGTACCTGAGTTATTAAATGAATTAGCACAACAACAATCAGATAACCAATCAGATCTTATTTTCTTACCTTATTTAAGTGGCGAACGCACGCCACACAATAATCCACACGCTAAAGGTGTTTTCTTTGGGCTTACTCATTCAACTGAACGAGCTGACATGACTAAAGCCGTGTTAGAAGGAGTGGGCTATGCATTTGCTGATGGCTGCGATGCATTGCATGCATCGGGCGTAAAGCCTGATGAAGTGTCCTTGATAGGTGGTGGTGCTAAAAGTGAATATTGGCGCAAATTATTGGCAAATATTCTTGGCCAAAATCTCGTTTATCGACAAGGCGGCGATGTTGGTCCCGCGCTTGGCGCTGCACGACTTGCGCAACTCGCGGTAACACCCAATGCCAATATTGAAGATATTTGTCCTGTACCAACATTAGTTGAGTCATATGAACCCAATCAAGCCGAATTTAACCATCACAAAGAGCGTCGTGAAAAATTCAGCCAAATTTATCAAAACCTAAATTCATTATTTTAATGATTAATAATAAGCGTATTGAAAAAGTAGTGACTTTTTACATGCGTATTTACCTTACTGTTTGGAGAGAACTATGAGTGAATTCTTTAGTGGCGTCAGCAAAATAAAATATGAAGGCCCAGAATCAACTAATCCTTTGGCGTTTCGTTATTACGATGAAAATAAAGTCGTATTAGGTAAAACAATGAAAGAACATCTGCGTTTTGCAGCATGTTACTGGCATAACTTTTGTTGGAATGGTTTTGATATTTTTGGTGCTAATACCTTTGACCGTCCTTGGTTAGAATCTGGCGAACCTTTAGCAATGGCAAAACAAAAAGCCGATGTCGCGTTTGAGTTTTTCCAAAAGCTTGGCGTGCCTTATTACTGTTTTCACGATGTAGATGTTTCTCCAGAAGGTGCCAACATTCGTGAATATCTAAATAACTTTGCTGAAATGACGGATGTGCTTGCACAGAAGCAAGAAGAGACCGGCATGAAGTTACTATGGGGTACTGCAAACTTATTCAGTAATAAGCGTTATATGTCAGGTGGCGCGACGAATCCAGACCCTGAAGTGTTCGCTTATGGCGCAACCCAAGTTTGTACAGCAATGAATGCAACACAACGCCTAGGCGGTGAGAACTACGTTTTATGGGGCGGGCGTGAAGGTTACGAAACGCTATTAAATACCGATTTAAAGCGTGAGCGCGAACAGTTTGCTCGATTCCTTACCATGGTAGTTGAACATAAACATAAAATTGGATTTAAAGGTGCTCTATTAATCGAACCAAAACCACAAGAGCCGACTAAGCATCAGTATGATTACGATACAGCTACGGTACATGGTTTCTTATCTCAGTACGGTTTAGAAAAAGAGTTCCAAGTGAACATCGAAGCGAACCACGCAACGCTTGCAGGGCATTCATTCCATCATGAAATTGCTAATGCCTTTGCACTTGATGTGTTTGGCTCTATCGACGCTAACCGTGGTGATCCTCAACTGGGTTGGGATACGGATCAGTTCCCAAATAGTGTCGAAGAAATGACATTAATCATGCATGAAATTTTGAAAGGTGGTGGCTTTAAGTCAGGCGGCTTTAACTTTGATACCAAAATCCGCCGTCAAAGTATCGATCCAAATGATCTATTCCACGGCCATATTGGTGGTATGGATACGATTGCTGTGGCATTGCTTAAAGCGGCTGACATGTTTACAGATGCAACCTTAGAGAAAAAGGTTGCGCAACGCTATGCTGGCTGGGATGGTGAACTAGGTCAAAACATTTTAAATGGCAAGCTAGATTTAGCAGGCTTAAGTGAATTCGCCCAAGCTAAGCAGCTTGACCCTAAACCGCAAAGTGGTCAGCAAGAGTTATTAGAAAATTATGTTAATCGCATGATTTTTTAATGTTCATACTTTTTCACGTAATCTCATTCTACAAGAAGGTCGCTTGTGAATATTGATTACTTTTTATTGGCTCTTATCAATGCAATGCTTGCTAAATAAGAGTTGCGATAACTTTGGTTGTCGTATTGGTAAACCGCCGTTAATACTAATTAACGGCTTTTTTATTGTCGTGACGGTTAATCGCCAATAGTATAAAAATAGATAATGATAAAAGTTAATCTTGCTCATGCCTTTCATTAAATGGATAAGCTTGGACTATTATTTTGGTTTAAAAAGTTACGGAAGATTATTGATTATATTTTGTCCATGCGACTCAGAACAATCAGAGTGGGATAAATAATGAACAAATAAGGATTAGAAATGAAGCAAGTTAGCTGGGGAATTATTGGGGCAGGTAGGATTGCTCATCAATTTGCTGCAGATATGTCATATGTCGACAATAGCAGATTATATGCCATCGCAGCACGTGACTCTAAAAGAGCTGAAGCTTTTAAGACGCAATATGATATTTGTCAATCTTACGGAGATTATGACAGTTTATTCAATGATGAAAATGTCGATGCTATTTATATTGCGACCCCACACAATTTTCATTTCGAGCAAGCAAAGGCTGCAATTCTGGCAGGAAAGGCCGTACTGTGTGAAAAGCCAATTACCATCTCTACTGAAGAAGCAAAGGCACTTTATCAATTAGCAAAGCAAAAAAAAGTTTATTTGTTAGAAGGAATGTGGACGTATTTTTTACCAGCGATTCAGCAAGCAAAGGAATGGGTTAAAGAAGGACATATTGGCAATTTAATGCACATTAAAGCTGATTTTGGTTATCCGCAGGCTTATGAACCTAACTCAAGAGAGTATGCCAAAGAGCTTGCTGGTGGCTGTGTATATGATATGGGAGTATATCCTATTGCCATTACTCAACTTTTCATTAATGAAACGCCAATATCAGGATTTGTTACCTCACATCTGGCACCTAATGGAATCGAAAATGATGCAGCTTTCATATTTGAATATGAAAATGTAACGGCCACCTTAGCTACATCTTTTAGATGCAAATTACAGAATTGGGCTTACATCATTGGTGACAAAGGTTATATTGCTATTCCAGACTTTTGGCGAGCAAGTCAGTGCTTTTTATATCAGGGAGATGAGCTAATCTCAGAGTTTACTGATAAACGTAAAAGTATCGGTTTTAATTTTGAAATAGAAGCTGCTGCAAACGATATTTTGGCAGGTAAACTCTCATCTAATATAGTGACTGAGCATATGTCATTAGCATTTCAAGCACGGATGGAATGGATCAAATCCCAAATAAACCAATAGTTTTTTGACTCGAAGATACCTTTTGAGTTTGACAAAGTGCTAGTTAATTTGGAGTGGAGTAAAAATGAATATTGAAATCAAACCGATCACACCAAATCAAGATCAGACAGTTGCAGATATTATTGCAAAAGTAGGTACAGAATTTGGTGCAATTGGGGAGGGGTTTGGTCCTTCAGATCCTGAAGTAAGTCAAATGAGCCGATATTATTCTTTAGAAAATAAAAGCCAATATTATGTAGCCACATTAAATGGCCAAATTGTGGGATGCGGTGGAATAGCAAAGTTTAATGACAGTGAGCAAACTTGTGAATTACGAAAATTGTTCCTGTTACCAGAATCAAGAGGCTTTGGCATTGGTAGAAAACTTACTAAAGTGTGTTTGGATTTTGCGCAATCTCAAGGATACGAGCAGTGCTATTTAGATACCTTAGCATCAATGAAAGCTGCTATTTCTTTATATGAATCTATGGGATTTACACATTTAGATAAGCCTCTTACAGGAACTATTCATGGTGGCTGTGATATATGGATGCTTAAGCGTTTTTAATAACATAGTGCTTAAGACGCAAGCAATGATTAATCGTTTTTGTAAGTTATCGGTATCATAATTATTCTTGTTTGGCACTTTATAAGATTAATGTTACTTATTGCTATGTTTCTATTCGTTTTATATTGGTATGTTTTGTCTTAATAAAGCATAAACAGATAATTTTAATAAGTTCAAACTGGGTTATTTGTTGAGTAATCCTGTTATTTTTTCCTTCGTATTGTTACATTTGAATTTCGTAACATTTTTAAGCTGCTGGCGAGTCTGTAATGAGTCCAATAAGTAAGAGTAATTCTAAAACAAAATCCACGATTCAGGATGTTGCTGAATTAGCTGGTGTATCAAAAATGACAGTTTCTCGAGTGTTGAACAATGATGAAAAGGTCAGTGATAAAACGCGTTTAAAAGTTAAAGAGGCGGCCAATAAATTACATTACAGACCAAATATTTCGGCTCGTCGCTTAGCCAGTGCAAAATCTTACTTCATTGGATTACTGTACGAAAACCCTAGCCAAGGTGGTTATGTCAGTCAGTTTATGATGTCAGCGTTAAAAAGCTGTCGGCAGCGTGGTTATCATTTAGTCGTTGATGAATGTGAAGGGACTCAGGTAGAAAAACTGACTATTACTCGTGATCTCGTTGAAGAAACCCGTGTCGATGGCGTCATTTTATTGCCGCCATTTTGCAATAATATTGAAATTCTAAATGAGCTTAAAGCATTGAACGTTCCTTACATTCGTGTTTCACCTGATGTCGAGCTGACTCAATCCCCATTTGTTTGTATGGATGATTATCAAGCCGCTTTTGAAATGACTAATCTATTGATAGAGCAAGGGCATAGAGATATAGCGTTTATTATTGGACATCCAGATGTAGGAGCAAGTCGATTACGTTATCAAGGCTTCTTAGATGCAATGCGTTCAAATAAGTTAACTATACCGCCAGAATACATTGAGCAAGGTTTGTTCAGTTATAAATCTGGATTAAGCGCGGCTAAGGCGTTGTTAACTTGTAATAATATGCCAACAGCTATTTTCGCAAGTAATGATGATATGGCGGCAGCGGTTATCTCTGTGGCAAATTCTTTAGGGATACAAGTCCCTCAGCAACTTAGTGTTGTAGGTTATGATGATACGCCAATAGCGACGACGATTTGGCCCAACATTACAACGGTTAAGCAACCAATTGAAGCCATGGCAGAAGCTGCAATAGCAATGTTGACGACAGGAAAGTTTGATCAAGGCTTGAGTGATAAATTGTCTGACTTACGCCACGTGCTTGATTTTGAATTAAAACAGCGTGATTCAACGAGCCGGGTTAAGTCATAGCTCATTCCTAACGCCTGATCACACCACACCAAGTGAATTTTTATTAGCAGCAATCATTTGCTGCTTTTTTGTGTCCTCGTCTGTTGTCCCTCTTGATCATTTACAATGCTTTTATTTGTCAAATTGACACTAAGCTAATTTGGTAATATGTTATCGCTAACATATGCATGTTGTATCATACTGTTAACATCCAGTTGTTTCATATTAGCGATTAAAAGAGTGTGAAGGCATTTAACTTATCAAACTGAAAAGGTGAGCTATGAATTTACCCGATATTAATCCCATACTGCCAGGGTTTAATCCAGATCCAAGCATTGTACGTGTGAATGATGATTACTATATCGCTGTATCAACATTTGAGTGGTATCCAGGGGTACAAATCTATCATTCAACAGATTTGGTTAATTGGACCTTAGTCCATCGACCGTTAAATCGAGCTGATTTATTAGATATGACTGGTGTCCCAGACTCATGTGGTATATGGGCACCATGTCTTACACACAATAATGGTAAGTTTTATCTTATTTATACCAACGTCAAACGATTTGATGGCAACTTTAAAGATTCACCTAATTATTTAACTACCTGTGAAACAATCGATGGAGAGTGGACTCGTCCGGTTTATCTCAATAGTAGTGGCTTTGATCCATCTTTATTTCACGATGACGATGGGAAAAAGTGGCTATTGAATATGGTTTGGGATTATCGGCCAGATAGAAGTTTCTTCGGTGGTATCGCTTTACAACAATATTGCGATAAAACAGAAAGATTAATTGGCGAGTCGAAAATTATTTTTACGGGTACAGAGTTCGGGTTAACTGAAGGGCCTCATTTATATAAAAAAAATGGTTACTATTATTTATTAACTGCTGAGGGGGGGACTGGGTACGAACATGTTTGTACTATGGCCCGTTCAAAACATATCGATGGCCCTTATGACGTTGATCCTCAAGGTCCTATTGTAGCAACGGTTCCTCATTTACAGCACAAATTGCAACGTAATGGTCATGGTAGCTTAGTAGAAAGTAAAGAAGGGGAATGGTATTTAGCTCATCTGACTTCTAGACCACTTGATATTGAACAACCTACATCACAGCGTAGCAGTCCTATGGGCAGAGAAACAGCAATAGAATCTGTTCAATATACCGATGATGGTTGGTTTAGGTTAGCGACTAACTCATCGCTGGCACAATTAAATCCAATTGGATTAACAGCTAAACCGCAGCGAGATTTCTCGTTTAGAGATGAATTCACAGATAGATTTATCGCGGATCAATTTCAATGGCTTAGAAGTCCAACCCCTGAAAACTTTGTAAGCACAACCCGTAAACCAGGTAGCTTATTGCTGACAGGAATGCATTCATTAGGTAGCACATTTGAGCAAGCGTTGGTTGCGACAAGGCAGCGTCATTTTTCATTTGTTGCTCAAACCAAAATCATGTTTGAATCTAACCACTTTCAGCAAACCGCAGGATTAATTTGTTATTACAACGCTCATAAATTTCATTATTTATATTTATCTTATGATGAAAAAATTGGGCTAAACCTAGATATTATGAGCTGTGAAGGTGAGCAAAGTTTAGATCTTGTATTTCCAATATTTGAACAGCGTATTCCCTTGTTACAATCATCGGTTTATCTACGAGCAGATGTGCACTATGAAACACTTAAATTTGAATACTCATTAAATGGATCTGACTGGTTTCACATTGCGTCTTTAGATTACAGTTTAATTTCTGATGAAGCAGGCAAAGGAGAAGGTTCCAGTTTTACTGGTGCATTTGTTGGTTTATGTGCTCAAGATTTAACTGGGCAAAACACAGTTGCAGAGTTTAGTTACTTTGACTACAAAGAACGCCATCAATAGGAATGGACATACATACTTTCTGACTTAATGTGAATAACATGGCGATAGAATTTGTGTTATTCACATTATTGAGTGGTGTGGTAAATTTATGACATATTTATTCAATCATATGGAGGATGATTTCGTAGCTAGTATTTGAAAACTTTGCTATATATAAAGACATAATATTAATAATGTTTTACCTGTTTTTGCTGCTTTTAAGCAAAATTTAGGAAAAATGGGTAGTCTATGTTCGACTTTATTTTACGGCCTTTTCATCAAAAACTAACCGGTTTTTCGTTATTGCGTTTTAAGCATTATCACGTCCATCAAGTCATGTTGCCGTATTCCGGATTTTTGTTATCTGTCATTCCTATTTATCTTTTATTTGGCCTTTTAGATTACCAGCACTTAACTGAGCATGCTTGGGTTGCGACACTCAGCAGAGTCTTCTTATCGATACTTTGCATAGTGGTGTTAATTACCTTGCGGCGTTATGCATCCAAGTATTTAGAGCTCGCCGAGCTGTTTTTAGTGTTAACGGTATACATGTCGATTATTACTATCGGAAAATTGGCGATGACCCAAGGTAATTTTGATTATCAATCAGGTGGCGTGTTAGTCATGGTTTACATCGGGGCATTATCTCGAATGCCATTTAAGCTGAGCCTATTTGGTTTATCACTGATGTTGTTGAGTTATTTACTGATAATCGCACCAGATAGAATTGGACAAGATTATGGTGAAGAGCTCGATAGAATATCTATCTTTTTTGCTGTGTTCCTAATTAGTTTAGTGGCTAGCTTACGCCGAGATTCTGAAACTCGTAAAAGCTTCCAGCAGTTTAGCCAAATTAGAAGCCAACAGTTACGGCTTAGAGCAAGTCAAAAAAAATTAGCGTTGCAAACAGTTACGGACCCATTAACCGAGCTTAAAAACCGTTTGTATTTAACTAAAAATGGTCCGCAAATTGAACAAAGCGCGCAACACACGAATAAACCATTAAGCGTGTTAATGATAGATATTGATAACTTCAAATCAATTAATGATACCTACGGCCACCAAGTAGGTGACAATGTTATTTATGGAGTAGCGCAAATTATACGTCAACATTGCGGTCGGTATACTGGAATGAATGTACGATACGGAGGAGAAGAGTTTTTATCTGTTTTTCAGTGCTTCAATGAGCAACAGTTATGTCAGATTGCAGAGAAAATCTTAGATGATGTTCCCAAATTGTATTGGCCGAATACCAACCTCAGGGTCACGATTTCTATTGGGGCGTCAATAGATGTAAAACAACGTTGGGATTTGAACGAGTTGGTTTCTCATGGTGATAAAGCCTTATATCTTGCAAAACAGAATGGTAAAAATCAGATTCAATTGATAACGCAGTAATGTACGTCATATAGTGATGACCTTAGTTAACTTTTGCTTAATGCTTGCTATTATTTTTTGATGAACACCTTTTCGACAAGCGTTATTACATCGCGAACACCTCTCACTATTCTATATTTAATTATTCTATTCACCACGAATCATTTGCGGCTTACCCATAGTTGCTGAGTTTATTGATTGATTTTTATTCATGTGCTTTGCTAAATAATTTCTTTAATCGGTCGATTATAAGGAATAAGGTATGTTTATAAGCTAAATTTGAATGATGATTGTTTGGGGAAATAACAATCAATTCATTACTTATACATTAGCTTTAACCATAGTCTAGTTTGTCTCGATATTTATTCTAATAATACGGTGAACGACAATGAATGCTATAGATCATTTTTTTCGTAAAACGAGTATTTCTAACCGCTTGATGGCCATGATTGTGGTTGCAGCTTTTGCAACTGTGCTCATGTTTTTGTTCGCTTTTAACCGTATCGAAAATGTATTGGTGCAAGAAAAGCAGGCCAAACTTACTGGTATTATTGAGGTCGCAAGCTCTGTCATCAATCAGTTTTATTTGGCTTCTGAGCAAGGTGATATGTCGGAGGCAGAAGCGAAACTTGCTGCTATTAATGCCTTAGATAATTTACGTTATTCTGGTAATGAATATTTTTTTACCGTTGATACCAGTGGGGTCATGGTACAACACGCATTTGCGAAAAAACTCATCAATACAAATGTGTTATCAATGCGTGACCCTGATAATGTGCCGTTATTTCAATTAATGATTGAACGTACTCATAATGCCAAAAATGCCACGGTTAACTACATGTGGAATAAACCCAATCAAGATACTCCTAGCCCTAAAATGAGTGTTGTCGAACGTTTTACTCCATGGGGATGGGTCGTTGGTACGGGGATTTATATCGACGATATCCAAACGCAAAAAACTGAATTTTTAATGCAATATTTATTTTTACTCTTATTGGTTTGGTTACCGATCCTGATTATTTTGTTTGTTATCACTAAAAGTATTTCAAAGCCGATGCAACAGACTATTTCAGCTTTTGAGAATATTGCTAAAGGTGAAGGGGATTTGACACTGAGATTAGCTGAAGATGGTCAAGATGAACTTAAGCAAATTGCCCATAATTTTAATATTTTTACAGACAAGATCCAAAATCTAGTATCTTCAGTTGCGGGAAATGTCACTCAAAGCCAAGCTCTTGCTCAACAGCTTGCATCTATATCATCTGATGCAAATCAAGTGTCGAGTAATGTTCAAATGGAAACCGAAAATGTTGCTACTGCGATAAATGAAATGTCGATGACAGCCGCAGAAGTTGCGTCAAATGCACAAGCTGCTGCACAGAGTGCAAATATTGCCGACACTGAAGCCGACAATACTGCCATGATTGTAGATAAGGCAATGTCAAAAATTGGTGATTTGTCTTCTGAGCTACAACAAACCGAATCTGTTGCAAAAGGCCTAAAAGTTAGCTCAAGCCAGATTGGGCAAATATTAGATGTTATTGTTGGTATTGCTGAGCAAACCAATTTATTGGCATTGAATGCTGCTATTGAAGCCGCTCGTGCTGGTGAAGCGGGTCGAGGCTTTGCTGTGGTTGCCGATGAGGTTAGAACGCTTGCTAGTAGAACGCAAGATTCAACCCGTGAAATCAATGGCATTATTGACGCTATTAGAGAGGCTATTGAAGATGTAAACCATTCAGTAGAACGTGCTTTAACACAATCAGATGAAACCGTGGGTGAAACGCAAAAAGTAGAACAAGCACTTCATTCAATTAAGTCAGCGATTGGGGATATTTCTCAAATGAATATTCAAATAGCAGGTGCAACAGAAGAGCAAAGTGCAGTGATTTCAGAATTAAATATGAATATTACCCGCATTAATGATATGTCGGTAGAGAATAAAAATCATAACGAGAAATTACTGGATAGTAGTGACAATATAGCAAAAGGCTCAAATGAGCTTGAAAAGATAGTAGGGCAGTTTAAAGTGTAAACCATAAATAGTCTTATTGATGAACACCTCGCATTTATAAACTAATAAAGCCTTGTTGGAAATATTCAACAAGGTTTTTTTATTCGAACTTGTAAATGCAAATTTATTTCATTTTTGTTAACTGTTTATGGTTAATTTGCATAGCTGACGAATTGATATTTGCGTTAAACACATTAAAAATAACATAAGCTATCTGATAGACCACTTATGGGTTTAGAAATGAGTGCTAGACTGGGTTGGAGATTTAATGCTGCATATATAATACAGCACATATAAATCAACGATGGTTGATAGTAGTTAGCAAAGGGTAATTATCGAAGAAGATGAATCGGTATTAAGCCAATACATTAGTAGGCCCAGTCATTACTGGTGTTTCAACTTATTCATTATGTTGATAACGTCTTGATATGAGATTTTATACTCTCTTGATAACTGTATGATTTTTGCTTTGTAGGTTTGAATATGTTCTTGCTTTACCAATTCAGTTTGTTTTTCTTCGACAATTTCAGAAACCACCTCTTCTAAGATTTTTAAGCGTCGTAAACTGTAATCCAAAGAAGATAAATACGTCTTCATTTGCATTCTATTACGTGCATTCTCAAGATTTTTAGTTGTTCTATTTTCAAAATCTAATTCATCGAACGCATTTATTACATTTTGTAAATTGATATCAGTCATATTGAAAACTACTTAAAAGTTAATTGGTATTTCGCAATAAATGAGAAATTCAAATACTGCAATGTTTTCATCCATGAACAAGTAAAGTATAGGCGACAGTTTATTCAGATTAATGAATTGTTTCAATAGCTATGGACGTTTATATTATGAGGTAACCTATTCATTTTAGTACATGGAGTGTGAGATGTTAGATTTATTACCCGACTTATTTGACCATTACGAAAATAAACTGACTTTAGTTCAATCGAATTGGAACTCTTATGGTGGTAAAACTATTTTTTATGGCGAAGTGGTCACCGTTAAATGTTTTGAAGATAACTCTAAAGTTAAGTCAGTATTAGCCACACCGGGAAAAGGTAAAGTGCTAGTGGTTGATGGTGGTGGCGTCTGTCGACGGGCCTTATTGGGCGATATGATTGCGGAGTCTGCATTTAATAATGAATGGGAAGGGATAATCATTTATGGCGCAATCAGAGATGCAGGTACTATCGCAACCATAGATATTGGTGTGCAGGCACTTGCGACAAACCCAATTAAAACTGAGAAAAAAGATGTCGGTTTAATTGATGTTGCCATCAATATTGCTGGTGTCGATATTAAACCCAAGATGATGATCTATGCTGATATCAATGGTATTGCCATTGCTGAAAAACCTTTAGATTTAACGGTTTTGAGCTAAACTGTTACATAACAACATAGTAACGCTAAATTGAGAACCAATTTACTGACAAGGAAGCAAACATGAAGGCACTTAAATGGCTGTTAGGTATCGTGGCTGGGGTAATATTAATACTTGCAGTGTACTTAACGGTATTTTTTGATTTGAATAGTTTTAAACCGCAAATTGTTGAGGCGGTTGAAAATCAAACTGGACGTACATTTGTCATTAAGGATGATTTGAGCTGGAGTGTATTCCCATCGATTGGCATAAAATTGGGCGGGATATCATTATCTAATCCAGAAAATTTTTCTACTAACAACTTTGTTGAAGTGAATGAAGCTGTTGCCAACGTAGAATTAATGCCGCTATTAAGCCAAGAAGTTGAAATCGCGATGCTTTCATTAGATGGCTTAACGGTCAATATGATAACGCAAAAGGACGGTACCACGAGTATCGATGGTTTGAGTGGTGACAGTTCGGCAGCTGTGGCAGAAGACAAAACGACTGATTCAGCAGCTAAAACAAGTGTTGAACTACAAAGTTTACAAATTGGCGGAGTATCAATCACTAATACCACTATTAATCTGATTGATGAAACGACAGATACGACTCAAGTCTTCAAGCTTAATAGCTTAACATTGGGTGAGTTTTCACTGGGTAATGACGCTGACTTTGCATATGACTTTTTAGCGCAGCTTCCTGATATGACGGTTAACAGTAACGGGGAAGGCAAGCTAAACGTCAGTAAAGACTTGGCTAAATTAGTCATTAACGGCTTCACGATTAATACTGATGTCAGCGGTAAGGGCATTCCTAATAATCAATTATCCACGCAATTAGTGACAGATATAGCCGTTGCACTTGATTCACAAAACGTAGAAGTCATTATTAGCAAATTATCTGCAATGGAAATTGATGCTACAGGTAAGCTAAGTGTCAACTATGGTGCAAAAATCCCGAAAATAAACATGCAAATGGACTTTGGTGACATCGATGTGGATAAGTTAATGCCCGCTTCTGATGAACAAACTCCAGCAGAAACAGAAAAGGTGGCGAGCACGGCACCTGCAACAGAGCCTGACTTATCCGCATTGAAAACCATTGATGTGACTATGGGCGTCACTATTAAGTCAATTAAAGTTGCTAATTTACTAACTCAAAATTGGAAAATGAATGCCACAGTTAAAGATGGTATCGCCAATTTGAGTGAATTTTCTGCAAACCTATATGAAGGTAGTATTCAAGCAACGGCAAAACTTGATGCACGCCAAAAAGTCGCAAGTTATCACTTTGAAGAATCATTGACTGGCGTACAATTCAGGCCGCTACTAAAAGACGCTGCTGATGTGGATTTAATTTCAGGTGCAGCAAACTTCAAAGTTAAAGGCTCTGGTAAAAGTTTAATCCCTGACAATATAAAGAAAAACCTATTAGCGAAAGGGGATTTTGAAATCGCTGATGGTTCACTTTATGGGGTTAATATTCCGCAAATGATCCGCAGTGCGCAAGATAAACTCAAAGGTGATCTTTCTGCGAAAAATACTGAAGAGTTAAAAACAGATTTTACAAGTCTGACAGGCAGCTTTGACTTAAATAGTGCAGTACTGACCAACCCTGATTTAGCGATGTCATCACCACTTATACGTTTAAGCGGTAATGGTAATGCCAATATAGACTCACAAACAGTAGATTATAAATTAACTACGTCTTTAGTGGGTTCTTTAGCAGGACAGGGTGGTGAGAAAGATGCATTAGCGGGCGTTGATATTCCGTTAACGATTACAGGTAGCATGCAAGACCCTAAATTTGGTATCGACACGAGTGCGTTATTTGATGCCAAAATAAAAGGTGAAACCGATAAGCTTAAAGATAGCTTGTTCAAAAAATTAGGAGGGTTTTAATGAAACGTTTTATAGGTTGCTTAAGTTTACTGTTAGTGGGCTGTAGTACAACAAGTACAGATGTCACTGCACAAAACACGGATGTCGATACTGCGAAAGAGACTAAAAGTGTCGTAAAAGCAAAATCAATTTCGCTTGGTGCTGGAGTATCAACAATGGCAGAAACCTTATTAGTCGGCTTTTTAGAAGCTGAAACCTATACAGACTCTACTAAAGCAATGTCGGTAAAACATACGGCAACTAACAGTCAGAGTTATCCTGTTAGCTTGATGTTTAATTCAGGGATGACCGCTGATTTAGGACTTTATGATCCTAAAGGTCAACAAATTTGGTCTTCTTCTCAGGATATGATGTATACCCAAGCATTGCGTACTGTTACGTTAGCACCAGCACAAACAATCGAAACTCGTTTTAGTGTCCCTGCTGCTGTGATGGCAAAAGTGTCAGGACCGGGATATCGATTCAGTGTCAAGTTTGCCGGTAAAGCTGAAGAAAGTGCAATGCCAGTGATAAATGCAGGTTCAACACCTTTGGTTGTTAACTAGCATTTCGTTTCCATTAGCACTAATCAGCGTAAAAAAATGGCAAGTGATATTATCACTTGCCATTTTTATTGGTGGGATTTAATTAGGTAAATAAAACCAATCATTTTTGGTCTAAGTAACCGATTTAAGCTTAACGAACCAGCACTTTTGTAATCAGTAATGAATAGCGAAACTCAATTAAGCGTTCACTTTTGATACATCAACAATTAAACGTAACATTTGCCCAGGCTGAATATATTTGGTGTTATGTAACTTATTCCACTTGATTAAGTCATCTACAGATACGTTAAATTTATTGGCAATACGGGCAAGTGAATCACCTGAGCGAACTTTGTAGTTAACTGTTCGCTCAGTTGCATTTGTTGATGCACGGCTACCAATTGTCAGTTCTTTTCCAATACTTAACGCGCCATTTTTAGGCAGACGGTTCCAGCGAATTAAATCATCGACCGAGACATTGTAACGCTTTGCGATAACCCACAGTGAATCGCCAGACTTCACTGTATAAGTGATATTCTTAGGTGTTAATTGATTTTGCGCTAATAACTGATCTGTTGTTAAGTCAGCGCCTTCAGGTGGCACTGGGATAATTAAATATCTGCCAGCTCGAATATTGTTGTTTTTAAGATTGTTACTTGAGCGAATAAATGATGCTGACGTATCGAAGCGTTTGGCGATATGACTCACAGTATCACCTGATTGAATCTTATAACGATGCCAATTGAGCTTGTCTTTTGGGTCAAGTTGCGCCAGTTTTTGCTCAAATACATCTCTTTTGTCATAAGGCAGCACTAGAGTGTGCGGGCCTTCGGGTGACGTGGCCCAGCGATCAAGACCTGGGTTAAGTGCTTTAAGTTGGTTTATGTTCATGTCCGCTAAATCAGCAGCCAGTTTTAAATCAATTTGGCTTTGGGTATCGACAACGGCGATATGAGGCTCATTAGCGATAGGTGTTAAGGTAATGCCGTATTTATCGGCATTTTTGATGACATCGGATAAAGCGATGAGCTGCGGGACGTAACGTCGGGTTTCTCGAGGTAATGATAATGCCCAAAATTCAGTGCTTTTACCTGCGGCTTTATTTCTGCGAACGGCATTATTTACTCTGCCTTCACCAGTGTTATACGCTGCTATGGCATACAACCAGTTTTCGCCAGTTCTGTCGTAAAGATATTCTAGAAAATCTAACGCAGCAGTCGTCGCCGCGGGTACATCTCTGCGTCCGTCGTACCACCAATCACTTTTTACCCCAAAATGATTCGATATTGGGGTCGTGAGCTGCCAAAGCCCCGAAGCTGCACTTGCTGAATAAGCAGATGG
Source organism: Shewanella japonica (assembly GCF_002075795.1). NCBI lineage: Bacteria > Pseudomonadati > Pseudomonadota > Gammaproteobacteria > Alteromonadales > Shewanellaceae > Shewanella > Shewanella japonica. The sequence goes on from NZ_CP020472.1 coordinate 2,181,892, forward strand.
GTCAAATGAACTTTCAACGATGGGCAATAGCGCAATTTCAATTGGCATGTCACGCTTTTCAAGCTCTTCTACAATGTAATGTAAGTATGGCTCAGCCCGCTGTGAAACGATTTCCAAATGCCTTGGGTTCGCCAAATACCAGTCACGATATTGATTGACGAGCTTTTGGTCATCAATCGGCATTTTCATCTGTAGGCTAATGCGTTGCCATACATCTGTGATCTCGACGGGCTTTTCAACTTTAACGACCGTTTCTTCAGGCTCTACTGGCTTTTGAATGGTAATAGGCTCTTTAGCCGGCTTAGGTGTTGTTAGTGTTTGACAGCCACTTAAAAAGGCCACACCACCAACGATAAAATATAAAGATTTATGCATCAAAAACGAAATTCCTAAGTCTTGCAAAACTGACATGTTTAGTACGTCAGCCTAAAGTATTGGTCAAAATTGAAGCGGCATTGTAGAGCAAAATGCGCTAATTGTCTTTGTTAAGTTAACCTGCGTGGGATATCAACCCTAAACTAAAAGTGATTCTTCCATTCTCTGAGAAGAGTAAATGTTTGTAGTTCAGTCAAATTTTGTTGATTAAACTGCTTTGAAATAGATTGTTTAATTTCTGAACTACTACTTCGTAAAAATGGATTAATTGCTAATTCTGTTGCAATGGTAGACGGGATTGTTGAAATTTTGTGCTGTCTTGCTGCTGCAACTTTTTGCTCGTATTGCAGTAAAGCTGTGTTATTAGGCTCTACCGCGACCGCAAAAGTGATGTTAGCTTGGGTGTATTCATGTGCACAGTACACTTTTGTGTTGCCATTTAGTTTGGTCAATTTTGCCAATGATGCTGCCATTTGCTCAGGCGTTCCTTCAAATAATCGACCACAGCCGCCACTAAATAAGGTATCTCCGCAAAATAGAGCATCATCAATGCAATAGGCGATATGGCCGAGTGTATGTCCTGGTACCATAAGTACCTGCACTGACGAATTGATAAAAGGTAACGTTAGGGCTTGTTCGCATTCAATAGGATGAGTTAATCCTGCGATGTTTTCTTTTTGAGGACCATATACGCTCAGTTGTTGGTTGTATGCTTGCTGTAAACCTGCGATACCGCCAGTATGATCTGCATGGTGATGTGTGATTAGAATACCGACTAATTCAAGGTCTGTGTCATTGATATGGTCTAACACACTTTGACTACATCCAGGATCGACAACGTAAGCTTTATTGGTTCCTTGCTGATGAATTAACCAGATATAGTTATCATTAAATGCGGGAGTAGCGTTAACAGAAAGCATGATTTAACCTTAGTAAAATATGTCGATACAGAGTAACGGATTATTGGAAGCTCGCCAAATGTTGATCAACAGTATGATGAGCCTTGTTGGATTAATACATTCTCTCAATAAACAGTGCACTCTATATTTTGACTTTGATTAAAGACTGTCATTTAACAAGAAGTAAAGGCGACGTTATTGCCACTAGAATAAAGAATGTCATTAATTTTACTTATTGATCTCAAAACAATAAATATTTTGTTATCCCTTGACGACTTTGGGTTATAAATCGTTATACTCAATTATCGATATGTATTTTATAAGGGGCTGGGCGTTTATGTCGATTCATCACAAACCGCAACAGTGGCATCAATTACCCTGTGGTGATGAAATACAATTGGCTGTAGAACAGCGCTTAGCAAGTTGGTGGCCAAGAATATTCGGCTACCATTTATTAAAATTAGGTCCTTTAAGTCATCAAATCTCCAGCTTAAATTGTAATATCTCTCGCCATTTTTCTATTCATGAGGAAGAAGGTGCTTCGATTATTGCTGATCCACATCACTTACCTTTACAAAGTGGCTCAATGGATGCGGTTTTAATGAGTTTCTTAATTGAGTTTGAACAAGATCCTTATCGACTACTACGTGAAGTCGATAGGGTAATGATTTGTGGTGGTTATATTTTCATTTGTGGCCTAAACCCGGTAAGCACGGCGTTTGCGGGTAAATTGTTACCTAAGTACCAAACTCAAATTCCTTGGTCTGGGCAATTTTTTATGCCTGCTCGAGTCAAAGATTGGTTAGGATTGCTCGGTTATCAAATACTTCAAGATGAACGGTTTATTTATCACCCTTTAATAGGCGATATCAATCAAGGTAGTTGGTGGCAAAACCGCTTAGAGCGATGGCTACCAGGAATCGGCAGTGTCTATTTAATCGTTGCACGTAAAATGGACTCGCCATTAACACCTATACGAGAAAAGAAAAAAGCTCGAGCGCCGCAATGGGCCCAAGCATCAACAGCGGGGCGAACGGGTCATTCTAAACAGACTAACCAATAATATGGCTAGTCTGCATTATAATTGACATCTTCTTGCTCAGGCTTCGCTTCAGCAGCCCATCGAGCTAAATCATCACAACGTTCGTTTTCTGCATGGCCAGCATGACCTTTAACCCAACGCCAATCCATTTGATGGATTTGGCTGACCTTATCTAAACGTTTCCATAAATCGACATTTTTTACTGGGGTCTTCGTTGAGGTAATCCAACCCTTTTTTTTCCAACCGTGGATCCATTGCGTGATACCCTGTCGCATATATTGGCTATCACTGGTTAATATGACTTGGCAGGGCTCATACAAGGCTTCTAATGCGATGATTGGCGCGAGCAGCTCCATTCTATTATTGGTGGTAAGCTTAAATCCGTCAGACATTTCTTTGGTTTGGCGCTTATATTTCATTACAATACCGTATCCGCCAGGACCTGGGTTTCCTAAACATGAGCCGTCAGTATAGATTTTGATAAGTTTTAGTTCTGACATTGAATTGTTACCATACGTTTGACCTTATTTTTGGCAATTATACCTAAACATTTATTAATGAGTTACCTATGAATATTATTTCTAGCGCGAGCCGTCAGGTTATTTTAGATACCGAAACAACAGGTATGAACCAAGCTGGTGGCCCTGTATATATTGGACATCGCATTATTGAAATTGGTTGTGTAGAAGTCATAGATAGAAAACTCACGGGCCGTACTTATCACCAATACATCAACCCAGGTCAAGCAATTGACCCTGAAGCAATTGAAGTTCATGGCATCACTGACGAAAGGGTTGCCAAAGAGCCGCGTTTTCATCAAATTGCTCAAGAGTTTATCGACTTTATTGATGGAGCTGAAATTGTTGCACACAACGCTCCCTTCGATATCAGCTTTATGGATCATGAATTTGCTAACTTGCAGCCTAACGGACCGAAAACTGCCGACATCTGTGGCATTCTCGATTCATTAACCGTTGCTAAGCATTTGCATCCTGGTCAAAAGAACAACTTGGATGCCTTATGTAAGCGCTATGGCATTGATAACTCAAGAAGAACCTATCACGGTGCATTACTCGATGCTGAAATCCTCGCAGATGTTTATTTAATCATGACGGGTGGACAAATTAAGTTTAATTTGTCCAATGAAAAAGCTGGTCAAGAGGCGGGTGGGATTCAGCTTATCGATCAAAATGAGTTTAATCTTAAAGTGATCTCTGCAACGGCCGATGAACTAGTATCACATGATCAACGTCTTGATTTAGTTCAAAAGTCAGGAAAGTGCCTCTGGAGAGGTGAAGCGTAGCCGATGACCGCATTAAAGCCGTATTGTTTATTGTTCATTTTGCTGATTGGGAATTTGATTCCTCAATCGGCTTTTGCTGTTCCATACACTCAAGCGAGTGAACTCAAAAACCGTTTTCGAATTGATCATATGGTTGATGAGTTAACCTTGTTAGTACAGCGAGAATACGGCACTGCGCCTGTAATTGTCATTTTACCTGACGGCTCAAAATGGTATTCAGACCGTCACCCTGAATCAGTTAAGTGGGTTGATGGCTTAACTGGCGATATGATTAAAATCACCAAGCCTATGCCTGGCCCTTGGCAATTGTTGGGTAGTCTTGCTGAAGGCTCAAGTATTCAGAAAGTTTCAGAACTGGAAATCGAAGTTGAACCCATTCCGCAGCCTTTATATCAAGGTGAACGCCTAAAAGTCACTGCACGATTATTAGGTGACGGGTTAACCGTTAGATTACCTGGCTTAGATTTTATGGTGGAGTGGACCACAAAATTTGCAAGCCATCATAAAAACACCGATGCCAACTTTACAACGGGCACAATCATTGTCGGTTCCTATAAAGACAATGGCGAAGGATTAGATGAAGCACCTGATGATGGTGTGTTCACTGGTAAAAAGAATTTAAATCAGCCTTGGGGTAATTATACTTTAACAGTAGAAGCTCGTAATAATATCTTTCAGCGAGAAGTCAGTTATCCGTTCTATTTGTCTGAAAAGCCAATTGAAGTCGAAATTATTGAGCCAGAAGATAAGCTCAATGGTATTTGGCAGATTCAAGCGGTGGTAAATGAAGAAGCATTAAAACTGGAACAAACGCATTTTCACTTTGATATTGTTGGTCCCGCAGGGCTTAAATTACCGCTAAGCTTTAATGAAGTGACGAGTACTGAAACATTGATTTCGATCCCTCAAGTGACTGACTTTGGTAGTTACCGAATTAAAGGCACTGCGGTATCTACAACAGTCGAAGGACGAGAAATAGTGCTCGATTTACCCGAGCAGTTTTTTAATCTCATCGAACCGCCAGCACCGCCACCTTCAGCTGAAGAGCTCGCTAGACGAGCAGCGATACAAGCTGCAAATGAAGAAGCTGCAGCTAAGGAAGAAGCTATCTTCTGGATCCTTGTCGTTAATGGCTCTTTATTAGTCATTGGTATTCTAGGCTTAATCATTTGGCGGAAAAAACAAGCGCTTAATAAAGCATTAGCTGCGACTAAGCTGCGACTAGAGCAAGAGGGAGGCGAGAAGGAAGATGTCCCGTCTCTTGATGATCTTGATTTAACAATGCCAGATGAAAAGTAGTGTTATTTTGATGGTTGGATTTAAATCCTCTTTATAAGCAGGATGACTTGAGTCGTAAACGACTTTACAGATAGCCGCTGCAAAGCGGCTAGCTAATTCAGCAATAACCACTTTAACACCGAGTCTGTATTGATGTTTTGTCCACAGGCTTTTTTACCCTTTGTATTTTCGTGCGTTATGTTTCTACTATACTCTTAAAACTAAAACTAAAACTAAAACTAAAACTAAAACTAAAACTGATTTTTTAGCTAATTTAACAGTAAGTTTTTTAGTTCATTAGGCCTGCTTGTCGTTATAATCCTGTCCCGCTTGAAATATTAACGCTATTTGATTTGCTAGTTTTATCATCAATAAGTGTATCTTTTAGCCTTTGCTGCGCATTTTTTAACTAAACAGACAAAAAGTTCAAAAAAATGGTTGACGGTTTTTCACGACAACTTTATTATTCTTCGCAACTTAAGTGGAGCGGTAGTTCAGTTGGTTAGAATACCGGCCTGTCACGCCGGGGGTCGCGGGTTCGAGTCCCGTCCGCTCCGCCAGTTAAGTTACTTAAATTTTGTTTATCTGTTTATACAGGTGACACAGTTTAGGAGCGGTAGTTCAGTTGGTTAGAATACCGGCCTGTCACGCCGGGGGTCGCGGGTTCGAGTCCCGTCCGCTCCGCCAAACAGATTAGCCCTTGTCATATGACAAGGGCTTTTTTGTGTCTTTAATTTAACCTACTGAATATACAATATTTATTGCCACTTTTAATACTAGCTCTTCAATGTTAATCAAATTCGATAAAATGCTATCAAACTGTCAATTACTGCTTGCTCTATAATCACATTTAGTATTTTATTAAAGGTATTAGCGTCAACATTTGATGGCATAAGTATTTAGTGTCTTTATAAGGAAATAACATGGTAGAACACATCACAGGCATGCTTGCGTTAATTGGCGTCTTGTCTCTATTGTGTCAATGGTTAGGTTGGAAGTTTCGTTTACCCGCTATTTTACCGCTACTTCTTTGTGGGTTATTACTTGGCCCAGGTCTAGATATATTAAATCCAGATGCCATTTTTGGTGATTTACTTTTCCCTATCATTTCGTTAGGTGTGGCGGTCATTTTATTTGAAGGCGCACTGACGCTCAATTTTAAAGAAATAAAAGATCACGGCAGAATGGTGACCAATTTAGTGACTTTTGGCGCTTTTATTACATGGGCTTGTATTGCACCAGCAGCACATTGGTTATTAGGTTTTGAGTGGCCTATGGCTATGTTGTTTGGCGCATTAGTTGTTGTTACGGGCCCAACAGTGATTGTTCCCATGCTGCGCACCGTGCGTCCTAAATCAAACCTTGCCAGCATATTACGCTGGGAAGGTATCGTTATTGATCCTATAGGGGCTATTCTCGCTGTTCTGGTTTATGAGTATATTGCAGTCGCCGCTGCAGCAGATCCTACGACGCATGTTTTGTCAGCTTTAGGAATGACACTTTTACTTGGTTTTGGCATGGGCGCCATTGCAGGCTACCTCATCGGTATTGCGCTAAGAACCAATGTATTTCCCCATTATCTAAAAAATACCGCAGTATTAACCCTCATGCTGGGTATGTTTGTTGGATCGAACTTGCTTCAAGAAGAATCGGGGTTATTGACGGTGACGGTCATGGGGATATGGCTTGCCAATATGCGTGGCGTCGACATTGCCGATATTTTAGAGTTTAAAGAAACGCTTACTGTACTGTTGATTTCGGCACTGTTTATTTTACTCGCCGCGCGATTAAATTCGACAGCGATGTTGGATCTAGGATGGGGAGGCGTCGGTGTATTACTGGTTGTTTTATTTATTGCCCGCCCGCTGAGTATTTGGATTTCAGGAATTGGGACAAGTTTATCTCGGGCTGATAAATGGTTTTTAAGTTGGGTAGCTCCAAGAGGTATTGTGGCTGCAGCCATATCATCACTCTTTGCCATTAAATTGGAAGCCATTGGCGTTAACGGAGCAAGTTCAATCGTACCGTTAGTGTTCTTGATCATTATAGGCACTGTGGTTATTCAAAGTCTTACTGCGAGCCCTTGGGCTAAGTTTTTGGGGGTTAAGGCTGACTCATCTCAGGGATTGCTATTATTTGGCGCGTCTAAGTTCTCTCGAGAACTAGCAAAAGTTCTGACTGATAAAAATGTTAAAGTGGTATTGGCTGATAATAACTGGGACAACATTCGCCAAGCAAGAATGGCAAATATTCCGGTGTACTTTGGTAACCCTGCATCAGAACATGCTGAAAACTTCATGGATTTAAGTGGTATCGGCAGAGTACTAATTTTATCGCCTTATCGACAATTAAACCCATTAGTAAGCTTTCATTTTCAGGATTTATTTGGCGTTAAAAAAGTATACGGCCTAAATAACGCCGAAGGTGGTAGCGCAAGACACCAATTGTCAGAATCATATTTAAAACGATTATGTTTATTTGGTGAGTCTGTATCATATGCCCGCATTGCGAGCTATATGTCAAAAGGCGCAGTAATTAAAGTGACCAACATTACCGAAAACTTCACCTTGACTCATTTTAGGGAGCGTTACGGTGAAACCGCAATGCCACTGATATATTTAACCAAAGAGCAAAAAGTTAAAATTGTCACAGGTGAAGACACTGACTTACCCGTTGGAATTGAGTTAATTAGCCTGTTACCACAAGAAGCGCAAGAGCAAGCGATTATTCAACGTAATTTAGCTGAAGCAGAAGAACAAGCCAATAAAGCTGCTCAAAAGACCCTTGACTCACAAGAGCAAACAGCAGTGCTAAACAATGAAGAAGCACCAACTGAGCAAACGTTAACTGCAGTTGATTCAGAAGGTGATGCAGAAGCTGACACTACAGTGAATAATGCAATTAATGAAAAGGACGAAACAAAGCAATAGTTTTGTAGATTAAACGTCATTATTACCAACAAAAAAAGCTTCGTCGAAACGAAGCTTTTTTATTGAGGTTTTCACTCGATATCTTAGTGTTATTGCTCAGCTAATACCGAAAGGACCACTTCATGGTGATTTTTAGTTTTGAACTTATCGAATACATGGGCAACTTTGCCATCTTGGCCAATCAAAAAGCTTAAACGATGGATACCGTCGTAAATTTTACCCATAAATTTCTTTTCACCCCATACGCCAAATGCATCGGCAACAGCGTGGTCTTCATCGCTAAGTAATGAGAAGTTTAATTCTTGCTTATCATTAAATTTAAGCAGTTTGGCCACGGGATCTGGACTTAAACCGAAAACCGTAACATTGTGATTAGCTAACTCAGCTTTACTGTCACGTAAGCCTTGTGCCTGTACTGTGCAACCTGGTGTTGATGCTTTTGGGTAAAAATAAACTAATACTGGCCCATTTTTTAATGCATCACTTAACGATACGGTTTCATCAAACTGATTTTGTAAGCTAAATTGCGGTGCTGAATCACCAACGGTTAGGGTATTCATTAATAGTCCTTATTTTGATTACTTATTTTTCACTTGCTTGCATGTGATTGATTGAACAATCTAACGAAAGTTCTGCTGCGAGTTCATGGATACTGTTTTCAAGCTTAACCAGATCAACTTTTTCAGGCACATTGATGGTGAATAAAATTGTCTGAGTGAGATTATCGTCATCAGCGTGAGAACGAACTGCGGCTAAATCCAGTGAGCGGTCGGCAAGAAACTCGGTAATACGCTTCATGGTACCGCGCTGATCTTGCCCATTTACACTAACTTCAATTCGTGAAATGAAATTCTTAGGGGTGTGCTTAGAGGTACGCTTCATTACCATCAATAATTCAAGCTCAACACTTAAACCAGGTAATAGAGTTTCTATCTTAGTGATGGCAGCCCACGAGCCAGAAATCATCATGATTAAGGTGAATTCGTTTCCGAATAAAGCCATGCGGCTATCAACGATGTCACATTCACATTCACTGGCTAAACGTGATAGACGACTGACTAAACCTGGGCGATCAGCACCCATAGCAGTAACGACCAGATAGTTGGTCATGGATTTTCCTCACTTTTTCGATATCATAGAGCGTAAACTAGCGAGCTAACGCAAAGTTTTTTGCGGGTTGTAATGCTACCATAACTAAAAGAAAACCACATAAGTATGTGTGTATTTGCCTTTAATCTGTTTGAATTATGACTAGTTTAGTGAATATATTTTAATAACTGTTGATTTATAAGGAAATAAAGTTTATTTCTTCTGTAAACAACGTTGATATTTACGCAAATTATTCGCCTATTTTTGGCGAATAGTGAAACGTTTTAGATAAATGCATTTAAGAGCCCCGTTAATGCTTGTCATTAGTAGTAGGCATAAGTAACATAGCGAATCCTGAAACCTTGGGGAATTTAGATGATAAACGGAAGCATCGTTGCCTTAATCACACCAATGAATAGTGATGGCACAGTAGATTACGCGAGTCTTGAAAGGCTGGTAGAGTTTCATATTGACCAAGGCACAGATGCGATTGTCGCCGTTGGGACAACAGGTGAGTCTGCGACTTTACCGATGAAAGAACATGCACAAGTTGTAGCGCAAACGGTTAAGTTTGCTGCAGGACGCATTCCTGTTATTGGCGGAAATGGCGCCAATGCCACTGCCGAAGCTATTGAGCTGACTCAATCTATAGCCGATTCAGGCATCGTAGGCATGTTAGGCGTGACCCCATATTACAATAAGCCAACGCCAAAAGGGCTTATTGCACATTATAAAGCCGTTGCAGCTTGCACAGATATTCCTCAGATTTTATATAATGTACCTGGCAGAACTTCTGTTGATATGTTACCTGAAACCGTCGCTGAATTAGTCTCAGTACCTAATATTATCGGTGTTAAAGAAGCCACTGGCGATTTAACCCGTGTCGCTAAATTGCGTGAATTATGTGGTAATGATTTTAAGCTTTACAGTGGCGATGATGCTACGGCTAGAGATTTCTTATTACTTGGTGGTGATGGGGTCATTTCCGTTGCCAACAATATCGTTCCAAAATCCTTTAAGGCTATGTGCGAAGCTGCTCTGGCTGGCGATTTAGCGTTATCAGAAAGTATAAACCAGCCAATGAAAGGTTTATATGAACACTTGTTCTGTGAAGCAAACCCAATTCCTGTGAAATGGGCCGCTCATCAAATGGGTTTAATTAGCCATGGACATATTCGTTTACCTTTAACTGAACTTTCTGAGCAGTTTCATGGTCTGTTGTTAGAAGCGATGAAGCAAGCCCAGATAGAGGTAAACCAATAAATGTTGAAGCAAGTCACCCCAATTCTCGTTATAGCAGCACTATCTGCATGTAGCACTCCGACAGATCGACGTATTGCAAATGGCAATGATGACTTTGTTAATGCCAAAGCTGCGCCGTTATTAATCATACCTGAAGGGCTTAAAACACCAACTTATGGTAAAGAGTATGATATTCCTGAGCCAGGTAGTGAAGTTAATAAAGAACTGGTTGGTAAGCGTTTAGATATTCGTCCTCCATTACTTGTATTGCCGATGTCTGAAGGCACACGTGTGGAAGAGGGCAGCGATAATATTAAAGTTATCGTTGAATCTATCGCAACAACTAAAGACTTAAAACAAGAAGTGTTTGAAAACTTAAAAGGCTTCTTAAATAAGTACGAAGTGCCAATTGAAAAAGAAGATTACGAAGAAGGCGTTATAGAAACAGGCTGGATTGAAAACCGTGAGGTGATTGATTCAAGTTGGTTTGGTGAAGATAAAGTTTACTTATTACGCCAACGCTACCGTTACGATGTAGATGTTAGTCCTCATGGCCGTTCAGGTAGTATGAGCATTGATCTTATCGAACATGAAGAATCTTACGACGGTGAAGACCAAGAAGTATTCTTAAGTGGTGAAGATAAACGTCGCTACACAATAGATATGCTGAATAACTCTATTGCTTACATGAGTATTACTCGTGATAAGCAAATTAAAGCTGACCGTATCGAGCAGAGTCTAGGTATTACTTTAGATTTAGTGGCAGAAACTGAAGATAAAGGTGCTTATTGGATTGCTGAAGCGGATTACAGTAAAACTTGGGACCGTCTACGAATAGTTTTACCAGAGCTTGGTTTTGATATAGTCGATATGAATAATGCTGAAGGCTTATTTTATATCGTGCTTGAAGAAAGCGGAGGATTCTGGAGCTCATTATGGGGTGATGAAAAGTTACCTTTAGAGCGCGGTAATTACCGTGTTGAGCTAGAGCCTACAGAAGATAAACAGCAAACGAAGATTTTTGCTAAAAATGCCGTAGGTGATCCATTATCAAATGAAGTCATCACTGAAGTATACCGAGTACTTAGCGATGCCATGGAAGCTGACCGTAAGGTGAGATAATCACCCATTATTGTTTGTTTTGCTTCACTGACATACATACTTACAAAGAGACACATTTATGTGTCTCTTTTTTTTTATGCTAGAAATGCCAATTGAGTTGGCGAAAACGCTAGGTTTACATGACAGGTTAGGATAATCCACCAAAAGTGAACTTAGATTCAGGTTATTTCGTACTGAAGTTAAATGTTAATTAAATGTGTAATTTGTAAGTAAAGGTAAAACGCCTTGATACCGAGTTACCGCTAGGTAAACTAACGTTTGCCACAAAACTGATACTCGCTAACATCAAACCTCTTTCGATAGAGGGATGAACGGAATAACGATGAAAAAAACAATTATATTACTCGTAGCATTAGCTCTGGCTTGGTTTGGTTATCAATCAACCTTGGCTCCTGAAAAATCTAATCAACGTGTCAAACCTATCCCTAATGTCGTTGTGGCTAAAGTTGCCATGCTTCCTGTCCGTGACGAAGTTGAAGCGATTGGAACAAACAAAGCGTTTGAGTCGATAACCATTACCCCGAAAGTCACTGAGCAGGTCGCGAGCATTAATTTTAATGATGGTGATATTGTTTCTAAAGGTGATTTATTAGTACAACTAAGAAATCGTGAGCAAGTTGCAAAAGTAAGAGCTGCTGAAGTCAAAGTTACTGATAACCTTCGTGAACTTGACCGTATTAGAAGCCTAGTAACCAGTAAAACGGTTGCTGAGCTTGAAAGAGACAGACTTCAAACATTAATTGACACCACCAGAGCGGAACTTGAACAAGCTAAAGCGGCACTAGAAGACAGAGCCATTCATGCCCCATTTTCTGGGCGCCTTGGTTTAAAGCAAGTGAGCGTAGGTAGTTTAGTTTCTCCCGGCACACAAATAACCACGTTAGATGATGTCAGTAAAATTAAACTCGACTTTTCTGTACCAGAGCGATTTATTCAAGAATTACAGTTAGGCAAGAGTGTTGAAGCAAAAGCGATTGCGTTTCCTGATCGTATTTTTAAGGGCGAAGTCACATCGATAGATAGCCGAGTTAATCCATCAACCCGCGCTGTTATTGTTCGTGCGATTATAGATAACGCAGATTCTGCTTTGTTACCGGGTATGTTGATGAAGGTGAAACTAATCAAGCAAAACCGTGAAACCTTGCTATTACCTGAGTCAGCCATTATTCCCATTCAGTCAAAGCACTATGTATACATAGTGAATGATGAAAATATTGTTGAAAGTAAACAAGTTTCTTTAGGTATTAGAAATCGTGGCTGGGTAGAAATCATTGATGGACTTGTGATTGATGAGCCTGTGATTATTCGCGGCCTATTAAAGGTGAGACCTGGCGATGAGGTAAAAACAGAAGCAGCTGAAGCATTTAACTTTGCTAAGGTCGCCGGAGCGGAGAACGCCGCATGATATTAACTGATATTTCAGTAAAAAGACCGGTATTAGCCTCTGTAATTAGTATTTTGATTATCATTTTGGGTTTAGTGTCTTTTGAAAAGCTACCCTTACGAGAATATCCCAATATTGACCCGCCAGTTGTGTCTATTGATACCCGTTATCGTGGTGCGAGTGCCACGGTAGTTGAGAGTCGTATTACCCAACTTATTGAAGATAGGATTAGTGGGGTTGAAGGGATTAAGCATGTTAGCTCAACAAGCCGTGACGGTCGCTCTTCAGTGACGTTAGAGTTCGATGTTGGGCGAGATATTGAAGCTGCAGCTAACGATGTACGAGATCGAATCTCTGGATTGTTAGACAATTTACCTGAAGAAGCCGATCCGCCAGAGGTTGAAAAAGCTAACGGTGGTGATGAAGTGATCATGTGGCTAAACCTTGTCTCTGATCAAATGACAACGTTGCAGCTCACCGATTACGCACGTCGATATTTAGTTGATCGCTTTTCTGTCGTAGACGGTGTCGCCAATATTCGTTTAGGTGGCGGTAAAGTGTATGCCATGCGAATTTGGATTGATCGCCAAGCATTGGCATCTCGAAACTTGACGGTAGCGGATGTTGAATCAGCGCTTCGCTCAGAAAACGTTGAATTGCCTGCTGGTTCTATTGAATCAAAAGAGCGTCACTTTACAGTGCGAGTTGATAGAAGTTTTAGAACCGAACAGGACTTTGCCAATTTAGTGATTACCCAAGGTGACGATGGTTACTTAGTTAAGCTGGGTGATGTCGCCAAGGTTGCGATCGGCTCTGAAGAAGAGCGTATTATGTTCCGTGGTAACACTGAATCAATGATTGGACTCGGTGTATCTAAACAGTCAACATCTAACACGTTAGAAGTGGCGCGTGCGGCTAATGCACTAGTGGATGTGATTAATCCAACTCTACCTGCTGGAATGGAAATTAAACGCTCATACGATAGCTCAGTGTTTATCGAAGCTTCAATTAAAGAGGTTTATCAGACACTCTTTATTGCTATGATCTTAGTCATTATCGTGATCTATCTGTTCTTGGGTAGCGTGCGGGCTATGTTAATCCCAGCGCTAACCGTGCCTGTATCGCTCATGGGAACATTTATTGTTCTTTACAGTCTTGGCTACACAATTAATCTGTTAACGCTGTTAGCGATGATCCTTGCGATTGGTATGGTGGTTGATGATGCCATCGTGATGCTTGAAAACATTCACCGCCGTATTGAACTTGGCGACTCACCGTTGAAGGCGGCTTACCTTGGTGGTCGAGAAGTTGCGTTTGCTGTTGTCGCTACAACACTTGTTTTGATTGCTGTATTTATGCCAATAAGCTTTTTGGACGGTGATTTAGGCAAACTATTTAAAGAGTTTGCTGTGACGATGAGCGCAGCGGTCATATTTTCGAGTTTAGTGGCATTAACCTTAAGCCCAATGATGTGCTCTAAATTATTAAAGCCTGCTGGTGAGAGCTCATGGTTAGTTAAAAAAGTTGATGCCTTAATGGATTATCTGTCATCAATTTATCAGTCAAACCTTAACTCCGCGATTAAGCAGCCGTATTTAATTGGTCTGATTGTGGTCGTTGCCTTTGCTGTCAGTGGTTATTTGCTTAATAAAATTCCACAAGAATTTGCACCAAGTGAAGATAGGGGCTCAATGTTCCTAGTCGTTAACGGCCCTCAAGGTGCAAGCTTTGAGTATATTGAAAAGTACATGGATGAAATTGAAGGTAGGTTGATGCCTTTAGTTGAGTCTGGTGATATTAAGCGTCTGTTAATTCGTGCACCAAGGGGCTTTGGAACCGCGGCTGACTTTTCTAATGGCATGGCGATTATTGTTTTAGAAGATTGGTCTGTTAGGCGACCTGCGAATGAAATTATTGTCGATATCCGTAGTCGAATTTCTGATTTAGCTGGGGTGAGAGCATTCCCGATCATGAGACAAGCGTTTGGGCGTGGTGTCGGTAAACCTGTGCAATTTGTATTAGGTGGCCCAAGTTACGAAGAGCTTGCGCTTTGGCGAGATATGTTATTAGAAAAAGCCTCTGAAAATCAGATGCTCGTTGGACTTGACCATGATTATAAAGAAACCAAACCGCAGTTAAGAGTGGCGATAGATAAAGATCGTGCTGCAGATTTAGGCGTGTCTATTTCACATATTGGTCGTACTTTAGAGTCAATGCTAGGGTCACGTTTGGTGACAACCTTTATGCGTGACGGTGAAGAGTATGATGTCATTATTGAAGGTAATCGCGACAATCAAAATACAGCCTCTGATCTTGAAAATATCTATGTTCGCTCGGATAGAACCAGTGAGTTAGTGCCGTTATCTAACCTAGTTAAGGTCGAAGAATATGCTGATGCAAGTTCGTTAAATCGATATAACCGAATGCGAGCAATCACCATTGAAGCGAATTTAGCGGATGGTTACAGCTTAGGCGAAGCGTTAGATTACTTAAACGATATTGCCCATACTTATCTTCCAGCTGAAGCTGTCATCAGCTACAAAGGACAATCGTTAGATTATCAAAGTTCTGGTAATTCTATGTACTTTGTATTTGTTTTAGCACTCGGTATTGTGTTCCTTGTATTAGCGGCGCAATTTGAAAGCTATGTGCATCCAATGGTGATTATGTTAACTGTGCCATTAGCTACCTTAGGGGCGTTAATCGGTTTATGGTTTACAGGTCAAAGCATCAATATCTACAGTCAGATTGGTATTATTATGCTGGTGGGACTGGCAGCTAAAAATGGTATTTTGATTGTTGAGTTTGCTAACCAATTGCGAGATAAAGGGATTGCTTTTGATGAAGCGATAGTTCAAGCCTCGGCCCAGCGTCTAAGACCTATTTTAATGACGGGTATTACCACAGCTGCAGGCGCAATTCCTTTGGTGTTATCAAGTGGTGCAGGAGCTGAAACTCGTTTTGTGATTGGTGTTGTTGTGCTTTCAGGCATTTTATTAGCCACTTTCTTCACCTTATTGGTGATACCTGTTGCTTATAGTATTTTTGCTCGAAACAGTAGCTCACCTGAAGCTATCGCTAAACTGTTAGATGAAGAATTAAAAAATTAATTAGCCATTTAGCTGTCGGTTTATTCGGTAAAAGCCAGTTATTTAAAACTGGCTTTTTTTTTGCTAATTCATAAAGCTAAAAGGAAAGTTACTCGATGATTGTCGGAAAGGTTGGTAACGGAGAAGTGATGATATGAAAAAAACAGATAAGAAAATAGAAAAACAAATTATTCAAACACTGACAGAAGTTTGCGATAGGTTACTTGAGCAATATCCAGGTTTTGAATGGCTAACTCATACGGTTAACTTCAATGCATTTCCGACATCATTAAAAGTCGTCTGTATTTTTGAAAATGATGCTCAACTGACGGATTTATTGTTAAACAAGGAAGATGTTTATATCCAGAATTTGATTATCCATCAATTACATCAGCAGGGCATTAAGCTGCAAACCAAACAAATTGTGTTTGATAGCGAAACACGTTGTGAGGCGCAGCATAATGGCAATTGGGCAAAGCGATTGAAGTAATTTTCTTTGCTTAATTCAGTTCGTAATAATTAATCTTTTGATTAGGTAATTAACATTAATCTGCCTTTCTAATAAATTGAGTCATGTTGTAGCCATACTCACCATTGCTCACCATGTCACTTGGGCCATAATGGCGCATCAAGACATTGAATTTACCAGTGGTATTTCCTTCTAATACTGGAATATTATTTGGCTGGCCTTTACAACCAAAACGCAAGGTGTAAGTTCCATCTTTATTTTGCTTTGGGTTCATTTCACTTGATATATTGGCTACGTCATTAAACATATATCCGTCACCGTTATAAACAGTCGCTGACCAAAAGTATTTTGCTTCTGGATTGACGAATGTAGTTTCATAACATCCATTAGCGTCAAAATAGGGGCTGGTTTGATAAATGTTATCCATGACCATTGCGCCGCCCCAGCCACCTGCAACTCCAACATAGTTCATGTATGGAGTTTGACCGCTTTCAACATTACTAAAAGCACCAGCTTGGTAATAACCATCACTGAAATCAGCATTCCCTTCTTTTTCAGTTTTTTGGAAAGATGGTTTATCCCAGTTTTTTGTTTTGAATGGCTTTGGTTTCGGCGCCTCTACCACAATATTGTCACGTAATTCACTATCAAGAGTACGGACTATGACGAATGCATGATCTGTCTTAGCGGTTATTAAGTGTCTGCCAGGCCCATATATCATTCGTTGTGTTTCATGGTTTTCATCGACGATTTGTATGGTGACATATTTATCCGTTTTCGGGATGGTGATATAAACCTTCCTGCTAGATAAATCGAAAACAGAAGTTGAATAAGCCGTATCTCTGTTCATTCTGACAACGAATTGCTGTGTCGGATCACTACTTGGAACTGGCATCTTTAAGAACGTGTTTAAGCCACCCGCTTTTTCAATTATCGCAGCAAACCTAAGGTTGGTGTAAGCCTGAGGGAAGTTATCTTGATTGACGATGATAGGGTCAGCGCTCACGCTAGTTGAGGTCAATAGCGCAATAGCAGCAAGTTTGGATACAATTTTCATAGTTCTTCCTTGAGAGTAAGTGATCTGTTTATAATCTAAGCTAACTCATTGGCGCAGTTATAACAAATGACAATTAAGCTAGTGCTAATTGGCTGACGACAAGGGAAATTTGTTTATTTGTAATAGAGTTAATTTAACAGGTGCTGTGAAAGTGCTGCGTCTTTGGGCAGGAAGCTTAATGTTAAGACCATATTTTATCAGGGCTAAAAATAATGAATACGACGATTGAATACACTGCATTCGGGTGCAGAATGAATGACTCTATGCACGTTAGAGGGGCATTTTTAGGTATAAAAAAGGGAAAGCAGATGCTTTCCCTTTGGCTTTAATAGACTAAAACAAATTAACTAGCATTACGCTGCTTGTATTTGATTAGCTACGGCAGCAGTTTTTGCTTCAAGTTCTTCTGGGTCGAAATCATCCACATTGATGGTTTTCAAACGCCCAACTTCAGCTCTTTCGAGTAAGGCTACTTCAGCATCGCTTAACACGCCTAGTGCTTTACCTTCTGCGGCAACCTTGTCTAACCACATAAATGGTAGACGTTTGCCAGCTGCTTTACATACCTTGTCATACACTGGCTCAGAAGCCAGAATATCAAGTAAGGTTTGTTCTTGAATGCCCACAACGTTGTGCTCTGAAGGAGTCCAGAATTGGCCTTGACCTAAACGGTCACGACTCGCACATGGCGTTTGCATGATCTTAGAAACCTTATGATCAAGCACATCGCTAGGACGTTTTAATGGGCGACCGAATGGGAAGATAACAGCACGAAGTGCAATGCCAAGACCCATAGGGAAATTATCTAATAAATCATCAAGTGAGCTTTGTAGTTTATACAGTGAATCTTCTACAGCCCATTGAACTAAAGGTAAGTCTTCAGTTAAACGTCCTTCGTCTTCATAACGTTTTAAAGTTGCAGATGCGAGATATAGTTCACTTAACAAATCACCTAATCGAGCAGAAATACGTTCTTTACGTTTTAGGTTGCCGCCCAAGGTTGCCATCGCTAAATCAGATAGCAAAGCTAGGTTGGCACTAAAGCGGTTCATATGTTGATAATAACGTTTTGTTTTATCGCTATAAGGTGATTTAGATAGTCGACTTGACGTTAACCCCATCCAAAAGCTTCTAACAAAGTTAGACATAGCAAACCCAATATGACCGAAAATGGCATTATCAAAGTTACTTAATCCTTTTCCTGAAGTGGTATCAAAAGAAGATTCCATTTCAGCTAATACATATGGATGACAACGGATTGCACCTTGACCATAAATGATCATTGAGCGGGTTAAAATATTTGCACCTTCAACGGTAATGGCAATTGGTGCAGCTTGGTAACCACGGCCTAAATAGTTATTGGGGCCGAGACAAACACCTTTACCACCATGAATATCCATAGCGTCAATAACGCACTTTTGCATTCTGTCGGTTAAATGGTATTTAACAATGGCTGAAATAACCGAAGGTTTCTCACCTAAACCAATACCAACAGTCGTTAACGAACTCACAGCATCCATCAGATAAGCGTTACCACCAATGCGTGCCATTGGCTCTTCAATACCTTCAAGCTTACCAATCGGTAATTTAAACTGACGACGAATACGTGCATATGCACCAGTTGCTAACGCAGCAGTTTTAACACCACCTGCAGAATTAGATGGTAGGGTAATACCACGACCTACAGATAAACACTCAACTAGCATGCGCCAGCCTTGGCCGGCCATTTCTGGGCCACCAATAATAAAACTAAGTGGTACAAATACTTCATTACCGCGTGTTGGTCCATTTTGGAACATACAGTTTAGTGGGAAGTGACGACGACCCGTTTCAACGCCTGGAATATCTGTCGGAATTAACGCACAGGTAATACCTAGATCTTCAGTATCACCTAATAGTCCATCTGGATCTCGAAGTTTAAATGCTAAACCCAGAACAGTGGCAACAGGAGCTAGGGTGATGTAGCGTTTGTTCCATGTAAGCTTCATACCTAACACTTCTTCGCCTTCAAACTCACCTTTACATACAATACCAAAATCAGGAATTGCACCCGCATCACTACCAGCTTCAGGGCTTGTTAATGCAAAACAAGGAACTTCCAGTCCTTTAGCGAGACGAGGTAAGTAATGATCTTGTTGTTCAGGGGTACCATAGTGCTGTAATAGCTCACCAGGACCTAATGAATTTGGCACGCCGACAGTTGACGCAAGTTCACTGCTCAGACCGGCTAATTTTTGTAATACACGTGATTGTGCGTACGCAGAAAACTCAAGACCACCGTATTTTTTCTTAATGATCATGGCAAAGAAGCCTTCATCTTTAAGGTATTGCCATACATCTTGTGGTAAATCAGCAAGTTCGTGTGAAACTTGATGTTGATTAACCATTTTACAAACGGTCTCAACTGGTCCATTGAGGAAGGCTTGCTCTTCTGCGGTTAACCGTCCTTTAGGGTAGTTATGAAGCTTGTTCCAGTTTGGGTTACCCGCAAACAGATCAGCTTCCCACCAAGTTGTTCCCGCTTCGATGGCTTCTTTTTCAGTAGAAGACATTTCAGGCATGATGCCTTGATAAACTTTAAGTAGTGGACGAGAGATAAAGTTTTGACGAAAAGATTTTATATTCAGTGGTAATGCGAGGGCTAAAAATACTATCCATGTTACACCACCAACAATATCTAATACGCTGCCAATGAACATGACAGCAGCTGCAGCGATTGTTGCCGTTAATAACGACACCCGCATATAAGTTGCGGCGCCAAGAACTGCGATCATGGCGATGATCCAGGTAAGGGTAGTCAAAGTCTTTCTCCTTAAAGCCCTCAAAAAATTGAGCACTTACAAATTAATGATCCTATTCACAGAACTGAACGTGGTCAGACCTGTATCACATAAAATTAAACCTTACTGACCACGATTACAAGTTTTTTCAAACAATTGTTTAAAATATTTTAAGCAATAAATATCCACAAAAAGTTTTTCACTAGGTACAATAGTCATTAGGTAATTTTTTGACTTTTAAAACATTTTTAAGGCGTGTTTCATGTGTGAATTACTAGCGATGAGCGCTAATGTTCCAACTGATATTGTGTTTAGTTTCACAGGTTTAGCTGAAAGGGGTGGGGTGACTGGCCCACATGTTGATGGCTGGGGAATTACTTTTTATGAAGGTAAGGGCAGTCGAACTTTTAAAGATGCTTGCCCAAGTAGTGAGTCGCATATTGCGAAGTTAATTAAATCATACCCTATTAAAAGTGAAATAGTTGTAAGCCATATTCGTCAAGCAAATCGTGGATGTGTTTCTTTAGAAAATACCCATCCTTTTACACGTGAATTATGGGGGAAGTATTGGACTTATGCTCATAATGGTCAGCTTTCAGACTATCAAGATAAGTTTGTTGTTGAACGTTTTCAGCCTGTTGGGGATACCGACAGTGAATTAGCTTTTTGTTGGATTATGGAACAGGTGTTAGCTGAATTTGGCCATAAGCAACCAGAAGACATGAAAAAGGTCTTTAGTTTCATTTCTGGGCTTGCGGATGAGATCCGTGCTTTAGGTGTATTTAACATGATTTTAAGTGATGGGGTTGATTTGATGACTTATTGCAGCAACAACTTATGTTATATCACTCGTCGAGCACCGTTTGGTAAAGCTACTTTGATTGATACAGACGTGGTAATCGATTTTGATAAAGAAACCACACCGAATGATGTTGTTACTGTTATTGCAACAAGACCACTGACCAATAACGAGCAATGGCATATATTATCGCCAGGCGAATGGAAGTTGTTTAGACAAGGTGAACTACAAGTCTGTTAACAATATTATGGTTTTATACTGAACCAAAAATAGTCTGCTATATATGGCGAATGATTTAACAGAGATTGTTTAACAAGAATTGTTTCTAAGAGGCTGTTTTAAGAAATAGCTTTTAAGAGATAGTTGCTACAGTGAATATTACTGACGAAAAGCAATTATCTCTTAAGTCAGCATATCCTTATTCCTTAGAATGTACTGTTGGGGCTTCCATTTTTTGTGATTCAAAAAAATGGTAATTGTCTAATTGGATATCCAGTTGTTTACTGCCTTTAGAAAAATGGCTTAATCGAACAGGTAAATAATTTAAATCAGGTGCCATCCAAAAAAACGTTTGTCGCTTTTTACTGTTACGAACCACTTCAATTTTGACCGTTTGATATGTACCACTATCAATAATGACTTGTTCTTTACCCACAATTTTAAATTCGTAGTCATCAAACTCTTTTTCTTTGACCATATCGTAATGTAATGTTTTAGGGTTTGAGTACATATCCATTCTAAATTGCAGTTGTGAGGTTAATGGATCAAGCACATTTTCTGCGTATTCAAGTTTTTCTCTCTCTTCTTTATATATTGTATGAATGACACCTTGTGACGCTGCAAATGCAGTTTGCTCACTGTAGTCGCTGCCAGTACCCGAGCGTTCACTCATATAGCGAATTGGTTTTATTTTTCCCTCTACTAACTGAAATTCACTTTTAATATTGCGTACATCGGAGAGCATTAACAAACTGACATCACTATCAAAACGATATTCATAATAGCCGTCACTACTTGCTGGTAATTGATAGCGTGCTTTACCTAATTCAATACTGCCATAATAGACTTTGTATTCCGCATTGTGTGGAGTCAATGGCTTCAAAAAGTTTTGATGTAAACTTGTTTCAGCAGGCTCTGCAGCGATTACGGGGCTTGAAAAAGTCATCATACCTGTGAGTATTACAGAACATATCTTAATCAAAATTAGGCCTATACATGATGTTAAAAAGGTAAGGACAAAACCAAGGTTGCCATGTCTGGTTTCCACTCAAATTTCGACAATGAAATCTTGCCTTTGTTCACTTCTATTCCTTCTGATCTTAGTCGTTCTTGTTGATTTTGGAAATGAAGGGTGTTGAGTTTAAATGAAATTTTGCCTTGGCTATTGATGACTCGGTGCCAAGGAAGATTAAGATGCTCAGGTGCTTCTTTTAACGCTTTAGATACATATCGGGCACGACCTGGAAGTCCTGCGAGATCGGCCACTTTACCATAGGCTAACACATTTCCAGATGGGATCATGTTAACGATAAACCAAATTCGTTGTTTCGGGGATAGGGTGGTCATAACTATGTTCTATAGCAGTAAAAACAACAGCATAAATCATTCAATTCGTTATAGGAAACCCTCAGATGATTATATTTTTAATGCGAAGTAAATGATAATTAAATGACAGTTAAGTAAATACACAAGAAATGCGATAGCGCACCAGCAAGGACAAAGAGATGCCAAATAGCGTGATTGTAAGGAATACGTTTATTTACGTAAAATACCACGCCAACGCTATAAAATGCACCACCTGCAAGGAGCAAATTGAAACCTAAATCTGTCATACCTTTTATCAAATCACTCATTACGGTGACACACAACCAGCCCATGATGAGATATAGAATGACTGAAAAGGCTTTAAATTTTCCTATAAACAAGGTTTTAAAAATGATACCCCCTAGCGCTAATAGCCAAATGGATGCTAAAACAATATTGGCTTGTTCACCATCGAGGCTAATGAGCATTAAAGGTGTGTATGTACCTGCAATCAAGGTATAAATTGCACAATGGTCCGCCATTTTGAATCGTTTTCGCCAAATTGGACTGGTACTAGAGTGATATAGGGTTGATGCAAGAAACAGCAATACAATACTTAAACCATATATAGCAACACCAAGTAATTCCAAAGTCGTTAACTGCCCATATCCCTTTATTAACATTGCGGAAAATGCTGCGATACCTGCAACAACACCAAGCCCATGAGTGAGACTATTAGCCATTTCTTCAGTAGCACAATAGTCAGCCTGATGACTGCTTGTTTGATTTAATTGTTGTTGCGCTCTTAACTCAATTGACATTGTTGCATACGACCTAGATAAGCAAATAGGAAATTAGAGTAACAGCTTAAATCTGAAAAAACCACCATTTTAGCTTACACGTGTAAGCTTATTTATGGTGTTTATTTTCAGTAGCTTAGATAATTATAAGTAGAAATAGTCGGAAATGCGGATAAGAATTGAACTAAATTTAATCTTTAGTATCTGAGGTTAACTGAGTATGTTAAATGATTTGTATAGGTTATTTTATGATTGAATTCATAGGGCTAATATTTCATTAAGCCGTATTCATGCTGCCAGTATATAGAGTAAGTGACCTGCTAAATGTTAACCATCATAATGCGATAGGAAGCGCTAATGAAACAACCTCGAGACAACTCTGTTGAATCTAAAGCACATGTTGATAAAGCTTTTAAAGTAGAGTCTCGTAGTGAAGAGGTTGTGCCAATTGAGTTTAATCAATATGAATTGGCAGTTATCTCGAATAAAGCTGACCCTATTAAGTCGTCTTTGACTCTTGCTCAATATGAGAACGCGATTGTCACCCCTGTATTACCCCCTGTTATTTCATCTCAACATGAACGTCATAATAAAGCTGTTAATCCAATAAATCATTGGAAAATGGCTCTGATGATCATTGGAATTTCAGCCGTTCACATAGTAGGTTTTTGGTTATTAATGCAAGTCGCAGACAAAACGGTTGATGCATTTGTCGAGGTTGTTGAGTCACAGGAAAATGTGGCAGAAACTCCAAGTAAAAAAGAAATTAACGCCTACTTTATGACGGCAGAGCAGCTAGCCGCAATACAGGCATCTTTGCAGCAAGAAGATGAAACGCCAAAACAAAATACTCAAGATGTTGCCACAGAACTACCAGCGATTGATGAGGCATCAGATAAGCAGCGAGAACATAAAGCTGAAGAAGCATCGATAAAAGAAAATGATTTGCAAAAATCAGCACCTGAGCTAGATGAGAATGCTGCAACTGCCAGTCAAGAAAGAACAATGGCGCCTGAACCAGAAAAAGCACCTGTTGTTGAAGTGACAATGCAACAGATTCAATCACAACAGGACTCTGAACTCAAAGCGGTGGTTAAATTAAGTTATACCGTTAAAGCGAAACCTTCACTGTTACAACAAGTTGAGTCAGAACAAGCGTTTAATTGGAATAACGTTGAAAGTATGTACTTGCAAGATATTGAGCAAGTGAATAGCGATAATCATCTTTTTGACAGTGATTTGTTTTCGTCCGAATCAGGGGCAATAGGTATTGGTAGTAATGACAAGCTCGCCATTATTAATCAAGCGAGCCATGACATGTTAAAAAACTTGAATCAGCAATCGCTGGATTTATTAATCGGTAATCAAGCACGCAATGCAACATCAAACAGTGGTGCAAGTGTGAGTGAAATGACACCGGAGATGGAAGATATTGAACTCATTATTATTGAAGATACTCGTCAAGCAACAACATTTGATCACCGTTTAGATCCGAATCGAATTATGCGTCAAGGTGATACCTGCTATCGTGTTGTTAAACTGCCTACGCAAATAAATCCTCATGCTGAAGGGTTAGGTTATGCAGAGCCCTGTGATAGTGCCAAAATGAAGAAAGCCATTTCAAAGTCAATTGAGAAAAGGTTAGCTAAAATTCGACTTCCCTAAATGATTTATTCGTTTGTTAGAGATTTATTTAACTTATTTGCTGTCATTAATATTCATTCAACTTATGCTTTAATAAGTTGGTTTTAGAATACATGCAATAATATCAGTTGGTTAACTGAGTGTAATTTTCAAACGCAAGCTTAATTAACTTTATATAAATTCACTTGTAATTTGTTATTTAAGCTGAGTATACTGCTGACATCTTGTCGGAGTGCCTTATGGCTGAGACCGTTTATTCGGGATCCGTTGAACCTGATCAGGTTAAAACCTGCGAAGGAAACAAGCAGTTAATTTGCTCGTTTTTTTGCTTAGCGTGTAAATGATTCGTTTCAAAATAAAGCCGTTTATGCTTTGTTTCTAGCAAATTATTTCTAATGTAAAAGCATAGAAAGTTTACGCTCAAGGAGCATTTTTGAGTAAACTTCATCAGCAAATTACAGAGTTTTTATAACTCGCTCGTCATCAACATCATTCTCCAGACAAGCAACTCTATTTAATTAATTTTGAGGTTGCTAATGTCAAATCGTCGTCAAACCCGTGAACAAGCCCAAGCGTTTATTGATACGCTAAAACCACTACAACATCCTAACTCTGAAAAAATTTATCTGACAGGCTCTCGAGATGATTTGCGAGTCGGCATGCGCCAAATTCATCAAACGGACACCATTATTGGTGGCAATGACGAGAATCCGGTTACCGAGTCAAACCCACCAATAAAAGTTTATGATTGCGCGGGGTCTTATTCAGATCCTGATGCCAAAATTAATGTCCGTCTAGGTTTGAACAAATTTAGACAAGCATGGATTGAAGAACGTGAAGATACTGAGCAGCTTAAAGGGGTTAGTTCTAATTTTACTCAGCAAAGATTAGCTGACGATGGGTTAGATCATTTACGTTTTGAGGCTTTAGTGTCTCCTAAACGCGCCAAAACGGGCAAGTGTGTTACGCAGATGCATTATGCTCGACAGGGGATTATTACTCCTGAAATGGAATATATCGCGATTCGTGAAAACATGGCTCGGGAGCAGGTTACCGATAAGATCTTAACTCAAAAAGCTCAAGGTGAAACCTTTGGGGCAAGTATAGGTCAGCCAATAACTGCTGAATTTGTTCGTTCAGAAGTGGCTCGTGGTAGAGCAATTATCCCGCTTAACATCAATCATCCTGAAGCTGAACCAATGATCATTGGCCGAAATTTTTTGGTTAAAGTGAATGCCAATATTGGCAACTCAGCGGTGACCTCGTCTATTGAAGAAGAAGTAGAAAAACTTGTCTGGTCAACTCGATGGGGCGCCGATACGGTGATGGATTTATCCACTGGTCGTTATATTCATGAAACCCGTGAATGGATCATCCGTAATTCGCCAGTGCCGATTGGAACTGTACCCATTTATCAAGCGCTTGAAAAAGTTAATGGCGTTGCTGAAGATTTAACATGGGAAGTGTTTAGAGATACTTTGATTGAGCAAGCAGAGCAAGGGGTTGATTACTTCACGATTCATGCTGGAGTATTGCTTCGCTATGTGCCAATGACTGCAAAACGACTTACTGGCATTGTTTCTCGTGGTGGTTCGATCATGGCGAAATGGTGTTTAAGCCATCATAAAGAAAGTTTTTTATACGAGCATTTTAGAGAAATTTGTGAGATTTGCGCCGCATATGACGTGTCACTGTCACTAGGTGATGGCATGCGCCCAGGCAGTATTGCTGATGCCAATGATGAAGCGCAATTTGCAGAATTAGAAACGTTAGGCGAATTGGTTAAAGTGGCATGGGAGTATGATGTTCAAACCATTATCGAAGGTCCTGGGCATGTACCAATGCAGCTCATTAAAGTGAATATGGAAAAACAATTGGCTCACTGTGATGAAGCGCCGTTTTATACTTTAGGTCCTCAAACTACAGATATAGCTCCAGGATATGATCACTTTACGTCAGGTATTGGTGCTGCGCAAATGGCCTGGTATGGCGTTGCAATGCTGTGTTATGTCACGCCTAAAGAGCATTTAGGTCTGCCAAATAAAGAAGACGTTAAGCAAGGGTTGATCGCTTATAAAATTGCGGCTCATGCTGCGGATGTTGCCAAGGGGCACCCTGGCGCACAAATTCGTGATAATGCCTTATCTAAAGCCCGTTTTGAGTTTCGTTGGGAAGATCAATATAACCTAGGTTTAGACCCTGATACAGCAAGAGCGTATCACGATGAATCATTGCCACAAGAGTCCGCTAAAGTCGCGCACTTTTGCTCAATGTGTGGCCCTAAATTCTGCTCGATGAAAATCACGCAAGAAGTACGAGATTACGCTGCTAAACAAGAACGTGAAGCAGGTAATAACGTGGTTTCTCAAACCATTTCTGTGGTAGATGCAACTGCATTTAGTGCTTCTCAGGTTAATGATCCTCAGCATATTGAAGCGGCCATGGCACAAAAGTCGGCTGAATTTAAAGCCACAGGGTCAGAAATCTATCAACCACTCAATAAGACGAGCGATAAGCTTGAAATGGAATTGGAATCTGAGTCTGTTGAGGGGTGATTCATGGACCAATTTCATCAACAGCGTCAACAACCACAAAGTACCAAGCCTATCGTTTGGACGATTGCTGGCTCTGATAGTGGTGGAGGCGCTGGTATACAAACCGATTTAGCGACAATTAATGATTTGTCATGCTTTGGCTGCAGTGTTATCACAGCATTGACGGCGCAAAATTCCGTGACTGTTGCAAAGGTTGACGCTGTTTCTCAAGAAATGTTACTCGGCCAGCTAAATGCTTTGGCCGAGGATTTAGCGCCATCAGCAATAAAAATTGGCTTAATTGCCAATCAAAAACAGCTTGAATTAATAGCCCGTTGGATAAAATCATTTAAATGTCGCTCATTGGCCTTTAAGACTATCCCTATCATTTTAGATCCGGTTATGGTCTCAAGCTCTGGAGACAGCCTCAATAGTGAGTCTGAGTTAGATTTTACTCCATTCAAAGGGCTAGTGGATTTGATTACCCCCAATGCCCATGAACTTATAAAGCTAACCCAATCGAATATTGATATTGATGCTCAGCATGGCTTTTATCAAGCGTCATGTTGGTTAAGTGAATATCTAGATTGTCATGTGTTGGCTAAAGGTGGTGATACTCATGGTTGGCAAGGTGATAATGCCATTGATTTATTTGTCTGTGAGGCAGTTTTAGGTGTCAGTGAAGAACATCAATTTCAGCGATATTGGCTAACCGCACCACGAGTATTAACACCAAATAATCATGGTACTGGTTGCACGCTTTCAAGTGCAATAGCTGCCTTTATGGCCAAAGGTTTTGTTTTGCATGATGCGATTGTCATGGCAAAAGCATATGTTTTAAAAGGCTTAACCTATAGTGTTAGTTATGGGAAAGGCGCAGGACCTGTAGCAAAAACAGGATGGCCAAGTGATATTAGTTATTATCCTAAGATTGCATATTATATCTATAATGCATTATTACTCGATAGCGAGTTAAACAATGATGCACAAGCTAATGAGTTTGTGCGTTTGCAACGTGATATCGGCATTTATCCTGTTGTTGATGACATAGCGATGCTAGCGCAATTACTGCAAGCGAATTGCACGACCGTACAATTACGAATTAAAGCCGACAGTCTTGTTTCTAGCGAGCAGCTTGAGCGAGATATTAAGCAAGCTATTGCATTAGGTAGACAATACAATGCGCAAGTATTTATCAATGATCATTGGCAACTGGCTCTAAAACATAATGCATTCGGAGTGCATTTAGGGCAAGAAGATGCGATTCTCGCTGATTTACCAGCCCTTAAAAGTGCAGGCATTGCATTAGGTCTTTCTAGCCACAGTGTGTTCGAAATTTTATTGGCCAATCAATTAAAACCTTCGTATATCGCACTGGGGCATATCTTTGCCACCACAACCAAAGTGATGCCTTCTAAACCGCAAGGTTTAGAAAAGCTTTCGATTTATGCTGAGTTGTTAAAACATGTTTGTCCAACCGTAGCAATAGGTGGGATCAATGAATCGGTACTCGCACAAATTAAGCACACAGGTGTAGACAGTGCTGCTGTAGTGAGAGCCGTTACAACCGCAAATGAGCCAGCTAGCGCCTATTTAAAGCTGCACAAACAATGGTTAGCACCAGAGTTTAGTCCTCATCGTGCAAGTGATAGCCCTATAGATCTAGTCACTCGTAGACCTCAGTTAGAAGAGGTGTGCGATGAGTAAGGCTTATGGACTGAGTGACCAGCAATTTATGCGTTTTTCTGCGCAAATATTGCTGCCTGACTTTGGCGAGTTGGGACAGCAAACACTGCAAATGAGTAAGGCTGTAGTCATTGGACTCGGTGGCTTAGGTCATGCAGTGGCTCAACAACTCGCTGCAGCAGGTATCGCTGAATTAATATTATTTGATGATGACAAGGTTGAACTTTCTAACTTACCTCGGCAGCTGTTATTTACAGATTCGGATATTGGTAAAGCTAAAGTAACCGTTGCCGCGCAAAAACTATCGTCAGCTTATGAAGACTGCACAATAACAGCCCGCCAAAAACGCTTCACTGAACAGGATGCTGATCTACTGCAAAGTGTCGATATTATTTTCGATTGTACTGATAACTTCGAGTCTAGATTGCTGAATAATAAAGTCGCGGTTAAGTATCAAATACCTTTAATTAGTGCTGCTATTAGTGGTTACCATGGGCAATTATTGTGTGTTGCGCCGGCTTATGAGCCTTTATCAATAACCGCATCTATGCATGACACGTCACTAGCAAGTTCAACACAAGCTAATTCAATACAAACTAATTCAACACAAACTAAGTCAGCAAAAGCACTGCCAAATATCCGTAGTGGCTGTTTTCAATGTCTGTTCCCAGAAGATACCTTAATGGCTCAAAAGTGTTCTGATCTCGGTGTATTAAATGCAGCAGTGCTTAGTGTCGCATCAATGCAAACACTGATGGGATTGCAATGGCTTAGTGGTGACGATGACGCGAAACAATCATTAATAGGGCTGTTACATCTTTTTGATGCTCGCAGTTTGCAATGGCGTCAAGTTACGCTGAGTCAAGATGCTGAATGTCCCGTTTGTTATACAAGTTAACCTAACTGAGCTAGGTAAGGCTGGAATATATGATTACGATAAAATTTAATGGCTTACAAGAAGAAGTAGGTCATAAGCCGAGTTTGTTGCAGTTAATTGAGTCAAAGGAAATTAATCCTAAAACAGTGGCCTTAGTGCTGAATGAACAAGTGGTACCAAGAAGTCGTTGGGCTCAAATTGAGTGTCAAGATAGCGATAAAATAGATATTTTTTCAGCGGTAGCAGGAGGCTGACATGTTAACTATTGCCGATCACCAATTTGAATCTCGGTTATTTACCGGAACTGGCAAGTTTTCTGATACTGAAACCATGTTAGCTGCATTATCGACTTCGCAATCGCAGCTGGTCACATTAGCCATGAAACGTATCGATCTCAGCAAGAACTTTGATGACTTACTCACGCCTTTACAAGAAATGGGGGTGAAACTATTGCCTAACACCGCTGGCGCTCGTACAGCGAAAGAAGCCATTTTTGCTGCTGAGTTAGCTAGAGAAATGCTCGGCACTAATTGGGTTAAACTTGAAATTCACCCAGACCCTAAATACCTGATGCCTGATGCCATAGAAACGCTTGCTGCAGCCTCAGTGTTATGTGAAAAAGGCTTTACGGTGTTGCCATATGTTCACGCAGATCCAGTGTTATGTCGTCGACTTGAAGAAGTTGGCTGCGCTGCTGTGATGCCACTGGGCAGCCCAATAGGCAGCAATCAGGGTTTAGCGACAGAACCATTTTTAGAAATCATCATTGAGCAAGCTAATATTCCAGTCGTCATCGATGCTGGGATAGGTGCGCCTTCACAAGCGTGTCGGGCAATGGAAATGGGAGCTGATGCTGTGTTAGTTAACACAGCAATTGCGAGTAGTGCCAATCCTCAACATATGGCGACATGTTTTAAAGATGCTGTTAACACTGGGCGTATGGCTTATCTTGCAGGTCTTGGTAGTGTGACAAAACATGCTGAACATACCAGTCCATTGACACAGTTTTTAGAGAGCTGATCAAACTGAGAAGTTTATCATCAACCTTAGAGGTTATTTGATGGACGGTAGATTTTCTATCAGGATGAAACGATGAGTTTTAGTGATTATTTTAAACAATTAGACCTCGATAAGTTGTCCATGCAGTTATATTCCTGCACAGCTAATGATGTTGAGCGTGCACTTGCCGCCCCGCAGCGTGATATCGACCACTTAATGGCACTGTTATCACCAGCGGCATCTGCATACTTAGAGCAAATGGCGCAGCAAGCATATCAGATAACAAGACAACGCTTTGGTGCCAATATTGGTATGTACTTACCTCTATATCTATCTAATTTATGTGCTAACGAATGTGATTATTGCGGCTTTTCAATGAGTAATAAATTGAAAAGAAAAACATTGTCTGATGATGAGTTAATAGCAGAAATTTCGATCATTAAACAACGTGGTTTTGATTCAATCTTATTGGTGTCAGGTGAGCACGAA
The DNA here is from genome assembly GCF_002075795.1 of Shewanella japonica. Lineage (NCBI taxonomy): Bacteria > Pseudomonadati > Pseudomonadota > Gammaproteobacteria > Alteromonadales > Shewanellaceae > Shewanella > Shewanella japonica. The sequence continues at coordinate 2,213,303 of NZ_CP020472.1, forward strand.
ACCAAAGTAGGAATTGACTATTTTAGCCATGTTTTACCAATAGTTAAGCAACATTTTAGCTATGTTGCTATTGAAGTGCAGCCATTAAAAACAGAAGAGTATCAAGCGCTTGTAGCATTAGGCTTAGATGCTGTTATGGTCTATCAAGAAACGTATCAACCCATAACCTATGCTAAGCATCATACGCGTGGTAAAAAACAAGACTTCGTCTATCGGTTAACGACACCTGAGCGTGTAGCTAGTGCTGGTGTTGATAAAATTGGTCTCGGAGTATTACTCGGTTTGGATGATTGGCGTTTAGATGCACTGTTAATGGGCTATCATCTATCGTATTTAGAACGTCGCTTCTGGCGTTCTCGTTATAGTATTTCTCTACCAAGATTAAGACCTTGTACTGGTGGTGTGACTCCGAAAGTTGAGTTAACTGATAAAGGCTTAGTGCAAATGATTTGTGCATTCAGATTATTCAATGCACAACTGGAGATTAGCTTGTCAACACGTGAAGAACCCAGCTTTAGGAACAATTTACTGCCGCTTGGCGTCACCAATATCAGTGCAGGGAGCTCAACAGAGCCTGGCGGGTATCAAAACCCTAATACACAATTGGATCAGTTTGAAATAAGTGATGAACGTAGCGCCAGTGAAATGGCAAATACTATGCGTACTATAGGCTTAAACCCCGTCTGGAAAGATTGGGAAAAAGCTTGGTGCTAGAAGGTAGATTGATAAACAATATTCTTTGTGAAAGTGAAGAAAATTGAAGCTCGCTCTCACTGTACAAATTGCATATTTTGTTTGATAATTGTTGTTAGTTTGATTGTCTACAAATTAGGGGCAACGAGTATGCAAATACCTTCAGCAATGAGTTCAGGTGTTCAAGGCCTTCAAGGGGCTCAGAATGATCTTGCTCAGGCAACCACCACAGTGGCTAAACTAGAACCGGTTCAAACTTCATCTTCGGCCTATTTAGCTGAAGATACAGTTAGCTTGAGTAGTCAATCAAATTCGACAGATAAAGTGTCAGCACTAATTGATGCTCAACAAGCGGTTAATCATGGTCAAGCATCTGCAGAGGTCATTAATGTCGCCAATGAAAATGTCGGCACAATTATCGATTTATCTGTTTGATTATGATTAATGCGGTTAGCCACAGTTTAAATCCTAAAATGATTCAAACTGAACAAACTGTCACTCAATATAGCCAATCAGCTATAGCTAGGAATGCTGTAACTCCGTTAACGGCAGTTTCAAATTCCGAAAAGACCACGACTTCATCAAGCCTGGTTTCAACTCAAGCTTCAAGTCTAGCAGCGCCAACCTTTATTTCACCATCAACACTAGTCGCACCTTCAAAGACTGCACTAGTGACGTCAAGTAAGAGTGAACCTACAGCGCTACATGCGCCTGAAATATCACCTTCTCAAATTCGTCAGATGGATGGTGCTAGCCATGCTGATAAGCTAGCATTTCAAACGATAATTCCTACGGGGGCCTCATCACAGACTGCTATTTCTCAAACTTCATCAGAAAGTAGCGCAACCTATAATTTAAAAACCGGTGCGGTCAATGTTGCGGGGCTAATGGGAGCGAGTGATATCAATCAAGCCGCTACTGTCATGCTAAAGAATGAGAAATCAACGGAACAGGATCCGATCATTAATCCTAATGCTGACACTTCTCAATCTGTGAAGTCAGAACAAGCGGTCACAAGTTCTAGCCAGCAAGAGCCGACTGAACAAGAACAATCTGCAGAGAAAGATAAATTAGAAAAGCAAGACCAAGTAGAGCAGGCAGAAAAAGAACAAGCTGATCAGGAAAAGGTTCAACAACAAAAAGATGAAGCAATTATCAAGGCACTTGCAGCAAGAGATCTTGAAGTTAAAACTCACGAACAAGCTCATGCTGCAGTCGGTGGCAATTATGCTAACTCTCCTGAATATACCTACGAAAAAGGTCCGGATGGTAAGCGTTATGCAGTAGAAGGTAAGGTAAATATTGATGTCGGCGTGATAGAAGGGGATGCTCAAGCTACGGTTACTAAGATGCAGAAAGTTTACGCTGCAGCAATGGCACCCGTTCAGCCTTCATCAGCAGATTTACAAGTCGCTGCAGAAGCGACTCGAAAATTAAATGAAGCTAAAAAAGAGCTTATAGTCGAGCGACAAGAAAAAGTAATGTCGACAGAGGAAACTCAACATATTAATGACTTAGGTCAGATTTTTAACAATGATGATGGTGACAGCCTCAATAGTGGACTAGAGCTTGAACAGCTTAATTCCACATTGTCTGATCAATCAAACTTTCAACCAGCCCCTCAATCAGAACGTGAAACCAATACACGTTTATCAGCCATTGATATCGCTGTTTAATCAATTATCTGCAATATGCTACAGCGTTATCGTCTATTTAATAAAAGCCTAAAGTCGAGTAAGCCCATGCTGTTGTAGAATCAGCGATTCCAATAATTGGCTAGCAGGACCTTGTCTATCGCGGTTGGGTACAACCAGTGAAAGTTGTATTTTCCGACTTGTGCTGCCGATTAATGACAATCTATGTAGTGACTTATTAGCAATGTCTTCACTGACTAAATAAGCGGGTAACCAACAAAATCCCAACCCATTTTTTAAAATGGTAATGGCCTCATGAAAATTGGTTACCGTCCAGCGTTGTTCTGACTTAAGCCAACCTGTCTCGATGGTTTTTTCTTTTGCGGTATCTTTAATAACGATTTGCAAATGTTGCGCTAATTCTTGATCGTCATTAATCACTGATTGTTGTGCTAATGCGTGTTCAGGGGAGCATACTAATATCATTTCTGATTCACAGATAGATTCTGCAATAAAGCCTTTCGGGGGAACACAACAAATAGCGATATCTGCTTGTTGTTGCGTAATTAACTCATGAGTACCAGAAATGACAGAATCGATAATAGTGACTCGAGTGCCCCGACTATGTGGTAAGAAGGCTTGCAATGCACCGACTAAATAATGCATCGGATAGATGAGTTCTCGAGCAATAGTTAAATTTGGCTCCCAACCTTGCCCTAGATTACTGGCAAGTAACTCTAAATCATCCACAGTTTGAGTTAAATGACGGGAGCGTCTTAGTAATACTTCGCCTTGCTCAGTTAGATAGGCTTTTCTGCCTTTAACTTCAAGTAACTGAATACCGAGCTGCGATTGTAATTTAGCGACTGCATGATTTAGTGAAGATTGACTTTTATTCAGTTTTTCAGCCGCTTGCGCGTATCCACCGTAATCCACAACTGATTGTATTATTCGCCATTGTTCTAGGGTGGATTTAGCTCTACTCATTTTTTTCTCTATTTGTATTTTACTATTTTATATAAAAATGGCGCGTTGTATAACGCGCCATATAACAAGTTAAGCTTACTTGTTTGGTTTAATCTTCTCTTTTGAAGTGACTTGCACTGGCAAATACTTTTGAGTTGCTTTGATATTTGCTAAGTATGGGCCTTTATGCAGCGTTTTTGGCCAATCTAATAGCATCATTGCCAGCACATTTCGATGTTCTCCCATGACCATATCAGGATTTCCTCTTGGTGATGGAATAAGCTGATACTCAGGATTAAACGATGAGGTTATGTGATCTTGAGTTTTCTTCACCACAGGATGATCTCGCTGGCCTGTAAGTAAGAAACTAATACCTACTTCGGCAATAATATCGTCAGTGGCGTCAGTTAAAATTCGTTCAATATTGCTATCGAAATAGTCTAAAATCCATTGGAATTCTTTTTGACTCACTTCTTGTTGATAATAGCCGCTTGCAGCAAAAATAAAGTGCGTCATACCGTAGAGTTTGTTTCTAAATTGCCTTTTATCTAATTCAGAATCCTGCTCATTTGGGTAAGTCTCAATAAACGCTTTTTTATATTCTGCGACATAATCGCCAACATTAAGCTGTTTAGCCCAATAGACATAGTTTACCAGTTGTGCTGCCCATGCTTTTATCATTGCAGGATCGGTTAATGCTGGCGCTAAATCATATGATTTTACTGACTTAACCATTTGCTGATGACAAGGTCCCATAAAGCCTAATTCATCAGTTCTACTTGCATAACGTAATAAAATATCACTGTAGAAAATGAACTCAGGGAAGGGCGTTAGTGCTTTTTTACGAGCTTTAGCACGAGGGCCTTTACCTAACACGCTAATCGCTTGTTGGCTTTGTTCATTGATAAAATTAGGTTTATCTACGTTACAAGCAAAGAAGTTTTGGCGCTCAGTAATGGTAATAAGATCAATTAATGCAGCATTAGAATACTTTTCATCACCTGTCATTCGATACATTCTTAAACCATAGTGCCCTTGAATTCTTGGCGGCAAAGAATACATGTTTTGTTCTAGGTTCACTTGAATTGCACTTCGTACTTGTTCATGTGTGAGCTGGTGATCGTTGGATTCACCAGTTTTAGCGAAACTTGCACCAGAGGTGAGTAACAAAGAAAAACTAGCTAAACAAGCAAATGATTTAATCTTTCGAATTGCCGTCATTTATGATTCTCCTGATGATGGATGAAATATCAGTGGGTGGCGCTAGTATAATGGCCAATTGCTCGCTGAGAATTAAATTATCTTCATTAACAATAAAAATTTCAAAAACTTGACGCGCTGTTACTGACGATTTACGAGAGTGAATAATGACATTAACAAGTGCTTGATACCATAGCGGTAAATAATACTCGATGCCTTCGTTAGCAATGCCGTTAAAACTATAGGTTAAATCTGCCGCTTCATACCAGTGTGAATTAAAACTATTATAAAAAGTGTTGTGTAAACTTGCTGTGTCTAAATGAGATGTTGAATAGAACTGCATTATTAACTGACTTCTAAACGCTCTTAATTGCTGCTGATAAACGCTAGCGGCTTGCTCACGCGCCGAGGCTTGCAAGTGTGGGACACGCAGTTGTATATATTGGCTTAACCAATGCTGGCCAAGTTGATGGTGGTCCGCTGAAGCGCCAAATTTATTGTTTAAGTAAAATTGACTGCCTCTAGCAAGTCCCGAAATAGCCTGCGCTATCGCGTCAATAACGTTTAATGCTTGTCTTCTATTTTTGATTTTTTCTCGATAACTGATGCTAACCTGCGCAAATTGATGCCCGATCACAGGGTAACGTATGGTGTGGCTCGTTGTTTTCTCGCCAGGGTGGATAAATAACTCGCCTAATAAACGTTTGTCATGCCAAACACGTATGGTCGTGTTTTGATTTGCATTTAACGTGAGATTTTCAGTATCAGTATCAGTATCAGTATCAGTATCAGTATCTTTATCTGTACCGGTAAGGTTTAAATTATTAGTTTGTTGCGAGGGTAGATTATTATCGAGCTTATGAGCATAAGGCTTAATCACGTCGAATGTAACGCCAAAATCACTTAGCACGTCCATGCTTTGTTCGATTAACGTTAACGCTGACGTTGTGCCTTGATATGCTTGATGAGGCAGCGTTGCGAGATGCTGACCAATATTCCATGGAGCTACATTGATGTTGTTTGTTTGAGAATCTAAAAATCTTGTGATTTGTGCAGAGGTTAAATTGCTGTCGTAATATTGCGCTGAGTAAATTGATGGCTTAGCGGCATTAGATGCCATTTTAATTGTTTTAATTGCAGCAAGTGGCGTTTTATTTTTTTCTTTCGCTCTTGTTTGGTAAGCAATCCAAGCACTTTTTCTGCATTGTTCATCAGGTTGTAAAATAAGGTATTTTGCTAAACTGATATCAAAATCTTTCTTATTTCTTTCGTTAGTTTCTACGTTACTCATGTCGAGCGTTTCTTTTGACTTGATTTCCGCTGTCGCTGAGTTAATTGGTTGAGGTAATTCACAGCCAGATTGATTAAATACCATTGAGAGATATTGGCTTTGTAAGTTTCGCCTAATTGTTGCTTGCGCATTATGGAGTTGCGACTTGAGGTTAATATCTAACTGTGTGGCTTTTAATGTGGCCAGTCTTAACGATAATTTGGCGTAGGTAGGCTCATCATTTTCAAGCTTACTGATCAACTTCGTTAAGTTAGGAGAATTGAGCATGGCTTGTAATTCATCAGCAAGATGTAGCTGACACATTAAGATGCTTTCACGTTGATTATCTTGGGCTAAGTCACGATAGTAATTCAGTCTATCATTGATGTTATTAAAGCCAAGGGTGAGCTGCTCAAATTGAACTGCTTGAGTTGAAGTACTGGCTTGAGTATCAAGCTGAGATAATGTTGGCTTAAATTGCAAACATTGCTGAATGAAGAGGTTTAAAGGACTGGCAACTGCCGGAGCAGTTGCCATAAGACTAAAAACTAGGATTACTACAAAAGTGTTCTTTTGCATAAGCGACGCGTTCTTCCACTGATAACGTCGGTCCTTTTAGACCTTCGACATGTTTAAGTCTTCCTACTATCCCTTTTCCATTTGCTGTTTGAATAGCAAGTCCGGGACGTGCATTGAGCTCAAGTAATAAAGGCCCACGTTCTTTATCTAATACCATATCAGTACCTAAGTAACCCAGTTCACACATCTCATAAGCGCTTGATGCGGTATGTAACAGTGTGTCCCAATTGGGTACTTGAATTTTTGATAATTCAAAGTTGGTATCTGGGTGTTTAAGCACTGGTTTATCGAACTGTACAGCATGCAGGCTCTTACCTGTCGCGATATCTAAACCAACACCAACTGCGCCTTGGTGCAAATTAGCTTTGCCGTCTGAGGCTGCAGTAGAACATCGAAGCATTCCCATGACGGGGTAGCCTTTGAAGATAATCAACCGAATATCTGGAACACCTTCATAACTGAAACCGTCAAAAACCGGATCAAATTGAATTAAGCCTTCAACAATACCGACATCTGGCTTACCGCCTAAGGAGAATAAGCCACTCAATATGTTTGATACATGACGGTAGACTTCATTAGGGGTAACTTCATCACCATTAGGTTTGTAGTAACGTCCATTTTCTACATGGGTAATAACTAAAATCCCTTTACCACCTGATCCTTTAGCGGGTTTGATAACAAAGCCACTTCTTCCTAAAACCATTTGTGGGATTTCATTAATTTTATGTTGTTCTTCAACAACACCAATTAAGTCAGGCACCGCAATATCGTTAGCTAGCGCAAGCTGCTTTGTAATCAATTTATCATCAACACGCTTGTAAAACTTACGTGGATTATATTTGCCAATATAATCGATATTGCGCTTATTCATGTTTAACACGCCATTTCGGCGTAACTCCCAAGGCCAAGCAAAGTTCATTACTTATCTCCAGCCAAAGGCTTAAAGCGTTTAAGCTCTGTTAAGCGATATCCTGTGTATTGTCCCATCACAAGAACTAAGGCTAAAATCACCAAGTGAATACCTAAGAAGTTAAATACCCAATGTTGGATTAGCGTGTTACTCATTGCCAAATAAGCTAAGGTTGCGACAAATAGACTGCCGCCACCTGCCATCATGACTGATTTAGGGCCTTCTTCTTCCCATAAAATCGACATTCTTTCAATCGTCCAAGCAAGAATAATCATCGGGAAGAAGGTAATAGTTAATCCTTCACTAAGCCCAACCTTATAAGAGATAAGGGTAAATAAGCCAATGATGAAAATAACCACAATGATGACGGCCGATATTCGGGATATTAGCAGTAAGTTGAGCTGCGATAAGTAAGAACGAATCATCAAACCAAACGCCACAATTAGCAAGAAGCCGATTAGACCTGTCAATAATGTAGTTTGTATAAAGGCGAGGGCGATTAATACTGGCATAAACGTACCAGACGTTTTAATCCCGATGATGACGCGTAAGAATACGACGACTAACACACCAATAGGAATTAATAGAATGCCTTTAAAGGTGCTTTGCTCTTCAAGTGGTAATTGATACAAAGAGAAGTCTAAGCTATCGGTATTCATCATCATATCGATAGAGGTCGCTAAGGCTGAGCGAGTCTCTTGTAACATTGAGAAGTTAACTTGTGAATTACTCCCCCAGTTACATCGAGTACTGATAAGCCATTGTGCTGCCAAAGAACCAAGTTTTCAGGACGGCCTTGTTTATTATTTTCAACGTCAAATAATACCCACTCACCATCTTGGTAGACTTGAACATACGGATTTAATTGTTGACGACGACGCTGATCTTCAAGCATTAAGCCGCTAACTTGTTTAGCAGGAACCCCTTTAGATTGCATCATATGTAAAAATAGTTGGGTACGCGTATTTACCGATAACAATAGGGCGAGATTTTGAGATTGATTACTGTCATTAATCACAGACATAAGCTGCTGCGCGAAAGACAGATTACTGGCGCTTCGTTCCCATACATCATTGATAATTTGTTCAGCTGCACCGCGCTCTGTAACTTGCCAAAGGTATGGTTCAGGAGTTACAGGTTTTTCTTCTGCATCGACTGATAACTGACCCGTAGGCACTAATGTGACGCGATAGTACAGAGATTGGCGGCCTGAAGCTTCACGTATTGACCACACAGCACGGCGATCTTCACCTTCAGAGATGTTTAGGCCATAACCTGCAGATGTGGCATTTTCAGCAAGCACGTCAAATGCGGGATCTTGTGGTAAAGACAAAGATGCTTCAGCAGGTTTGTCTGTGCCATTGAACATCACTTTGGCTTCAACTGACCAGCTTTGAACTTGTTTGCCCGGAAAAAACGGTACGTTATGCTCAACACTTCGATAAATACTGGTACTAATGCCAAATATAAAAAGTAGGGCGACAAAGATAAAAAACGGTTTACGAGAATGCATTTTAAGTCCTATTGGCTGTTAGTCGCTGCTTGTTGCGGTTTTTTACCGTGAATATAAATTTGGCCGACATCAACAACTGCAATGTCTTTCATAAACTTACGACCGAGCAGTAATGGATATTCAAGATGGCTTCGGTCGGTTAAGTTTAAATCTGTTTCAGCTGCATATTTGCCAATTTTTAGATGAGCATGGATTACTGGGCGTCTATCGTCTGGTGCATCTGCATCTTGTTTAATACGTACAAATCGCTCAACTTTATGCTCGAATGTATTACCTGGTTGATCTTTTCCATTGGTCATTACATCAAAACGAACCCACTGAACACCGTTTCGTTCAAAAAGAACGATATTTCTGGCGTCTAATGAAGAAGACTCAGCACCGGTATCAATACGTGTTTCAAATGACGCTTTAAGTTCATCGACATAAACATGTTCAACTTCACCAAGCATGATTTTGTCAGACACTGCAGATTCAGGACATTGCGGAGCTTCACTTAGCTGTGCAAGCGCAGCTGCATCATCATTCATTTTTTTAGATTGTTTTGCTAGTGCATCGGTAATCTGTAATTTTAGATCGTTTACTTCAGCGCTTAAGCTTTGCATCTCGGCGGTAGAGTGGGCGCATTGTGCATTAATGGCTTCAATGATGGCAGTTTGAGACGAAGCTAAATTTGCATTTAACTCATCACTTCCAACTGGCGTGATTTTGTCTTTACTTGCACAACCGGCCATTAAAGTAGCGGTGATTGATAAAACGATTACCTGCTTTAACATGACAATTCCTGTTATTAATACATCTGAATTTATTATTTTTACTATTTGTTATTACTAACAAGTGTAAGGTTAGACTAAATCATGATTGGGTTGATTTTTTATTGCTATGATTGTGGCTCTTTTAGGAGCAGGGTAACCCTCTACTGTTAAGCTCACATCATTAGGGTCAAGATAATCCACTAAAGATTCATTCTTCATCCACTGCGTAGAACGTTGTTCTGCCATGGATGTAATATCTACGTCTACACATCTAATATCGGTAAAGTCGCATTTCTTTAACCATAGCATGAGTGCATCTACAGAGGGTAAAAACCACACGTTATTCATCTTGCCATATCTATCTTCCGGTACGAGAACGGCATTTTCATCACCATCTATGACTAACGTTTCAAGCACAAGTTCGCCACCCATTCTTAATTGGTCGCGTAATTGAAGCAAGTGATCTATAGGTGAACGGCGGTGGTAAAGGACTCCCATTGAAAACACGGTATCAAAGGCGTCGAGTGGAGGTAGCTCTTCAATGCCTAGCGGTAATAAATGAACAGGGTGCTCATTACCTGCTAGGCGTTTAACCGCTTCAAACTGGCATAAAAATAGTGGTGAAGGGTCAATACCAACCACACGTTTAGCACCAGCACCAAGCATTCGCCACATATGGTAACCACTGCCACAACCCACATCTAAAACCGTACGGTTTTCAAGTGGTGAAATATGTTCTTTTACTCGGTCCCATTTCCAATCACTTCGCCATTCAGTGTCAATGTTGATACCATGGATTTGAAATGGTCCTTTACGCCAAGGTTGAAATAATCCGAGTAAATTCTTTAGCTTTTCAGCTTGTCCCGTAGTTAATTGCGAGCCATCTCCAATTTGTACACCATTGAAGAGGTCTATTGTAGTTGGCGCTGGGTAATGTAGCTTATTGAGTACTTTTTCCCATTTAGGTAAATTGCCGTGTTTATGTTCACGTTGCCATTTACCTAATATTGCTGGAAGTTCTTCTAACCAATGTTGAAGATTCGAGTCTGCTATTTGCTGATAAAAAGAACTAAAACTAATCACTTTATTGCCACCATAGATGCAAAGTTAAAACATTGAAACCACACTGTCGAATGGCTAAAACCATTATCGGCAAAACGCTGTTGATGCATAGATAAGCTATCAGGGCGCATGACATTTTCTAATGCACTGCGCTTTTGGCTAATTTCTAATTCGCTATATCCATTGGCACGTTTAAAGTCTACGTGTTGCTCATCCAGTAATGTCTAAATAGTAGCATCTTCAAAGCGTAATTTTTCTGATATGACTAATATACCACCTGGCAATAGTCCTTGATAAATTTTGGCGATGATTGCGTCTCTATCCGTTACAGGTAAAAACTGTAATGTAAAGTTAAGCACCACCATTGATGCGTTTGATATTTCGATGTCTCTTATATCACCACAAATTAATTCGACTTCGGTATCGCTAACGTAGGCTGATAGATTCTCTTGGCAACGAGACACCATTGATTCGCTATTATCAACGGCAATGATACGGCATTGACGCTGCTCAATTTGACGACGAATACTTAGCGTAGCTGAACCTAACGAACTTCCTAAATCGTAAACGTTAGATTTTGGTGTTACGTAACGATTAGCAAAATCACCTATGGTGCTAATGATTTGGGTATAACCAGGAACAGAGCGACGGATCATGTCGTTAAAAACACCTGCTACACGATTATCAAACTGAAAATCTGATATTTGTTCGCTAGCGGAAGCATAAATTGTGTCTTGTTGAGAATTCATCTGCAGTAACTTGAAAAAATCGTAATTTCATTTTAGCTAATCCTAGCAAATAGCAGCAAGTATCCTATTGGTATTTTTTGTATTTTTTTATTTATTTAGCTAATTTTGCATAATTTTTTAATGTAAGAGGTCAAATGGTCGATATAAATCGGTATGATGAACATAAATGTAAAAACTTTTACATTGTTAGCAGAAGTTCTTAATAAATTTTTTACAGAAGGGAATCACTGATAAAGTGGTAAACCTCATTATAAATCATTGTAGAGTTGGGACAATTTACAAAGGAATGCGCTTGAATTTAATTAGAACATTATTAGTAATAGTACTGGTTATCCCTTTTTTCTTCTTCGTTTCAGCCAATGAAGGCACTTCTTCTGTTGCTGAATCGCTACCAAGTAGTATGACATTATCTATGAGTGAGGATGCTTATCCTTATCAATTTGTCGACGCTAAAGGTAACGCTGCAGGGGTCATGGTCGATTTATGGCGCGAGTGGTCAATAGTCACAGGTACCAAAGTGACATTTAAACCCATGCAATGGCATCAGTCTTTACAAGCCTTAACTGATGAAGATGTTGATTTACATATTGGTATGGCGGTGACAGAAGAGCGACTGCGACAATTCTCCTACGCTGATAAAGTTTCGTCACTTCACTCCTATTTATACCTGCATAAAGATATCGCAAATAAAAAATCCATTACTGAAATTAAACCTTTTAAAATTGGCATCATTGAAGGGACTTCTCACGAAGCCGATTTATTAGCCATAGAACCTAAATTAACCTTTAAATATTTTAAAACCAAACAAGCGCTATATGATGCTGTGGTAGCAGGTGAGTTATATGCCTTTGCTGCTATACAGGGTTATTACAATGGCATTCCAATCAATTTTGAATTAGCTAATAACTTTCATATTTCATCAAGATTACTGATCAAAGAAATTGATTTGTCTCCTGCAGTAAAGATACAAAATGCAGCTTGGTTACCTGCGATTAATCAAGGTTTTGAGCAAATACACACGCAGTTAGTTGATGAAATTGAAAAGCGTTGGTTTGGTTATCGTCGTGAATCAAGTGGTGTTGTCATTGCGATGCAGATGAATGTCGAACCTTTCGTTGATATTGGTTTAGATGGTTTACCCCATGGTTTGTTTGTTGATCTTTGGCGTTTATGGTCTGAAAAAACAGGCATTGCTATTGATTTTATTCCAAGTGATATGAACGGCAGCATCGAGTTGATTAAGCAAGGTCATGCTGATGTGCATATTGGCTACCCGGAAAGCGATCAAATCAATACGGGGCTTAATAGGGCTAATCATATCTATTCTGTAAAAAGTCGATTTTTTAGCTATGAAAAAGAAATAAAAGACATTAGCGAAGTTGATGGAAAGCGTATCGGTTTATTTGCGACATCGCCTTACATCATCGAATTAAGAAAATTAGTTCCTAATGCGCAAATTCGTTATTACGACTCAATCGACCAATTAATAAAGGCCAGTCGCGACGGCGATATTGTTGGATTCGTTGCATCGAGCGCGTATACCTCACACTATTTACTTAACCATAAATCTTGGTCTGAGTTTTATCAGTTTAATGCCGTAGACTTTGATACCAATATTTATAACCTCACAAATCTAGAAGATGTTGAGCTTGCAGAGCGAATTGCCAATGGTTTTAAGCTGATTAGTCAGTATGAAATGGCGAAAATAGAGCAAAAATGGCTACTCAATAAAGCTGATAGGACGTTTTCTACTATTGATAAAAAAATCTATATAAGTAATAAGGAAAAGCAATACTTAGCTTCACTAGGTGCCATTAAGTTAGGTTACTTAACCGAATGGGCTCCAATGGAATATCAAAATGAACTAGGTGAATTTTCTGGTATTAATAAAGATGTCGTCAACATTATTACTCATCAGCTTGGTATCGACATTATTCCAGTTGCGTATCAGAACTGGAGCATGCTCAATCAAGATTTAAAAATGGGGAAAATTCACCTTGTCGGGAGTATGGCTAAAAATAGCCATCGTGAGCCAAACCTTGAATTCACTGAGGGCTATTGGCCGTCACCTTGGGCAATTGCCACTACGTTAACCCAGCAACCATTGTTTAACCTAAGCCAATATAATGGTAAGCGTATTGCTGTAGTTAAAGATTACAATGTGATTAATATTTTAAGACAGCAATTTCCAGGCCTTGAAATTGTGCAAGTAGAAAGCACGAAAAGTGGCTTGAATGCAGTGTCTTCGGGTCACGTAGACTTGTTCATTGAACAGGTTGTTACACTGGCTTACGCCCTTAATGAAGGGGGCTTTCCTGATTTGAAAATGGCCTTGGTTGCTGATTTAACTGAGCAAAAAAGTCATATTGGTGTTTATCCAAAATTAAAAGAACTGGTACCGATATTAAATCGAGCAATTGAAACCATTGATGAAACTAAACAGCAGCAATTATACCAAGACTGGGTCGCAGTCGATTTACGGTCAGAAGCTGACAAGTACCAAAAGTGGTTCAACATTGTGCTATTTGGCTTGCTGATTATCAGTGTGATTACGTTTGTTGTGTTCTTAGGTAATAAGCGCCTTAAACTTGAAATTTCTCGTCGCAAGAATGCCGAAAAGAAAATAAAATTTATTGCAGAACATGATCCTGTGACCAAGTTACCTAATAGAGGATTATTAGATGATCGTTTGGCTTGCGCAATCAATAGCCATCACCGAGAGCAGGTGAAGTTTGCGTTGTTATTTATCGATTTAGATAAATTTAAAATGGTGAACGATCAATATGGTCATCATATTGGCGATGCGCTATTGATAGGCATTGCTGACTTGCTTAAGACGGTGGTGAGAAAGTCGGATACCGTGTCGCGATTTGGCGGTGATGAGTTCGTTATCTTACTTAATAAAATTGAAAGTGCTCAATGTGCAGCTAAAGTCGCCGACAACATTTTAAACGTGCTCAGTGAGCCAATTAAGGTGGGAGAGATTTCGTTAATCGCATCTGCAAGTATTGGCATCGCCGTTTATCCAGATGATGGTGATGACCCGATTTCATTGTTACAGTTCGCTGATAAAAAAATGTATACAGTGAAAAAGCAGGGTGGTGATAAACACAGCTAATCGTTGCCATTGGCTCAAAAATGGCCAAAAGCAGCCAAAACATTATTGTTTGCTGCTTTTTTGCACGCTTATGCTGCTAAGTTTTTCCTAAACTCTAGCCAATTGCAGTAAACTGATTGATACTTCCTAGCAAAAATTACGCACTCATTTATTAAACGCTAAATTGGCGTATTATAAGTGCTATAGTTGCCAGCATTATTTTAATATAATGCAAAAATACATTCTTTTAGACATCTATTTCCGAATAAAGGGTAGAGTTAAATGCGCAGTCATTATTGTGGAGACGTCAATAAGTCTCATCTTGGTCAAGAAGTCACCTTAGTCGGTTGGGTTAACCGTAGCCGTGATTTAGGCGGTGTTATATTTTTAGACCTTCGTGACAGAGAAGGGATTGTTCAGGTTGTATACGATCCTGACTTAGAAGATGTGTTCAAGGTGGCCAGCAGTCTACGCGGTGAATTCTGTGTGCAAGTTAAAGGCTTAGTACGTGCGCGTCCTGATAGCCAAATCAATGCGCAGATGAAAACTGGGGAAATTGAAGTATTAGGTAAAGACCTAACCATTATCAATACTTCAGCGCCATTACCGCTGAGCATGGATAATCACCAAAACAATAGTGAAGAACAACGCTTAAAATATCGCTACCTAGATTTACGCCGCCCAGAAATGGCTGATCGTTTGGTTTTCCGTTCAAAAGTGACTAGCGCTGTTCGTCGCTTTTTAGATGACAGTGGCTTTTTAGATATTGAAACACCAATTTTAACCAAAGCCACACCTGAAGGTGCGCGTGATTATTTAGTACCAAGTCGTACTTATAAAGGTCAGTTCTTTGCTTTGCCTCAGTCTCCACAATTGTTTAAGCAATTGTTAATGATGTCGGGCTTTGATAGATATTACCAAATCGTAAAATGTTTCCGTGATGAAGATTTACGTGCTGATCGTCAGCCTGAATTTACTCAAATTGATATCGAAACGTCATTCATGTCATCTGAGCAAGTGATGGCAAAAACGGAAGAAATGGTTCGCGGTTTATTTAACGATTTACTGAATGTGGATTTGGGTGAATTTCCAAGAATGTCATATGCAGAAGCAATGACACGATATGGTTCAGATAAGCCTGATTTACGTAACCCGCTTGAATTAGTGGACGTCGCTGACGCATTAAAAGACGTTGAATTTGCAGTATTCAGTGGTCCTGCAAATGATGAAGAAGGCCGTGTAGCAGCATTACGTATTCCGACAGGTGCATCATTGTCTCGTAAACAGATTGATAACTACACTAAATATGTCGGCATTTACGGCGCTAAAGGTTTAGCGTGGATGAAAATCAATGATTTAAGTGCTGGGATGGAAGGTATCCAATCGCCTGTGCTTAAATTCTTGAACGAAGACATCGTTAATGAAATTATCGCTCGCACTAATGCACAAACTGGTGACATTATTTTATTTGGTGCAGATAAAGCTAACGTAGTTGCGGAAGCCATGGGCGCATTACGTCTTAAAGCCGGTGAAGACTTTGAGTTGTTAGAAGGTGAATGGCGTCCATTATGGGTTGTCGATTTCCCTATGTTCGAAAAAATAAATGGTGGCTTCCATGCTGTTCACCATCCATTTACCGCACCTCGTGGTGTTTCGCCTGAGCAATTAGAAGCCGATCCAGCTGGTACTGTTTCTGATGCTTATGACATGGTACTTAATGGTTGCGAATTAGGTGGCGGTTCAGTCCGTATCCACAATGCAGAAATGCAAAGTGCAGTATTCCGCATCTTAGGTATTTCAGACGAAGAAGCAAACGAGAAGTTTGGTTTCTTATTAGAAGCGTTACGTTACGGTACACCACCACATGCTGGTTTAGCCTTTGGTTTAGATCGCATTATTATGTTGATGACCGGAGCAAGCTCAATTCGTGATGTGATGGCATTCCCTAAAACAACAACGGCAGCATGCCCACTAACCAATGCTCCAGGATTTGCCAATCCACAACAACTGGTTGAGTTAGGTGTGAGTGTCATTCCTCAAGAGAAACCTGCTGCTGACGAGTAAGCTTAATGATTAAGTCGATTTTTTTGTATGTCGACATCAAGCATTAAATGACAAACCGAGGCAATTGCCTCGGTCTGTTTTTATATAGAACAAAATAACTGAAGGAGTCGTAATGGCAGGTCACAGTAAATGGGACAACATTAAACATCGTAAAGCAGCGCAAGATGCAAAACGAGGAAAACTTTTCAGTAAATTTATCCGAGAGTTAACAGTATCGGCACGTGAAGGTGGTTCAGATCCTGATGCAAACCCGAGACTGCGTGCCGCGATTGATAAAGCCTTATCCAATAACATGACCCGTGATACAGTCGAACGTGCTGTTAAACGTGGGGCTGGTGAGCTGGATGGGCAACAACTCGATACCATCATTTATGAAGGTTATGGACCTGGCGGTACTGCAGTGATGGTTGAAACCATGACTGATAATAAAAACCGAACCGTATCAGGTGTGCGTAATGCGTTCAGTAAATCGGGTGGTAACTTAGGTACTGATGGTTCAGTTGCTTATATGTTTACTAAGTCCGGTGTTATTTCTTATGATGCAAATATCGACGAAGATGAATTGATGGATGCTGCATTAGAAGCGGGTGCCGAAGATGTTATCACCCATGACAATGGCGCATTTGATGTCATGACTACGCCGGATGCTTTTGGTGTGGTAAAAGATGCATTAGATGCAGCAGGCTTTGAAGCGATTAATGCTGAAGTAACTATGATTGCAGGAACTAAAGCTGAATTAGATGCGGATACAGCTGCTAAATTTATGCGCTTAATTGATAACCTTGAAGATCATGATGATGTTCAAGAGGTATATCATAATGCTGAAATTTCAGATGAAGTAATGGAGACCTTGGGTTAACACGCTCAAGCAATGGGTAAACCATGACAATTATATTGGGCATTGACCCAGGCTCTAGGATCACAGGTTACGGCGTTATTCAATGCCAAGGTCGCCAACAACGCTATCTTGGTAGTGGCTGTATTCGAACTTCTGCCGATGATTTACCCACAAGACTCAAGCAAGTTTTTGATGGTATAACAGAAATCATTAAACAGTATCAGCCAGATCAATTTGCCATTGAACGTGTGTTTATGGCTAAAAATGCCGATTCAGCACTCAAACTCGGCCAGGCGAGAGGAGTGGCAATTGTTGCTGCTATGAACGCCAACTTACCCGTTGCTGAATACAGTGCAACTCAGATCAAAAGTGCAGTTGTTGGAACAGGACGGGCCCAAAAAGAGCAAGTTCAGCACATGATCCAACAAATTTTCAAATTGCCAGCTGCCCCGCAAGCAGATGCCGCAGATGCATTGGGTGTTGCCGTTTGCCATCATCATACTTTTCAAAGTTTAATTGCAATGGGCGGTAAAGCCCAAAGCCGAACATACGGACGTTATAAATGATAGGAAGATTAAGTGGGTTGGTTGTTGAGAAACAAGCACCGGAAATCGTGTTGGATGTAAATGGTGTAGGTTATGAGTTACAGGTACCTATGACCAGTTTCTATGAGCTCCCTGAGTTAAATCAACAAGCAATGTTATTCACCCACTTTGTGGTGCGTGAAGATGCACAGCTTTTATATGGTTTTATAACCAAGCAAGAGCGGGCGTTATTTAGGTTATTAATTAAAACTAACGGTGTTGGTCCTAAACTCGCCTTAACAATATTGTCTGGTATGACGGCGGCTGAGTTTGTTAATTGTGTCGAACGAGATGATATAGTCACTTTAGTTAAGTTACCTGGAGTCGGTAAAAAAACGGCAGAGCGTTTAGTGGTTGAGATGCGAGGTAAGCTTAAAAGCTTACTAGAGGCCTCCGTTGGATCTGAGCGCGAGTTTGCTTTACAGAGTAATTATAAGCCAGCAGCTGTTGAAAACAATGCAGAAGAAGATGCCATTGCAGCACTTGTTTCTCTAGGCTATAAACCTGCACAAGCGAGTAAAGCTGTATTAAGTGCATACACTGACGGTATGAGCAGCGAAGTCCTGATTAAGGCTGCATTAAAGTCAATGCTATAAAGAGGCAACAATGATAGAAGCGGATCGTTTAATTCAGCCACAAGAGTTTGAGCAAGAAGTGCATATTGACCGTGCTATGCGGCCGAAAATGCTCGATGATTACACAGGGCAAGATGACACTCGTGCACAGCTTAAAGTATTTATTGAGGCTGCACTGAAACGTGAAGAAGCACTGGATCATATGTTGATTTTCGGCCCTCCAGGTTTAGGTAAAACAACATTGGCCATGATCGTAGCTAATGAAATGGGCGTAAACATCAAATCTACATCAGGCCCTGTACTGGAAAAAGCCGGGGATCTTGCAGCCTTATTGACTAATCTTGAGCATGGCGATGTGTTATTTATTGATGAGATTCATCGATTAAGTCCAGTTGTAGAAGAAATCTTATACCCAGCAATGGAAGATTATCAATTGGACATCATGATTGGAGAGGGGCCTGCTGCTCGTTCAATTAAACTGGATTTACCGCCATTTTCTTTAATTGGTGCGACAACTAGAGCAGGGGCATTAACATCGCCATTAAGAGCGCGTTTCGGTATACCGTTAAGGCTAGAGTTTTATAACGTCAAAGATTTGTGCACCATTGTGACTCGCTCTGCCAAGGTAATGGAGTTGCCGATTGATGAAGCAGGCGCTTTTGAAATAGCAAAACGCTCTAGAGGTACCCCTCGAATTGCCAATCGTTTATTAAGACGCGTTAGAGATTACGCTGAAGTTAAACATAATGGCTTTGTTACTGAAGATGTGGCTAAAAAAGCGCTGGACTTACTCGATGTCGATTTAGAAGGCTTTGACTATTTAGACAGAAAGCTATTGTTAGCCATTATTGATAAGTTCATGGGCGGGCCTGTTGGTTTAGACAACCTTGCAGCTGCTATTGGTGAAGACAGAGAAACAATTGAAGATGTATTAGAGCCATTTTTGATTCAACAAGGCTTTATTCAACGAACACCTCGAGGTCGTATTGTAACAGATAGAGCTTATCAACACTTTGATATAATAAAACCTGCAGAATAAAGTGTTAACATTTTTAAAAGGGAAAGCATTAGCTTTCCTTTTTTATGTTTTTATAAAGTGAATAACTATTCAAAAGTTACTGTTATCATTTTTATAACAATTGCTGCTGTGTAAAATTCATTCAAAAAATATTTTTCTTCAGTATGTTGTTGCTGGTTTGTTATATCTAGGCAGTATATATCTCCAATGTAAAAATATCTTATTGATTGTTCCAATAAATCAACTCGTAATTAGTACAACTAACTCAAAATAATTACCCTCCATTGTTAATAATAATGCTGATGAAATAGTCATCATTATTTGATAATCCTTGAATGCTAGTTGTGGCGGTGCTTTCAGCGTTTTCTGAGTAAAACTATCCAGTAGCTGAACCAATTCTGAATTAATTAACGATTCTCCAATCATGGTTCAATATATTTGTGTGATCTATATCACACTTTTGATTAGAAGTAAGTTTTAAAAATGTTATAACGGCACCAGTGATTAATGCTGAGTAATTTGCAATTAAATAGTTTTTTATCCTGCTTATTTAAATTGAGGGTGTTTTGGGATGTAGATCACTTATTTTTGATTACAATCGCAGTGCATATTTATTAACAAAAAATGGCTTAAAAGTTACAACTTCGTGGTTTGACGAAATATCTCTGGTTATTCAGTATCTAGGCCAACGCAATTTTAAATATTTATTTATTTGCGTAAACAGAATAAGAAAAGATATCACCAGGGAGCAACAAATGATTAAAAGATCAAAACTATCAAACAGCATAAACGTGGCTTTATTAGCCTCAGTTTCCGCTGCTTCAGCCGTATCGGTAAGTGCTTATGCTGAAGAAGAATCAGCTAACGTAGAAAGAATTGCAGTTACTGGCTCCCGTATTCAACGTCAAGACATGGAAACTGCTTCTCCAGTCACTGTGATTGATGCTGCTGCGATTCGTTCAGAAGGTTTTACAACAGTCGATGAGCTACTTCAGGCTCAAACGTCAATGGCTGGTGCTGCAGTTGGTTCAAGCACCAACAACGGTTCTGACGGTGTTGCTCAAGTCGACCTTCGTGGTATGGGCTCACAACGTACATTAGTATTGCTTAACGGCCGTCGTATGGTTAACTCAGGCTCTGGTGCTGATAGCTCTGTTGATTTGAACGCTATTCCAGTTGCAATGATTGCACGAGTTGAAATACTTAAAGATGGCGCTTCAGCAGTATATGGTTCTGATGCGATTGCTGGTGTAGTTAACATTATTACTAAGAAAGACTTTGAAGGTTTCCAAATAGACGTTCAAGGCGGCATGACTGATAAGAGTGACGGTGAAAACGGCGAAATCAGTGCATTATACGGTTTCAACACTGATACAGGTAACTATACGTTTGGTGCTGCTTACTCTGAGCGTAAAGGTGTTATTCAATCAGATCGTGATTGGACAGATCCAGGTAACAGTTCTACTACACCAAATGGTTCTCTAGATGGCATGGTTAAAGATGCTGATGGTAACTGGGTTGAACGTGAAGAAGGTTACGACTTTACTCAAGACAGTTTCTATCAAACACCAAGCAAACGTTACAGCTTATTTGCAAATATGACGCAAGAGCTAGGCAGTGACATCATCTTAACTGGTGATATTCTTTACACTAAACGTAAATCTAATCAGCAACTAGCTGCACAGCCTGCAATTTTGGCATTAGATGTGTGTGAAGCTGGAGATGATCCAACTAAGTGTTTTGAACTTGATCAAGACATGATTGATGCGGGCATGGCTCCTAATGATGACGGTCAAATCGACTACCGTAAGCGTATGAATGATGTTGGCCCACGTATTTACAGTCAAGATACTGATACTTGGAGAGTTTCTGCTGGCCTTGAAGGTTCTTTAGATATCAACACCGGTATGAACTGGGATGTATCGTATACCTATGGTAATAACAAAGCAGAGACTGCTGTAGAAAACTCAATCAATGCGACATTAATGGCTGACGCTATTTACGCTGACCAAGATGCTTGGTTAACAGGTCAACCAATGACTGATCAAGCCTTATTAGACAGTGTTGCATACACTGAAAAAGCAGATGGCGGTAACGAGCAGCATGTATTCTCTGCAGGCCTAAATGGTGAGTTATTTGACTTAGACGCAGGCCCAGTAGCTTTCGCAATTGGTGCTGAATACCGCTACGAAAGCGGCTATTACAATCCTGATCCAATCATCGTCGCTGGTGAAGGTACGGCTGCACAGCAAGATCCAACAGATGGTAACTACAATGTTATCTCTATCTTCCAAGAAGTGAGTGTACCGTTTACTGAAAAACTAACCGGTGAATTCGCATTACGCTTTGATGATTACTCTACTTTCGGTAATGCATCAACTTGGAAAATTGGTTTAACCTACGAAGCGACTGACGACTTAATGATTCGTACCGTAGCTGCGACTGGTTTCCGTGCTCCGAGTGTTAGTGAGCTATACGGTGGTAACTCAGGTTCATATGACTACTTGGAAGATCCATGGGGAAATGAACAGGATGAGCAAATCCTAGTTAACTATACGTCTGATGAAGATCTAGAACCAGAAGAGTCAGAGTCTTACACAGCAGGTTTAGTTTACTCACCTAGCTATGTAGACGGTATGTCGTTAACTCTTGATTACTGGCGCTTTAAAGTTAAAAATGCGATCACACGTTTAGATACACAAAATGGTTTAAATAACTGTTTTGCAGGTGACCAAGCAACTTGTGAGCTATTCAACATTGGTCCGAATGGTGATTTGTCTAACCTAACGAACTCGTTAACTAACGTAGGTTACCAAGACACAAGTGGTATTGATTTCAACTTAGCTTACCGTTTCGACGCGTTAAACTTAGATTGGACAATCAGCAACGATACAACTTACTTGTTGAACTTTGAACAAGATGGCATTGACTACACTAATACTATCGACGGTAACTTCGGCGCATACGCTCAAGTACGTAACAACTTTAGTATTAAAGCAGCTCAAGATGATTGGAGTGTAATGTACTTCAACCGTTATATCGGTGAAATGGATGACTTAAGTGCAGGTACTAAAGTTGATTCAGTGCTTTATCACAACATTTCAGCTAGCTACTTTATCAATGATTCTTGGATGCTAAGTGCTGGTGTTAAAAACTTAACTGATGAAGAACCATCAAGAGTGTCTAACGGTAGTGACGGTGGTACAGTACCAGAGGTTTACGACACAATTGGTCGTACATACTTTGCTGGTGTTACCATGAAGTTCTAATCGAACTTAACATCAAAAAAAGCCAGCGTATGCTGGCTTTTTTATTGGTTTTTTCTTATAAAACGAATTAACCTAAACCTTCACTCATCGCTTTCTTTTGAATAAGTTCGATTTTATAACCATCTGGATCTTCAACAAATGCAATCTCTGTTGTGCCGCCAGCAACGGGACCTGGTGCTCGAGTAATTTTTCCGCCAGCAGCTTCAATTGCTTTACAGCGTTCATAAATATCTTCTTCACCAATAGCAAGGTGGCCAAAGCCATTACCTAAGTCATAGCTATCAGTGCCCCAATTATAAGTTAATTCGATCACTGCTTGACCAGTAGACTCTTCACCAAAACCGACAAAGGCGAGGTTATATTCATATTGGGCATTTTCAGATTTTCTCAGTAATGTCATCCCCATAACCTGGGTATAAAACTCAATACTGCGTTCAAGATTACCGACTCTTATCATGGTGTGGAGCAATTGCGACATAATAAACTCTTTGTAGTTAGTTGTTTTGTTTAGGGTAACAAATTTTAAGCCTGTTAAAAAATTGATTTAGCGTGCCATTTTACTGTTTGAGTTCACATAATTACCTCTAAAAGGTAGGAAAACTGTCTAGACACGCTAAAATTAATTTATATTCATTTGGAGACAAGATAATGACAACAGAAATAAAAATGGCTCTTGGTACCTCAGTGGTAATCGTAATTTGTTTTAGTGCTTTCTTTGTTTCAATGTTTTAAGAGCATTATTCAAGTAGCCAAAAAAACCGCTTAACGCGGTTTTTTTGTGGCTGAATTTCAAGTGAGTGTTAATATTTGTGAAGAGTTTACTAACGCTATAATTCCCAATTAAAAGCAGTTTGTTGTTCTGATACTGTCCACAGCTTGCTTAAAACAGATGCATCTGTAGCAAAGGATTCAAGCTTACACTCACCAACAGGGCCAACCCAATTCCATCTTCCTGAAGGCCCATAGTATGCACGTTGCGCAATGGATTGTTCAGTTGCGCACATGACTTCAGGATAAGCACCTTGCTCGGCGGTTTGAACTAAGCCAAGTTTGACCATCACCGACCATGATGCGCGAGTAAACAGGTTTACTTTTTCGTTAATCAGTGAAGTATTTGACGCACCAGGGTGGCAAACATATACCTCAACATGCTTATTCGCGGCGGCGATTTTGTTTTGTAATTCATACGCAAACATCATCTGCGCTAATTTACTATGACAATAAGTTTTGTTTGGATGATAGTTTTTATCCCAATTCATATCATTAAACTGAATTGTTTTAAGCCCCATCTTATACCCTTCACTTGCAACAACCACAATGCGTCCTTTTGATGCTTCAATTTTGTTAAACAGTAAGCCGCACAGTAAAAAATGACCGTAATGATTTACACCCAACTGACTCTCAAAACCGTCTTTTGTGAATTCTTGTCTAGCAATCTGTGCTATGGCGCCATTACAAATGAGGGCATCTATGTTTGTTACTGTGTCAAGGATGATTTTAGCTGCACCTCGAACAGATTGAAGTTCAGCGAGATCAAGTTTGATAAAGCTGACATCGGCTTCTGAGCCAAATTCTTGCTTTAATTTTGCTATCGCAGCAGAGGATTTTTCTGGGTTACGATTAAGCATTATCACTTTAGCGCCTTTAGATAATAGTATTCTAGAAGCTTGAAATCCTGCTCCTGCATTAGCGCCTGTGATGAGATAGGTTTTACCTAAAAGTGAACCTAACTGTGTTGGTGTCCAGCCCATAGCACCAAATGGATTGTTGTGTGACATGTGTTTCTCCTAAGGCGATGGCGTGTGCATCGTGAATAGTAAAATGAGTTTCTTGTTCATTAAGGTGTCTGTTTAATGAACTGATGAAACTACTATAACTCTCACTTTTGGCGCTAACTAGGCGATATAGTCTCTAAAATATGCCTATTTGTATCACCTTGTTGAGTTGGCTGTTTTTCAGTGCTACTTTTGAGTTACATGAAAACAAACAAAACATGGTTTTATTTATTGTAGCTGTGGCAATTAGCAGCTCAGCGATTGTAGCTTGTGCCACTAAGAAGACATTTATGAGTAAATCAGAAATTAAACGATTAATAGAAGCTAAAATCACGCAAGATGGTGTAATAGAGACTGGGATAAAAGGCGTGCAACTGTTTCGCGTGACTGAATCTATGCGCTGTGCACCTGCTGTCTACGAACCTTGCGTTATTGCGATTATTAGTGGTGCTAAACAAGCCATATTAGATGGTAAACATATAATATATGATGAAAACCGTTATATGTGTTGTCCTATATCTATGCCAGTTGAAGCAGGAACCCCAACAGCATCACCTGATAATCCGTTATTAGGAGTGATGATATCACTAGATACAAAAACGATGACTGAACTTAGCATTGAAATGGCAGCGAGTGGGGGGCACAAAAATAAACATAATACCGGCTCTCAAGGCTTATCTTTAGCGCGTTGGGATGACACGTTTACAGATGCGTTATTGCGTCTGTTACAACTACAAGGTAGTGAACTTGATATTGCGGTTCTTGCTGCAAGCCGACTGAGAGAATTATATTTTGCGGTACTAAAAGGCGATGCAGGCGAAGCTGCGCGAGCAGCATTCGGAGTCGGAAATGAGATAGCACGTTCAATCGAATACCTTTCTTCACGTTTACATGAATCTGTCACGATTGAAGAGATGGCTGAGCAGCTAGGTATGAGCCGCGCAGTGTTACATCGAAAATTTAAGCAAGCAACTGCCATGTCGCCGATTCAATTTGTAAAAACAATGCGGTTAAATACCGCTGCAATGAAAATTGCTACAGGAATGAGTGTAAATGTTGCAGCAATGGCTGTTGGCTATCAAAGTTCTTCGCAATTTAGTCGTGAGTTTAAACGATTGTACGGACAATCACCTAAACAGTGGAGCCAAGCTACAGAGCTACCACAAGGGGCAATAGTGTAATGAGTTTGATGCCTTGCTGCATCTAATCAGGAGTCATGATGGAAGATAGAATACTTATCAGAGGGCTGGGTTTTATACTCCTTTTGATTGGGTTAGTGCTGTCAGCTAACCCAGAGTTAGTGAGTAATAAACCCATTCCGGACGATACGTTTAACGCTGTTGAGCGACGGATCTGGTGGGGGTTATTTATTGGTGCAGGGCTTTTGCTTCAGTTTCATTTTCAATTAACGCCATGGCAAGCGACTGTTTCTGCAACACTAACCTCACTACTCATTGGTTTGTTAATAGCAAGGCTTATTGGCATTGTGCTTGATGGCTCTGTACCTAAGCAATGGGTCAATGTCGCGATAGAACTTGTGATGTTAGTGCCTTTAGTTTGGTGGACGATTAAAACACGAAGTTAAATAATTTATTGTAGCTGAAATAAATTAGTCACTTAAGTGCATGGAGCGGCAAGGCTAAGTTTATCTCAATGGTCCTATAACGACATAAAACAAGCGTAAACCTAAAGCTATTTTCTGCTAATAATATGAAGAGTAGCTTTCAGGTTTGAAGCTTTTATTTAATGCTAGTTAGCACCATTAACTTTAGTGCTATTAACTTTAGTGCTATTAACATTAATCTCGTTCGTTTTGCCTTATTTACTTTAGTCTTTATTAGCTTGAGTCCAAGTCACTTCGGCTAATTGATTAGTTGCTGTTTGATGAATAATTAGACCATTTTCTCCCATCCTCATGTGCCGTATAAGTCCTGAATAAACCCCATCCTTACTAGGAATTTGCCAGCTTTGCATGGTTTCATTTTTAAGATCAAATCTGACTAGTGTCTCTGGTCTTTTAGCGGATTCATTAAACCAAATTGCATCATTTGCATACTCTATTGCATAAGGATGACTATATTGACCACTAGGCGTATCCCATTGTGTTATTTCCCCTGTTTTAGGGTTATACCTGCCGAGCTTTCCCATGCCTGAATTGACATAAAACACCATATCATCAGGAGTAATTGCGAGACGTCGCGTATGAGTCTGATCACCAGGCAAGCGAATTTCATCTAAAGCCATAGATTGCTTGTCTACTTTAATCAGACAGTTTGAGCCATTACATGAGACCCAAGGTGTACCTGTCGAGTCGAGTTTAATGCCATAGGGGCGAGATTTTTTACTTGGCAATGAAACAAGCTTAATGTCGCCATTTATAGGATTTAATTGGCCAATCATATTACTGTGTTGGAGGGTAAACCAAAAAATGCCGTTATCATCGAATACACCAGTATGAGGATCGCGAGCGTTTTTGTCAGGCATGTTAAACACGGTAAACTTTTCTGTTTCGAGGTCTAAATAACCCACTGTGCCATTTTTATTCCCAAGAAACCAAGGCGTTAGATTTTTATCTAAGGATACGCTGTGGGGGAAGGTGCCTTCAGGTAGAGGGTATTCCTTCATTTCACCCGTTTTGGGATCCAGTCGCCCAAGGATATTCCCCCATTGTCCGACCCACCAAATAATGCCATCTTTTCCTTGAATTGGGTCCCTTGCTCGCTGGCCCAGTGTGGGGACTTGCCAGTAGGTAAATTGTAACTCAATGTCACCATCGACTACTGTCGAAGCACGTTTGTCATTAGGCGGGGTGTTATTGGCAAGATATTCACTAATTTGACTGGCAGAGTTAGGATCTAGTTTAACCATGGATGATATAAGTGACTGCCAATGAACTTGTGAATACCCAGCACTGCGATCAATATTGTTAATGCCATGGCAACTCGAGCATAGCTGGTTAACTATTGATGCTTGATCATCACTTAACACCGACGTTGAGCTTAACGTTAATGTAAATAATGCAGTTAATGAAGCTAGCCGCTGTAAATTGCTTTGCTGATGTCCCACTGAAGCCTCCTAATCACATTGATTGAGTATCCACTATGCACCCAAAATGTAACTGTTTATTAAGCCAACATATTCGGTGATGGTTTAAACAATTACTAATTTACACACAGACTGATTATGATGGTCAAGTGATATTAAGTCACAGGTGCGTTATCGAGGGCGTTTGTAATAATCGTTGAGTGGAGATGAGGCTAAGGTAAGGCGCCTTTGAAAAGTTTAAAATACTGTTTGTTCAAAGGCGATATAGTTGAAAGACGTTGGTAAACCTTAGTCTGTTTTATCTTTAAATTCGCATAAATCTTCAATAATGCAACTGCCGCAACGAGGTTTACGGGCGATACAGGTATATCTTCCATGTAAGATAAACCAGTGATGCACATCAACTTTAAATTCAGCAGGTGTCACCTTAAGCATTTTTTCTTCTACTTGGTCGACATTTTTACCCATTGCAAACTTAGTGCGGTTTGCCATTCTGAAAATATGGGTATCAACGGCGATAGTAGGCCAGTCATAAGAAAATCATGGTAGATGTAAGTGCATGTTTAACTATCTAAGGCTGTTTTGCCAAAAGCGGATTTTAAGATTACATAATGAAACTGCTCACGATGGTTTACTATTCACCAAGGTATTCATTCACGTAATTATATAAGCATTATTTTTTGCCAAAGTTGTCAAATTAGTATTCAATATTAACGCAAGTATTAAAGCTGAGATAATTAGAACTCAAATGAGGGCTCACATCGCTAAGTGAAACTTAGGCATCTATTATTTTATGGTCAATAATGCCATTCTATGGCAACAATTTTTATTGTAAGAGCATCCAAAAATAAAATTAAATAGAAACAAATGATTCTCAGGTTTTCATACTAGGCAGACGTAAAGCAATGTGAATTGCAGTGCTGGTCTATTTATAGATATATAGAAATAAATGAGATTGAGCAACATTAGTGTGTTAGACTGGCGCCACGTTGTTATCTATTAGCAACAACACTCATTCGAGTCAGTTACTTGATGCTGTACGAACTACCTTGTTAGTAAATTTACAGCGTTGAAAGAGCTAATACCGACAACAATACCCACAAATTGTTCTCTCTTTAGATTAAATTCCCGTAATTATATTCATTCCACTGAGAGTCATTTATGCCGTTAGCAAAAACTGGAAGCAATCCGTCAACCCCTCCTTCGATATTATCGCTGGCATATGATTTACCTAATATTTGTTCTTTGGTCGGTCTTTTATCGGCGCTATTAGCATTGTACTTCGCAATGACGGGCAATTATCAAGCTGCAATGATAGGACTGATTTGGGCGGTTTTTTTTGACTGGAATGATGGCAAGATAGCACGAAAAATGAAGGGCAGAACAGCGCAACAAAGTCAGGTGGGCGCGCAAGTTGACTCACTTATTGATATTGTTAGTTTTGGCATTTGTCCCGCGGTTATTTTGCTCTCTTACGGTGACTACAGCCCGTGGCTAATCCCAGGTGCTTTTCTTATTGTTGCTGCCGGTGTTTTACGACTAAGCTATTTTAATGTTTTTGGCTTGGGTGGAAAATCTACATATCAAGGCCTAGCGTATGACAACAATGCCATCATCCTTGTATTTGTATTTTTACTTGAAAGCTTTATAACAATCTCAGCTTTCACAGTTGTTCTTTATATCACGCTGATCGCCTTGTCAGCGTTAAATGTAGCACCAGTAATAACACCAAAGCTTAATGGTGGCGTTTGGTACTATGTGCTTGCTTTATACACGCTAGCAATAACATTAATTTATGGCTGGTTGTTACTCTCTAATCCATGACGTAAATAGTGTTAATTCTTATAGAATATCCACCTGTAGTAACAATAAATGGTGGTTAGAAGTCCACATAGCATTCTATATTCGCTTTTTAAAAGGCTTCATTGTTATCTAACTTACTCAGCATAAGTAAAGCCCAAGCATAATGCAGCATTGGGTGAATACATACACTGACTAGAGAAAACTCTACAAAAGAATGCATTGGTGGCGAGATATTTGACAGAGTAGCTAACGAAAATTTTTTCGCTACCTGTTTTGTGAAGGGAGCAATAAAATGAAAAAAGTATATACCAGTGGTGTATTCGATTTATTTCACGTAGGGCATGTATCGGTTCTAAACAAAGCAAAAGAGTTTGGTGACTATTTGATTGTAGGCGTACATTCTGATGAAGATGTTGAGTCGTATAAACGTACACCTATTATTTCTTGTGAGCAAAGGTGTGAAATCATCAGGAACATGAAATGTGTTGATGAGGTTATTGTCGCACCACTGACCCCTAATATAGATGCTAGTTTTTACGAGTTAAATAAAATTGATATCCATGTCGCAGGCGATAACATGCAGCACATGTATGAGTTACCTCATAAAATGGGAATAATGCGCTATGTTACAAGAAGTCCTAAGACTGACTCGAGTTCAATTATAAATAAGCTGAATAAAATCGATAAAGTCGACAAAGTTAACAAGATCAATGTTGCTTAGTGATTTAGTCTTTTATCTTGTTTTTATGGTTAAACAACCATTTTTAGTGCGCTCAATGAATCGAGCATGTAACAGATATTAGAACGAACTCGATAGAATTTGTTTTAGGTTTAATTTCAACATTTCATTATTTTTGAAGTTTCAAATTTCCAAATTTCTACGTTTCCAAATTTCCACCGTTTACACATGCAAGGGTGAGCTTTCCCCTTGATTACATCCCTAAATTATTGAGAGAAAAAATGAGAATCGCCATCATTGGAGCCGGTAATGCTGGTTCTGCTTGTGCGTTTATGGCTGCTGAGGCAGGACATAAAGTTAGATTGTTAAAGACTTCAAATCATATTACCCATGATGAACATTTTGAAAAGATGGTCGAAAACAAAGGTATTTATTGCATCGACAATACGACAACTGGCCATTTTACCGACAGCGGTGACAATGTCGAAAAAACCTTTCAACCACTAGATATGGTCACCAGAGAGCCTAAAGAAGCGATTGAAGGTGCAGATGTAGTCATGATTTTTATTCAAACTACCTATCACCCGGTGTTAGCTGAAAGGGTCGCAAAGCACTTCCAAGATAATCAACTGGTTATATTAATCCCTGGGTATGCAGGTAGTATTCATTATCGCAGGTTTTGCGAAAATGACCCCATATTTGCAGAAGGGGAGTCGACACCTAATGACGCAAGGGTGGTTGAACCTGGCACAGTGAAAGTGTTGTTTAAAAACGCTAGAAATTCACTTTCTTTTTTCCCTGCGGCAAGAACGTCGCAAGGCATGGATATTGCCGTTAATTTGTTTCCTGCCTATAACATTGACAGAAAAAAAGTGCGAAAGCACATATTCGAATCAGCACTGCATAATCCCAATATTATTGTTCATACCGTGGGGTTATATGTCATGTATCCAATGCTTGAATATTGTATCAAACATCACCCAGATGAAGTGCCATATATGTACAGAGATGCCCTTTCAACTGATATGGCATGGCTAATGATAGAAAAACTAGATGCAGAAAAAATGGCGGTATTAAGTGCCCTTGGCTGTGAACCTATACCTTATCTAGAAGCCTGCTTATTTAGAAATGAAGAAGATTTAACACAAGATCCAAAAGAAGTATTTGAAAGCTACAAAATATCATCGCCTCCAGGACCATACAGTTTTGATAATAGATACGTAACAGAAGATGTCCCTATGGGGTTAGTTTTACTTTCTTCGTTAGGTGAAAAGTTAGGTATTAAGATGCCAGAATGTAATCGCTTGATTGAAATGTGCGGTGGTCTTTTAGCAAGAGACTTCTTTAAAGAAGGAAGAACACTCGCTTCACTAGGGTTAGGTGACTTAACAAAAGAGGAATTATTGTCCTTTGTTGAAGGTGAAAGCATCACCCTAAATCAGAACCTTGTTTGAATTACCTATAATGAGTTCTTCTAACGATAACGCCTCATTATTTGAATCTATCTCAAATAACATTGTTGATAAGGGTTATAGCATCAGCCCTTATGCTTTACCCAAAGATTTAACCAACTTGTTATTAGAACGTATCACAATGTTATCAGAGGAGAACTATGCCCGAGCGGGTATCGGCAGGACCAAGGAACATACCATTAGTGACTCTATTCGCACAGATGAAATCTCTTGGATATCAGGTGATAGTGAGGCGAGTTGTGCATGGATAAAGTGGACAACGTCACTGCAAG
This sequence comes from Shewanella japonica, assembly GCF_002075795.1. Lineage (NCBI taxonomy): Bacteria > Pseudomonadati > Pseudomonadota > Gammaproteobacteria > Alteromonadales > Shewanellaceae > Shewanella > Shewanella japonica. The sequence goes on from NZ_CP020472.1 coordinate 2,245,122, forward strand.
ACTATCTAAATAGACGATCATTTCAGGGTTTATTTTCTTTTGAAAGCCACTTCTCCCATTACGCTATTGGTGATTTCTATAAGAAGCATAAAGACGCTTTTAAAGGAGAAAAGAATCGTGTGTTATCAGTCGTCGTATACCTTAATCAAAACTGGTCTGCAGCTGATGGTGTGAGTTGGTTATTTATGAAAATCACTTGTCAGCTATCCCAATTGTTGATAATCGTGTCGCCGCTGTAACGCCAAGTTTAGGTACTATTGTCGTATTTTTAAGTGAAGAATTTCCACATGAAGTATTACCTGCAAAACTTGACCGCTACTCAATCGCGGGCTGGTTTTGTTTAAACAACAGCATTGCAAATAAGGCTGAGCCACTCAGTTAATATTAAGCCATGCTGAATGAATATCTATTTATGGGAGGAAGTGGTAATTGTCGAAATCAAATGACAAGCTCCATGTGCTAAGTGAATTAACTGATATCAATAATGAACTTATTCCATTAAAGGAAATAGCCGACAGAGAACTTATTTCTATCTATGGGCTAACTGGGATGGTTTACAGGCCACACCAAGATGCCTACATGCAAGTATGTGTGAAGAAAGCAATAATATTAGCCTGTTTAAAAAGGCAAAATATTTTGCCACTATCGAAAGTAGAGCTTGTTAGTGCGGCTTTAGATAAGATACATTCGAGAGCAAAAAGTCGCGCTATCGTCGAATATCAAGGTGGTCATTATGAACGTAAATTTTTACCTTTAAAACTAAGTAAATCAGGAAAAATTGTTCAAAAGTGGGCTAAGGTTTGGTTTTTACATCACACTAATGGAAAAATTGACTCGCAATGGGAAAGCCAAGTACGAGAGACTTGGCCGACATATTTTTTGATTAGAACAGTCGATTTATAACTAGATTACTTAATTGCCTTTGCTTTATGCAATCGAGCTTTAGCGTATTAAAAGACGATATAAAGTTTCCATATTTAGAATAACATTAGGTACATTTCTTCAACATGGCGCTAAACAGGTTTTCTGTGACATCTTTTTATAACCAGAAAGGTGTCGGTAAAGTGGTAAAAGTTTCCATGCCAAATTAGTTGAATAAAACAGTCTCATATACGCGTTAGATGTACATCTAAAAAGAGCCATCTACGACGATTAAGCTCATAGTTAAGGTTAAAATAGAAGCGGAAAGCAGCCTATATTTATTCGGTTTTATCTTTAAATTCACATAAATCTTCAATAATGCAACTGCCGCAGCGAGGTTTACGGGCGATACAGGTATATCTTCCATGTAAGATAAACCAATGATGCACATCAACTTTAAATTCAGCAGGTGTCACCTTAAGCATTTTTTCTTCTACTTGGTCGACATTTTTACCCATTGCAAACTTAGTGCGGTTTGCCATTCTGAAAATATGGGTATCAACCGCGATAGTAGGCCAGCCAAAAGCAGTATTTAGTACAACATTAGCGGTTTTACGACCGACACCTGGTAGTGCTTCTAATGCTTCACGGTTCTCTGGCACTTCACCGCCATGAAGGTTTATCAACATTTCACAGGCTTTAATGACATTAATTGCTTTATTATTATAAAGACCGATGGTTTTAATGTAGGTCTTTAATCCTTCAACGCCAAGGTCATAAATTTGTTGGGCTGTATTTGCAACGGGAAAGAGTTTATCAGTGGCTTTGTTAACACTGACATCCGTTGCTTGTGCCGACAAAGTTACAGCAACTAACAATTCAAATGGTGATGAAAAGTTGAGTTCTGTTTCCGGCTTAGGGTTGTTTGCCCGTAAGCGAGTTAAAATTTCATGGCGTTTTTGTTTGTTCATGACTTAGCTAACCTTTGTTATCCGAGCACGTGCAATTGTCTCTGTTTCTTGTTGTGGTTTTCTATTTTCAATTTGCGCGTCTATGACATTTTTTAATGCAATCAATAATCCCATGGCGATAAATGCACCTGGTGGTAACATCGCCAAGAGGAAAGGGCTTTCGACATTAAATACTTGAATGGTTAATGAGCTAGCCCAATCGCCAAGTAAGAGTTCAGCACCATCAAATAATGTGCCTTGACCCAGTAGTTCCCGCATTCCACCTAGCACCACTAGAATACCTGTGAAACCCACACCCATCATGAGTCCGTCAAATGCTGCACTGGTCACATTATTACGTGAAGCAAATGCTTCAGCACGGCCGATAATGACGCAGTTAGTGACAATCAGTGGCAAGAATATACCTAATGAAAGGTACAAACCATAGGCGTAAGCATTGATAAGTAATTGCACGCAGGTGACGAGCGCTGCAATGATCATAACAAATACCGGTATACGAATTTCTTTTGGTACATAGTCCCTTACTAACGAGACTAAGATGTTAGAGCCCACTAATACCAATAGCGTCGCTAAACCGAGTCCTAACGCATTTGTCACAGTGGCAGTGACTGCCAGCAGTGGACATAAGCCTAATAGTTGTACTAAACCTGGGTTATTTTTCCATAAGCCTTGCCAAGCTATTTCACGATAATTAGTCATGTTCACGTCCACAATGATTGACGGTTGATAACAACTCATCACGATGTTGTTCAACAAATTCAAGTGCTTTATTGATAGCGCCTACATAAGCACGAGGAGTAATTGTCGCACCTGTAAATTGGTCAATGTCGCCACCGTCTTTTTTAACTGCCATTGGTTTGGAATTAGAGTCATAAGTCATACCGCTAAAACCAAGAACCCAATCAGATTTTCTAAGTTCAATTTTATCGCCAAGGCCTGGTGTTTCTTGATGAGTTAATGTACGAACACCCAGTAATTCGTTGTCATTACTGATACCAAGAATAATTTTTATATCCCCATTGTAGCCATCTGGAGCCACTGCTTCTATGGCAAGAGCAACAGCTTGCTGATCCATTTTAGCGATATAAACGGGTAATGGCTCATCTGTGCCTAAATATTCAGCATTGGCCACTAGGATACAATCATCAGTAAGTTGATTGTTGTGCATTGAGTTAGGAATGATTTGCTCTAACACACTGACAAGTTGCTTGCGCTGTTGTTCGATAATCGTATCTTTAGTTAGAAAATTAACCGACGCTACAAGGCCTGTACAACACAGCGCAAATAGCCCGAGTAATAATCCATTTTTAGAAATAATTTTTAACATTGATAATCCAGTTAGCTCGCAGGTTAATTACCCGCACGGTGGCCATATGAACGAGGACGAATGTAATAGTCAATAAATGGTGCGCACATGTTGGCCAATAATACGGCAAATGCTACGGCATCAGGGTATCCACCATAAGTGCGTATCACAAAAATTAACACGCCAATTATTGCGCCGAACAGTAATCTGCCTTTTGGACTAGTTGCTGCTGTTACAGGATCTGTAGCGATGAAAAATGCGCATAACATTGTGCCACCAGAAAACAAATGCAGAATCGGGCTTGCATGGGTGTCAGGGTTAAGTAAAAACGCAAAACCTGAACAAATAAAAATACTGAGTAATATTGCACTACTGATATGCCAGCGAATGACCTTGAGCTTCAACATCACCAAGCCACCAAGAAGGTAAGCCATGTTTACCCAAAACCAGCCGATACCTGTCATACCGTCAAATACGTTACGCTGCAGACTTTCTGTACTGGTCATTCCCATAGATAAATCTGTTTTAAACGTATCTAATGGCGTGGCCATCGTGTGTCCATCAACAGTGATTTTGAAGTAATCTAGACTCGCTGGGCTGATTTCAAAAATTTGGCTTAAAGCCGCTATTATTCCAACATGGTTGGCAGTCAGTTCTGCAGGTGCTACCCAATTGGTCATTTGCAGTGGAAATGAAACAAGCAGCAATACATAAGCAGCCATTGCTGGGTTGAAAATATTATTGCCCAGTCCGCCATATAGATGTTTAACGATCACAATGGCAAATAAACAGCCAATCACGGTCATCCACCAAGGCGTTAGCGGAGGAATGGCAACAGCAATAAGTAGTGCGGTAACTAGAGCGCTGTTATCTGATAACGCACTTTTTATCGACTTGTTTCTTAATTTCATCACAGCAGCTTCAGCAGATAATGAAACCAATACGGCAATTAATATTTGCACCAAGGTGCCCATGCCAAAAAAGTAAACTTGCGCTGCAATACCTGGAATAAGGCATAGTGCGACTCTTTGCATCACCTTATTGGTTTGCAAATTGGTACTCACATGGGGTGAAGAAGCAATTTTAAATGCCATGTTTATTCCTTTTCACTGCTCTGTTGATTCGCTAATTTTTTCGCTTTAGCTTTGGCTACAGCAGCGGCGATTCTTGCTTTTTTTACCTCAGCAGCCGATTTTATTGGCTCAATTGAGGTTTGTTCTGCTTGGGTGTCGCTAATGTCGGTTTCAACTGCTTTTGCTTCACTTTGCAGTGGTTGAGTTGCGCCTAGTGCGAGCTTTTTCGCTTTTGCTTTAGCGACAGCAGCGGCAATTCTTGCTTTTTTCTCATCTGCAGGTGACAAAGTGGCTGTTTCAGTTACCGAATCTGATTGTGTTTCAGGCTTAACGGTAACGGGAGTGTCAATTACTTGTGTTTGAGCAAGGTGTTCATTATCTTGCTGCGGTTGACCAGCACTTTGACCAGCGCTTTGAGCGAGCTTTTTCGCTTTTGCTTTAGCGACAGCTGCGGCAATTTTTGCTTTTTTCTCATCAGCAGGAGATAAAGTGGCTGTTTCAGTTACCGAATCTGATTGTGTTTCAGGCTTAACGTCAACGGGTGTGTCAATTGCTTGTGTTTGAGCAAGGTGTTCATCATCTTGCTGCGGTTGACCAGCACTTTGACCAGCACTTTGACCAGCGCTTTGAGCGAGTTTTTTCGCTTTTGCTTTGGCGACAGCAGCGGCAATTTTTGCTTTTTTCTCATCAGCAGGAGATAACGACGCTTGTACTGACGACTGCTCGTTAACTGAAGACGACTCTATGGTTTGCTGTTTATCTTCTGATTGATTTTCAGCTTGTTTAGCCAGTTTTTTAGCTTTTGCTCGTGCAACTGCAGCAGCTATCTGGGCTTTTTTATCATCAACAGGTACAGATTCATTAGTGTTATCGGGTACTTGCTCAGAAAGCTTATTATCACTCTGTTGCGCACGTTTTTTGGCTTTTGCTCGTGCAACTGCCGCAGCTATTTGTGCTTTCTTGTCATCAACAGGTGAAGCCTGTTCTGTTGTTTGATCTAACTGTGCTGATGGGTCCTGATCTGATGCTTGATTTTCTGCCTGTTGCGCGAGCTTTTTCGCTTTAGCACGTGCAATGGCTGCGCTAACTGCTGATGACTTATCTGTGGAAGCGGCAGGTTTACTATCAGCTTGAGTGTTTTGTTCTGCCATTTTCTTTTTCGCAGCTACTCTAGCCATTGCTTCAGCAACCGCGTTTTTCTTATCACTATTTTCCATCGCAGCTTTACGTTTTTCTGCGGCTAAGCGTGACTTTTCTTCCCGTGCACGTTTTTCATCTTCTAAACGCTGCAGTCTTGCCTCAAATCGGACTTTTGCTTGTTCTGCTTGTCTTTTTTCTTCTGCTTCGTTTTTAAGAGCAGATTTTGCAATACGATAATATTCAACTAAGGGGATATCGCTTGGACAAACGTAACTGCAACAGCCGCATTCGATACAGTCTTTTAAATTAAAGCTGGCTGCTTTGTCATACTCTTCTGCTTTTGCATGCCAAAATAATTGCTGAGGCAATAATAGTGCAGGGCATGCAATCGCGCATTCTCCGCAGCGTATACACGCTTTTTCTTCAGCATCAGGCGCTATTTCATTTTGACTTGGGGTCAATATACAGTTGGTGCCTTTTAGCACTGGTACATCAAAATCTGGTAGCGCGTAACCCATCATTGGGCCACCAATAATCACTTTTTGTAAAGGTGCCTCATCAAAACCAACTTGTTCAAGTATATCTTTAACACTTGAACCTATGGGTAACCAGTAGTTACCTGGTGTTGAGACTTGTTCACCAGTTAAAGTCACTAGGCGCTCAATTAACGGTTTCCCATGTAGCACGGCATCTTGAATAGCGAAAGCCGTACCGACGTTATGAACAACAATGCCTTGCTGAGCAGGAATGCTGCCAGTTGGTACTTCACGGCCAGTAATGATTTGTATAAGCTGTTTTTCGCCACCAGAAGGATACTTAGTAGGGATGACTGTCACTTTGACAATCCCTTGTAATTCAGTAGCGTTATCAAGTGCACTACGCATTGCAGTGACAGCTTCTGGTTTATTATCTTCAATAGCAATAATAATGCGCTGAGGAGAGAGCAAAGTATTAATGATGTTAATGCCTGAGAAGATCTCGGTAGCGTTTTCACGCATAATTACATCATCTGAGGTAATGTAAGGTTCGCATTCCACACCATTAATGATAACTAAATCGATTTCACTGGCTGGGTTTAATTTTATATGGCTAGGAAAACTTGCTCCCCCCATACCCGCTATGCCAGCTTGCTTGATTTTATCTAGAATTTGTTGATTAGATAAGGTTGCTAATTCACTGCTCTGATAATCAATGCTGTCGTCTTTACCATCGGCTTGTATCACACATGTCAATACGGGTAAGCCTGATGCATGATTACTTGGCTTTAACGCAATATCAGCAATAATGCCTGATGTTGGCGCATGCACTGGTAAGTACATAAAGCCTTCACCTTCAGTCAGCATTTGGCCTTTTAATACTTTGTCGCCAACCTTTACTTGTAAGCGTGCGCTGTCACCCACTTGCGGGACAGGTACAGAATAATAACGCGATAACGGTAGTCGAGCGCTACTAACTTGATTGGAAACGCTTTTTAATTGTGGTGGATGGATCCCGCCTGGAGAGTGCCATAACGTCCCTTTATCAATTTGTTCTAATAAAGTTAGCACTGAGATTCCTCTTTTACTTCACGGTTAGGCGATTGAACACCTTCTACAATGGTTACTGGGATACGGCTTAACTTCCAATCCCAATTTTTAAGGTTTTGTTCAACAGGTATCATGTCAATGCAATCTACCGGGCAGGGCTCGACACACAAATCACAGCCTGTACAGTCTTTAGCGATAACGGTATGCATTAACTTACCAGCGCCTAATATGGCATCCACTGGACAGGCTTGAATACACTTAGTGCAACCAATACATTCGTCTTCGCGAATAAAGGCGACCTTTTTAATATTTTCTTGAGCGACTTCATTTAACGGCTCAGGATCAACGCCCATCAAACTGGCAATTTTTTCCATTGTCGCAGTGCCGCCTGGTGGGCATTTATTGACATTATCACCATTGGCAATTGCTTCTGCGTATGGGCGACAGCCAGGGTAGCCACATTGGCCACATTGTGTTTGCGGTAGCAGCGCTTCAACTTGTTCAACAATGGGGTTGCCTTCAACTTTAAACTTGATGGAGGCGTAACCTAAAATGAGTCCGAATATGAGTGCTAATACGGTGAGCACGATAACTGCGATTACAATACTAGACATGATTATTTAACCAGCCCCGCAAATCCCATGAAGGCAAGAGACATTAAACCCGCTGTGATCATGGCGATAGCGCCGCCTTTGAAAGGTAGAGGGACATCTGCTGCAGCAAGACGTTCTCTCATGGCTGAAAATAAAACAAGCACTAATGAAAAACCAATAGCGGCGCCAAAGCCATAAACTGCAGATTGAATAAAGTTATGATCTTCATTGACGTTCAATAGGGCAACACCTAATACAGCACAATTGGTTGTGATAAGTGGCAGGTAAATACCTAAAGCTCGATGTAATGATGCACTGGTTTTTTGAACCATCATCTCAGTAAACTGCACGACGACAGCAATAACCAAGATAAAGCTCATGGTTCTTAGATAGTTGAGGTCGAAAGGCTTTAATAAGAACTCATTGGTTAAAAAGCTGAGAATACTAGCTAGGGTCAACACAAACGTTGTCGCCATGGACATACCAATGGCTGAGGCGAGCTTGCTTGATACTCCCATAAAAGGGCACAAACCAAGGAATTTTACTAACACAAAGTTATTGACTAACACGGTGCCAATTAACAGTAAGAGATAGTCTGTCATTACTACACTTTTTAATTCAGATATTAGTTGTATTATCTAAGGTTTAGGCTTGAGAAACAACGGATAAAAAAAAGGGTTATGTAAATATTAACCCTAATTTGTAAGATTGGACTGACATTGGTCGATTATTTATCTGTTTTAGCGATAATTTCTGGCCTAGCAATATAATAACCTTGTAATCCGTCGACTAACATTTTTTCTAATGTGAGTTTCTCATCTTGTTTTTCAACGCCTGTGGCTATGACTTTAATCCCAATTCTGCGTGAAATATCAACGATCATTCTGACAAAGAATTTGTTGTTATTATCTTGATCAATGTTTTCGCTGTAACTGCTGTCTAATTTAATGACATCTGGTTTTACTTCGCGGAAAAATTTAAACGAAGAAAAGCCTAATCCGAAATGTTGAATGGCCACTTTTGCGCCCACTTTATGCATTTCGTTGACGAAACGGCGACTGGCAGTGACATTTTTTTGCATGCCAGATTCATTAAGCTCAAATACGATTCTTGCTGAGGTAGAGCGGTGACTCGACAATATATCGCGTAACCATGACACAAACACTTCCTGTAAGGCTGATGAGGCACTGATGTTAATACCGAAGTTACCCGTTAGGCTTGGGTTTGAATTTAATAGTTGTAGCGTGTGCACCACAATCATTTTATCTAAATCCACATTTAGCCCATGACGTTCTGACATGGCAATGACACTGGCTGTGGGCAAGTTTGAACCTTCACTATTATAAAAACGGGCAAATAACTCTCGATAAACATCCACTTGATTGTTACAAGGTAAAATAGGCTGCTGGAAAAACTTGATGCCCTTACGATTAATTAATTCATTAATGGTTACTTTCCAGTGATCGTCGCCCAATTGCTGATTACCAGAAAACTTCTCGAGTATATGGTAACGATTAGGCCCTGATGTTTGAGCAATGCTGACTGCTGTATCTGCAAGTGTCAGCAGGGCATGAGAGTCACAGTTTTGTTCAAACGGCACCATTCCGCTATGGGCGATGCTATCGGTATCAACCGTTTGAGCATATTCATCCAGGTAACGTTTTAAACTGACTAAAAACTGTTCACCTTCTTTGACGGTAATATCGTTGATAAATAGCGCAAAATCACTGCTCGATACTCGATAATATTCATTGACCCCAGTTTTGGCTGCTGCTTGTCGTATGCACGTGGCAATTTTACTTAGATAATCATCGCCAGCTTCACGGCCATGAAGTTGATTAATACTTGATAATTCGGCGGCTTTAATAATGCAAAGCACTCCAAATTGTTGTTTATCTGAATCAGTAATCGTTTTTAAATAATCATTAAATCGACGACGAGTAGAGAAGCCAGTTACAGGATCTTGATAAGCGGCTTTGGTTAATAAGTCGTTTTCTTTATGGAAGTTACCAATACTGGTTTTTAGTTCAATTCGGCTTTTCTCAAGAGCAACGCCAATGGGTTTTAATGAACCACGTAAGCGTGAGGTCTCAACAGCCTGAAAAGACAGGTTGGGGATATTATCTACGTAATCACAAATGTATTTTATGCCACGGCGATGAATGGCCATAAGTATTGCAAAGCTAATCATTATCAACAAGTAAGCAACAATTGTTAAGGTTGCTGCTTTTTCAAGGTTGACAAAACTTGCAGAAATCACCGAACTTGTACTCAGTCTGACTTGTAGTCGGCCTTGTGAGAATGCTTTTGTATGGCCAAGCTCAATTTTAAAAATGGTATCTTCAAAATTGCCTTCAGTTTTAGCGAGTAAACCAAACGTGAAGTTCTTATCACTGTCACTTTCATGTATGTATTGAAAGAATTGAAAAGTAAACTGTTGAGAAAGTAATTCATATAGTGATTTGCCGTCACCTGTCCAATCAGACATTTGATTAACATATTCAGCGTACTTTTCAGTCGCTATAGAACCTTGGCGCTGCATTTCTTTATTTTCTAGATCGTAAATCCGATAAAGTAATAATCCGAAAATGACAAATAAAACTAATTGGAAAGATTTTGATAAACCCATGAATAGTCCATTTCCTATAATACACAGTTGTCTTCATTCAATTTTGGTATAGCGGAAAAATAAAAAGCTACAACAAATAAAGGAGTTAACGAATAGAATTGTAGTGTAATTTACAAAAAAATATAAGGGAATTAAAAAAAGATAGTAATAGGAGGAAGGTAGTAATTTTAACGATTGAATTCTTCTTGGCTCCCCAGACTGGACTCGAACCAGTGACATACGGATTAACAGTCCGCCGTTCTACCAACTGAACTACAGGGGAATTGAAGAATATATAAGAATTGGCTCCCCAGACTGGACTCGAACCAGTGACATACGGATTAACAGTCCGCCGTTCTACCAACTGAACTACAGGGGAATCGCTATTTCTTAATTGTGTTTTAATTGGCTCCCCAGACTGGACTCGAACCAGTGACATACGGATTAACAGTCCGCCGTTCTACCAACTGAACTACAGGGGAATCGATTAAAACTAAGATAAAATTGGCTCCCCAGACTGGACTCGAACCAGTGACATACGGATTAACAGTCCGCCGTTCTACCAACTGAACTACAGGGGAATCGCATTTTATCTTTATTTTCAACAAACTAAACTAAATTGGCTCCCCAGACTGGACTCGAACCAGTGACATACGGATTAACAGTCCGCCGTTCTACCAACTGAACTACAGGGGAATCGTTTTTAGCAATGTATTGCTGAGAACGGAGCGCATAGTAAAACGCCCTGATCAATGAGTCAACTCGAGATATAAAAAAAAGTGAAAAATTGATGTTAACTGCTCATCTAATACCCATCGTGGCTTATAAATGCCCATAATGGCTATTTTTTACTAATCAATTTGAAAAGTAACACTTTTACTCAACGGCAATGAATCTTGTCATTTAACTCATCATCTCCACTTTAATCGGTTAATTCAAGTATCAACCACACCAAAATAAGGTTTTAACTGCTGTCAGCGCCGATTTTCGGTTGTCTTTTTGCTTTTTAGGATTGATTCAAGACGAGTATGTTATGTCGTTTAGCGATTTGGACTGCCACTAAGCTTGTTTTGAACTAAGCATGAAGCATTAAATATTGAGTTAATGAACAAACAATGCACGTTAATTAATGTACAGCTGATAACCTTTAGCGAACAGCGCATAGAGTGTAAGGCGCATAGCGGCAAATGAACAGCAGATGAAGATAAGGTTCAATAGAACCGATCAAGTAATGAGAAATCTTTAGTCAATAAAGAGGCGGCAGAAATGACAAACCGACGTTATTACCTATATAGGTAGAAGGTTCGCGTTAGCTATAAAAGCACTTAATATAAAAGCAATTTGTACAAAACATTTTGTGTAGAGCGCTAAAGAAGGGCGCTAAAGAAGACCGCTAAAAGAAAAGCACTATAGAAGAGCGCTTGCAAGCGTGTGCTAGAAGCATGCTGAGTATCGAGCATTTTAACATGGGTAATTATCATTAGTTAATACTACTAGGTAATTAACAATATCGCTTTGAGTAAAGTAGCGTTAGAGCATCATCCTATAGAACTGCTTTCTATTGAGCTGCGGGAGTATTCAAAAAATACCGTCGTTTTTGATACTAAGCATTAAACCTGTTCTGCAGCCTTTACTCAAAAGCATCAAGAAATGTGCTGTAAATGGCATTGTATTATTGAACCTAAACCATAGGTTTTCATCAAACCATTGTACGAGTCTTGTATGCGCTAAAATAGGGCACTAATTTAATCAACTTACAAATGTAATTTTATTTCATGTTGCTTTTCTTACGGTTTTATTAATTTCTGTTTACGTCGATAGCCCACGATTAATGGGTTTGAAGCACTTATCCACTAAATCTGTGGATAAGCCTGTGAGTTACTCCTTAAATATGCTCTGTAACCCTTATTTTTATTGAAACAGACTTAAATTTGGCTGATATTCAACAAGATTATTTTTTATATATTTTTCAGCATGTTGAAAAAAGCAATAACTATTTTTTAGCACCTGTTATTTAGGGATGGGTAAAGTATTCAGTTATTGCACCAGATTGTGTATTAAATTGCCTAATAAACGGGGTTTTTGGCGGTTTTACGTACAAATGACATAGTGTGTAACTGTTGTAGCATTATTTCATCTTTCTTTCTTTATATTGTAATAATCTCTTGATAAGGAAGTGGGGTGCTCTATCCGTTAGCGACTTGATTAAAGTTTATAAGGGGTGGGTATTTACGCTCCTAACCCATCACTTTAGCTCATCAATTGAATACACTTTGTTTTTTGTTTTGGGAAATTCAATCGAACGGTTAGCTAAATTTATCGGGTTCAGTATAAAATAGCATGACGTTATATAAAGGGTATTTGCTTTGACTGACACAGTATTCAACCTCGTTTCAGATTATTCCCCCGCGGGTGATCAACCGACTGCGATTAAACAACTTGTTGATGGCTTAGAAGCGGGAGTGGCTAAACAAACGCTGCTTGGGGTAACGGGGTCTGGTAAAACCTTTACGGTTGCTAACTTAATTCAAACCTTAGGCCGCCCAACGATTATCATGGCGCCTAATAAAACCTTAGCTGCACAATTATATGGAGAAATGAAAGAGTTTTTCCCACATAACGCGGTTGAGTATTTCGTTTCATATTATGACTATTATCAGCCTGAAGCTTATGTGCCTGCTTCCAATACCTTTATCGAAAAAGATGCTTCTGTAAACGCCCATATTGAACAAATGCGTTTGTCTGCAACTAAGGCCTTGTTAGAGCGCAAAGATGTAGTATTGATTGCTTCAGTTTCTGCCATTTACGGTCTAGGTGATCCTGAACTTTATATGAAGATGTTATTGCATCTTCGTCAAGGCGACTTTATGGGGCAACGTGACATCATTACCCGCCTTGGTGAGTTGCAATATACTCGCAACGACATAGATTTGCAGCGTGGTACTTTCCGTGTTCGTGGTGAAGTAATCGATATTTTCCCTGCAGAGTCAGAAAGAGATGCTGTCAGAGTTGAATTGTTTGATGACGAAATTGAACAGTTAAGTGAGTTTGACCCGTTAACAGGTCAAGTCACTCGAAGATTAGCGCGCACCACGGTATATCCTAAAAGCCATTATGTGACGCCAAGAGAAAAAATCATCGAAGCGACAGAGCATATTAAAGAAGAATTAAGAGAGCGACGTCAGGAATTATTGGATAACAATAAGCTGATTGAAGCGCAGCGTATCTCTGAGCGAGTACAATATGATATCGAGATGATGGTTGAGCTTGGGTATTGCTCAGGTATCGAAAATTACTCTCGCTATCTTTCTGGTAGAGCTGAGGGGGACGGGCCGCCAACCTTGCTTGATTACTTGCCTGCCAATGGGTTATTAATTATTGATGAGTCACATGTTACCGTACCGCAAATAGGAGCCATGTATAAAGGTGATCGTAGCCGTAAAACGACGCTTGTAGAATATGGTTTTCGTTTACCCTCTGCATTAGATAACAGACCATTAAAGTTTGAAGAATTTGAGCAATTAATGCCACAAACGGTATTTGTGTCGGCAACCCCAAGTGATTACGAACTTGACCAAAGCGACGGCGAAGTCGCAGAGCAAGTCGTACGACCTACAGGATTACTTGACCCTGAAATTGAAATTCGTCCAGTGGCGATACAAGTCGATGATTTATTATCTGAAATTCCTAAGCGGGTCGCTGCTAATGAAAGGGTGTTAATCACGACCCTGACAAAACGAATGTCTGAAGATTTAACCGAATACCTTGATGAGCATGGGGTTAAAGTGCGCTACTTGCACTCAGATATTGATACTGTAGAGCGGGTGGAAGTGATACGAGATTTACGACTCGGTCATTTTGATGTGCTGGTAGGGATTAACTTACTTCGTGAAGGATTAGACATGCCAGAAGTCTCACTGGTGTGTATTTTAGATGCGGATAAAGAAGGTTTTTTACGCTCAGAACGTTCACTAATTCAAACCATTGGCCGCGCTGCACGAAACGTTAACGGCAAAGTTATCTTGTATGCCGATACGGTGACTAAATCAATGGAAAAAGCGATCGGTGAAACTGAAAGGCGTCGTGAGAAACAGCACGCTCATAATGTTAAATTGGGACAAACGCCAAAAGGTGTGACTAAAAAGATCACTGATGTGATGGATTTAGGCGATCCACATCGGGGTAACAGCAAACATAAATATACTGCATTTGGTAAAGTTGCAGAGTCTGAGCCTCAATACGATACCGCTACCAGTAAAGTACAAAGCGTTGCTGAGCTATCACAGCAAATCGACGAGCTTGAAAAACAAATGCATCAACATGCAAGGGATCTTGAATTTGAACAAGCAGCGGCGCTCAGAGATCAAGTTAAGCAGTTAAGAGAGCAAATCATCTTAAACAGTTAACAAGGTTTGATCACATCGCTTTAGTATGAAACAAGCTCAGCTTTTGCTGAGCTTGTTTGTTTGTGGCTTATGTAAACGGGGCAAGACAAAAATAATTGATATTTAACTAAAAATTATTTTGATGAAAAACTCAACTCATCGAAACAATAACCCGCCGATTTGCCATTTTACGCATTCATTTTGTTAAAAATATCTAACTTTTGGTGTAAATAGTGACATGAAACAAGATTGTTCTGGTCATTTCTCAGCAAAAGATCACCTTATAACGTAAAATATAAATACAATTTTCGAATGAAAATTTCTTCTAATTGAGGATCAATGAAAAAGAATAAAGATAAGTACAGTATAGATAATACCGATTACACAGTCGGTCAGGATAATATTCAAAAATGGGGCTTTGATGTCCACAACCCTGTTTTTGGGATCAGCGCTTCTCTCATCGGCATATTCATCATTGCCTTACTCGTTTTAGACCCTGCCACCTCCAAAGCCGTACTTGATGGAATTAAATGGAAAATCATCGGTGCATTTGACGGCTTGTTTATGTGGTCTGCCAACATTTTTGTTTTGTTCTGCCTGCTAATGATTATTTCTCCTTTTGGTAAAGTGCGTTTAGGAGGAGAAGAGGCGAAAACTGACTATTCAAGATTATCATGGGTGGCAATGTTATTTGCTGCCGGTATGGGAATTGGCTTGATGTTTTGGGCGGTTGCAGAGCCTGTTGCTTACTTCACAGGCTGGTATGAAACCCCGCTAGGCGTTGAAGCGAATACGCCTGAAGCAGCCAAATTAGCAATGGGCGCGACCATGTTCCATTGGGGACTGCATCCTTGGGCTATCTACGGTGTGGTGTCATTATCGCTAGCATTTTTTGCTTACAATAAAGGCTTACCTTTATCAATGAGATCGGTTTTCTATCCTATTTTAGGTGATAGAACCTGGGGCTGGCCTGGTCATATCGTGGATATTCTTGCGGTATTAGCCACTTTATTTGGACTTGCTACTTCACTGGGCTTAGGTGCTCAACAAGCGGCAAGTGGTTTTCATCATATCTTTGGCATTGCTAACGGGTTAACGCTACAAATTACCATTATTTTTGCCGTCACCTTAGTAGCCGTTGTGTCAGTGATGAGGGGGATTGATGGTGGTGTTAAGGTCATTAGTAACATTAATATGTTAATGGCGTTAGCCTTATTGGTGTTTGTCGCATTAGTGACGTTTGCGGTTTCAATGGGCACCATCCCGACAACGGTCATGGGTTATATCGAAAATATCATTCCCCTCAGTAATCCTATTGGACGAGAAGATGAAGCTTGGATGCACGGTTGGACTGTTTTCTACTGGGCTTGGTGGATATCTTGGTCCCCATTTGTGGGCATGTTTATCGCACGTATTTCACGCGGTAGAACCATTCGTGAGTTTATGACTGCGGTGTTAATCGCTCCAACAGCTGTTACCATCATATGGATGTCAGTATTTGGCGGTGTGGGCATTGACCAAGTGGTCAATGGCGTAGGGGCATTAGGTGAAAAGGGCTTAACTGAAGTGCCATTAGCCATGTTCCAGGTATTTGATGAGTTGCCTATTGGTAACATCATTTCGCTATTAGCAGTGGTGCTTGTTTTGGTGTTCTTTGTTACCTCTTCAGATTCAGGTTCACTGGTAATTGATAGTATTACCTCGGGCGGTAAAGTTGATGCGCCAGCACCACAACGTGTTTTCTGGGCACTGGTTGAGGGGGCAATTGCTGCAGCACTTGTTTGGGTCGGCGGCACAGAAGCTATCGAAGCACTGCAAGCTGGCGCCATATCCACCGCATTACCTTTTACCATCATTTTACTGGTGATGTGTGTGAGTTTAATCATGGGGCTTAGAACCGAGAAGCGCTAATTAAGGATTCGCTGTGCTAGCAATACTAATGTGTGCTAACGCCAGTAATGTTCATTAACGCTAGTAATGTTCGCTAACGCTAATAATCCAAACAATAGAAAAAGCCGATGAGTGTGTTGCACTCATCGGCTTTTCATTTGTGGTTTGTGAATAACAGCTTAAACACAATAAGGTTACTGGGTGAGCCAGTTAAACAAACAAAATTAGAGCCATAACTTTTTAATCGGTGTTTCGGGGCTGAAATGATGCCTAATTTGCGCTTGTAATAATTCAGCAGTAGCAATCGCATCGGTGAGTGCATCATGGGGTGGGTAAGTTGGTAAATTATAGCGTGTGCGGCTATTGGCTAAACGAATAGAGTGAGGTTTAGGTTTAATAATCCAATCAAGAAACTGCTTAGGTCTAGCTTGATAAATATCAGCTTCAATTTGCATCGTATCAATCACAGGAAACACTATGCCTTCGTTAATTAAACTGCGAAGTGCAGCATCAAAGAAATCGCGTTCAATACGGCGGTAATGCACTACTACAATCTTGCCTGCTAATTGATCTAATAGCTGTTCGAGTATTCTTAATAAATCTGGCGCACCTTTTAAATCTGAGTGGGTTATGCCGTGAATGATAATTGAATCTTCTTGTAGTTTATCTTCTGGATTAATAAACCAATGCTTAGCTTGTCGACATGCGATTCGGTTTAGGGTAAATGGAACGAGCCCAATGCTAATAATGCTATTTTGCTGGGCATCTAATCCTGTTGTTTCAAAATCTAATGCCACGAACTCAATATCTTTTAACTGAGTCTCACCATGGTAGGTGTTAGCTTCGTAAAAGTGAGTTAAGCGGGCATCTTTACTTTTTAAGGCTTTGTTTTGTAAAAAAACCTTCCAGTTAAGCACTTCTTGATTCGCAAAATTTCGCATAATTACCCTTGCATGCTATTAGCGCTATAACGGAATTTCAAAAAGTTTTGCGCGCTACTTAACACCAAAAAAGCATCTTTTAAGTTACGGCGTTCAAAACCAGACATGTTTTCAGGCTCAATATTGTTATCTGGTTCCTGATCTGCCTCAATATCCAGTGCTTGATGACGAATACGCACAAGCGAGATAAGCTCCATTGCATGCTGTAAATCTTTACCTTTGGTTGGCGGTAAAATACCAGCTTCAATAATATCTTCTAATCGATCAAA
This sequence comes from Shewanella japonica, assembly GCF_002075795.1. NCBI lineage: Bacteria > Pseudomonadati > Pseudomonadota > Gammaproteobacteria > Alteromonadales > Shewanellaceae > Shewanella > Shewanella japonica. Next base: position 2,262,685 of record NZ_CP020472.1, read on the forward strand.
TGAATTTTGAGATTGTGAACCAATTGCTAACGCATGCACACGTATTAAATCAGCCAAGGGTGCTGTGCCGCGGCGTTTTAAATTTATAGAGTTATTATGGCGACCATCTTTTTCCATTACAAAATCTTTGAAAAACCCCAGCGGTGGGGTGCGATTAAGGGCATTTCTCGCTAAACAAGCAAGAAAGCGGTTATTCTTTTTGGCTTTACGTAATATGAACGCATTGAGTTGCTCAGCCCATTTAGGGCGACCATACACCCCGTATAAATCAAAAAATATCGAACAGTTAAGTAACGCTTGTGCATTAGGGTGTTCAATCCAATCAGTAAAGCATTCTTCCCACTCTGTTTGGGTTTTACGGTATTCAGGGTTAGTGGCCATAATATTGCCAGTACAATACGAATATCCGCATGACGCTAATCCATCACATACAAATGTGGCTAAGGATGTAAAGTATTCACCATGAAGCGCTTCTTGATAATCGTTATCTAGAATAATGGCGTTATCTTGGTCTGTTACGATTAACTGCTCGTCACGCGCCATAGAACCTAATGCAAGAAAACAATAGGGAATTGGCGGGGGGCCTAATTTTTCTTCTGCAAGTTCAAGTAACCTTTGTTTAAAGCTCCTGCCAATTTCAGACATAGCGCGACCCACCATGTGGGAGTTTGCATCCTCATTCACCATGCGAACAAAGCAATCTTTAATTTGGCTTGAAAGTACGATCAAATCATCAATACTGTTTTGCTGAAAAATACTGCTAACGATTAACAGGCTGTTTTGTGATTCATAGCGAATGATGTCAGTGACTTCAATTAAACCTATTGGTTGTTTATTCTTGAGGATAGGTAAGTGATGCACGTTATAACGAAGCATCATTAACATGGCTTCAAAAATATAAGCGTTGTGATCAAGTGAGATTAATTCTGTCGACATGATCTCATCGACTTGGGTGTTTACATCTAGCCCTTGAGCGATAACCTTGGCACATAAGTCTCGTTCAGTGATGATGCCGACAAAACTGTTTCCGCCTTCACTTGGCAAGTTAGGATTATGGATCATGGCTGCTGATACATTCTCATCAGACATGATTTTTGCCACTTGCTGAATGCTGGTGGTTGTCGCAAACGTGACGGGCTCACCACTGACTAATGTTTTAACTTTTGAGGTGGTTAGCGAGTTTGCATCGTCGTTATTATCTTCAACTGCTTGCTGTAATCTAATACTGCCTTCAACTTCTACAAAGTCCGCAAAAACGTCATAACGTTCGCAAAATGCTTCAAACAATTTTTCAGGAATACAATACAGTAAGGTGTCTTTAATCGACTTAGCAGGGTAACGGACTTTATTATTGGTCAATAAGCCCATTTGACCGAATAAACCGCCTTGATCTAAACGATTGTATAACTCACCGTTGCGTCGATACACTTCTACAACGCCACTTCGGATCATAAATAAATCGTGTATTTTGTCTGCAAATTCAATGATCATACTATCAGCACGATAGTAAGAAATTTCAACGCTTTGCGAGACTTCTTCTAACGCCTGTTCAGGTAGCTGATCAAAAGGAGGATATTGGCGGATGAAGTTACGAATTTCTAATAGTTCGACTTCCATTATTCGCTCGATATTTTTAAGAATTGATTTTGTTAATACAGTATATGATATCAATGATATATATGCAGCTTAGCTAAGCCTAAATTAAAGGATTCGTTAAGGTTTAATTGATATTTTATTGACAAAGTGGGGCGAAGGTTTGATGTTAACTATCGCTATCATAATGTTTCTTCAAACAGTTAATACGGAGTGATGATGACCAATATTGCTAATACCCCTAAGCCGCCATATTACGCTGTGGTATTTTCATCAACACGTTCCGACGTTGATGAAGGTTACAGTGAAGTTGCGACCCAATTGGTAGCGTTAGCAGCGCAACAACCTGGCTTTTTAGGAATAGAGTCAGCAAGAGAAAATATAGGTATAACGGTGTCTTATTGGAGTGATATTAATGCGATTAAACAATGGAAAGCCAATTCAGAACACATGTTAGCCCAGCAGCATGGCCGAACCAAATGGTATAGTGATTTTAAAGTTCGTATCGCGAAAGTTGAACGGGATTATGGCACGTTATAGTGCGACAAGCCTTACATTGTTAAACGGAATATTGTTTGGCAAAGGTAAGTCCAAGTAGCGCAGTTAACGGGCGGCTGAAATATTCTTTTATTACATGACAGACAATGCATGGTTAACGCTTATAAATCTAACGCCCGGCTCTGCAGCTGACGAAAATGGCGCTGCTTTGCGCAAGCAAAGGGGGTGACGCTTTTGGCAGTCCGACAACAGCCGTTTGTTAGGCGCGGCCATCATAGCGTACCCGCTTCAGGCCAATTTACCCAATGTGTATTTTGTTTTCCAGTAGCCTTGTAGGCTTGTTTATTACCAGTTTCGAGCATTTTAGCGATTAGCTTGAACGTTTCAGATGAGCTTGGTAATTCTTCTCCTGAAATGTCTGGATGCGCCCATTCATCAAGCTGAAGAACTAACTCTAGCTCAGGAGAAACACTGACTCGGCGTTCAGATTCTGAGCACAGTACTTGATCCCTATATTTAGCGGCTATGAGTCGACAAAACTCAAATGTTTGCGGGTTTTCCTCTTCTAACTCGATGCCAGAGTTTTGAAAGTCGGCATTTTCAGGGATGATCACCTCGATTTCTCGTAGTATGCATTTAGAGCCAAATTTTACATACTCCAAATCCTCTTCATCTTGCCAGTCACTATTCGAAATTGGATAAATAAACCGTGACTCATTATAAACGTTGTTGGCTAGATAGTTTCTGTACGCTTCCTCCGTCAGATAATTTGAAGAAGGGTTTCTATCATGCAACTTGCTGGAAAAAGTATAAATTTGTACGTCGGGAGCACCAGACCTTGGTTAGAACCCGAACACCTCTATTACAATGGCCCACTCATCATCAGATCTATATGCAGACATTCTTGTTGCAGCGAGATAGACATATCCATTATCTAAAACTGGAAACGTGAACTCTTCTGCGCACGCATCCAAAACTTCCAATATTCTCTCTGACTTCCAATTCATACTAGATTTCTCGTCCGTTTGAATGTCTTAGCTTTATTTTTACACCTAATCCTATTTTGCATTGGGCCAAGTATAAACACCGTTATTTATGTAATATGACTTTAACTTAGGCATACAACGTTTTTTAAACAATTGAGGTACATCGCCATAGCGTTTTTCATAGATACGAACAGCTAAAATACGTCGAGAACGCCAAATAAAAAAACTAGCATGACCTTGGCGGAGTAATTTAGCTTCCCGTGTGGCAAACCTTTTAATTAATGTTTGGAGTTGCCTTTTATTTAATTGCTGCCAAATGAGTCCCTTCAATAAAGGACTACCTTTAAGCAATTTATACTTACACTTAATACCCAAATTCTCCAATAAAGCTAACGCCCGCTTAAGCGGACAAAAATTGTTTGTTAAAATGTTGCGGAACGAAAACAGCCAACTGTTTTTTGTTCTTATTAATTAGCTTGTATGGATAATAAACCCACCTAATTTACAAATACTTCCCTGTTTCGGGTAATGTGAGACCCAGGCTTTAGCTGCAACTAAAGCTTTCCTTGTCGTAGTTCGATTGATTGCTGGCTCCTCTATTGAGAGACCGATAACAAGAAAGAACGCGACAAAGGACTCCAAGCAAAACACTCGAATAGTCTACTGGGTCTCGAACCCGCATTTGCAAGCAAGAGTTAGCTTATTATGAATTCAAAAACTAATCAAAACATTAACATCGGTGTCGATACGGGTAAGTTTCAGCTCGATATTTATATCCGACCACTCGATATCTTTTTCAACGTCAAAAACAATGAGAAAGGCATTAAAGAAGCTGTTAACCTCATCAAGAAACACCATCCTGAACGTATTGTTATTGAAGCAACAGGTCGCTTAGAAATGCCATTTATCATGGCCTGCGCTGAAGCAAATCTGCCCTTCGTTATTGCGAACCCAATACATATAAAACGATTTGCTGGTGCCATTGGTCAAAAAGCTAAAACAGACAGGCTAGATGCGCAGCTCATCGCTCATTATGGAGATGCGATTAAGCCTAAGCTATCTACTTTAAAGCCTGACATCATGCAGGCTATGAGCTATTTAGTCTCAAGACGCAATCAAATTATGGCAATGCAAACGATGGAGAAGAACAGGCTGCAAATTCTGCCGAAAGAGGTCGCGATGACCATCAAACCTATCTTAACTGTATTTAAAAATCAGATAGAAAAGATAGAAGCAAAAATAGTTAAACTCATCGAGTCCAACCCCGACTACCAAGCCAAAAATATCATTCTACAAAGCATGAAAGGAATAGGTAAAATCGCCGCTGCTTCAATCATCAGTAACCTGCCTGAACTTGGATATATTAATAATAAAGAAGCGAGTTCATTAGTTGGTGTTGCACCAATGAATAAAGAAAGTGGTCGTTTCAAAGGCCAACGAAAAATTCAAGGTGGACGGCATCAGGTCAGGACTGTTTTGTATATGGCAATGATGTCAGCCATACAATCAAACCCTGTTTTTAAAGAAACTTACCAACGTTTAGTCGAAGCCGGAAAACCAAAGAAAGTAGCTATTATTGCCTGTATTAGAAAGATGGTCGTGACGCTTAATTCAATGCTAAGAGATGGTGTGATGTGGGAAGCGCCAAAAGCTTGAAATTAGCTATTGACGCCATAGTCTCTTGTTATGTTTCATTATTGCACACCAAAAGCTCAGATACTTGCTCTTTATTAGGCTGGAATGGCGCACAAATAATTTTAATTAAATCCACTTTTTCTTTTTCACTTAGATCAATCCAAACCTCAGTTTCTTTGATTCGCTTTTTGATATTTTCGAAGCCAACCCATTCAGAATCTAAGCCTCTAATACTTGCCCAATGTTCTGCTTGTTCGGGTTCATTTTGCTCTTTTAGAGTTTTGATAATATTATCGAATATCTGGTTTGAAAGGTTAGCTAAAATTTCACTATAAGGAATAGGCCCATCTTTAGGTTCTTCACTGAATTTAGCTTCTACAATTGCTCTATGTAAGGCCATAAGATCAGAGTCTTTGTTGATTTCCATATTGCCAATATCTCCGATAGTCTGATAGAAACATAACGCCCTGTTAAGGGGCTGATAATTGTTGGCTAAAATGTGTAGCGAAGCGAAACCGAGCCAACTGTTAGCAGTCCCGCTTGAACAGCTTGATAATCATTGAGCCTCCTCCCTAGCAAGCCGCATCAGCGGTATGCTTAAGGTGACCAAACCAACAGGAGAAAGCTCAATGAGATTTTATAATAACTCACATCCATACTACTGTGGTATTGATTTACATGCACGTTTACTTTATGTCTGCATCATTGATTCTAAAGGGGAAGTTGTCGCTCACAAAAAGATTGGGGCTAACAAAGATGACTTACTACTCATACTCGAACCCTATATCGGCAATGTCATTGTCGGGGTTGAGTGCATGCATTGTTGGTACTGGGTATCTGATTGGTGTGCCGAACTCGGCATCGACTTTGTTCTAGGCCATGCCCTTTATATGAAGGCCATTCACGGTGGTAAAACCAAGAACGATAAAATCGATTCTTTTAAAATTGCCACACTACTACGTGGTGGCAACTTTCCAATTGCCTACGATTATCCAAGTGAAATGCGTGCTGCCCGAGATCTGTTGCGTCGACGAATGAAGATTGTCCGTCACGGCGCCATGCTCAAAGGTCATGTGGTTAACACCAACAGCCAATACAACTTGCCAGCCACTGACCTAAACCTTAAAAATATCTCTGCTAGACAAAAGCTACGCGAGCAATATCAAAACCCTATCGTGCAGCGTAATATCGATTTAGACATGGCTCTCCTTGATTGCTATGCCAAGGAACTAGCTCAAGTTGAATGGTTCATTGAAAAGCAGGCTAAAAACCATAACCCAGTGTATCTAGAATTGCTTAAAACCGTACCAGGTATTGGTAAGATTTTATCGCTAACAATTTTGTATGAAATCGGTGATGTAGCCCGATTTGAATCGGTACAAAAATTTGCCTCATACTCTCGTTTAGTCAAATGCAAAGCTGAGTCTGCGGGCAAAACCTATGGCACTAATGGCAATAAAATCGGTAATGCTCATTTAAAGTGGGCATTCTCTGAAGCTGCTGTGCTCTACCTGCGAGGCAATGATAAAGCCCGTCATTATCTTAATCGATTACAAAAGAGAATGAGTAAGGCTAAGGCATTATCAGCACTGGCTCATAAGCTTGGCCGCTGTGTTTATTTCATGTTGAAGAACAAAACGGTGTTTGATGAACAACGATTCTTAAAAGGATAAGTCGCGCAATAAGGTGAGCTGAACACCTAACTAGATACTCTTGAAAAAGAGAAGCGAGCATGACTGTGAATGATGTGACTAATGAAGCAATGACTTCTCACCATCATCACTATGCCAAATGCGATTTAAGCTACATCGACTTGATTAGACACCTTATTGGCGCGCATTAATGAGTACAATCACCAAAGTCGTTTACACCTTAAATGAGCCTGAAACTAACTGTGCACAAAGCACCTCTGACTTGAATAGTGCCATCTTAGGGTTAACCGATAAATGTCTAGTGCCCCTGATATTTCAAAGGATTGAAAAGCGTCAGGCAGCGATAAGATCGCACTAAGAGAGCCTCTATATGTGTTTGCTGTAAACGATGATTTGACAGCTAAATGACAGACGAAGTAGATGAATTTGTTGATTGATTTTAATTTGACTGCAAAAGCAGTCAAATAAGTTAGGCTCGCCTATTGACTGGCGGAAGGCTCATATGTGTTAAGTTGCTACTGCACCGTTTGAATATGTTTAGTACCATCAGATTTAACCAAAATTGACTCAACAGTGCAAAGATAATTATCACCTGCATAAAACACAAATTTAAGCTTTAGAACACTTACGAACTCCAATTTCATTTCACGTTTAATTAATATGGAATGAAACTTATCTTTTAATGCGCCAATAGCTGATTTCAATGGTTTATACACTCGCAGATCTTTTGGGTACGAGTTATCTGCCATCAAATCTATGACAGCTTCATTAACACCTACTTCTTTGCATAGTTCACCCATATGTGGGTGCAAGTAGCTCAATCCACTTTGAGCGTGATGTGCAATATCGTACGCAACACCTTTTAACGGTTTCTGAGATGCCATGATTCCCTTAGCAACTTAACGCCCGCATAAGGTGCGGGAAACGCTTGGCTATAATTGGCGAAGAATGAGCGTCAGCCAAGCGTTGGACGTCACTCTTAATGCTCTTGTGTACGCCCAGCATGGGCATGAACTAATGAGGTGAAAGTCCTCTGTAGGAAGATCACCGTTCAAATAACATATTGTTATTAAACGTTAACTACTAGCGAATGGCAAGGGCTTATCCGTGAGGGTTGGTCTGAAGGAAGCCGCTAGCAAATTTGCGAGCTGATGAACAAGAACATCATATGAGGCGTAGGCTAGAGGTGAGTTGGCACAAGACGACGAAACCACGTGATCTAATGGCCACCGTAAATGATGCAGCAGTGCAAAGAAAGTTCATGTTCTTATCTGGGGAGATCTGCTTAACACGCGATTGGTCATTAACCAGTCAGGCTCTGGTTTATAAGTGCCTTGGCTTTTCAGCGTCATCGACTGAAAAGAGCGAATCAGATGGAAACCGATAGCGCATGGCGGGGTAACTCAGCGTGTGATTAAGCAGAAGTCAGCAGATGGCATAGTAGCCCAACGCCCATCGTAATGGATGGGATAGCATACCCCGCGCTAGCGTTGTGGGTACATGGTGAAGGCCTGAACATTTAGAAGAAGGAGGAGTCTTGTCAAACTTGTCGATACCCACTACGTCGCCAGACGATTACTATCGGCAGCGTATTGATATGCAACCGGCCTTCAACCGCGATCTATTTCAACAACTGCTCGAACCTGAAAATCTACACCGAGCTTGGCGTCAAGTTAAAGCCAATAAAGGTGCGGCGGGCATCGATGGCATGACCATCGAAGCCTTCCCGCTCTGGATGCAACAAGGCGGCTGGCAACAGTGTAAATATCAATTAGAGCGAGGTGAATACCAACCCTCAGCGGTCAGGCGCGTAGAGATCGACAAACCCGATGGCGGTAAACGCAAATTGGGGATCCCTAACGTCATTGACCGTGTGATCCAGCAAGCAATCGCTCAAATACTCACGCCGTTGTTTGACCCCTTTTTCTCGGCGAATAGCTTTGGTTTTAGGCCGAATAGAAACGCCAAACAAGCGGTACTGCAAGTTAGGGATATTATCAAACAGAAACGTAAATTTGCCGTTGATGTTGATCTGTCCAAGTTCTTTGACCGAGTTAATCATGATCTCTTGATGACTCAACTTAGGAGCAAGGTGCAGGATAAGCGTCTGTTGGCGCTTATTGGTAAATATCTACGTGCAGGTGTGATGGTCAATGACCAATTTGAAGCAAGCTTTGAAGGTGTACCTCAAGGCGGGCCACTCTCGCCATTACTATCAAACATTATGTTGGATAGTTTGGATAAAGAGCTGGAAAGCCGAGAGCATAAATTCGTCCGCTACGCGGACGACTTTATCATTTTGGTAAAGTCACTTCGCGCGGGTGAACGGGTACTAAAGAGCATTACTCGCTACCTTGCCATGAAACTAAAATTGGTCGTTAATGAACAGAAAAGCCAAGTGGTTAAGGTAGGAAAAAGTAAGTTCCTCGGGTTTACATTTAACCGAGGAAAGATCCAGTGGCATGCTAAAACATTACGCATTTTCAAACAAAAGTTGAGACGGCTAACAAACCGAAATTGGGGCGTAAGCATGGGTTATCAATTGTTTAAGGTGCGGCAATATATGCAAGGCTGGATTAACTACTTTGGCATCGCTAATGCTTATCAAGGATGTGTCGACTTAGACCATTGGATCCGCCGTCGGGTACGTATGTGCTACTGGCGTCAGTGGCGAAAACCACGGACGAAGGTGCAAAATTTACTAAAGCGTGGCGTCAGGATCCAAGCCGCTGTTGCTTGTGGAATCACAAGCAAAGGCCCATGGAGAAGTTCAAAAACACCAGGGATACAGCAAGCGCTAAGTAATGAGTATCTGAAGAAAGCGGGTTTATGTTCACTAAGAGATGGATGGATCGCAGTTCACTATTGTAATAAATAGGCTAACCAGAAAGTTTAGGTTAGGCGTTCTAAATGAACCGCCCTGTGCGGAGCCGCATGCAGGGTGGTGTGGGGGCTGGAGGCTAGATACCTCCGGCTACCCGATTAGCTGTACTACCCGACAAATAGCGCCTTTGAACATAAACCAAATGTAACGTAACAAATAATGGTGCAATTATAAAAGGCAATAAGTATACATTTGTGCCACCAACTGAATAACTTGCAATTGCTGAAGATATCACACCTAATGCGACATATACTTTAAGCCTTTTAGGTTTAGTGTTCTCCTGCTCAGGATGCAAAGTTAAAACTAATAAACTTATTGCTCCCCAGAAACCGCACAATCCAAAGAAAACCAATGCCGCATACAAGAGAACAATTAGATCCCCAGAAAATAAGCCAACAAAAATTACCGGACTAAACACAACACCTAAAGTTAATAACAATAGTGATGGTGCAAACCCAATCATAAATTCGATAATGTACGCAAAACGTTTTAATTTATTCATGTACAGCTAACAGCGTATTATATAGCTGCTCGATAATCTTCTGGCTAAAATCTAATTTAGCAGTAACCATACCAAGCCAACCGACTGTTTAATAATGATAAAAATAAAAAATTAAGACTGATATTATCAATATTAAGCCCGTATAAAGTGAGCGAAATAATAATGTAGAGGTCTCTTCAACCTTTTATCAATCATCGAAAATTCAATAAGCTAACAGTAAAGTAGATGTTTATTGAGCATAGAATATCGTTTCTTTGCTCACTTTGCTCACTTTGCTCACTTTGCTCACTTTGCTCACTTTGCTCACTTTGCTCACTGCTCTCTATTTTAGTTATTGGATGTCCACAACTCTTGCCAATTTACTTTGAGTTAGGATGAGAGGCGCTAACATCTCGATAAATTATTTAGTTAATTTGATAAAAAATACTTCTTTTTTAAATTCACTTCACTTCATTTCACTTATTGAATTGTAATCCTCTACCTGTTGTAGGTGACAGGACGGTTGTCACTACCTCTCTCACATATATGTATTCCAGCTGCCTTGTATGTAGGTATATCTATGACAGCTTGTGTGTTCACACCTGCTAGTGAATGTTAAAAATTCACACGCACTCATCATTTTATGCCAAAGCTGTATGGCAAAAGTTTTAACAGGTTTTTTATCATTTTTTCAATTACTTAAGCCATGCTGCTTACGCCTTCTTGTTGATATTTTCTCTCTATTACCATCGCTCAATCTTATCTATTGTTTATTAAATGATAAATTATTTAATGTTAATTGTTGACAATAATGATTAATTGATAGATTGTGTAATCCAACAGTATTTGCTGCTTTTTTGAACTTGCTTGCAGGTTTTTGACGCAAAAAATGCTGTTACTAACTCAGGATTATGTGCAATCAAGCTGCGGCACTAAACAATATCTGTGTGCCAAATGGGACGTTATGCAATTAGAAACTGATATTTATAGCAGGATTTTAGCTGATATTGCGCAGGGCGAATTAGTCAGTGGCGATAGATTGATTACGACCTTGTTAGCTAAACGCTATGACTCTAGCGTTAATCCCGTCCGTGAGGCGCTAAAGCTGTTAGAGGGGGAAGGGTTTGTAACCTTTAAAAAAAATAGCGGTGCTAGGGTCGCTAATTTTGCTTATTCAAGCATGAGGGATGTTTTTGAAATTTTGCAATTGTTAGAGCCATATTTTTTGTCTTGGTATGTCACTAACGCAAGCCAAGAAAGTTTAGACAAGTTAGCAAGAATACATCAAAAAATGATGTTATTACCTAAGCATGAAGCGAGTCAACTTAGGCAACTTGATACAGAGTTTCATTGGGAAATGTATCGCCATCACTATAACCAAAGTGCCTTAGTGTTGTGGAAAAACAAGAAGTTAATGTTACAGGCTTTATTGGGTAATTTGGCAGTAAAACCAAGTCGATACGAAGCTATTTTACGTGAGCACAGCCATTTACTGTATTTGATAAACGCAAAAGATGAAGAGTCTGCGGTTAGAACGTTAACAAAACACGTTAAAAGTGGCGGTGATTACTGGCAAAGCAATGTTGCACTTGAAAGCTGAAAAGTGAAACGGCTTAGGTTTAATTATGTATAGGGAATGACAGATGATCATAACGGATATTAATACCTTTAATTTCTGGTTGGGTTTTAGAAATGTTTGCCTGGTTAAAGTTGAAACCGATTCCGGCGTTTATGGTTGGGGAGAATCTGGTCTTTCTGGTCGTGAGCTTGCGGTTACTGGTGCAATTGAACATTTCAAACAGTTTTTAATTGGTCAATCTGCGTTAAATATTTCTCATATTTGGCAAGAGCTATACCGAAGTCAGTATTTTGAAGGCGGTCGAGTGCTTGCAGCTGCGATTTCGGCCATCGATATAGCGTTACATGACATTGCAGGAAAGCATTTTAATGTGCCTGTTTATCAACTATTAGGGGGTAAACAGCGAAAACAGATCCCGCTATTTGTCACTTCTACGTTAGCCTTTAATGCCGACTTTGTTGATGATGTAAAAAGACTAAAACAACAGGGTTGGCAAGCTATTAGAGCCACCACAGGCGAACATGGCTGTGCAGAACAATCAAGCTTGTTTGATGCACGAAAATCAATTGCAATCGCCGCTGAGTGGTTAACTAAAACTCGGGAGAGTATTGGCCAAGAGATTGTTTTAGGTATTGATTATCACCATAGGTTAACAGTTGCTGAGACCGTATCTTTTTGCCAAAAAATGCCTGTAGGTACCTTAGATTTTATTGAGGAGCCTATACGCGATCAGTCCTTAACGAGTTATCAAAATCTACGCTCAATGACGGACGTTCCATTTGCTATTGGCGAGGAGTTTTCCAGTAAATGGGATTTTGCTCCTTATGTTGATACTGCGCTAACCAATTTTGCTCGAATTGATATTTGTAATGCTGGTGGCTTTACCGAGGCTATGAAAGTGGCCGCGATGTGTGAAACCAAATATATCGACATGATGCCACACAATCCATTGAGTCCGATTTGTACCGCAGCTTCGATTCATTATTGCGCTGCAATAAGTAATTTAAGCTGGCTGGAGTTACCGCCTTATGATGGTGATTTATCTGAATATGACGCCATTTTTACTCATCGGCCTCGAGTATCTCACAATGCATATCCCGTTTCTGACCTGCCTGGTTTAGGCATTGATGTTGATGAGGCCTCATTACCGAAGCAGGCTTTCAAGTTCTGGGAGCCGCCAAGATTACATAAACCGGATGGCTCTTACACCAACTGGTAACAGGCAACATAACGAATTAAGTCAATCTAGCCAACAGCATCGTGCATGACTCATCTTAGAGGCTTGTATGAAGCTGTTATTAACAATGCTAACGCTTTCATGGATAGAAAATGAAACAAGAACAAGTTACACCTCATCAGCCTAAACAAAAGTTTGCTGTACTGGCGCTGATATTTTGTAGTGTGGTTATTAATTACATGGATCGCACCAACATTTCGGTTGCAGCGCAGGCAATTTCTGCTGATCTCGACATCAGTAAATTAGAAATGGGGATGATATTTTCAGCATTTGCATGGACGTATTCCATTATGCAAATTCCCGGCGGCATGGTGGTCGATGCAATCAAGATCCGTGTTTTGTATCCCTTTATATTAGTGGCATGGTCGTTAGCAACCATAGTGCAGGGGATGGTCAGTTCATTAGCGGCATTAATCGGTTGTCGAATGGCAATTGGTTTTTTCGAAGCGCCTTCATATCCTGCTAATAATAAAATCGTGACGCAATGGTTTAAAGAACAAGAAAGGGCGAGCGCCATTGCTGTGTATACCTCAGGTCAATTCATTGGTTTGGCATTTTTAATGCCTGTGCTGGCGGTTATTCAAGAGTATTTTGGTTGGCGTGGTTTGTTTTATGTTTCAGGTGCCATCGGCATTATTTGGGCTGGAATATGGTATTGGCTTTATAAAGATCCTGATGAGGCTGTCTCTGCTGAGACAGAAAAGACGCTGTCAGATAAGCCATTATCAAAGCAATCTCAAAAGCCTGTTCAACAAGCTGTAATCAACTGGTCAAATCTAAAAGTCGCCTTTACCAGTCGCAAGTTATGGGGCATTTACATAGGTCAGTTTTGTTTAGGCGGGACTTTGATTTTCTTTTTAACTTGGTTTCCTACCTATCTGGCTGAATATCGTGGATTAAGCGATATCAATACCGGATTTCTTGCCGCTATTCCATTTTTGTGTGCTTTTGCCGGTGTTTTGGTGTCTGGCTTTGTTTCTGATTGGTTGGTGCGAAAAGGCATTTCAAATGAAGTCGCCCGAAAAGCACCGATTATTATAGGGTTGCTGCTTTCTAGTTGTGTGATTTTCGCAAATTATGTCGATAGTACGGCTTGGATGACATTCTTCCTGTCAGTGACATTTTTTGGAAATGGGTTAGCGTCTATCAATTGGGTGTTTGTTTCATTACTCGCGCCTAAACATATGGTTGGTTTAGTGGGAGGGTGTTTTAATTTCATTGGTGGATTATCTGCCGTGATCGTCCCCATTGCCATTGGATACCTAGCACAAGATGGCGACTTTAAACCTGCATTAATATTAATCGCAGCCTTGGGTATGTGTGGTTTGTGCTCGTACTTGTTCTTGGTCGGTAAAGTCGAGCAGATAACTGTGCCATCTGACATGGAGCTTGATTCAGCGGCTGAACTAGTTGAAGCGTCAATCATTGAGGGCAAATCAAAATGAGTTTGCTCTTTTTTGGTGAAATGATGCTGCGATTAACGCCTTCAATCGCACAACAGCAACTGGTGTGTGCAGAACAGCTATCTGTAGATTTTGCCGGTGCTGAATCGAATGTGGCCAGTTCCTTGGCATTAATGGGCCATGAATGTCATTTTGTTACTAAGCTGCCAAGTAATGCACTGGGCGATCATGGCATTGCAAGCCTTAAAAAATACGGGATTCAGACTGATTATATCCGTCGAGGTGGTCAACGTATTGGCAGTTATTTTATTGAAATGGGCATGTCTATAAGGCCATCTAAAGTGGTTTATGACCGCGCTTATTCCGCTTTTTCGCAAATCTCTAATGACGAGTTTGATTGGCCAAGTATTTTGTCAGGTAAGCGTTGGTTGCATGTTAGTGGTATTTCTCCAGCATTATCGACCCAATGCGCAGCAGAAACGATTAAAGCGGTCAAAATTGCCAAGTCTCTAGGGGTAAAAGTCAGTTTTGATCTTAACTATCGACGTTCGCTTTGGGATGACAGCCAAAAGGCACGTGATTATTTCAGCGAAATCCTAAACTATTCCAATCTAGCCTTTGGAAATGCTGGCGTTATAAGTGACGTGTTTGATTATCAGACGCCAGATATCTCTGAAAATGAACTCGCCCACGTTATTTCTCAACATTCTCTTGAACGATTGGACAAAACTAGCCAACGCAGTTGGTATCAAGCTAATAATTTGGCTGAATTTTTACGGGCTAAATTTGATGTTGATTTTGCAATGACTGAGCGAGTGCATCATAGCGCTAATCAAAATACCTTAACTGGTTTTTATATTACTTCGACAACATGCAGCTTTTCAGCACCGATTACCGTAGAAATTAAAGACCGTTTAGGCACAGGTGATGCCTTTGCCGCTGGGGTATTGCACGGGTTAGAACGTGGTTGGCATGGGCAGCAAATTGCGCAATTTGCCAATGCTGCATTTGCTCTAGCTCATACGGGTATTGGCGATCAAAATTGGTCAAATGAAGCTGAGATTCAATACATTGCGGACGGTAATTTATCTGGCCACATTATTCGTTGAACAAGGTTATCAGTTCAGTCATTTAGGATAAAAATAGACAAAGGGAGACGACATGAGACACGAGGTGGTTGAGCAATTAATCAGTCATAAATTGATTGTCATTATTAGGGTAAAAGACCCCAGTGACATTGAAGGCATTGTTCAATGTATGTCTGATGCTGGCGTACTGGCGGTAGAAGTCACCAGCAATACTCCAGGTTATGAAATGGCTATAACTCAGCTCAGGCAGCAATTCCCACACATGTTAATTGGTGCAGGAACGGTGACCGATCATCGAATCGCAAAACGGGCAATTAAAGCAGGTGCTCAGTTTTTGGTAACGCCTAATACTAACGAGGCGATTGTGCGACATGCCCACGCGTTGGATGTGCCTGTGGTCATGGGCGCAATGACCCCGACAGATATCGTCGATGCCTCTCAATTTAACGCTGACATTATTAAGTTATTTCCCGCAGGACCTATGGGAGCAAACTATTTACAAGCATTAGCTCAAGGTCCTTTTCTTGATAGCTACTTTTTTCCCGTTGGTGGTATTGATGCCTCCAATATCGACGCTTGGTTTGACAGTGGAGCGTCAGGTGTTGGTATCGGCGGGAGTTTGGCGCAACCCGTTTACAGTCCCCAACAAGCCGAACAATTGACCAGAAATGTCAGTGAAATAGTCGCAAAAATTAATGCAAAAGAATTAACAAGGAAGGCAAGCTAATGACAATTAAACCTAGCTCAAGGCACAAACGTTTTTATTCATCTTTACTGATATCCAGTTTATTACTTGCTTGCAGTGATGGTGTTAATGATAACGGCAATATTCAAATCACCGAAAAAGACATGGAAGCAAGGGGTGAAACTGAGGCTGTAAACAGTATCGAACAGCAAAAAGCCCAAGCAACAGTTTTATTGTCGCCGTTAACAGGTTACGAAGATTTAAGTAAACCGGGAATACTAAATCAGTTTGATTTTGAAAATTCTCGTGGTGAGATTAAAAAAATTGATGATAAAGAGCAATTAGTTGTTCATCTTGATTCAAAGCAGCACCATAGCGCTAGCTTTAGTGTTAAACCTGATAAAAGTTTTAATTGGCAATCGAATGAGCCAATTGGTTTTGCTGTCTCATTGGCTAACCCGAAGTCAACCTCAGTCTTTATTCATGTCAAAGTAAAAGACAGTGCTGGCTTAAGTCATAATCGAAATATTGTGTTACCAGCTAAAAGCCAAGATAACTACTTTATGGCGTTATCTGGTGAAGACTTGTCAATTGAAACAGGCATTAGAAGTAATCCTAATCCTTGGTTAACGGATTATACGCCTATAATTTGGCGTTATGGTGTGAAAAATATTAACCTTAAAAATGTCGCTGAAATTGAGTTTAGTGTCCATGGTGTGCCAGAAGACAAGCAAATCTTGTTGAGCAATTTACAATTGATT
Organism: Shewanella japonica; assembly: GCF_002075795.1. Classification (NCBI taxonomy): domain Bacteria; kingdom Pseudomonadati; phylum Pseudomonadota; class Gammaproteobacteria; order Alteromonadales; family Shewanellaceae; genus Shewanella; species Shewanella japonica. The sequence continues at coordinate 2,279,167 of NZ_CP020472.1, forward strand.
AAAGCGACAAAACTTAATGACCAATATTTAGAAAATTTAGTGGATGAATTTGGCCAAAGCACCAAGATTGATTTTATCAATAAAGTGAAATCTACAGATGAATTAATTGCCATTTCTGCAAAAGAACAAGCTAGTTTACGTAAGACCGTACCAGAGGGACGCTCAACTTTTAATGGTTGGAAGGCTGGACCTAAGCTTGATGCAACAGGATATTTTAGAGTTGAGAAGTATCAAGGAAAGTGGAGCCTTGTTGATCCTGAAGGTTATTTATTTTTCTCAAATGGTATTGCCAATATACGCATGGCAAATACTTCTACCATCACAGGGTATGATTTTAATACCACGCATATAACCCCAAGAGCTGAAGGCGATTTCACGCCTGAGGATTCTATTGGATTAAATAGGGCGCCTGAATCTGCTTGGGATACAAGGTATGTCAGTTCTGAGTTAAGAGCTAAGATGTTCAGTTGGCTGCCTAAATATGGCGAGCCGTTATCTGAACATTTTGGTTATCGTCGTGAAGTACATACTGGTGCAGTAGAAAAGGGCGAAACCTTTAGTTTTTATCAAGCAAATCTTGCGCGTAAATATCAATCTAACGACGCTGATGTGTTTATGCCTAAATGGCGAGATACCACAGTCGATCGCATGCTTAGCTGGGGCTTTACGTCATTTGGTAATTGGGTCGATCCCAGCTTTTACCAACTTAATCGAATTCCATACTTTGCTAATGGTTGGATTATCGGCGACTTTAAAACGGTCAGTAGTGGTAATGATTATTGGAGTCCACTGCCTGACCCTTTTGATCCCGAATTTGTAAAACGGGCTCATTTCACTGCAAAGCAAATTGCCGCTGAAGTTCAAAATAATCCTTGGTGTGTTGGTATATTTATCGATAACGAGAAAAGCTGGGGACAAATGGGCAGCATAGAGTCTCAATATGGTCTTGTCATCAACACGTTAGGTATAGACGCAAGCGATAGCCCAACTAAAGCTGAGTTCGTTAAGGTATTACAGACAAAATATACCAACATCGGCGAATTAAACCGCCAATGGGGAACAAATTTTCCTACATGGAAGCGAGTTGAAACCGGTATAGAGATTACTGATTTTAAGGATGAAGTGGTAACGGATTTATCGTTATTACTTGAGCATTATACCAGCGAGTACTTTGCGGTGGTGAGCGATGCTGTTGCGCAGTACTTACCAAACCATTTGTACTTAGGTGCTCGCTTTGCCAGTTGGGGCATGACACCCGAAGTGCGATCGGCCGCGGCTAAACATGTCGATGTAATGAGTTACAATTATTACAAAGAATCGGTAAATGACTCCTTCTGGTCATTTCTGGAAGGCATTGATATGCCAAGTATCATAGGTGAGTTCCATAATGGTTCAATGGATTCTGGTTTACTAAACCCTGGACTTATTCATGCTTCTTCACAAGCCGACCGAGGCGCTAAATATCAAGAATACGTTAACAGCGCACTAGATAATCCGTATTTAGTTGGCTCGCATTGGTTCCAATATATTGATTCTCCTCTGACAGGTCGTGCCTACGATGGTGAAAACTATAACGTTGGGTTCGTGAGTGTGACAGATATTCCTTATCAGCCATTAGTTGATGCAGCAAAAGCCGTCAATCAGCAAATTTATACGAGGCGTTTTGGTGATGTTCACGTTAAATAAAATGATGCCTCGGCTAATTTGCAACACTATCTCAGCCGCTGGCTATAACCATGACTATAACAGTGTTTATAACAGTAGTGATTACAGTATCTATGGCAATACGTGCAGTAACATAACTCGCCGTTTCGGGTCACAGTTATTGGCGCTGTTAGTGATGTATTACACTTTATCTGTGAGTCATCATAGCCAAGCTGCGCCGGTGCTGAATTTACCAGAGCAAGAAAAATCAAGCTTAAGTAATATTCGATATGAGATCTTTGATGATAGGGCGTACGAAGTGTTAAACACATCTGCGCCGCTTCATACGTTAGCCTCTGGGTTTCAGTGGGCAGAAGGGCCTGTTTGGTCTTCTGCTGGCCAGTATTTGCTGTTTTCAGATATCCCTGCAGGCAAAGTGTTTCAATTTCATCCTGAGTACGGGCTTAATGAGTATTTACCTGTAAGTGGCTTTTCTAATGGGCTGATGATTAAAACATCTGATAGTGAAGCTGAGCAATTAATATTGCTACAGTCTCGATCTCGTCAGGTTGCAATAATGCAGGCGTCACTTGATAAACCTAAGGGTAACTATCAACGAGTAGTTAGTCAGTTCAACGGTATGCGCTTAAATAGCCCTAATGATGGTGTGTTAAGCCAAGATGGTAGTTTACTGTTTACAGATCCGCCTTATGGACTAGCGCAGCAGCTTAACGATCCTGAAAAGGAATTGGCATTTCAAGGGGTGTATCGGCTATCTAAGCAACATGAATTAAGCCTAATTGATGACAGTTTACGCTATCCCAATGGGATAGCGTTGGCTGCATCCGTGCCGTCGAGCGACAATACCTATACCTTGTACGTTGCAGCTTCAAATCCACAAAAGCCTGCCTGGTATCAATATACCTTGAATACTGATTGGCAAGTGATACAGCGTCAGGTATTTCATCAATTACCGCCAGTGAAAGACGAAGGACGCGGTTTACCCGATGGATTAAAAGTCCTGCCTTCTGGAGATGTTCTCGCTACAGGCCCAGATGGACTATGGCTATTTGATCATTCGGGAAAGTTACTAGCCAAAGTACATTTGCCCAGTATTGCTGCCAACCTTGCCTTTAACGATGACTACTCCACGGTTTTTGTTACTGCACATCAATATCTTTATTCGCTCGATTTGGTCAAACAACCGCAATAGCACTTGTGGTTGATATTACCTTGGTTCATTAAAAGGATGATAAAAATGAAAAGGAAGTTTTATCTTACTAATACGCAAGCATTTCAAGCATCTGTTATTCCTTCAGCAGATCACTGTGCGGCAAATTCAAGCACTTTACCTGTTACTTTTAGTCAATCTAAAACAAAATTGAGTTCGCTATTGCTAGGCGTTTTGGTTGCGTTAACAGCTTGCCATTCACAGGAGGCAAGTATCGATAAAGCAAGTAAGGGGCAAATAGTTAATACGCAAAACCATCAAACTGATGATGTGTTTGCTGACGAAGTGGTCCTTAAACACTTGGTTGATTTTAATAATGATGAGCAGCTCAGTTGGCTAAAACTTACTGATACGCAAACCGCAGTTGTTCACAATTCCAGTAATAATAGCCAAAGTTTAAAAGTGGATTTTCCGCAAACAGCTAATATTCCCAAATTAACCATCAAACCTGATTCACCTTGGAATGTTGCTGAGTTTCCTCGTGCAAACTTAGCATTGAATGTCACGAATACCAGTGATGAATCTATTCAGCTTTATGTGGACATTACAAACCCTCTTGGACAGTACCAAAGTCGCTCTATCAGTTTAGTTGCTGGATATAATGGCACGATATATTTTCCACTGAGTGGAATTGAGGCGCAAACCGATACCGGAGTATGGGGTGACGTAATACCTTGGAATACCAATGACGATATGATGGTGTGGCGTTCATGGCGTGAAAAAGGCGCCTCATTTACTGAACTGTCGTCATTATCATTTTTTACTATTGGCAATTTACGCGCTAAGTCGGTGATAATTGATGACATTCGTATCCGTCAAAACCCGCCTGTAAAGACAGATAACCCCTTTGACTATCTCGTTGGCTTAATTGATCGCTTCGGTCAAAATAATAAACAACCCACGGCGCTACATATCAATTCAGAAACGCAATTAAAAGCGCTGGCAGATAACGAGCTCAGTCAGTTACAAGCGTCTAGTGGCATGCCTAACCGTTCACAATACGGTGGGTATACCCAAGGACCTAAATTAAACGCGACTGGGTATTTTCGAACTGAAAAAGTCGATGGTAAGTGGTGGATGGTCGATCCAGAGGGCAATCTGTTTTTCTCCCATGGGCCAGCTAATGTACGAATGGCCAACATGAGTACGTTAACAGGGATTGATTATGATGAACCTCAGATAAGGGTAAGAACCAGTGATGAAATTACACCTGAAGATTCGATGGGGATTGTGGATGTTGCTAAAGAGGTGAAAGAAAAACGCTACGTTATTTCATCATTAAGACATGACATGTTCACTTGGTTACCTGACTATGATGCGCCACTAGCTAAACATTACAGTTATCGCAGAACAACTCATAAAGGGCCAATACCTTATGGCGAAACATACAGCTTTTACCGCGCTAATTTAGAGCGTAGATATAATGAGATGGATGTTGCTTCCTATCCTGCGGTATTTAAGCCATCAAACTATCTAGAAGAAAATCAGCATCTGGAACAAAAAACACAACATTCTTCGCAAGCTAAATACTTACAAGCTTGGCAGGATGTCACTGCAAAACGTATGCATGATTGGGGCTTTACTTCATTTGGCAACTGGGTTGACCCTGGTTTTTATCAATCCAATCAGGTTCCTTATTTTGCCAATGGCTGGATAATTGGTGATTTTAAAACCCTGTCAGGTAAAACTAATCATTGGGGCTTAATGCCAGATCCGTTCGATCCCGTATTCGCCGAGCGAGCACAAATTACCATTGATGCCATTGCAAAGGATATTCAATCTTCACCCTGGTGCGCCGGTATTTTTATTGATAATGAGAAAAGCTGGGGTGAGAGAGAAGGCTCAGTTGAAGCGCGTTATGGTGTGATTCTTGATGCGCTTTCAAAACCCGCTAGCCAAAGTCCAGCTAAAAAAGCCTTTGTTAAGGTGCTGCAAGAGCAATATGGCGCTATCGATAACATTAATGCAGCGTGGGGAGCGCAATATAGTCAGTGGAGCGATCTAAACCTTGGACTCGAGTTTGCAGACCATACTCCTGAGTTAATTGCCGATTTATCACTGCTGTTAGAAAAACTTGGCGAGCAATATTTTAACGTTGTTCACAACACGCTAGAGAAGGTATTGCCGAATCATTTATATATGGGGGCAAGAATGGCAAACTGGGGGATGCCTGATGAAATCATTAAAGCATCGCTTAAATACTCAGATGTACTCAGCTTCAATATTTATGAAGAAGGGTTACAAACTGATTATTGGCAGTTTTTAGAAAAAGTGGATTTACCTGTTGTAGTAGGAGAATTCCATATTGGCACAGCAACCGACTCAGGTATGTATAGCCCAGGTATTGTCCATGCTGCGAATCAAGCCGATCGAGCGCGTATGTATAAAGCTTATATGAAAAGTGTGCTAGAAAAACCGTATATGGTTGGCGCACATTGGTTTCAATACATTGATGAACCCATTACTGGCAGGGCGTTTGATGGCGAAAATGCCAACATAGGTTTTGTAACGGTCACTGACGTACCTTATCCTGAAATGATTCAAGCTGTTAAACAAGTCACCTCTACCATGTACCAACAGCGATATGGCCAATAGTGATTAGCCCTATATAAATCCAGCTTTAGGCTGGATTTATTTTTGTTCATCTTTCATTGATTGCGTGTTTTTAGTTACTGTAACATCATGAAATATAAATGATATTAATGGATTATCTGAATGAACAAGGCTGTTAAGGATACAAAGCAACAGAGTAATAAGGCGACTTGCAACGTCTTAAATACTGATACCAAAGCGCATTGCAAAACTTATGCAATAGCTGATATGGACATTCCCCAACAAAACCTCCAATCAAATCTCCAACAAACGCCTCAACTACGTACCCAAGATATTGATTCTCAGTCGGGAGCAACAGCGCCAGTTTCATCAGAACAGCATGGAGTTAAAAGCCGTGTGCGGACCCAAGTTCCTTTATTGAGTTTGGCATTGGTCAGTTTTGCTACTTTTATTGGCTGGATAATTTATCAAGCCAATACTGGTGGCAATAACATATTTTTTGATTTAGTGAGAGTCGTTCCTTACGGCGATAAAGTTGGCCACATGATGCTGTTTGGCACGCTGACATCACAGGCCTTGATTGCATCTCGAGCGGCATATTTTAACTTTTTTGAACGTAAAATTTATTACGCCATTGTCGCAATCAGTAGCTTAGTGTTTATTGAAGAAGTCAGTCAGGGATTTATCGCGACACGTACCTTTGATATCGGCGATTTAACGGCTGATGCAGTAGGCATCACTTTATTTAGTATGATCACCATTAAATGGATTAACCGCAACCGATAGTTGAGCGGGAAAATGACATAGGACTCATCAAGATTTAATAAGTAAAGTTTTCAATCAGAAAAGCTATCCTTTGTTTGACTGATTGACAGTATCGCCACAAGTATAATAGGTTTTATATAAGTGACTTATGATAATGTGTTAAATATGGACTAGACTAAGGCGCAAGTATCAAGCTGTGTCTTGCTACCGCCGAATGGCTAGCTTTTCAATTTCATTAGGTTGCACTCGTTAATAAGTTGCACGAGTTTTATTTTTCCTTTCTAGATACAAGAACTTTCATAAGGATTTTGAATGGTCTTCTTTATCGTTTCTTCATTGTGTTCACTACAGCCCATGGGCTTAAAGCTGTGGCTCACTATTCAGTTGTACATTCAAATTTCAACGACATTACTCGCTAACTCAACGACAATTTACAAAGGTGATTTATGACTGTTTGTTTTGATGAAATTCAACGCTTAAAGCAAAGTATTCAAGCATCAGTCATTGGACAAGAACATGTTGTCGATGCGCTCATATTATCCTTATTAACGAATGGTAATGTGTTGCTAGAAGGCTTACCTGGCACGGCTAAAACTCGTTCAATCAAAGCGCTTTCAAATGCATTAGAAGTGAGCTTAGGGCGTGTGCAATTTACACCCGACTTATTGCCATCTGATGTGACAGGGACTGAGATTTATCAAGAGGTTGAAGGAAAATCCACGCTGACTTTTCAACCTGGACCAGTATTTAACAACTTACTATTGGCAGACGAAATCAATCGTTCCCCAGCTAAAGTGCAAGCGGCACTGCTTGAAGCAATGGAAGAAAGGCAAATCACTGTGGCAGGTAAAACCCATGTGCTACCTAAACTGTTTATGGTGCTTGCGACTCAAAACCCAATTGAGCAAGAAGGAACTTATCCTTTGCCTGAAGCGCAAATGGATCGCTTTATGATGAAAGTCTTGTTGGATTATCCTGATGCTGAGACTGAAGTAAAGATTATTGAGTTAGTACGTGCTGAAGAAGCCTTATCAGTGGACAAACCGGCACCGATAGATCCTACTCATATCTTTAATGCACGAGATATTATTCATCAAATTCATATGAGTGATGCAATAACCACTTATATAGTTGCTATTGTGATGGCCACTCGTCAACCTTCTCGTTATCCAGATTCCCCCTTGGCTCAATGGTTATCCGTCGGTTCAAGTCCTAGAGCCAGTATTGCGTTAGATAAATGTGCTCGCGCCTCGGCATGGCTTGCTGGTAAAACCTTTGTGGATCCTGACGATGTTCGCTCCATAGTACATAGTGTATTGCGTCATCGTTTGGTACTTAGCTACGATGCAATTGCTGATGGGGTAACGCCTGATCAGGTTATCGATGAAATATTACGTCAAGTGATAGCGGCCTAGTCGAGCTTTATGATGGATAAATCTGACAGTGATATTTATGTTTCTATTGAGCAACTTAGAAAGCTGCAATACCAAGCTGTAGGGGTTAATTTTACTCCACGCCAAGCAGTGAACAGTGTCTTAAATGGCCGCTATTCATCTAAGTTACGTGGCCGTGGATTAAATTTTGAAGAACTCCGGCATTATCGTCCAGGTGACGATATCCGCTGCATGGATTGGAAAGTCACTAAACGCACAGGTAAACCCCATATAAAAGTCTATACCGAAGAGCGAGAACGCAACGTATATTTGATTGTCGATCAACGTGCTGCGATGTTTTTTGGAAGTAAAGGCAAAATGAAATCAGTAATTTGTGCCGAGTTAGCAGCACTGATTGGTTGGCGCATTGTTGGTGCAGGCGATCGAATTGGCGCGTTGGTATTTAATGATGATTCAGCGTCGGTTATTCCTGCCAAAAGAGGCGGTCAGCATCTTGCGCAAATTTTTAAATCGATAGTAAAACAAAATCATCAATTAGGTGCGAGCAACAATAGCACTCGTGCAAGTGACAGCTTGAATCAAAGCTGGCATAAAACTGCACAAGTTTGTGGTCACGACTCGTTAATTATTTATATTGGTGATGGTAATGGTTGGAACGATAAAACAACGCATTTAATGAAGAATATTAGACGCCATAATGAAGTGATCGCCTGCAACATTATTGATGCGTTAGAGCAAAAATTACCGAGTATGGCGCAAATGGTCGTCAGTGATGGAAAACTTCAAATCCAATTTGATGCTTTAGGCAAAAATCAACAGCAATATCAACAACAAATAGAGTCAAAATTGACTTTATATGCGCAAACCGCCCGTAAATATCGCGTACCCTTATTGACCATTAATACCATTGACCCTGTTAGCACGCAGTTGATCAATGCGTTTCGCCGAGGTGGTGAATGACTCAATTTGGTGATACGTGGGGCAGTAGTATTGTAAAAGACTTAATTGAAACAGATGCGCCCAATGCCATTAGCTGGTGGCCACAAACTTTTGGCTGGCAGGTTGTTGCACTAATCGGCCTTACGCTTGTTTGTCGTAGACTGTATTTTGCTTGGCGTTTATACCAGCATAATCAGTATCGTCGTGATGCGATAGCATGGTTAAACTTATTACCTCCCTTTGAACAATTATCTGCTCAACCTATCTATCGTCAATTACCGAATCTTGTTCGTAAAACCGCTTTAGGTGGTTATAAGCGCACCGAAATTGCAACATTATCAGCTGATGAATGGACACAGTGGTTGAGTAAACAGTGTCCTCAAGCCAAGTTTGAAGATATCGGCTTTACATTACATGAGTTAGCTTATGATTCTGCTTTAGAAGTGACTACTGCACAGATGACGAAGTTAATTAACCAGATACGAATTTGGATAGAACAACATCGAGGTGAGTATGATTGAGTTTGCTTACCCAGTATGTTTTGTTTTGCTGCTTGCCCCAGTCATTATGTATTTTATTGCGCCTGCTTATAAAGAAAAGCGCAGCTCTATTCAAGTGCCGTACTTTGAACAGCTAGTTGATATTACAGGTGAGAAACCGCAAAAAGGGGCGGTAATACTGTCAAGAAAGCATATTCAAAAATTGCTGTTAATACTTGCTTGGCTATGCATTGTTGTCGCGATGGCCAAACCTGAAGTTATCGGTACACCCGTCACCCAGCAAAAGTCGGCTAGAGACTTAATGATTGCAGTGGATCTATCAGGATCTATGGCGGTAGAAGATTTTGTATTGCCAGAAAATCAGTCTAACGAGGTTGATAGATTAACGGCAGTAAAACAGGTTTTACGTAAGTTTGTCAGTCAGCGCGACAGTGACAGGTTAGGGTTGATTCTTTTTGGCGATGCGCCATACCTTCAAGCGCCATTTACCAATGATTTAGATACATGGTTAACACTGTTGAATGACACGCAAGTTGGGATGGCTGGACAAAGTACCGCTTTTGGAGATGCCATTGGGTTATCCATTAGCGTGTTTAACAGCCATGAGACACAAAATAGAGTGCTTATTGTGCTTACCGACGGAAATGATACCGCTTCGAAAGTCCCCCCTGTTGAAGCTGCAAAGGTTGCTGCGGCCTCTAACATCAAAATTTACACCATTGCCATTGGCGATCCTATCGCTGTTGGTGAAGAAAAAGTTGATATAGCTGTACTAGAAAACATTGCCTCAATAACAGGCGGGCAAAGTTATCAAGCTATTGATACACAAGCGCTTGAAAATGTTTATGAAGCGATTAATGAATTAGAGCCAGAATTATTCGAGTCGCAAACCTTTAGGCCAAAAACCAGTATTCATTATATTCCCATCGCACTGTTTTTAGGTTTGTATCTAGTGTCGTTGTTAATCGTCACCTTGCGTTTCCCTAATGTGAAAAAAGGGGCTAACTAATGGATCAATGGTTAATTCAATTACAGCACTTTCACTTGCTCAGACCTTGGTGGCTATTAGCCTTATTACCGCTGGCATATATTGTTTATCGTATAAAGTACCGTCAAGATAATTTAGTGAATTGGCATGAGCATATGTCAGCTAAAATTTTACAGACATTGACAGTCAAAGGGGATAATCAACGGATTATTTCACCTTTAAATTTGACCATAGTTTTAGGCATTATCAGTGTATTGGTTTTAGTAGGTCCAACATGGAAACAGCAACCAAGCCCATTTACAGAAGATAAGTCAGCGCTGATTATTGCGTTAGATTTATCTGAGACGATGGAGCAAACGGATGTATTACCTACACGCTTAACACGTGCGAAACAGAAAGTAATTGAGTTATTGGCTATTCGCGGTGATGCCAACACAGCACTGATTGCTTACACTGGCTCGGCACATACAGTAATGCCGATAACTAATGACAGCGAGATGATAAAGCAGTTTTTAGATTCACTGAGTTTTAAGATAATGCCTAATTCAGGGAAGCAACCACAGACTGTTTTACCGATTGCCAACGGATTACTTGAAGCAACCCAAACCCCTGGAACCATTTTATTCATTACCGATGGCACCAGTGATAATGCATTTAGCGCTTTTGACACCTATTTTTCCAAGGCACAACATCAGTTAGTGGTTTGGGCGATTGGGCGTGATAATGCAAGCTCGGTCGAATCTGGCTCAACCATTATTCCAATGCAGCAAGAACGATTAGAAACCCTTACAGATAAGGCTGGTGGACGGATAGTTATATTGACTGATGATAAACAAGATATCGAAAAGGTAAATGGGTATATAAATAACAATCTCGTTATTAGTGAAGATGAAAGCCGGCCTTGGTTAGATGCTGGCTATTGGTTGGTGTATATCATTGCAGCAATATATTTACTCTGGTTTAGACGAGGGTGGACACTGCAATGGTAAATTCGTCGATCAAATTTATCGTAAATGAACTCACCATGGTGATTGTGAGTTCGTTATCGAAAGTATCTGCATGGTATACAAAGTGGCGCACTCGAATAATGGTTTTTCTTATCATTGTTGGTGCTTTATTCGCTATTTTAAAACCTCAATCTTTTGCTGATTTATGGCTAACTCGAGATCAACAAGGAATGTTGCTGTTTAATATGGGTTATTACCAGCAAGCGAGTAATCATTTTAGTCTTGTACGCTGGCAAGCATTCAGTTTGTATGGCGCAGAAGAATTTGATCAATCTGCTATTTTATATGACCAGTTTGAAGATGAAATAGATCAAATTGCTCGTGCCAATGCATTAGCGCACGCAAGGCGATATGTAGCAGCTAAAAATATCTATCAACAAGTATTACAAACAGCACCAAATAATAAGCAAGCGAAGCATAATTTAGCCCTTGTTCAAGGCATTATTGATGAAGTGAATCGCATAGCTGAAAGCCAGCAGGGTGAAGTAGGAGACTCGCCACAAGAGCTAGGTGACGATCCGCAAACTGGTGATGGTGCAAAGAAAAAAGAAATGGTGCTAAAGGTAGCTGAGCATTATGACGCAAGTCAGTTGTTGCTTGACCCTAAGTTAAATGAAATGTGGTTAAGACAAGTTCAAAAAGATCCTGCGCGGTTCCTAGCGAATAAATTTCAAATGCAAACTGCCCCAACATCGCTAAACTCGCGACCGTTAACCACCAATGAGGAGAGTCAATGATGTCTTTTCTCTGCGATGTTTTTACAAGGCAGAACTTGCTGTTTAAACTCTTAGTTTTGCTAGTTTTAGTCCTTTATAGCTTGAGCGTGGCTAAACTTAGCCACGCTGTTGAATCTGCAGACTCAAGTATCACACTTGAGTCCTTGATAGATAAGAACCAACTAAGCATAGAGATTCGTGTTCAAAGTAAAGCTCCTTTTGTCGTTAAACAACCTATTATTGTTCAAGTTGAAGTGTCCAGCGATCGCTGGTTTTCAAAAGGCGTTCATGTAACGCCTCCTGCTTATAAAGATATTGTCTTTTTACCTACTTCGAGTTCATCGATTACTGGAACAAAAAAGATTAATGGCCAAACATGGACATACATTATTCGAGAAATAACCTTATATCCCATGCAAGAGGGCGTTTATGAGCTGCCAGCTTTTGATGTATTTGCATCGGTTAATACAGAATATGGCATTGTTGAAGGCGTATTTAAAACTGACGACTTTCAAATTGAAGCTAGAATGCCAAAAGTGGTAACAGAACTGGATACAGGTGTAGGTTTTACAACTGAGATTGAAGATAACTTAATTGTTTCACCTTCTGTCACACTGTCTTTAAAGCATGATATCGGCAATGAAGTACTCGATATAACAGACGTAGCGAGAACGTTTAATGTCGGGGATGCAGTCACCCAAACGGTTTCTATCACCGCAAAAGGTGTCCCTGCAATGATGTTACCAGTTTTAGCACAAACACAATTGAGTGGGTTAAGTGTTTACCAGCAACCCAGTAAACTCAGTGATAAATCTAACCGAGGTGAATTAACTGGCATAACGTCGCAAACGACGAGTTATATATTTGAACAAGCGGGTGAGTTTACTACGCCTAAGCAAGTTTTGTATTGGTATAACTTACAACAAAATGAGGTAACAGAACTCACTGTGCCTTCAGTAACTTGGGTAGTCAAAGGTGGTGCCATAAGCGCGAGCAGTGATGGCAACGCTTCATCATTTAAAACGTGGTTGAGTAAATATAGTTTATTGATTGTCAGCCTATTCATTCTGATTTACGTGCTAACGCGACTTGCCCCGTATCGTACTAACCTTAAGGCGTTATATTTATCTTTATCTCAGTATGAAATTAAGCAATTACAAGTAAGCTTACGACAGGAATATGAGCAAGGAAATTACGCTAAAGTGTGTCAATTGTTGTACCGCTATATTGAATATCAAGATGCGCAATTATCAAAAATTGGTTCAGCAGTTTCATTGTTAAATCATCATCACTCAAATGAAAGAGGCCTAGATAATAGTCATTTAAATAATGACATTATTCTGAGTCTTAAACAGTTTTACAAATCTGACAGTGAAAAACATTCACTGCTAGAGCGGTTATTAACTCAAACATACTCAATAGATACTGCTGCACCGCTAACAGATGAACAGTTTAATACCTTATTACAGGTGACGGTATTGCTAAAATATAACCAGAGTAAGGGAAGTGGCGATATTTCTGCTAGTGCAATAAAATTAAATTAATCACAATAGCAGTAGAGGGTTATCTGATTATTTAAAGTTATAGGTAAGTGCTCGGGGCAAGTAAGGTAAGTGGCGCTTGTTTTTTATACGCGTTTTTTAATGAGGTATCCATTCTGTAATCAATATTTTTGAACCAAAAGTCAAGCTACACTTTTTCACTTATTCTGAATGTTAAGTATCTCTATCATTGTCAGTGCTATTAAAAGTTGTGAATATCAATCCATACGAACAGTCTTTGGCCTAAATAACCGACTAACTGCAACGCTCAACTGATTCATTAACTGTGATATATTGAGTTTTTAGGCTGTCTCATCTCACCGACAATGATGCATTATCTTCAGTTATGATTGGCGTGATTAATTGGCCTGATTGGTGAGTTTGATTGGTGTTAGTGAAACACTTACTTTTAATTGATGCTTATTGTCGTTTAGTTTTGACAGTACAGTATGAAACATGATGTTAACTGAGAATGTATGTCTAGCGTTTTACGATTTATTGTGGTTATTTTTGCAGCATTGGCAGTGACGTTTTTAGTGTTTTTTGTCATTGCAGCGCTAATTGAATTCCATATTCCAGAGCAAACGGCCCAACTCGTTCTTGATTCAAATGCTGATTCTTATGCTGATTTTTATGTTAATTCTTTAGCGAACAGTTCAGCTGCACAGTTTTTAATGATTTTGTAAGGCCGTTATATGTATAGACAACACCATTATCGAGCTTGGGTTTACCTGTTGGTAAGTTCTATTTTTATCGCACAACCCCTCGTAAATTATGCTCATGCGGATGATATCGTGCCATTTACCTCTGATGGTTGTAGTGTTTTCCCCGATGGCACTTTGGCCGACAATCAATTATGGCTTGCATGTTGTACTGCACATGATTTTGACTATTGGCAGGGCGGTACGGCCAAGGAACGCCTTGAATCAGATCAACGCTTAAAGCAATGCGTCGCCAACCTTGGCCAACCGCATATAGCTAGCCTTATGCTTGCAGGTGTGAGAGTTGGTGGCAGTCCATATTTTCCAACTACCTATCGTTGGGGTTACGGCTGGCCTTACCCAAGAGATTATCAAGCCCTGTCAAAACAAGAGAAACAACAAATTCAACGAGTCCTAAATAATCAGAAATAAGTAAAATATTCGCTATAACAGTAACTCAGTGCTAGGTTAACTAACAGTATATTAACGTTCAGAGTCGTTACGTTAGTAAGTTAACCCTTTTTCAAGCAAAATAAGGACATATTATGCTGAAAACATTGATTAGTAGTGCAGTGATAACGCTAATTCTAATGCTCACAGGCTGCTCGACTGCTGATAAGCAAGTGCAAGTCACCCCACAAATATCCCCACCAGCGCAAAGTGTTTTTAAAACTTATACTGCTGAGGACTTTTATAAAACCACCAGTGTGTTCGGCTCTTCTATCAACCATGATGGCACTGCAGTACTGGTAAGTAATGATAAAACAGGGATATTTAATGCTTACAAAGTGCCTGTTGACGGTTCTGAAATCACTCAATTAACATTTTCCACAGAAGAGTCAGTATTTGTAAAATCTTGGTTTCCCAATGACAATCGTTTTTTGTTTAGTGCCGATAAAGGAGGGGATGAGTTAGATCATTTGTTTGTACAAGATGTCGAAGGGAATCAAATCGATCTCACTCCAGGTGAGGGCCTCAAAGCAGTGATGTTATCCTGGCATGAAAATGATGAGTCTTTCTTTGCGTTGACCAATGAACGTGATGCTAAATACTTTGATATTTATCAATACAACACTGACGACTACAGCCGTAACTTAGTGTACAAAAACGACTTAGGTTATACCGTTGAAACCATGAGTCCAAATGGCCGATTCATTGTATTGAGTAAAGACCATTCAAACAGTAATACTGACTTGTATCTCGTTGATTTACGCTTGAAGATGGCCAAACCTCGTTTAATTACCGAGCACCAAGGTAACGTTTCTTATTCCGCCTACACGTTTACTAAAGATAACGAGCAACTATTATATTCAACTAACGAATTTGGTGAGTTTAAGCAAGCGTGGGCATATGACATTGCAACGGGTTCTCATAAAGTTAATTACAAAGCGGATTGGGATGTTAGTTTTAGTTATTTCTCAAAAGATGGTCGATATCAAGTTACTGGGATTAATGCTGACGCACAAACGCAATTAACCATCACTGATCTTGTCGAGCAAAAAGAGCTGTCCTTACCTAAGCTTCCAAGCGGCGATTTACGTGGCGTTAACTTTTCACAGGATTCTAAATCAATGGTGTTCTATATCAATTCTGATACTTCACCATCCAATTTATACAGCCATACCATTGGTTCTTCATCTGTAAAACGTCTGACCAATTCTGGTAATCCAGCTATTTTGGAGCAAAACCTAGTGACTGGTGAGGTGGTAAGGTTTAAAAGCTTTGATGGACTTGAGATACCAGCAATTTTATATAAGCCCAAACAAGCTGAGTTTAAAAAGGTACCTGCGTTAATCTATATTCATGGCGGGCCCGGCGGTCAATCTCGCAAGGGCTACTCTGCAACCGTTCAGCATTTGGTTAATAATGGTTACGCCATTATCAAAATTAATAACCGTGGCTCAAGTGGTTATGGTAAAACCTTTTTTCATTTAGATGATAAACGACACGGTGAAGATGATTTACAAGACGTGGTTTTTAATAAAAAATACTTACAAACTTTAAATTGGGTCGATGCTGACAAAATTGGCGTTATGGGAGGGAGCTATGGTGGCTACCTTACTATGGCGGCAATGGCGTTTACCGATGAGTTTAAAGTAGGTATTAATATTTTCGGCGTGACTAATTGGGTAAGAACCTTAGAGAGTATTCCGCCTTACTGGGAAGCATTTAGAAAAAGTCTTTATGATGAATTAGGCGATCCTGCAACTGATAAAGAGCGCTTACATAATATTTCACCCGTGTTCTTTGGTCATCAAGTCAAAAGCCCTGTTTTAGTGGTTCAGGGGGCAAATGATCCAAGAGTGTTGAAGATTGAGAGTGATGAAATGGTTGAATCTATTCGAGCTGGCGGTACACACGTTGATTACTTAGTATTCGATGATGAAGGCCATGGTTTTAGTAAGAAAGACAACCGTATTAGTGCATCAAATAAATATTTAGTCTTTTTACAGCAGTATTTATAGCCTATTGTTGCAAGTGATTAGAAAGCCATTTGATTATCAAATGGCTTTTTTATTAGTTGTTATACAAGGTACTTTTTAATAAATTAAAGTTAAAATCGGTATTAAGTCACTCACACTTATAGAGTAAGGATGTCAATTGAACACAGAGATCATTCATTCTGAAGCCCCAGATATTGTCGACCAACTGGTTGATGGGGTAAGAGCGTTTAACATAATGAATATGGGAAGTGAGCTATCAAAGCCATTAACTATTGTAATGCGAGATGGAAATGACAAGATCATTGCTGGTATTGCAGGTAGAACGATATATCAAAAATTTTTAATCAATGTGTTATGGGTAGATGAGACTTTGCGCAGCGAGGGATTAGGCCATAAATTAATGATACTGGCAGAAAAAGCTGCTATTGAACGTGGTTGCCTAGCTGCTCAAGTAGATACCTTAGCATTTCAAGCGGCAGGGTTTTACCAACGACATGGATTTGAAGTCATTGGTTCTGCACCTGCATTTGGTAAAAGTCCTGCACAATATTTTCTTTTTAAGCATTACGGCTAACTACTCAGCGTTAAAGGCATCAAGTAAACATTGATACTTGTCGATAAAATACTGATTTTTCGTTTAGGTAAGCCAATAATTGGTTCGTAAATTATTGATTAAACACGGCCTAGGTAAATATCAGTATTGAGCGAGTTAATAATCGCCTTTTTTACGAGAGCGAGATGCTGTCTGTACTGAATTGATCATTTTCCCTAAGGCTTTATCTTTAGCGCGTTTTTGCGCTAATGTTGCCCCGTTTAATGCTTGTTCTCGCATTAGTTTTTGGTAACTAATAAGTCGTCTTTCAGTTAACTCACCTGAAGCAAGCGCGGCTTGAATTGCACAGCCTGGCTCCGCTTGATGTTGGCAATCTGAAAAACGACACTGCGATGCAAGTTGTGTTATTTCACTGAATGTTTCACTAACGCCTTGCTCACACGCACCTAGCTGTAATTCACGCATCCCCGGAGTATCGAGTATTAATCCACCACTTTGATCACCTCGAGACATCCATTTAAGTGCTCTTGATGTGGTTGTATGACGACCTTTACTGTCATCTTCTCGTATTGCGCTAGTGAGCTGAGTTGAACTTCCCAATAATCCGTTGACTAAGGTTGATTTCCCTACGCCAGAAGATCCTAACAAAGCGATAGTCTGTCCTTGCTTACAATAATCGAGTAGCGGTAATATTTCGGTTTCATCAAGAGCATTGACTGAATGCACCATCATTAAAGGATTCAATGATTGAACTAACAGAGTTTTATCTGCCACATCGTCACACTGATCTGCTTTAGTTAATATAACAATAGGCGTGACTTGTGACTCATTGGCCAGCGATAAATATCGTTCAATTCGACTTAGATTAAAGTCATTATTTAATGAGCAGACAATGAACAAACTGTCTACATTAGCTGAAATAAGCTGCGACTCAACCTTACTTCCAGGCGCTTTTCGTTGAAATACTGATTTGCGTTCAAGTAATCGAACAAACTTATGCTGTTGATCACATAACACCCAGTCTCCAACACACAATCTATCAGTGACACTGGCTTGATGTGCCGTTTGCGACATTGCCCATTGACCGCTTGTGGTGAGTACGATCATGCCACTACGGTGTTGTTCAATAACTCGGCCAATAATTAGCCTATCATCTGCGTTGTCATCGCTAATTAATTCCATCTCATCCAGCGATAATTGTTGCTGAAAAAAAGGCTGCCAACCGAGTTGTATTAATGAAGGGGATTCACTCATTTACTGTCCTAATAAGGCGTCTTATGTGGTGTAACGTTAAGTATAGTCATCAGCTTAACTTTGCTTATTACGTGAGTCATTACTCGTGATAAATAGCATGTTATCAGATTACGAATTAACGACTTGTGACTATGGTAGCTAATTTAACTAGCGATACAGGGCGAGCAGCAAAGATACTACACGTTATCAGTACGACGGCTCAATTTGTAGCCTAATTGAAGCCTGAAAATGTCAAACTGACGAGTTGATGGTATTTTGCTCAGCAGTGTTAATTAATTGCACTACAATGGCACAAATGTTATTTAACATGTCATATCCCCACCCAGGATAAAAAACTGAACATGCTTTGTTTTTAGGCAATAAATTCACGCTTAGTATCTTTTAAAACATATCCTTCTAAGCAAAATCTAAGTTCATAAAAGCTTTAATTACAATATCTTATCTTTATGCTTAGAGCATGGGATATTTTATCGTTGTAATGCTATGATTTTGAAAAAATGATTGATTCTGCTTTAACAAATTGAATAAAAATGACTCAAAATAGATATTGCAAATACAAACATCATATGTTTACATAGTGGTTAATTTAACAAGTTTCACAAATCTGTAAACAAAATCGTTAGTAATAACAGGTTGCAATTGTGGAATGATTATTAGCTAGTATTTCCTTAATTTATTCAGATGATTAAGGTTGAATTAAAAGGACGTCCTTCAATGAAGTCTATCGTTGCCAAGCCACTATTGGTCAAATCGATGTTTAAAAAAACTGCATTAGTACTTTGTATATCTCAAAGCTTGATGGCTTGCCAAAATAAAGAAGCTAATGCAGAGGTTGAGTCTGTTGTAAATAGCGCAACAGTAGAACAAGAAACATCTACTCAAATTTTGCCTTTCTCTGATCCAACCAATTCAGGTGGTTGGGTGCTTAATACTGAAATCAGTGATGAATTTGATGGCACTGAAATTGACCAAGAAAAGTGGTTTGTCCAAGGGGAAAACGGTGATTACTACATTTGGAAAGGTCGAGCACCGTCTCAGTTTGCTCCTCATAATGTGATTGTTGAAGACGGCTTTTTAAAATTACGTAGTCAGTGGGAACCTGATTTTGAATTTGCTAATGAAAACTACGCTGACGGCAAAGTTGATGCGAAATATGGTTCATTGGCTAATGGCGATCCTATGCCAATAACAACCGCTGCCATTGTCAGCAATAAACGCTTTTTAAATGGCTACATGGAAATACGTTCCAAAGCGGTTAACGCTTCAATGACCAGTGCGTTCTGGGCCATTGGTTATCAGTCTGAGTTAGATATTTATGAACAAATCGGTAATCCGAAAATCATAGGCGATATCAAACCTGATCAATCTAAGTCAACTGTTCATGATTGGAGCCCACCAGCAAAACGTCCAACTCGTGTATTCCATCACAAGGAAAATTTACCATATCGCGTTGCTGACGAGTTTCATATTTACGCAGCAGAGTGGGGCGAAGATTACTTAAACTTATATCTTGATGGAAAATTACTGCAACGCTTTACTCAAAAAGAGCTAGGCGATCGTTGGGTGCTTAATAACCCGCTAGAAATTTGGTTGGATTCTGAAATTTTTGCTTGGTTAGGTATGCCTAATAAAGAAGAGCTTCCAGCTGATTTTGAAGTTGACTATATGCGAGTATGGCAAAAGCCTACCCCAGAACTACTCGACCGTGCATTCTTCGGATTTGAAGGGCCTATACTGTTTCAAGAAAATAAACGTCCGCTTAAATTGGTACCTGAAAATTCTGAAAATAATCAATATCAAAAGTTTTGGGATATTGATGCTAACTCAGCAAAATATGCAACCATCACTAAAGAACAGCGAATCACAGGTTTACGCAGCCTTAAAATTGCCGCAGACAAAGATGCCACAGATGAGCTAATCAAGGTTAGTTCACCTGAAAAAGCAGTGAGATTAGACAAAGGAGATTATCGTTTCTCAATGCGTCTTTGGGTTGATACTAGTAACTCTCATAGTGAGTTTAACGTGACTGTTAATAATGCAAATGGTGATGATGCAGGCTTTGTTTTAGCGCCATTCAATCTAAGCGAAATTGACCATGCGCACAAAGCACAATGGATTACAGTAAGCCAAGATATAAGCCTTAACGCGCCTGTAGCCAATGACGCTAAGTTAACAATCACGGTTGATCCAAGCCAGATTAAAGATGCGTCTGCATTATTTTATATCGACGACATTTCAGTCGTTAAACAATAAGTTAAGCTAAAAGGAAAGCCACATAATGATTTAGTTATGTGGCTAATTTTAATGGATTTAAACCGCGTTAATAGCAGATGAAAATGTATGTTGGCGCAGTAATATACGAGATTGACTGAAGTCTGATGTATCGAGCGGTCTCAAGAGAGTGATTATGATATTTCACAATAAAACGACAGCACTAGCACTTGCATGTGTCACTGCCATGGCATTGAGTGTGTTACCGATACAAGTCAGCGCAAAGGATAGCGAGAAACAGCCCGACGTGTTGATTTTGATGTTTGATGATATGCGCTTTGATACATTCTCTTATCGTGATGGCCCGGTTAATACCCCTAATATTGATGCATTAGCGCACGAAGGCATCAGATTCGATAATGCAATGACGAGTACGGGATTATGTTCACCTTCAAGAGCCGCGATGTTTACTGGTCGCTGGGGACATAAAACGGGGCTTGATGACAACGTTGGCCTGTATCATTCTCGTTTAGACGAACTGCGTGTCGAAGAAGGTGGAGTCATCAGACGTGCCGTTGATGCCGGATATAAAGTGGGCTATGTTGGCAAATGGCATATTGGCGCACAAGGCCCTGCGTTAAGAGGGGCTGAGTTTGTTTATGGTCATGATAAAGATGTAGAGCGTCATGGTCGCCAATGGGCGCCTTACGAAACGAAAGAAAATATCGCTAAATTCAAACGTGGTGAACGCGATGCTAATGGTGAAAAGCACGAATATTACCGCACAATGCCAGGCACTTTTGAGGATACCAAAGCGGGTAAGGAAGTCCGAGAAGGGCAAAAAATGCTTAAAGCAGCGGCTAAAAAAGATGAACCATTTTTTGGCATTATCAGTTTCGAACAACCTCATCCACCATACCGTGTGCCAGAACCTTACGCGAGTATGTTTGATCCAAAAACCGTAAAACTTCCTAAAAACCATGGTGTTGAACGCGTTAATAAACCAATGTCTCAAGATGATATTTGGTGGCCTTGGCATGATGTAAGTCATATGACCGATGAAGATTGGCGCAAGTCACGCACCTTTTATTATGGCGCGATTGCCATGATAGATCATGCGGTTGGTGAGTTAATTAAAACCGCAAAAGAAGTTGGTATGTATGATGATTTACGCATTATCGTTATTGGCGATCAAGGCAGTATGTTAGGCGAGCATAACCTATACGATAAAGGCCCATATGCTTATGACGAACTCATGAGAATGCCACTTATTATTCGTGATCCGAATGTCGAACCCAAAATCATTGAACGCCAAGTGTCTATGTTAGATATCGCGCCTACGTTGGCTGATTGGATGACATTACCCAATGATGGGGACGTCGATGGTCGTTCATTAGTTCCGCTTATGGAACAAGGTGATATCGTTGATAGTAACAAAGCCGATATCGCTTTGTATGCTTACGAATGGTACAACGGCGGCTGGTTTGGTATTCGGGCGATTAGAACACCAGAGATGAAGTTTGTATGGAACCCTGGGGATAGTCGAGATGAGTTATACGACTTAAAAAACGATCCCTATGAAATGACAAATTCAATTAACGACCCTAAGTTCAAAAAACAACTGAAACAGATGGTTAAGTATATGCATGATGAGCTTGTGAGAGTCGATGATCCTGCTATCACCAAATTTAAACAACATATGAAAGATATGTTGTAAACAGAATTTACGCTGGTCGGTTTGACATAACAATACTGATCACCGTAAACCTCGGCATTCATTGCCACTAACCCCTGTTTTAGATTGGAAACAGCTTTTGGCCAATGGCTAAAAGCTGGGTTTTTGCGGCTCCAATGTTGGCAAAGCAGTAAAAATAATTTCAATTAGGAGACATTATGAATAGCGTTATTAATCAAAGCATAGGTAAAACAATTCAGCATTGTTTAATGGGAACTATGTTAACGCTTTCTATTGCATCAATGACTTATAGCACGTCAACAGAAGCTGCAAGTATTGGTAATCAAGGAAGATATTTCACTAACAAAGTGACTGGAACGTCAGAAACAGTCAATTTATCAGGAAACGCATCGCAGCAAACGAGTCAGCTGCAGGCTGCAATTAACCGTGCGAGTAATAAAGCAAATGGCGGTGTTGTTAAAGTTATGGGCAACGACATCAAATTAGCTCAAATCGATCTTAAAGCGAATGTAAGGTTAGAAATTCAGTCAGGCAAAACCATTAAAATGGCAGATAAAGTGCTATTTAACTTAAACCGTAATGGCCAAGGTCCCCGTGCGCCGTTAATGCAGAATGTTGAAATAACCTCAACGGGTAGCGGTCGTTTTAATATAGACGTAAATAAAAGTGCCATCTTCTCTAATGCAATTCCAGTAAGAGTGGGGCATGTCAAAAACTTCGCATTATCAAACTTTAACATCAAAGATAACTATTCTATTTTCCCTTCGTTATTTATGGTGGCAGACAGTGACGCAAGAACGGTGGCTAATAACGCAACTTATGGCCGGATCCCCGAAAAAGGCGTAGTAGAAAATATTTCTGCAACCAAAGTGGCAGCAGGCTATGCCTTAATTCAGCTATTTAGTGGTAAGAAAATGCGTCTTAAAAACTTAGACGCTGAGGGTGGGTTAACGATTAGGTTAGAACCTGGTAGTGGCCGTCCTTCTGATTATTTAAATCAGGCTGGGCCAAGAGTGGGTAACATCGCTGATATTAAGATGATTGATATTGAAAACACTGAAGGAATGGCAGCTTTGTTCCTCAAACCTCATCAGAAGATATGTTCAGACATTACCGGCTCAAACATTCGCGGCGTGAATAGTGCTTTTACTATTATGAGCAATTCCAGCGACTCTAATACATTCAGTCGTGGTTATTTTGAAAGAACAAAGTTTACTGGGCGTATTTCGTTAACTAAAACCAAAAATACACCACTGGCAGATATTGGAGCCTCTTCACAATATTTTGTTGAACCAAGTGAAAGTGTTGGCAGAACGAAAATTGCAGATTTTCCAAATGATCCATCAGGACGTCGTTGGCATACCAAGCCAATGGCACCAGTGTTAATAGCTTCGGCGTTAAATCGCAATACGGTTGGTACCTCTGCTAAAGGTCGTTTTGGGATAGATATTTCAAATGCCAATATTATTAAAACTGGCAACTATGAGCGTTCAACGAAAGTATTTTATCGTGAAGATGCAATAAAGCTGAACAATAAGCCTGCAACTGCCTGGATTAATAAATAATGCTTAATTGCCGTGAAGCAAACCATATATTGGCTTGTTATTAATACATAACCCAGTGCGGTAATTAACTTTACCGCACTGTTGATATTTGATGGGGCTATATGGATATCACAAACAAGCGAGTTCAGCTAAGTGCATTCACTGTGGTTTTGCTCATCCTAGTTGCCAGCTTATTTTCAAGTATTGCGGGATACCGATATGCCGTTATTTCTTTAAAGGGAAATCAGTTTATTACCGCTGCTGAAGAAGCGCATCATTTAGCTAGTGAATTGCATCTTGGTAATAGCAAAGAAAACAAACGCGCTTTACAGAGTAGATCTTTCGCGAAGTTCGATGTTAATACATTGCCAAATAATGCCATAAATGAATTTACAACAAGCTGCCAATTATTGGTCGGATTAGACAATAAACTGAACAATTTAAATACGGAATTAAATTTTATTGAGTTATTGGGTGAAATAAATTCAATAAAAAACACTCAAGCTAAAAGCTTAGTAATCAACATGGTAGTTGATGAAAGTATTGGTTTTAACGAGAGGGTTGCCAAGGGGTTATATGATTTTGTACTAGATAACCCGGATGATGAAATCGCATTCGAAATATTGGAACAAAAATTTTCACATAAAATAACCTCAGAGCAGCGACAAGCGTTAAGACGTCAATTACATGCAATGACACAGCCTGAATACATTAAGCGTGCTATTCAACTCACTAGTCAAACAGGGGCAATGACAGACGCTGAAACACAGTCTTTTAATCTGGAATATCAGCCTTTTTACGACTCTCCCTATGCTGAAGTTAGAGCCGCGGCAATAGAAGTGATTGGGCTTGTACAGCGAGAAGATGAGATTGAATTACTTGAACAAGCTTTGTTTGACGTTGATAACGATGTCAGTAATGCAGCCTTAACAGTGATAGGCCAAAGGCAATTGAATGATCCTCAATTAATTAATGCCTTAACAATGTTACACGCACAAAATGGGCATAGTTTAGCTACCGAGCATCAACAACATATTGAAGCTTTATTGTATGAGTTTGGTGTCATTTGAATGAAATAATTATCAGTAATACCTTGTGTCATTACAAAGAAGATTTTAAAAATATTAAATATAAGTAATAACTTAGCGATAGAGAAATGGATGTTATGAACAATAAACGGATAAATAATATAGTTGAGGCTGTGAGTCATTGGCGTGGTGCGCTAATGGGGGAGTCGTTAACGCGTAATATCACAACTAGAAATATGACTGCACTGTTAACAATGGCAATGCTGGCCATTTCTGTATCAGCAGAAGCTGCACCAGCGTTATCGGTTGATGCTAATACTGAAATAACGAAGGGTAAACAGCCTAATATTTTATTGATATTAACTGACGATCTTGGGTACAACGATGTCGGCTTTAATGGTTCAAAGGAAATTAAAACGCCTAATTTAGATCAACTGGCAGCGAATGGGACATCTTTTTCACAGGCATATGTCGCGCATCCATTTTGTGGCCCAAGTCGAGCAGCACTCATGACTGGTCGATACCCGCATAAAATAGGTTCTCAATTTAATTTACCGACTAAAGGCTCGTTTGTTGGGGTGCCGTTAGAAGAACAGTTTATTAGTAAACTATTACAAAGTAATGGCTATAACACCGGGGCTGTTGGAAAGTGGCATCTTGGCGAAGCGCCTGAATTCCATCCAAATGCTCGTGGTTTTGATGACTTTTATGGATTCACAGGAGGCGGTCACAATTATTTCCCACAACAATTCAAAGCGCAATATGCAGAGCAGTTAAAGCAGGGGAATACGAATATCAATCACTACATTTTACCTCTTGAGCATAATGGTAAAGAAGTAGACGAAAACGAATACATTACTGATGCTCTTTCGCGTGAAGCTAGCCGTTTTGTCAAAGACGCCGCTAAGCATGATAAACCTTTCTTCTTGTATCTTGCTTATAACGCACCGCATGTGCCACTTGAGGCGAAACAATCTGATATGGATCAGTTTCCAACTATCAAAGACCAAAAACGTAAAACCTATGCTGGCATGGTGTATGCCGTTGACCGTGGTGTCGGTCAGATTGTTGAAACGCTCGATAAAACTGATCAACTTAATAATACTTTAATCGTTTTTATGAGTGATAACGGCGGCAAGTTAAGTAAAGGCGCCAATAACTATCCTTTAAAAGAGGGTAAAGGCAGTGTTTATGAAGGTGGTTACAGAACGCCAATGTTATTCCATTGGCCTGACAAGGTGGCATCAGGGCAACGTTTTGAACATCCTGTTTTAGCATTGGATTTGTATCCTACTTTTGCAGCGCTTGCTGGCGCGGACGTCCCGCAACAGAAACGTTTAGACGGTAAGAACATCTGGCCAGCATTCAGTGCCAATAAAAACCCACATCAAGATGAATTATTTTATGTCCTTCGTCATCGCAAAGGCTATAGCGATGCGGCAGTGAGACGTAATGAATGGAAAGCTGTTAAACACAGTCAACAACCCTGGAAACTGTTTAACGTCGAAACTGATGCCAACGAAACTGAAGATCTCAGTTCAAAGCATCGCAATAAATTGAATGATATGGTTCGTGAGATGGAAAAGTGGAGCTGGGATAATAAACAGCCTTTATGGTTTCACGAAAACTTTGAAGGAGCGGAATGGCGTCTACATGGCATGCCACGTTTTGACAAAACTTACTCTACTGAAAAGTAATCATCACACTTTTCCATTTTTAGTTAAGTCATCATCGTAAGCCCTTACGGTGATGCATTGCAGCAGGATGTTCAAATGCATAATTTATCAAAGCGATCCCTTTCACTTGTTAGCCTTGCCGTTATGCTGGCTATAGGCGGCTGTCAATCCACCCACGATAATAACATCGATAATGTGAAGCCTTTGGTGTCATTTAGCGACACTCATGAAGACATCAAACTTGAGAAAGTGAATCGCCGTAAATGGGATAACCCAGTCATTGCCGATTTTGATCAAGATGGCTTTCAGGATTTATTACTGACTGATCATGGATATAGCGTCAAACTATATTGGAACAATAATGGCGTTTACGACAAAGGTTATGATCTGATTGTCGGTGATATGCATGGTATTGGTGTAAGTGACTACAACCATGATGGCAAATTAGACGTACTCATTTCACGTGGCGGTGGCTCGGGTTCTAATGCTCGCAATGCAAAGCTTTACCATTTTAATGGCCGTGAAATCATCGAGGGAAATGAATTTAAACCACCGCTACAAAATTTACGAGGCCGAACCAGTAAGTTTTTTGATGCTAATAATAATGGCGACCTAGACCTGCTCTTAATGGGTTTTCCTTCAAGAGCAAAAGGGCCTAAGCCTAAAAGCGATTCTGAAAACTTTGTCTACAAAAATGACGGTAAAGGCAATATTGTACATGTGACAGATTTACCTCAAACCTATCAAGATGGACAAAAGGTACTTATCACGGACTTTAATCAAGATCAGATAGATGATTTATTAATTTATGGTCATAACAGGCTGATTGCCCTTAAAGGCACAGGGGGTTATCAATACCAAGATGTCACCGATACTTTATTTGAACAGGATATTAGGCATGTTACTGGCATTGCTGAAATAGATTATGACAATGATGGCGACTTTGATTTATACCTGACAAGAGCAAGGCCATTAGAAGCGGGTGACACCTTTTTCGATGAAAAATCTAACACTTTTGCGTTTTATACAAAACGTGGCAAATTTCGGTTTAAAGACTTGGTCATTGGCGACACTTTCGAGTTAGAAAATTATCAATCACCTTATCCGAGCCAAGATATTTTTGTGGGTGAAGGCACTTATAAATATCAATTTGAAGGTGAGCGTCATCGTGGCCAAAATGTCAAACTTGTGAGCAGTAATGCCTTAGGTTGGCCCGATAAACTGCCTAATAAAGGCATGTATGTCGGATATATAGGCAATGACACTTGGCGCATTGCTGGTAATACATTTTCGCCGACCACCGGTGTTATAAAAGGGGTAAAACAGTATGATGCGAATGTGCAACCTAGTGCACCGACTGATTTACTATTAGAAAATAAACACGGACGTTTTGTTGATGTGACTCAAAAAGCTAACTTAGCGATCAACGAGCATACTTCAAGTGTGACCGTTGCCGATTTCACTAATTCGGGACATCAAGATTTATTAGTCATAAAACAAGGTGATTTATCAACTGAAACAAGTCAATTGTTATGGCTCAATAATGGTCAAGGACAGTTTACCCTTGCAAAAGGGCATGGAGTCGTCTCGAAAGAATTAGGCGCGCTGGGTGCTGGCAGTGATAGCTTTGATTATAACAAGGATGGTTTTGTCGATATCATTTATGCTAATGAACGTGGTCAATGGCACCTATTTAAAAATGAGTCGCTAACGAAAGACAATACCAATTATGTTGTGCTAGACATTGGCAATTCGCCATCAAACGATGCCACAGCTATGGGAGCGGTGGTGTTATTGAAGGCATGTGGCCAAATTCTTTCACGTAAAGTCGGTGCAACAGGAGCGCCGTATACTCAGTCTTATAATAAGCATTTACACTTTGGTCTAGGCAGTTGTGAAAAAGTGGATTCTGCTCATGTTAAATGGACTAATGGTGAAAATCTAAATCAAACCAATATCAGACTGAATCAAATCAATGTCATCAACTAAACCTTATCAATACGACTAAGTTAACAACGCCTCGATAATATCGGGGCGTTTTTATTGGTAATAAGGGTTGGTGAAATAATCATCATAGCTTAGGATGATATAAGTCACTGTTTTTCAATCTAAGAAGTTATGGCTTATATGATTGCGACGCAGTATTCAATGGTAATAAACACAATATTGATTGGCTTAAACCTCGCACTTTTTGCCTTAATGACCTCAATATGGAGATTGAGTTATGTACGAAGAGTTAGCAATTTTAACTATTTTTGCTTTCAGTTATTGTTTAATCGCTGGCCGAGTCGAAAACTCGATGATTTCCGGGCCTATGGTGTTTGTGGTTGTTGGTTTTGTTTTAGGGCCTGAGATGCTTGGCTGGTTAGGCAAAAGCGTTGATGGTTCAGGCATGAGAGTATTCGCAGATTTAACCTTAGCAGTCGTGTTATTTTGTGATGCGTCAAACAGTAATTTATCCATTTTAAAGCGCCATATTGCGATTCCATCAAGAATGCTGCTTTACGGATTACCTGGTGCTATTTTAATGGGCTTTGCTGTTGGATACTTATTATTTCCTAATTTGAGTGTTTACGAAGTGGCAGCCCTTGCGACTATGCTGGCAGCGACAGATGCTGCGTTAGGTAAAGCCGTAGTGACGAGCCCAATAGTGCCATCAAAGTTACGTGAAGGCTTAAATATTGAAAGTGGCCTTAACGACGGCATATGTGTGCCTATTCTGTTCGTATTTCTTGCATTAGCAGCGGGCAGCGTTGTAGAAGGGCAAGTGACCCATATTGCATTTGAATTTTTATTAGAAGAACTAGGTATTGGCTTAATCGTTGGGTTATCTGCCAGTTATTTGGCCAGTAAACTGATTCATTACTGTTATAGCAAAAATTGGATTACTGAAATTTGGAGCCAAAATATTGTTCTTAGCTTAGCGCTTTGTTGTTTTGCTATTGCGCAATCATTAGAGGGAAGTGGTTATATCGCAGCGTTTTCGGGCGGATTATTATTTGGCTACTTAATGAAAGAACACAAACATAAAATGATATTACCCACTGAAGGCATCGGCGAGATTTTAGCGCTACTAACTTGGATGCTCTTTGGCGCGGTGATTATCAGTCGTGCGTTTGAAGCATTTACCTGGACTATGTTGATTTATGCGTTGCTAAGCTTAACGGTAGTGCGAATGTTGCCAATATTCTTATCCCTAGGCCTTAAAGGGGAAAACGTGGCGTCACGGTTATTCTTAGGCTGGTTTGGTCCTAGAGGTCTTGCATCAATCGTGTTTGTTGTCATCATGCTCGAGCGAGATTTACCGGGCGGAGAGTTCATGGCAATGACAGTAATCTGTACTGTGTTTATTAGTTTAATTTTGCACGGTATGACGGCAAAACCATTATCGAAATGGATAAGCAGTCGAGTGAATTAGGCCAAGACAAAGCGGCATAGACATGAGTCTGCATGTAAATCTGAGACTGATGCCTATGCCGCGAATGATAGCGTTAGTTAACTAGCTGCATAATGATAACGATAATGAGCAGTGGACAAATAAATTTGACGTAAACAGGCCATACTCGCCAGAACAAGCTATCTGCATCTACGCCTTCTTGATTGGCAATATCTTTTAATAAATCATTTCTATGCCATACCCAGCCAACAAATACCGCAATACCCAAAGCAATTAATGGCTGAGCTCTTTCAGTTGTCATGGTAATAATAAAACCAAATAAACTAGCAAAATTAAACACGATTAATGAGGCAAGGATTGCAATAACCCCGCCGACCAATAATGTCGCCTTATTTCGGCTGATAGTGGATTTTTCTACTATGTAACTGGTGGGTACTTCAACAATAGATATCGCTGACGTTAAGCCTGCTATGGTCATTAAGGCAAAGAATACAATAGCCAGTATATATTGACTATACCCACCAATTGAGTCGAATAATGCCGGTAATACTGTGAACACTAATGTATCAGAATTGAGTAAACTGCCGTCTTCTGCAAATATTTGCACCCCATTATGTTGTGCGACATACATTGCTGGAATAATCATCAGCGCGGCCAGAAATGCTACTGAGGTGTCCGTGAGAGTCACGTATGCAGTAAGCTTAGCTAAATTTTCTTGTTTATTTAAATAAGCGCCATAAACCATCATCGCACCCGTACCCACAGATAATGAAAAAAAGGTTTGTCCTAGTGCGCTAACCAAAACATCAGTATGAAATACCATAGTAAAATCGGGTACCAATAAGGCTTTTAATCCCTCAATTGCACCAGGCTGACTCAAGATATACATTGCACCAGCAATAAGCATGATTAACAGTAGTGGCATTAATCTTTTTGACCAGCGTTCAATACCCTGTTGTACACCTTGTCTGATGACTAAGATAACTAATGCAATAAACACTAATGTGAACACTAAATTACGTGATACTGAAAATTTGGTGAGCCAAGCAGAAAGTGATTGCTGTTGAGTGAGTTCTGCAACGGGGGCTAATGCAAAACTAACAAACCAACCAGATAAAATACTGTAAAAAGTACAAATGAGCGTAGCGGTAATGATGGAAACAAAGCCAATGGCTTTACCTATTTTTCTTGAAAGGGCATTTGAGCCAAGTTTTGCCATTGAATCAGCTGGGTTAGTTTGACCATGACGACCGACCATTAATTCCGCCATCAACATCGGGTAACCCAGCAATACGATCAGTAAAGCGTAAACTAACAAAAATGCACCACCGCCGTAGGTCGCCGCTTGTGTTGGAAACCCCCAGATATTGCCCACTCCTACAGCTGAACCTGCTGCAGCCATAATAAAACCGATTCTTGAACTAAATTGTCCGCTTGTATTCACGCTCATGCTTACGCTTAACTCTATATGTTAAAAAAGAGAGCGCATCATAGTGAAAATCAATAATGGGTCAATAAATTAAATAGCTTATTCGGTAAGTTATCGTGCAATAAATGATATTTTTAGATTCTATTTTTGAAATAAAATTCTTTTATTTGGTCGATTCTAGCAATTTGTTGTTATGTTTTTATCAATTGCGTTAACTGACGCAATTTAATTTGAGTTAAGTGACTTAGACAAAGTGAGAGTTACTTCACAAAGGTCAGGGTCAACCCATAGGAATTGCAGTGGTACTTTTTACTTTTTTGAGTACGAAACTGGATTGAATACCCACAATATGCGGGTTTGTGGTCAACTTATTAAGTAAGAACTCTTTGTAATCTTCCATATCCTTAACTAAGACTTTGAGTTGATAGTCAGCCTCACTGCCCGTGATCAGACAGCATTCTTGCACTTCATCATACTCACTAATGAATAACTCAAATGCGTTTAATACGTCACTTGCATGTTTGGCGAGTCTGACTTGGATATAAACGGTGAGTTTTAGGTTAAATTGTTCAGGATTGAGTAATGTTGCATAACCATTGATATAACCCGCCTCTTCAAGAGATTTAACTCGCCTTGAGCAAGGAGAAGGTGACAAATTAACCTTTGCAGCTAGATCTTGATTTGAGAGTCTGCCATGGGTTTGCAATAACGATAATATGGCAAAATCTGTGGGATCTAATACTAAGTTGGTCATAGTCTATTCAGCACTCTCGTTAAGAAATAACAACATGGGTTAATGTGAAAACGACATGTTCATTAAAACTAGTAAAGGTTAATTATAAGCGGGTTAGGACTTATTGTAATTAACTGAGTATAGCCAGTAAATACTGTTACTCATTGACTCATTTGCAATAATTAAAATCGAACCAGTAACCAATAAGCATGAAGCTGACTTCACGCGGGGAGTCGCTCAGAAAGCTTACATGCTTATTCGTTAAAACTTAACAGAAGGGCGGATACCGAGTGATACCCATACTGGCAAACAATAACGTGATGCTATCGAGTAAAACCTATTAATTTAAGACGGTAAAGAATAAATACAAGCCTTAATGAAGGTAATACACCAGAAGGTTGAATATTAAAATTACATTATGATATTTAAAGAAAAATCGACAACGAAAGTTGCAGAAAGGGATGCAAGATACGTTGTCGATTGCTTAAATACAGCGGTTAAATAACTCAGTTGTCATCATTTACCAGACGCCTTTAATAAGGAATGTAACCGTATTAATTGGAGGCTGTTGGGGCAGCCTCCACAAGGTTAGCTATATAGCAAATGTGACTTCAGTTAAATCAGTGTCAACTTAGAAAATATACTGAACACTGCCACCGTAAAAGCGATTCCAATCACGTGGGTAGAACCCTTGACCGTAACCTTCTTGGTTGGTGTTTTGACGTGTAGTGTAAGCTTGGTCAAATAAGTTTTTCACGTATAAACTGAAACGTAAATTATCTTGGCCAAAGTTAAAGTACAGATCCCAAATACTTGATGATGGGTTAGCACTTTGGTTTAGTGCTAATTCATTAATTGATTGAGTATGTGCACCGTTATAACGCCAGTTAGCTTGTAAGCTACCGTTCCAACCAGTATTACCGAACTCGGTAGAGTATTTAAGCGTACTGAACAATTGCTGCTCGGCATTATTCGGGAATGAAAGACCGGTTTGATCGAAGCGTTGTAAACCTGTTACTGGATCAGTAGTACAACGATCTGCTAACTCTCCACCGTCACCAGCAGGACAGTTGATTGGCGTATCAGAAAAGTCTTCATAACGTGCATCAAAGATAGCGTAACTTGCTGTCCAACGAAGATCTTCGGTGATATCGACAATTGCATCGGCTTCAAAACCAGTAGAGCGTGCTTCATTCGCATTAACATAACCTGCAAACACAACGCCGTTTTCTTCGTCAATAACACGTGTTGCACGAACTTGATAGTCTTCAACAGTCATATCAAAGTAGGTGATGTTAAATAACACATCATTATCGAAGAAGCCTGAACGTAAACCAACTTCAAAGTTAGTAGATTGTTCGGGTTTAGTTGGGAATTGATCGGCATCAGCTGGATTCGTATTCGTTGTTACAAAGTAAGATGCACCTTTGTAACCAGTCGAATAGTTGACGTAACCTCGGATAGAGCGAGTAAAGTCGTAACCGATAACTGCTTTATAGATAAAGGCATCATCTGAATCAGAAAACGTTGTTTTTTCAGTTTGACGTTTAATTAATGATGGGTCAGTTTGCGACATGGCTAATACATCGGCGTATGTATCCATTCCGATACCATCAGCAGGAGTGAACAAGTCTGTACGCTCAAATGTTGCTTCACCGTTTTCATGTAATGCTCGGAAACCAAAAGTTGCATCAAGCTGGTCAGTAATCTGATATTCAAATTGACCAAAAATTGCGTAGTTTTCGAAATTCGTTGTGAAGTTACCACCAGATAATAAACGCCCTGGGGTCAAGTCAGCCATCATGCTTTCATCGAATACTTGGCCTTCATACATACTTAAGAAGTTACGGGTAGATTGACGATCATAACAACCAGATAACTCTCCACCGTTAATAAAACCGAAGTTACCTGCAATACAGCCATCACGGTTTTCAGAACGTTGACCTTCAGTATTGTGGTAGAACAAACCGACAATCCAATCAAACTTTTCATTATCAAAAGAGCTTAAGCGTATTTCGTGTTGGCTCACATCGACAGATTCATTACCACCAAAGGCTGAGCGCTCTAATGGGAAGTTTAGAGTGAAGAATCCAGAGCTATTATATAAGTCAAAATCACGGTAGCTACCGTTATACGATAAGGTAAAATCGTCATTCAGATAATAATCAGCTGCGATAGAAAAACCTAAATTTTCAGTAGAACCATAGTTCGCTTCTGGGTTACGTGCAGTAACTGGTTTTCCAACATCATCAAATGATTTAGATGAATTAATACGGTTGTAGGTTGTCCCTTCGATAGTACCGTCATCTTTCACGTTAATAATAGGTCTTGGCCCGTAATCTGGGTTTACAGGTCCAATTTGAGTCATAGAACAACAGTTGGTATCTGTTTCAGCATATTCTGCACGGAATAAAATATTAAAGTCTTCGCCGTCGTCATATAACAGTTGGCCACGAAGTCCTGATTTATCTTGTTCACCGATTTTGTAGTCTTCATGACCTGGCATGGTATTGTCGATCCAACCATCAACTTCACTCCATTGTGCATTCATTCTGAATGCCCAATTATCACCGATCGGTACATTTACTACACCACTAACATCAATACCGTTATCTTGAGTGACTTCAGTTCGGATATTGCCGCCAACAGCATTTAAGTTAGGTTTTTTGGTGACATAATGCAGCATACCCGTGGAGGTATTTTGGCCGAATAGGGTACCTTGTGGACCACGTAAAGCTTCAACACGTTCGACATCAGCGACCGCAAGGTTAAGCATTGACTGTCGAGGTAAAACTTCACCATCAATGACTACTAAATTTGATGATTGCAAACCAATAGAGTTAGTGAATGTTCCAATACCACGTGATTTTAGTGTAGTTGTTCGGATCTCACTGCTTTCATCAATACCGAAACCTGGTAGGTATTTAACAAGATCAAAGCCATTTTGTACGCCTAACTCTTGAACTAAGTCGCCATCGAGTACTTCAATAGAAACAGGAACATCTTTTAATGCTTGCTCACGCTTTTGCGCGCTGACCATGATGACTTCAATATCTTTTGTTGAAGTGGCCTGTTCAGCATTATCCGTTCCATCCTGCGCATATAGATTGCTTGATGTGGCTGCAAAAGAACAACCAGCCAGCAATATTGCTTTGTGCAATTTACTATATTTCGGCATTTTCTTACTCCGTGTATTTATTATTTATGTCTCATTGCGGGAATGTGACTTCCCCCCCCATACAAAATGAACCGAGTAAACGACGACTAACTGTTCACGATGTATTAAAACCTGCTTGTTGGTATATGTATAAAAAACAGGCAATACAGTTCATGTGAAGTATTTAAACATATGATGTTTAAATGTGCAACATGTTAAACTTTTGTTATTCTCACGGTCTATCGCATTGATTTTCTGTTATTTATTGGTGAAATTGTCCTTGCTTGTGGTATTTTTGTAAATAAAAAAATCAATTTATTGTGGTGATAAGAACCCAAAGCAAAGATTTCAAAATGGATGGTTTATCAATAAAAGAAATAGAATTTAGGACAGGTTGTAGATGTCTTTTTACAGTAAGCTCAATGATTAACGTTACTTTTCATCATCATGCGAAATCGATTTACAGCTGTTCAATATTGCTAGTTGTTGGCTGACCTCGAAAACATTGTTTATAAATCCAAACATCATATGTTTATTAAATTGCTATGTTTTAGTGTTAATTTAAGGTAGGTTAACAATATGTTGCGGCTTGGCTGAGTATATGAGGTCGCCAATCCTTTAACAGTGATGTCGGTATTAATGTCATGTTGTCTAAGCACGTTTTATATAGTCGCTGGGCATGTAATTAGTCCTTATTAATGTTTATGGCGTAAAGACCTTAGCTTGTAAGTCACGATTGTCAGCATGAAGTTGTAAATCATCGTGTATATGAAATGGAGTATTTTCTAAATGAAAGCATCAATAATAGGCAGTCTGGTATTGTTATCGAGTACCTTGCCTTTTAATACCTTTGCCGAAGAAGTCACTGAACAACCTAATATCATTTTAATCTTTGCCGATGATGCAGGTTATGGAGACTTTGGATTTCAGGGCAGTAAGGTTATGCAAACGCCACATTTGGATGATATTGCACAGCAAGGGGTTATTTTTGAGCAAGGTTATGTCAGCGATGCAACTTGCGGCCCTTCAAGAGCTGGGCTTATGACAGGTAAGTATCAACAACGATTTGGTTATGAAGAAATTAACGTGCCTGGCTTTATGAGTGATAACTCGGCTTTAGATGGTGCTGAAATGGGGTTACCACTAGATCAATTAACCATGGCTG
The DNA here is from genome assembly GCF_002075795.1 of Shewanella japonica. Classification (NCBI taxonomy): domain Bacteria; kingdom Pseudomonadati; phylum Pseudomonadota; class Gammaproteobacteria; order Alteromonadales; family Shewanellaceae; genus Shewanella; species Shewanella japonica. The sequence continues at coordinate 2,315,433 of NZ_CP020472.1, forward strand.
ATTATCTTAAAAAGCAAGGTTATAAAACCGCTATGTTTGGTAAATGGCATCTTGGTAGTGCAGATAGATTTCATCCATTAAATCGTGGTTTTGATGAGTTTTTAGGTTTCAGAGGTGGCGACCGCAGTTATTTTCCTTACCCTGACACTACACATAGTAATATCAATGACATTATGTACGATAAACAACTTGAAAAGGGCATGGGTAACTTTGAAGAACGAGAAGGTTACTTAACTGATATTTTGGGTGATGCCGCGGCTGACTTCATCGAAAGAAACCAATCTGATCCTTTCTTTATTTACCTAGCATTTAATGCTGTGCACACTCCACTTGAGTCAAAGCCTGAAGATTTAAAGCAATTTCCTCATTTAACAGGAAAACATCAAGAACTCGCTGCTATGACATTAGCAATGGATCGTGCAACAGGTGTCGTCATGGACAAGCTAGATGCATTGAATTTAACTGATAACACTATTGTTGTTTTCACGAATGATAATGGTGGGCCATCAGATAAGAATGCATCAAACAATGCCCCTTTAGCTGGCACAAAATCAAATCACTTAGAAGGCGGTATCCGTGTGCCATTTATTATGAGTTGGCCTGCGAAAATTAAAGAAAATCAGCGTTATACTTATCCTGTAAGCACAATCGACTTACTGCCTACTTTTGTCGCTGCGGCGGGTGGTTTAGATACTGTTACTGATACAGATGGTGTGGATTTAGTTCCGTACATTAATGGTGAAAATACTTCACGACCACATCCAGTCATGTACTGGAAAAAGGAAACCAGAGCCGTTATCCGTGACGAAGACTGGAAACTTATTCGTTACCCAGATAGACCTGCAGAGTTATACAATTTAGCATCTGATACAGGCGAGCAACACGATTTAGCTGCGAAACACCCAGAGCGTGTGAGAGCAATGTTTAAGTCATTATTCGATTGGGAATTAACGCTTGAGCGCCCAAGATGGTTATTAAAGCGTAAGTTTGAAAAATATGATTTAGACAGAATGGATAAATATCGTGAGCCTGCAACTCAATAAGTATAAAAACAAAATAATAAGCCGGTGAATACAAATGAAAATTGAATCAGTAGAAGCCTTGTTGGGCTGCGTTGGCGCAAGAAATCAGTTACTTGTTAAAGTCGTGACTGAATGCGGCATCGTTGGGTGGGGCGAATCAGGTTTATCCAATCGTGAATATGCAGTGATGGGGGCTGTTAAACACTTTGCGTCATTCCTTAAAGGTAAGGACGCACGACAAATTGGCCGTATTTGGCAAGAATTATACCGCAGCCATTACTTCGAAGGTGGCCGTGTTGTCACCGCTGCCATCTCTGCAATTGATATCGCCTTGTATGACATACTAGGTAAAAAGTTAAATGTACCTGTATATCAATTACTCGGTGGCAAACAGCGTGACACTATTCCTTGTTTTGCTTGTTGTTACACAGAGGCTGATCCCGATAAACTTGACGAACTTGCCAAAGAGGCCTTGGCCTTAGTTGAGTTAGGTTGGACGACCATTCGAGTGATACCGAGTCGTTTTGATGATCCAGTTTACTTTGAACCGCAAGAGTCTATCACTCGCACAGCTCGCTGTTTAAATGACTTACGCAAAATACTGGGGCCAGATATTACCTTAGGTATTGATTATCATCATAGGTTGAGCGTGGCTGAAACCGCCTCATTTTGTCAGCGTTTAGCGCCAGACACCTTAGATTTTATTGAAGAGCCTATTCGTCACGAATCTCCTGATGCGTACAAAACTTTAAGAACCATGACAAACATTCCATTTGCTATCGGCGAAGAATTTAGCTCTAAATGGGCCGCCAAGCCTTATATTGAGCAAGGTTTGACGCAATATTTGCGTGTGGATGTGTGTAATATTGGTGGTCTCACTGAGGCGATGAAGGTTTCAGGCTGGGCAGAAGCACATTATATTGATGTCATGCCTCATAACCCCCTAGGGCCAGTTTGTACTGCTGCAACCAACCATTTTGCAGCAGCTTTACCTAACTTTAGTTTAATGGAAACCCATCAAGGGCCGTTCAGCCCATTTGGAGCCCATGATAAGGCACTATTTCCTGTGCAGCATACTTTATCTGGCCCTCAATTTACGGTACCTGAATTACCCGGCTTAGGTGTCGAAGTGAATGAAGCCGCGTTTAGAAAAGCGACGCCGATTGAAGTTGAAGCGCCGCATTTAAGCAAACGTGATGGTTCACATACCAATTGGTAGTTTGACTAGGGACTGATTGAATGCAGTAAAATAACAGCATGTGTTACAAGGGATGTTATGAGTAAGCTTTTTGATGCAAGAATTAACTATGTTGGTGAAAGCCCGTTGTGGCATCCACTTACGCAAACGCTTTATTGGGTTGATTTTCCCAATAAATTAATCAGAGGTAAGAGTGCTACACAAACTGTGGAATATCAGTTAGCAGAAATGGCTACGGCCATAGGTTGGATTGATGAAGCCCATTTATTAATTGCGACAGAAACAGGCTTATATCAGTTTCACTTATTAACTCAAAAAACAGTGTTAATTATTAATGTAGAACATACATTAACAACGAATCGCAGTAATGATGGAAGGGCAGATCCTTGGGGCGGCTTTTGGATCGGCACAATGGATAACGAGGCAACCCTCAATAAAGGCAGTTTTTATCGTTACTATCAAGGTGAGCTGACTCAATATATTTCAGAACTGACTATTCCTAATGGGATGTGCTTTGATAAGTCTCGTTGCCGGGCATATTACGCCGATTCACAGTCGCAGAAAATGTTTAGTCTTGAACTAGACCCTGAAAATGGTGCACCGCTAGCGGGCGTTAAGCCGACGTTATTTGCAGATTTTTCTTCAACAAAATTTTCACCCGACGGGGCTGTTGTTGATGCAAGTGGCAATGTGTGGGTAGCACTATGGGATGGCGCTTGTGTGGTGTGTATTTCACCATCAGGTGAAGAGTTATCACGCATTGATGTTGGGACTCTGCGGCCAACTTGTCCTGGTTTCGGAGGCGTTAATGCCCATCAACTTTATACGACGACAGCGCAATGTGGACTTGAACAAGAGCCTGTATTACCGCATGAACATGGCACAACACTGTTAGTCTCTGAGCAGATCAAGGGCGTATATGAGCCAGCTGTGATCATTGCCTAGATTATTGTTGTTTTTTCATTGAACGGAGTCACTGACTCCGTTTTTTTTATCTCGTCATTCTCATCCTGGATGAATTTCTTCATCTCTGAGTAAATCCGGACTTTCTAAGCTCAGGAATAATTTTATTAACATTCCTATAAACATATTGCCTATTTAAACATCATATGTTTAAATCTTGTTAATAAATTATAACTAAACCCTCTTATCAGTAAATTGTACCTTGGTGAAACTCAAGTGAATTTACCAGACATAAGCAAGGTTAACTGACTGCAAAAAACTGGGGATTTCACCGTGATAGAGACATCAACCGCAGACAACGCCATAACAAAAACGAATAAACATATTCAAGCCATTAAATTTTCGATGATTGCCGCTTTCGGTGGATTTGTATTTGGACTTGATGCTGCAAACATTTCTGGCGCACTTCGTTATGTGAGTTCTCAATTTGAGTTGACCAGTCTGCAAACGGGCAATGTTGTGGGCTGTGCGATTGTTGGGGTTATTCTAGCGTTATTTTTTACAGGCAGTTTATGTCAACGTTTTGGGCGTAAAAAGGTGCTGATTGGGATTTCGCTTACGTATTCACTATCAACAGTTATATCTGCATTTGCAGTAAGTTATGAAATGTTAGTGGTAGGTCGATTTATCGGTGGGGTTGCTTTTGCCTCCATCACAGTGTCCGCCATGTATATCGGCGAAATAGCGCCAGCTAAACAGCGTGGTCAGTTTGTGTCGGTCAATCAGTTATTAATTACCTTAGGCAGCCTCTGTGCATTTATTATTAATTACTTCCTTGTAAAATCAATTGGAAACATTGAATCATTAACAGATGAAAATATTTGGCGATTAATGTTAGGTTTCGAAATTATTCCTAACATCATATGGTTCTCACTATTATTGACCATCCCAGAGTCTCCTCGGTGGTTAATCAGTAAACAACGTGATCAAGAAGCCCAAACAGTCTTTGAAAGAATTACTGAGCAGGATGAAGTTGCCCCTTTGATGGCTGAGATTAAACAAACTGTTAAGCAAGACAGTAGCCAGTCAGTGATGCAGCAACTTAAATTATTATTCAGTAAGCCAATGCGGTATTTAGTGTTAATAGCCGTGTGTTATGCGGTGGTTCAAGGGGCAACGGGTATGAATGCGGTGCTATTTTATGCGCCTACCGTATTTGAACAAATAGGCATGAGTGTTGAAAACACCTTTTTGCAGACCATTGTATTAGGTAGTGTGTCGGTGTTGTTTACCTTAGTGGCTATTTTTACCGTTGAAAAACTGGGTCGAAAAGCGCTGACCGTGATTGGCTTGTTGTTAATTACCTTAGCCCATGTCTCTATTTGGTATGGTTTTGATAATGCAAGCTACGTGATTAACCAACCTGTGATTGAAAAGGTTGCAGAGCAGCAAGTTGATGCCGATAAATTGTTACCGTTATTAGGTAAACACTACCAAACTGACGTTGAACTCAAAGCTGACTTAGCGAGTGTATATACCAAAAAAGAGTTGCCGTTAGTGAGTGGCGCTGTGATTAACGCATCAATTAATATTAATCCAGCTTTTGTATTGTTCGGTTTATTTGCATTTCTCGCTGCTTTTAACATGTCAATTGGCCCAATCATGTGGGTCATATTTTCAGAAATTTTCTCCAGTCGAGTACGGAGTGTCGCTTTACCTTTCGCAGCATTAGTGCAAAGTATATCAAGTTGGAGTATTCAGCAGTTTTTCCCTTGGCAATTAGAAAATATGGGCGCTGCCAATACGTTTTTGTATTATGGTGGCGTGGCGTTTATTGGCTGCATTGTAATGTGGTTAATCTTGCCAGAAACAAAAGGTAAAACGATTGAAGCGATTGAACGAGACTTGGTCAATGCAAAATAGTGGCAAAGAAATGAGCTGCATTAATCCTAAAACTGGCTCATACAAGAAATATCAATAACACAAAACAATAATAGAGATAACTATGTCTGAACGTTTATTAGGTGAAGTTGCGATTGTTACAGGCGGCGCAGATGGTATTGGAGCTGCTATTGCACAAGAGTTTTGCCTGCAAGGTGCTAAAGTGTGTATTGCTGATAGGAACGAAGCACTAGGTATGCAAGTGGCAAGTCAACTTGTTGCTCAAGGATTTGATGCCACTTTTTTTGCCGTGGATATCTCAGATGAAACATTAGTCAATGCCATGGTTGCTCATACAGTCGCAGAGTTAGGTGAGCCAAGTATACTCATTAATAATGCTGCATTAATAAGTCCAGGCAATGATATAGATGCTGTGGGCGTAGATGCGTGGAAAAAAAGTTTTTCAGTTAACGTGGATGGAATGTGGTTTTGCAGTAAAGCCGTGTACCCATACATGAAAAAGCATCAACGAGGTAGCATAGTCAATGTGGGCTCGGTTCATTCTTTTAAAATTGTACCGGGTTACTTTCCTTACGCAGTGACAAAGCATGCCGTTATCGGGTTAACAAGAAATATGGCGGTTGAGTTTGCCCAATTTAATATCCGCGTAAATGCGTTATGTCCAGGTATGATTGAGACGCCTATGGCATTCAAGTCATGGGATAATACCGATGACCCACAAGGCTCACGTAAAGCAATGGGCGACGTACATCCATTGAAACGTAATGGCACGACAGCTGAAATTGCCAAGCCTGCATTATTTTTAGCCTCAGACGATTCAAGTTTTATGACTGGCCAAAGCTTAGTTGTTGACGGTGGACGTTCTGTTATTTATCACGATTAATTATCATTGATGTTGACGTTGACTCGTTCTTTCGTAAAGGCTTTATCAGGCAAGAAAGAAACCAATGTTGAAGTGATTACCTTAGCAAATGCACGTGTATCTATGAGCATCGTACCTGAATTAGGGGCTAAGATTGTCTCGTTAAAGTCGTTAACGAATCAATATGAATGGTTGCAGCAGTCACCTTATTCCAAGATGTCAGTGCCAGAATATGGCGACTCCTTTATTAATGGATTCGATACGGGAGGTTGGGATGAATGTTTTCCAAGTATTAAGCAAGAGATTTACTCAGCAGAAGGTTATAAGGATTTAGCGCTGCCAGATCACGGTGAACTATGGTGCTTACCTTGGAAGATAACTAAAATCATCGAAACTGATAACTTTGTGACATTGTCTTTATGTTGCCAAGGTAGGCAGCTGCCATATCAATTTACTCGTAGTATTACTTTACATAAAGACAGTCATGAATTTGTTATTCACTATCAACTGGTCAATCTTGGTCTTAATCCACTGCCTTATATGTGGTCAATGCATCCAATATTTGCTGCGCAACCAGGCATGCAAATACAACTTAGTGACAACATAAAACAATTTTATACAGATAATGGCTTTCATCGGTTTTTTAATCATTCAGAGTCTGTAATTCATTGGCCATACACTTACGCTCCTTCCAACATCGATAGCCTAATTGAAAACCATACCTTTAAAGCAGGTACTCAGGCTTTAAATCAGCCCTTCGCGAGTCAGTCCTGCGATAATCAGCGATATTCTCAATATTGTTGTTTATCTTATGTGATGGACAAACAAAGCCATTTTGCATCAAAGCTCTTTAGTAAGCCCATGAATAACAATGCTCAAAATAACTTGATCACAGTGGCACTGACTCGTGATAACGGTGCGCAGCGCTGTGGCTTTTCGTATTATTCAGATGAAGTGAGTCATGTTGGTCTTTGGCTCAATTATCAAGGATGGTCAGGAAGTGCATTAGCACCAGCCTATGTTGTTGGGCTGGAACCCTGTATAGGCGGGCATGACTCACTGCAACAGGCCATGACTAAAAATGAATATGCGCAGGTTCCTGCGAGCGGCAAGCACAGCTGGAGTGTTAGCTGTTTTATCGAATAACTGTCTGAATTTACGCTATTAACCAATCTTGCTTTAAAACCCATGTCGAGGGTAAAACATTTTTTTAACAATTTTAAGAGAATCTCTGCCGATAGGATTGTTATTTTAAACATCATATGTTTAAATAGTTATCATGTTATGTGGTTGTGAATTTTTACTTGTGATGAGACCTATTAATAGGTGACTTAGCTTTGCGCTAACTAGGCAAGCAGTTAACAACGAGTAATGTTTTAGAATGATACAAATGGAGCTGTACTAATGCTTTATAAAAAACTTTATATCGGTGGCGAGCTTGTTACAAGCAATGTAACGACAGATGTTGTTAATCCAGCAACATTGCAACCTGTAGGCAGTATCGCCGCTGCAGATATTCCACATGCTGAGCAAGCATTAGTGGCAGCAGAAAATGCATTTCCGATTTGGTCGAAAACATCGATTAAAGAGCGTACTGATTGGATGTTTAAACTCCGTGATGCGGTAGTAGAAAATGAGCAGCATTTACGAGATTGTATTCAGCTAGAAATGGCAAAGCCTTGGTCATCAACGAAAGATGATTTCCAAATGTTAGTCGATAGTTTAGAGTTTTATGCTGATGCGATGTTAACCATGGAGCAAGAGCCGCTCGAAGACAAAGAGGGCACCCATTCACATGAGTTAAGACGTGAACCGTTAGGGGTCGCTGCCGCGTTTTTAGCTTGGAACTTTCCTTTACTTAATTTGGCTTACAAAATAGGTCCTGCGATGGCTGCAGGCTGTCCCATTGTCATTAAACCATCGGTAAAAACGCCATTATCAGCTTATGCAGTAGGTGAACTTTGCGCTCAAATTGGTTTGCCAGCCGGTGTTGTTAACATCATATCGGGTCCTGATCATAAAGTCGGAGATGCTATTTCGTCATCCACTATTCCAGCACTTTTAACATTAATCGGTTCAACCAATGTAGGTAAACATGTTATCGGAACCGGTGCGACATCGATCAAACGATATTCAATGGAACTAGGTGGTAATGCGCCCGCTATTGTGTTTGCAGATGCAGATTTAAATACTGCTGCTGATGTCATAAGTGGCGTTAAATTCAGTAATGCGGGTCAAATTTGTGTAACACCAAACCGCGTATTTGTGGATGAAACGATCGCTGCACAATTTATCGACATGCTACTGACTAAAGCAAGCAATGTTAAGGTCGGCTTCGATAAAAATGCAGACATCGATATGGGACCTTTAATGGATGAGGCTTCTTGGATTCGTATTGATAATCTCGTTAAGGATGCAATCAAACAAGGTGCAACACTACTTACAGGTGGCGGAAAGCCAAAAGGATTAGAGACTGGCTACTACTATAGTCCGACCATTTTGACGGGTGTCACACCAGAGATGGCGATATATCAGGAAGAAATCTTCGGTCCCGTTATTTGTATTTCAACCTTCTCAAACGATGAGGCTGTGCTAGCTGATGCTAATGATACTGATGCGGGCTTAACCTCATATATTTTCACCCAAAACGAAACCAGAATTGCCCATTTTTCGAGTGAACTGAGGTTTGCCGAAGTGCAAGTTAACGGCATTAAATATGCGATTAATCTGCCGCACTTTGGGATCAAGCAGTCAGGAGTTGGGGTTGATTGTTCGTTGCTAGCGCTCGACGATTACCTTAGCTACAAACGTATTTCACGTGCTCTTTAATCAGTATCTAGGATAGTTACTCATGAAAATTATTGAAATAAAAAGTCACGTACTGCAATACGATCTTGAAGAAGAATTGGGTTATTCACAGCAATATTACGCTCAAAGAACAACCCACCTTGTTGAGGTTATAACAGATGCTGGGATTACAGGTTGGGGTGAATGTTTTGGTGGCGGCGGGATCGCTTTTGCAAACAAAACCATAGTCGAGAAAGTTATCCAACCAATGATCTTGGGGATGGATCCATTAGACAGAGAAGTGATTTGGCACAAAGTCTATAACTTGATGCGAGATCATGGTCAGAAAGGGATGCCAATCCAATCCTTATCAGGTGTCGATATTGCCTTGTGGGACATTGCAGGAAAATTCCACAATCAACCCGTTTATAAGCTACTTGGCGGTGCGTTTAGAGAACGTATCCCTGCTTATGGTTATGGGATGATGTTACAGCGCTACGATGATCTGGAAGCTCGATTTACTGATGAAAGTGCAAGAATAAAAGCGATGGGCTTTAACGCAACCAAGATGAAAATTGGATTAAGCCCTGAGCGCGATATTAAATTAGTCGAAGCGGTACGAAAAGGCATTGGCGATGACATGCGTTTAATGGTTGATGCTAATCATGCTTACACCGCAAGAGAAGCGATTCCACTAGGACGTGAGTTACAAAACCTCGGCGTTTATTGGTTTGAAGAACCTGTGGCACCAGAAGATAAACAAGGGTATCGCGATTTATGTGAAGCCTTAGATATGACTATTGCTGGTGGCGAAGCTGAGTTTACTCGTTGGGGCTTTAGAGATCTCATTGAAAATCGCTGCGTAGACTTATTACAGCCAGAAGTCTGTGCACTCGGTGGCATTACTGAGTATCAAAAAGTGCTCGCAATGGCGCACGCACATTTTATTCCAGTGATTAACCATGTTTGGGGCTCTGCCATTGCGGTAGGCACAAACTTACACCTTTTGGCTGCATTACCTGATTTGCCAGGTGCTGCCCATCCAGTTCAACCTATGCTCGAATATGACACAACGCCAAATAGATTTCGTGAAGACTTGTTAAAAGAGCCATTAAACATTCTTAAACAAGTTAAAGAAAATCAAGGAAGTGTTGCTTTACCTCAAGGTCCAGGGATCGGAGTCGAGCCAGATCCTGACTTTATTAAGCATTACGAAGTCTCTTAATAGCATATCGAGAACATTCTCATGATAGAAAAATCATCATCTCAACCTGCATTAATCGCGGTTGACTGGGGAAGTAGTAACTTTAGATCCTTCTTATTGGATCAACGGGGTCAAATATTATCTGAAGTAAGCGCAGCAAAAGGCATGCTTAATTTAGACAAAGAGCAATTCGAATCAACCTTATTACAACAGATAAGTCCTTGGATAAATGATCAAGGCAAAAATGAAAACAGTTCAAATACCAAAAAACGCTTGCCAATACTGATGGCCGGAATGGTTGGCAGTGCGCAAGGCTGGAGTGATGCAGGTTATATCAGCTGTCCAGCGGATGCCATGCAAGCGGCTGAACAGTTACATAAAGTGAATAATCAAGCGCAACTTAATATTCACATTGTGCCAGGAGTAAAGTGCCAAACGAGTAATTTACAACCCGATGTCATGCGCGGTGAAGAAGTACAGGTATTTGGCGCAGTGGCTTTATTGGAGCAAGAGTTAGGCTTATTAAATAACGCACAACTTGAAAAACTCGTGTTTTGTTTACCTGGTACACACTCAAAGTGGATCAAAATGGCAAAAAGTGATGCGGGTGACGCAGTAATTGATGATTTATCTACGCATATGACTGGTGAGGTTTATAACCTGATTGTTGAACATAGCATTTTAGGTAAAGGTCTATCCAACACCAATAACGAAATGGCTTTTGATATTGCGAGCTTCTTGCAAGGCGTTCATACCAGTCAACGCGAAGGTGGATTATTACATCATTTATTTAGCGCCAGAACATTAAGGTTAGAACAGCGCTTAACTGAATCAGATGTCACAAGTTATATTTCTGGTGTACTCATTGGGGCAGAACTCAATGCAGTACTGACATCATCGCCTAATCTTGAACATATTTATCTTATTGGTGGTTCACAACTTAATTATTTATACAGCGAAGCATTAAAAGAATTGGGGTATTTATCAACGACGGTTAGTAGTTCGAAAGCGTCTGCCGTTGGCATGTTAAATATCGCAAAACAAGCAAAACTTGTAACATCAAAGGACAATGGATAATGACTATTTCATTAACAGATGCATTAAAAGAATTACCTTTAGTGGCAATTTTACGTGGCGTGACTCCTGAAGAAGTGATCGCTATAGCTGATGTACTTGTAGCAGCAGGATATCGTGTAATTGAAGTGCCACTGAATTCTCCTAATCCTTATGAAAGCATCAAACGCTTAAGTGAAAAGTATGGTGAATCTGTTGTAATAGGTGCAGGGACGGTAGTATCGAAGGAGCAGGTTGATTTAGTCAAAGAGGCGGGTGGGAGAATTATTATATCGCCTCATGCAGATATCGACATTATTCAATACAGTAAAAAGCTGTCTTTATATAGCGTTCCAGGTTTTTTAAACCCGACTGAAGCTTACGCCGCAATTAATGCAGGTGCAGATTCATTAAAGTTATTTCCTGCTGATACAGTTGGTCCTAAAGGATTAAAAGCGATGTCAGTTGTGCTACCAAAAGAGATGCCGATTTTACCAGTAGGTGGCGTATCCCCAAGTACAATGAAAGCGTTTTTAGATGCTGGAGCCAGTGGTTTTGGTTTAGGTAGCGGGTTATACAAAGCGGGCATGTCAGCTGAGCAAACGAAGCAAAATGCATTGTCTTATGTTGAGGGGTTTCAAGCCGCCGTTAACATTCATTAAGTAATAAATTGCTAAATTAATTACCTTTTTATTTTACCTTGTTAGTTGCCTATTTCACTTCTGTATCTTTAGCAGCCGTAAGGCTGCATTTTTTTTAGTTTTTTATGCTACTTAACCGCTATTAATTTTTATGACCTATAACAAATGGCTAAAAATATAGAATAAAGACCAAGGTGTTGATTGTTTTCAATTGACACTGTAAACATACTATGTTTCTATAGGACTTATGAGTGAATTAATATATTACGATTTAAAATGCACCCAAGGAATGTCTCCAAGTCTATCGGTGCAAGTCGCGAAAGAGCTTGGTCGCAGAATTGTGTCAGGCGCTTTTGAAGCCCATAGTCTAATTGATGATGAAAATGCATTAGCTGCCCGTTATCAAGTTAGCCGAGTTGTTGTTCGTGACGCAGTTAAAATCCTCGTAAGTAAAGGACTGTTAGAAGTTCGACGTGGAATTGGTACTCGTGTCCAATCTAGAGATAAATGGAATATGCTGGATGACGATATTCTTGCATGGCATTTATCTGCGCCACCAAATCTTAGCTTTTTAAAACAATTGATGGATGTGCGATTAGCTTTTGAGCCTAAAGCGGCTAGGTGGGCTGCTGAGCGTGCTACTGCAGAAGATTTAGCCGACATCGAATCAGCTGTTGAGAGAATGGCTCAAGCTAATAATACCGCAGAAGATTTTATCATTGCCGATTCACTGTTTCATAAGTCAGTGATGAAAGCCGCCAACAATGGCTTTTTAGCGTCAATGGAAGGAGTGATTTACTCTGCGTTATTAGTGAGTATTAAAGTCACGAATAAAGACCCTCGTGAAAATGGGGCGTCGGTGCCTTTTCATCGAGAAGTTTATGAAGCTATTGCAGCTAAAGATGGTGATAAAGCAGAAAAGCTCACTGAAAAATTGCTGAATGATGCCAGTATTCGACTTTCTTTGACTCAAAACAGCAATTAATCGTCTCTGGCGGTTGTCTATTGTCCTAAAATCAGATAAATAGTATGTAGTTATTTTTATGGACAATATAATTACATGAGTGAATTAACATACTACGATTTAAGACGAACAAATTCGATGTCACCGAGTTTACCTGTTCAAGTGGCGAAAGAACTGGGTCGTAGAATTGTTGCCGGCACCTATACTCCTGGGACGTTAATTGATGACGAAAACAAGCTAGCTGAGCGCTTCAAAGTTAGCCGTGTTGTAGTGCGTGATGCCGTTAAAATTCTAGTAGGTAAAGGCTTATTAGATGTTCGCCGTGGTATTGGTACGAAAGTTAAAGCGAGAAATCATTGGGCTTTACTTGACGATGACGTACTGGCTTGGCACCTTTCAGCACCACTAAATCCAGAGTTCCTAACTCAGTTGATGGAGTTTCGACTTGCATTTGAGCCCAAAGCTGCATCGCTAGCGGCCATGAATGCGACCGATGAAGATATTCAAGCAATAGCCGCCGCCCTTGAAGAGATGGCTTCTTCAACCAATGATGTTGATCGCTTTGTCGTTGCCGATGCCCACTATCATGGCGCAATTCTACGCGCATCTCACAATGAATTATTTATTTCTATGGAGTGTGTGATTTTTTCATCACTTTTGGTCAGTATTCGAGTCACCAACCAATATGATGCAGAAAATAAAAGCTCAATTCCATTTCACCAAGAAGTCTTTGATGCCATTAAAGACCGTAATGGTGAGTTAGCGCAATCGTTAACTGAAACACTATTAAGTGATGCTAAAGCACGACTGACGCAGTTAATGAAGTAAGTTTCTCTTACTCGCAATCATTGTTAAGTTGTAAAACATAAGCCCAACAATAGTTGGGCTTTTTTTGTGCTGACTAAAAACTTAGTGAATATATTTACATTGTTTATCTAAACATCATATGTTTAAATTTGTTTAATAAGGAATCGAAGCAACGTGTTGCTCAATCAGTTAAAAATCAATTGATGTTATTAAAGGAATTATTGTGAGCGGGTTTAATCAAACAAAGCAGGGCGATGTGCAAGAACATCAATATTTGCACATGAACGAGGACAAACAAAAATACAGTCAATCTCAATTAGATGCCGCAACGCATTTATTAAAGCAGCGACAACAAGCTATACCTGTTTCGGATTTACGAAACAATGCGCCTAAGACACTTGATGATGCGTTTGCTATTCAACAAATCATGATGGCTCAAACCTCCAGTGAGCATATTGGGTGGAAATGCTTAATTCCACAACAAAACGGGAATGTGATCGTTGCGCCATTATTATCCCAATTAGCCGCAGAGCAGCAAGATTGTTCAATAAAATCAATAAAAGGTTATGCCCTAATCGAACCTGAAATTGCATTTGTATTAGCAAATGATTTATCTGCAGGTCAAACATACAGTAATGCTGAAATCGATGATGCAGTAGGGGAAACACGCTTAGCATTAGAATTAATTGAACCACGATTTTCTAAAGACTACGATGCCAATCATTTTGAACGCTTAGCTGATGGCTTAAGTAATCAAGGCTTGTATTTAGGCCCAGTTATTGACAAACCTATTGCTTATAAAGCTGCAAAAATTGACATTAATATTAGCCAAGAAAAAACTGAGCAAGTCTTTGCAGGTGTTCATCCATGTGAGTTACCTCAGAACCCACTCTATTGGCTTGTTTATCACTTAACAGCAAGAGGAATATCATTGAGAGCAGGGCAAGTTATTATTACAGGTTCCTATTGTGGTGTTGTAAAGGTAGCGATGAATAGCCCTGTTAACATTAATTACCAAGGGATAGGCCAATTTTCAGTGAATTTTACTGGCTAAGGCTATGGCGGGAATTTATTAAAACAAACTGAGTTATTCGTCGGTTTTACCATAACTCAGTTTTTTTATGTCGTCATATTAGTCTAGGTGTTTACTTGAATGAATCTAATTTGATTTCTCTGTCAAAAATTCTTATTTTATTTTCTATTATTGTATAAATTATGTTGACTCAGTGACATAACGACATTATTTTGCATCTCCATTTTTGACTTACATTACCAACAAGGAAAAAAATCATGACAGAGCCATCAGCGATCAGTTTGATCCCGCCAGTGGTTGTTTTGATATTAGCAATTGTATTAAGAAGACCTATTTTAGCGTTAGTAATAGGTGCTGTTGTGGGTTTATTAATGCTTGATCCTGTTGAAGCATTAAATAATTTTTCGGAAATATCGTTAAGTGTCATGGCTGATGAAACCATTGGTTGGTTAATCTTAGTATGTGGCACGTTTGGTGCGCTAATCGCTTTACTCGTTCGAACGGGCGGGGCATTCGCATTTGGAAAAAATGCACTGAAGGTAGCTAAAGGCCCTAAATCATCATTAATGATGACATTTGTTTTAGGTGTTGCCATTTTTATTGATGACTATCTTAATGCATTAACTGTGGGTGAAACCATGAAGCGAGTGACGGATAAATTTCGTATTTCTCGTGAAATGTTGGCGTATGTTGTCGATTCTACAGCCGCACCTATTTGTGTTCTCGTCCCTTTATCGGCGTGGGCTGTGTTTTTTGGCGGCTTACTTGTTGATAACGGTATAGCAGAACCTGGGCAAGCAATCTCAGTTTATATGCAAGCCATTCCATATATGCTTTATGCATGGGTTGCTGTGATTATGGTTCCTTTAGTCATTTTAGGGGTGATGCCGCTTATTGGTCCGATGAAAAAGGCTGAGTTAAAAGCAAAGCAAGGTATTGGGATACCGGTTGATGAGTCAGCTGATATTCAAACCAGTAATGACTATGCCGTTAAGGCGATGGAAGATGAATTTAAAACGGCTGATCAACAAGGAAAATTACATAATTTCCTTGTGCCGATTATGATGCTTGTTGGTTTTACCGTATATTTTGATATTGATGTGTGGCTTGGTTTGTTAGCGACCATGACAATTACGATCCCTTATTATGCTGTGCAGCGTTTAATGCCTTTTGCTGAAATGATGGAGCAAATGATTGATGGCTTTAAAAGTATGTTACCCGCAATTGGGACAGTGATAGCAGCATTTATTTTTAAAGATGTATGCGATAAGTTGCTGTTACCTCAATATGTAATTGAGAGCTTAAGTCCCTACATGACAGCACAGTTTTTACCTGCAGTCGTGTTTGTTGCAATGGCATTATTAGCCTTTGCTACGGGGTCAAGCTGGGGGATTTTTGCCGTATCGATTCCCATTGTTATGCCGCTTGCTCAAGCAGTAGGCGCGGACATTCCGTTAGTGATCGGTGCATTACTTTCAGCATCATCCTTTGGGAGTCAAGCTTGCTTTTACAGTGATTCTACAGTGTTAGCAGCGCAAGGTGCAGGGTGTAACTTAGTCAGCCATGCCATCACTCAGTTGCCATACACTTTGATTGCGGCAAGCATCACCGTGATAGGTTTTATTGTGATAGCGTAATTGTGACCACATGAAGTCGACGCGACTTATCTGTTGTGGCTAATGATGTTAAAACCAGTGCTTGTCACTGGTTTTTTATTATCTGGAGTTCAGCCTAATGAATGACAAGAACACTGAAAAGTTTACGGGTTGTAAAATGGCGTTAATTTCAGGCCGACAGTTGGTTATGTATTTAAGAGATAACCTTGCAACCATTCCTTATCCCAATTGTTGGGACTTTCCAGGTGGTGGGCGTGAGGGGAACGAAACAGCTGAAGAGTGTGTGCTTCGAGAATTGTATGAAGAGTTTTCACTTGTTTTAACTAAAGCGTGTTTGGTATATAAACAAATCGACATTAATCAAACTGGTAATGGTAACGCTTATTTTTTTGCAGCTCATATTGATAATGAACAGCTTGATAAGATTAGGTTCGGAAATGAAGGCCAATATTGGAGGCTGATGGATATTCAAGATTACCTGAATCACCCACAAGCTATTAACTCTTTACAGCAGCGACTTAAACGATATCTAGCCGAAATAGATTATTGATGAATACTTAAAATGAAATCAACTAAAACAAGGATTTGTTTTGTATATTCCAAAAAATCTAAGAATTAATGATTTAACATCACTCCATAAGTTTGTTGCTGATTATGGTTTTGCTGTCATCACAACTGCGGATCTAACAGCGTCCCATTTACCCTTATTACTTAAACCAGATGAAGGTGAATTGGGCACACTCTATGGCCATATGGCTCGAGCTAATCAGCACTGGAAGATAGCCGATGGGCAGTCAGTTTTAACTGTTTTTTCAGGCCCACATGGCTATATCTCGCCAACATGGTATGAGAGCAGTCCCGCTGTACCCACATGGAATTATGCGGCTGTACATGTAAAAGGGACTGTCACATTGACAGACGATGAAACAACCTTGTCTATACTTAACGACACTATTGCGAAATATGAACCCAGTTTACTGAGTAGTGAAACCCATGGTCATGATGGTTTTATACCGCCTGACTATAAATTGAAGCTAGCCAAAGCGATAGTGGGCTTTAAAGTAAAAATCGATTCAATTGAAGGCAAAAATAAATTAGGCCAGCATCGTTCTCTGGCCGATCAAAAGGAAGTGCTTGCTGGACTAAGCGAATCAAGTCGATTAGACGATCAGGCGTTACTGGCATATACCAAACTGCACTACCAATAACATGAGTAAGCCGCCCATTTAAAAAATCAACATGAAACACCAGTAATCAGTAGTCTATAAGCACATACAGTAAATCGCACAGTAGGGAGCGACAGTGAATCAGCATAATAAGTTTGAGTCTGTTCAACCGGTAGACGGGTATTATATCGATACGGATAAAACTAAAATCGATATAAATGTCGTCTATGGATATATTTCCAATTCTTACTGGGCGAAAGATATCCCAATTGAAGTGCTGACCAAAGCCATTGCCAATTCATTATGTTTTGGTGTGTATACCGTGGATGATCAACAAGTTGGTTTTGCCCGTCTAATTACTGATAAAGCCTCTTTTGCCTATCTCGCTGACGTGTTTATTCTTGAGCAACATCGAGGTAAAGGATTAAGCAAATGGTTAATCCATGACATTATGACTCATCCTGAAATTGTCGGTTTACGAAGAATGATGCTAGCGACACGTGATGCTCACGGATTGTATGCTCAGTTTGGTTTCCTCCCAATAGAAAATCCAGAAATTTTAATGCAAATTTGGCGTCCTTCAATCTATTTAAGCTCTCAAAATGATGATTAAAAGACGTTAAAACGATGTAATAATCCATATATCGAACAAGATAAATGTAATCAATTTGCACATTCTGTGACATTTTCAGCTGTTTATTTATTTTCAACCCAGCATTGATAAGTTAAAGTAATTACTTAATATTTTACTATTTTGTTCATTACTTTGGATTTGGTATGTCGAATTCTCAACAAATTGATAAGACACAAGATTTAGATTTTGTCCGTAAAGCAACGCTCGATACGATCGCAAAGACCATGATTCACTCAAGTGAATTACATGGGTTTGGTTTGTTTGCTACAGATGCCATTAAAGATGAGCAAATTCTTTATTTATTTGATGGCCAAGTGGTATCAATTGCAGACTATGAAAAAATCGAGTCGCTCATGGCAAAAGACATTGCCCCTTATTCGAATTACATTTTCATGGAATGTAATTACCTCAATAATGAAACCTTATTAGTCAGAAATTTCAGAACTAAATACAGTTATATTAACCACTCAAGAACGCCGAATACTGAAATCCGGTATCACCCAATGCGTCTAGTGGCTATCAAAGAGATTCAAGTTGGTGAAGAACTAACAATTGATTATCGCAAAGAGCAACTTTCTGACGACTATCTAACTAACCCAGAAAAACAATTTTTATAATAATAAGAAATCGTTATGCCGAAAATTCGCGTTATGTGTGTACAGCCTATTGAGGTTGATTCAGAGCAATATGAACAACTCATCAGTAAGAAAAGCCGTATTGGCAAGTTAATTGGGACATTTGATAGAAACCATTTCAAAATTGAATGGCTTAAACAATTCAACGCATTACATCGTGATTTATCAAATTTTAAATGTATTTATCGCAGTGAAGAAAGCAAGGTTTCAAATCTTTTATTAAAGCAAGATCTACAGTCTATAGACTTTCATGTAAATGGTTTGCATGACATCAGTGAGTATCTTGATCTTGAAAATACAACCTATGAATTGGTTTTTGATCAACGATTTTTTAACTTTGTTTTGGTTGTTGAAATACACTTAAACTTACCTGATGACAAAACAGCTGAACTATTATCAACAGAGCTGACAGCAGATGAGCTCGCAGAAAATCAAGGCGCTGATTTTTATAATAATCTGAGAAATTTATTAGTAAAAGAGCACGACACTAGCGCACTCAGTCAATGGGGTAATGCAGTACGTTTAGAAGTGTGTAAAAGAATTCAGGCTATTAGCCATATTCCGTTAAAAAGTAGCCACAGACCATTAGCTTATATCGGTAATAATTCAGGAAATTTCACTTTCTTTGTCGAAGCTAGCCCGCAAGATAAACAAATGAAGCAGCAGTTTCTAGCCTGTAATGCCAAAGCTGAGCGTGTTAAGGGTAATAATACGACAATTATCGATAATGATTGTGTACATTATGCCTTTTTCAGTCGTTTTCATACGATTATGACGTTAGATATAGGACGATATTACCGATTTGCGCCGATTCAGCATCATATTCAATCAACTTGGTATTACGTCAGTTTTTATAGCCGTGTTTTAGATAAACTAAATAGTCATATTCTTGCAAATGACTCGAAGAAAACCCTTAACTCAAAACGTAATGTTATTGATGAATATATTAATAAGATTGAGTTGCTACGAATGAATAACGAAAATTTCAAATTAGCAATTGAGTCAGACAACGAAGATGTTTATCAAAAAATTGAGTCTAAATGGAATGTCGAAAGCAGCCTAGAGCATGCTAAAACTTATGTTAGTTTTTTTAAAGACTATTTAGAACGTGCTTACGCTCGTAAAGCAGAGCAATCTAATCGTCGCCAAAATCAAATATTGTTCATCATATCCTGTATCCAAATATTGGGGTTGATTAGTATTTGGAGTGATTACCTAGGGTTAAGTAAAATAGAGCGCTTTATTAACTCAACAGGTATTCATACTGGTTCCAATGTCGACACCGTTTTGCAAATCAACACTTGGTTACCACTGGGCCTTATTGCAGTATTGGTTTTGTTGATGATGTTGGCTTATATGCGCCGAGACTAATCATCTTAGAAAAGAAAAAAGGAGCAATTGCTCCTTTTTTTATTGGCTTTGTATTTTTTGGTGTTTAAAAAAACGCGTTAATGGCAGCCAGATAAAGCCACAAAATAACCCACCGAGAACGCCAATAAAATGAGATTCGGTCGCGACACGTGCATTGATAATAGCGCTGACACTTTCGCTGGCACCAAAGTACATTTCGTATCCCACTTTGGCGAACACACCTAGCAATAATAAATAACCTGAATTATAGCCTTTTCGTATATCTAATAGGGCACCAAAGGTAAATAGGCCATGTAATAACCCGCTGAGTCCGACATAACCTTTAAGCTCTGGAAAAAACCAGTAAAGACCTAATCCTTCTAATACACACAAACTGATAAACAACGAAGCAAACTGACTTATATGGCCTTTGTAATGAGATTCATGTAAAAATAAAATAACCCAAAAGCCTGCAAGGTTCATTAATAAGTGCCACAAGTTTGTGTGTAACAAATTACCTGTGATGATGCGCCAGTACTCACCTTGAGCGATGTTATCGTAGCGATAACTTAATAGATTATCGACATCAATTGTTCCCAATGGGTTCATCGACAAAACAAAGAATACACAGCATGTAATACTGACCAAAATTGCAAAGTAATAGGCACTTGCACTGTTACGACTTCTTCTTGCCATGTTTTAAGTCCGTTTTACCTTATAATATTGTTTATTATAGTGAATCGTTAACACTTTGCTTAACTAAATGCTGTTAAACACAGTCAGGCAATAGAGGTTTATGGCTGACGTTTCAAATCACCTAGCGATTTGTTGGTAAATGATTTGATAAAGTGACACGCGTTTTAACGTGCTGACTTACGATCTAAATCAGCCATAACGCTTTGACGATTGTTAAGGTAATCTTCTAAACCTCTTTGTCTCAATAAACAAGCTGGGCAATCTCCACAACCACTGCCTTTAATGCCGTTGTAACAGGTTAAGGTGTCATCTTTAACGAGAGTGAGTGAGTGGTACTTATCGGCCAATGCCCATGTTTCAGCTTTATTCAGCCACATAAGGGGGGTAACAATATTGAGCGGTTTGTCCATACCAAGCTCTAATGCTTGTTGCATTGATTTCACAAAATCATTTCTGCAATCTGGATAACCTGAAAAATCAGTTTCACATACCCCAGTGATGATTGCATCGCAGCCTAATTGATAGGCATAAATCCCGGCTAATGTTAGAAATAATATATTGCGACCAGGAACGAAGGTACTAGGTAGGCCATTGTCCATTAATTCATGTGAAACCGGAATTGCATCTCGTGTTAATGAAGAAATGGCTAATTCATTTAATAAACTGACATCCATGACTTTATGGCTTGCTACTTTAAGCTTTTTTGCAAGCGCTTGGGCAATGTCGATTTCTTCTCTATGGCGTTGACCATAGTCAAAGGTAATGGCATGGACTTCATCGTATTGAGTCAAGGCTTGAATAAGGCATGTGGTGGAATCTTGACCACCTGAAAAAACTACAATTGCTTTGGACATTAAAATCACCGGAAAGACAAATATAAGGTAATGGACGAAAGTCATCATTACTATGTACATGTTTGTCTGTTTATTAATAACAAAAGTACATTTTATCTTATCCAGCATAAAGTTGGCAAAAACTTGCAGCTAGAAACAAAATCATCTATAAATGCGCCCTTGAAATTAATAAGGCTTGCAAATGAATTATCCTGTAAACGAAGTATTTGAAACAATTCAAGGTGAAGGTAGCTTTACCGGAGTACCTGCCATTTTTGTCCGTTTACAAGGCTGTCCAGTGGGTTGTGCTTGGTGTGATACTCAGCAGACCTGGGAAGTGTTAGCTCAAAACAAGGTAAACCAAGCTGATGTCATTCAAGTTGATGGCACTATTGGACGTTGGGCCGAGCATGATGCCAGTAGTTTAATTCAAGCTTTTCAAGCCAAAGGATATACCGCAAAGCACATTGTACTGACTGGCGGCGAGCCATGTATGTACAATGTCACTGATTTAACCAGTGAGTTTATTGCTGCAGGTTATGCTGTGCAGATTGAAACCAGTGGCACTTTTGAAGTGCTATGCCACGACAAGGTCTTTGTGACGGTTTCACCTAAGGTAAACATGAAAGGCGGATATGAGGTGCTTGAGCAGGCGTTAACACGCGCGAATGAGATTAAGCATCCCATAGCAACACAAAAGCACATTGATGAATTAGATGACTTATTAGCAAATATTGATACGCAAGATAAAGTGGTGTGTTTACAGCCAATTAGTCAAAAAACCAGAGCGACTGAACTTGCGATGAAAACATGTATTGCTAGAAATTGGCGCCTTTCGATTCAAACGCATAAATATTTAGATATTGATTGATTAAAAAACCGCTCATTGAGCGGTTTTTTATTGGTGAGGCTAATTGCTTAAGGTTTTAACGAACCACTATGATTAAATTGTGTAAGTTGCTGGTCATAAAATGCAGTATCGCCAATGTTTTTACTTATCCACTCAGGGTCGTAATAGGTGTCTAAATACCGATCCCCAGAGTCACATAATAAGGTGACTAACGAGCCTTGCTGATTGCGCTGTTTCATTTCACAAGCTAGCTGAAGAATGCCATAAAGGTTAGTTCCTGTTGATGGACCTACTTTGCGTCCAATCAGTTTGGCTAGCCAATTCATTGTTGCTAATGACGCTGCATCAGGTATTTTTTTCATATCGTCCACAACCCCAGCGATAAAAGAAGGTTCGACTCTTGGTCTACCAATCCCTTCAATTTTACTGCCGTTTTCACACGTAATGGTGAGATCTCTTTTGTGGTAATAATCGTAAAAAACCGAATTCTCAGGGTCGACCACACATAACTGTGTTGGTAATTGTTGGTAATTTAAGTAACGGCCAATGGTTGCAGATGTACCGCCAGTGCCAGGACTCATGACTATCCAAGCGGGAGTAGGGTGCGGCTCTTTCAGCATTTGGTTAAAAATAGAGTCAGCAATATTATTATTGCCACGCCAGTCGGTTGCTCGCTCTGCATAAGTAAACTGATCCATATAATGGCCATTAAGCTCAGTGGCTAACTTTTGAGATTCAGCATAAATTTTACTGCTGTGATCGACAAAGTGGCACTGACCACCATAAAACTCAATTTGTTCAATCTTGGTTTTTGCAGTTGAAGAAGGCATAACGGCAATAAATGGTAAGCCTAATAATCTTGAAAAATAGGCTTCGGACACAGCGGTGCTGCCTGATGAAGATTCGATTATGGTGGTGTTCTCGTTTACCCACCCGTTTGAAAGCGCATATAAAAAGAGTGAACGTGCTAAACGATGTTTTAAACTGCCTGTAGGATGGGTACTCTCGTCTTTAAGGTATATATCAATACCGGAGAGCTGCGGTAAATCGAGTTTGATAAGGTGAGTATCGGCACTTCGCTGAAAATCTGCTTCAATTTTGGCGATTGCTTGATTTACCCATTGCTTTGACATGATGAGATCCCGATTAACAAATAAAAAATCATCATAGACTCAAAGTGGCAATGCTAAAAGGTATACAGATCACTTTATCGATTAAATAACATTAATTGGCGCATCAAACGGGTATACATAAAGTTTATTCGACATATTTACTGCTTTAAAGAGAATAGTCTTGAATAGAGAGATAATGGGAGATATTTGAAGCGAGATATACAAGATAAGAAGTGGTGGAGGGAGAAGGATTCGAACCTTCGAAGGCTGAGCCGTCAGATTTACAGTCTGATCCCTTTGGCCACTCGGGAACCCCTCCACATTTTCTTACTTGTCTTACAGTATTGTTGGCCACAACAATATTTTTTAATAATCAATAAACCGATAAATGGTGGAGGGAGAAGGATTCGAACCTTCGAAGGCTGAGCCGTCAGATTTACAGTCTGATCCCTTTGGCCACTCGGGAACCCCTCCACGAAACGGTATATTTATCATTGGTGCAAATGGTGGAGGGAGAAGGATTCGAACCTTCGAAGGCTGAGCCGTCAGATTTACAGTCTGATCCCTTTGGCCACTCGGGAACCCCTCCTCAATTGCGGCGGCAATGATAGTCACGAATTAAATATAAGTAAAGCCAAAATCGAAAATAACTCTCAAGTATTTGTTTAAGTGGTCGATAAAATATCAATCTTAGTAATTAATGATGTTTTTATATGCAAATCGAGTTTCCTTTAGTCAATGAACTGCAGTTAGGTCGTCGTTTAAATGACGCGATTGAACATGACCGCCGCGGCGAATTTGGCTTACTATTATCAATGCTATCGGCAGACGCTAGAGATATGTCTCAATTTCAGCTTGATAAAGAACTCGATGATAATCAAAAGCTGTATAAAGCCTTTGATTTACCCAAGCAGCAGCAATTGGTTTGTGATTTATCGAAACAACAAGCAATAGATAATGCTAGTGCATTTCATCAAAGCGGCTCATCTCAATTTCAGTTGACTCAAGCATTACATCCTGAGGCCATAGTGACTCGTGGTGAGTTTGATGATGACATGCAAATAGCACTAGCAAACTGTGATGTATTAACAAAATTAAAGCATCAGCAAAAACTACCTGAAGTATCTGAGTTAGCTAAAATGCACTTTTTAGATCAGTTATCAGTACAGCGAAAAATCAGCGAAACGATTGCGAATCAGCTGTACGCAGTTGCATAACACAATATAGAGTATCGAGAAATAACCACCCGAGTCAGAATGAAATAACAGAAATCGCTAATAGTGTGAACTAGTTATAAAATTAATCTCAGTTTTTACGTTAAGCTGACGCTTTCTTTATCATTGTGATAGGTGACTAATTATGATTAAAACAATTACCCAGCAAGAAGTTCAGGTAAGCGATAGCTGTAATGATTGTGGATCATTTGTCGATATTGGCACTGTAATTGACGAGCAGGATACACGCCTTATTTTGAAAATTACTGGTGATGCAGTTGCCGAAGAAGCAGAAGATATCATTACTAAAGCAAAAATTCGTTTTGACTCAGTTAAGGTTAATAGCGAGCAAACGGAAGCAGATATTACAGTCATTATAGATTTTGAATTCACTGCTGAAAAAATGATCTTTCAATTAGAGAATGGCTTGTAAATAGCTAAAATATATCAAATATATAATGATTTATGCGGTAACAACTTGCAATTTAATTCAGTGAGTGTAACCATCGTTACATTACTACTTTATGCTTAGACATATGTCATAAGCGCCAAGGCCATTTTACATTTGCTTTGGTACATGAGGGATGTTGATTTTTATCAAGTCATCCCTTATTTTAGCTGGAAAAAGCCTCCAAAGAATGAGGTGACCCGACTGTTATGCTGTCTTTTTGGGAACAATAATGAAGCAAAATGAGCAACAACATTTATTAGAGTTAATTGTTAACTCAAAAGCAAAAGAAAAGGGCGACTTTACTGCGACCTCTGAACTTGCCTGTAAATTGTTATTGAAATACTTTAATGCGACTTGTGTATCAGTTATTTCGCTACGAAATAAAGCACTTGAGCAAAAAGTCGTTGCTTGCGCCTCACCCAACACAGCTATGGTTGAAGTCACCAAGAAATTCCGTCATAAGCACTTTGCATCAGAGCTGTATTTTGATGAAATCCGACGTTATCGACACATTGTCAGTAATATTTCTCCTACAGATAAACGCCTTACTTGCTTTTCTGAGTATTATCTCCAGTCTGGAATCCAATCAAATTTAGATGTCGCAATTCGAATCAATGGTCATATTGAAGGACTACTGTGCATTGAATTTGATCACCAAATTGAACTGCCAAAACAGTCGATTGAATTTGCTTGTCAATTTGCAGACCAATTAGCACTGACACTTGCCACCCGTTACGCTTATGACAAAGACGAACGTTTAACCTTGTTCCATAGTGCAACAGAGCAAGCTAAACATGTGTTGATGTTGGTTAACTTAAAAAATCAAATTATTGAGTATATCAATCCTGCACATGAAAAAATGACAGGGCTGTCTCGTGACGTTGTGCAAAACAATGAACTCATTACCTTGGACTTCTTTAGAGGTAAGCGTGAGCTTGCTAATGAATTAACACAAGAATTGATAGCGGGTAAAACCGTTCAAGGCGAAACCGAACTACAACGAATCGACGGCACAAATTATTGGGTACAATATCAAGCAAGTCGTTTCGTTACCGAGCAAGGCAACTATTACGCATTGGTGTCGTGTTTAGATGTTTCAGAACAGCGACGTCATAAAGATGAACTTGAAAAGCTCGCATGGAACTGCACGTTAACGGGTTTACACAATCGACTACATTTTACTCAACAGCTCGACGTCACGTCTGAAGGTGTTCTGATACTAATCGATTTAATGGGCTTTAAGCGTTTCAATGACACAAGTGGTCATGAGCAAGGGGATTCGTTGCTCACTGAAGTGGCAAGAAGACTCAAGCATTTTGCTGAAAGTAACGGTGCAATTGATGTTGCCCGAGTAGGCAGCGATGAGTTTGCGTTGATTTTACCAGCGATACATTCAAGTGACATTTTAGAAGAAACGATTGTTAAGCTATATCAAAAGCTTAGTGTTCCATCTGTGATCGGAAGAGAAAAAGTTGACCCGAAAGCCGCTATTGCTGTGGTTGATATTGCGCCTGTTGTTGGAGAGTTTTCACCGCTTTCTTGCGCTGATATTGCGCTTCAATATGCGAAAAAGAAAGCTATGATGAATTATCAAATTTTTAATGATGATTTATTAGCGACCTTTAAAAATAATGCAGAAATTGAACGTGACTTACAAACAGCAATACGTGGACGTCAGTTCGAGCTTTATTACCAACCTTTAATGGATTTAAAGAACCATAAGTTCATTGGCGCAGAAGCCTTAATACGTTGGCATCACCCTAAGAAAGGAGTGCTCTACCCAGGCGCATTCATTGATATTGCCGAACAAACGGGCATGATCAATGCCATCGGAGATTGGGTATTAGAAGCTGCTTGTAAACAACTTAACTTATGGCAGCGTAAAAATGTCGATATTGTTATGCATGTTAACGTAGCGGCAAGACAATTCTTTAGCGGGAATTTATTTGAGCAAGTTTGGAATTTAGTGACTCGCTACCGTTTAAAGCCACAAAGCTTGATATTAGAAATTACCGAAACTGAATTAATGGGTGATGTGCGCCATGCGACTTGTTTGTGTCAAGAGTTGGCTGATTTAGGGGTAGGCTTGGCCATTGATGATTTTGGTACGGGTTACAGTTCAATGCGTTATTTAAAACAGTTCCCAATCACCAAATTAAAAATCGACCGTTCTTTTATTTCAGATTTAACGACCAGTCATCAAAGCAGAGAAATTGTAAGTGCGATTATCGCAATGGCGAAAGCATTAAATATTTCACTGACGGCTGAAGGGGTAGAGACAAAAGAACAAGAGTTGTTTTTAGAAGATAGTCTTTGTAATCACGCTCAAGGCTATTTATACAGTCCCGCTATAAGAGAAAATGAGTTCTCTCGGTTCATTTCTGAGCAAAATGAAACGGTACATTAACTTCGAAACTCTCTACTCATAACTGCATATTCATAACTGCACATCCATAACAGCCAGCAAACCAAATTCTTTTTGCTAAACCAAATTAGTTAAGTCTGATTATTTTGACCTAACTGGTTAAGTAAGTTAAATCAGTTAAATCAAACCTCTTAAATTAAATCTTTATAATCACAGTGCTTTTATGAAGCGATATTTATAAAGCGAAAATGCTTACGGTGACGATGCATATCTAAGTGTGGAAATAGGTTAATGTTTGAAACGACAACCTAGGTGTTATCTGACTCATTCACTTTTCAACTAATTTATTCAGATTGTAAATTAACTTATTTTCTTTAAACAACAGGTTTTAAACTTTTTGCCGCTGTGGCAGATACACGTTTCATTACGTTTTGGTAATTTAGCTTGTTTTTGCTCGCCAGTAGTATAGAACCATTGTCCACCTACACGCTCAAATTGTGATGTTTCAAAAATGGCATCAATAATACCATCATGTAAGAACCATGCTTTAAAGGTGACAGTACCATGGTTAGCGGTTTGATTGGCCTCATCGACAGTTAATCCCAGCCAAGTTGTTGATGACGCATTTTCAGCGAGTAAGGCAATGGTAAGTCCGTTCAGAAAATCAGGGTGATGGGTATCGAGTAAATATTGAAATTCTTGAAATACAAAAGCGCAGTAACGAGAGCGCATTAATGTCTCTACGTCAGCTGCTGTATTTACGTTTAAGTGATAAGGCTCACAGCACTCAGAATAGTGTTGATTTTGACCGCAAGGGCACCTTGTATTGGCCATTTGCGTCTTAGCTGTTTGAGTATTGATTAAACGAGTATTCATTACTGGTCGCTTTAATGATTATGGGCATCTGTCGAATCTATAGGCTGCTGCGTATTTTGTTCTGATTCAGTTTCAATGATGATGTCTGGTTTGGGGGCTTGGTTGAATTGTCTGCCGTAATATAAGTTTGAAACAGGCTTGGCGGTAAAATAGTACTTAGGATCTGTTTTAGTGTTTGAATCAACAATAAATTGCCACTGATCTTTCGCTGTCTTTCGTGATACTAAAACAAACTTACCAGAGAAAACACTTGTAGGATCGCCAGTTTCTTTACGAGGATGAAACCTTACTAGGTAGTAACCAACATCTGTGGCACTTGATTCAGTTAATTCACGGTTAATCACTCTAAAATCAACTTCAATATGAGCATCTTTTTTGGCTATTTTCTTGAAAAATACCGTATAGAGATCGAGAATATTTTGTTTACCGATGACGATTTCTTGATCTAACACCTCAGATATATATGTGGCATCATCCGTGTATATTTTATTAATAAAATCCAGATCAAGATTCTCGAAACCTGTGTGGAAGGTTTTATAATTATTATTAATGATGTCGTTGTCTGACAAAGTTGTTTCAGGTGTTTTTCCTGCTAAGGCATTGATGCTGAGAAGCATAAAAGTACAACAAAACAACAATTTGATATAAGTCATCAAGATTTTTTACTCTTTACTCTGGCTAATGAATAATTTCAGGTGCAGATTTTGATAATGCATGACACTATAAATTATTCTATTAATTAGCAACAGTAAGTAATCTTTACAAAGTGTGTAGGAGTTGATTATGAGCGTTGATGATACAGCATTATTTTTAGCTGAAATGGGCGACGTTAAACCATTAACCACTAATGACAAGGTATTTGTCTCATCAAAACAACTTGATACGGATGCACATCGAGCAAGACGTAAAGCTGCAATGCAAAATGAGTATTTGGCGAAATTACCCATTGAACCAAGGTTATTAACTCCAATAGCGCCTGACGAGATAATGAGTTACAAACGAAATGGTGTCCAAGAAGAAGTGTTCCGCCATTTGCGTTTAGGCAAATACAAAAAGCAAACAGTATTAGATTTGCATGCCTATCGATTGAGTCAAGCCAGAGAGTTGCTTGTTGAAACGATTATTCAAGCACAAGAAAGAGGCGAACGAAATTTATTAATCATTCATGGTAAAGGAGTG
This sequence comes from Shewanella japonica, assembly GCF_002075795.1. NCBI lineage: Bacteria > Pseudomonadati > Pseudomonadota > Gammaproteobacteria > Alteromonadales > Shewanellaceae > Shewanella > Shewanella japonica. The sequence continues at coordinate 2,344,786 of NZ_CP020472.1, forward strand.
AATAATAAACCCTATCCAGCGCTTATGAAATCTGCGGTCAACGATTGGTTGATGCAGTTTGAACAAGTACAAGCATTTCACAGTGCGACCCGTGAACAAGGCGGAACTGGTGCATTGTTTGTGATGTTAGTTAAGTCTGATGAGCAACGCATTGTATCAGGAGAAACGAATAGAAAAGGCAGTGGCTTTCGGTAACGCTTGTATATGTTGGTCTATGACATATTCACAAGGGCTTTTAATAAAGCCCTTATCAAACACCGTTATAAAACAATTCTTAAAAAGATGCTTGCAAGTTAAACGAGTAAGAAAGCTAGGATGGCAAGGAGTACAATAACAGCCACTATCATTTTAGGATTCGTTTCTCTTGGCGTCTCTTCATTATTTAATCGTTTTGAACGTTCATTTCTTAATTTTTGGTAATGACTTTTTTTCATGCTACACCTAGGCTAACAAACAACAACAAGTGTAATTCACACAAGCAGTGACGCTAGACTTTGTCACTTTCAAGGATGCTAATAACCTTGTTTGGGTTAGATTTGTGATCTTTGCAGAAAATGACTGCTTTTCATTCTAGAGATGCTAAAGAACCTAGTTAGAAATGTAAGTGTACTTTAGTGAATTTGTTAATCTCGTTATCATGTTAACGTTATTTTAGTTATCACTAATTCAGCACAAAATATAAAATAGCGATGGTAATAAACAATAAATGAATACTACTCTTATGATTACTATAATTAAGGGTTGAACCTTTACGGATCCGCTTAGCACGGCCATTTCTTAATTTTACGTAGTTTCTTTTTTTCATTAGCAATATCAAACGACAAAACAGAAATGAATCTGTATCGTTATACTCAAAATATAGAAGGTTCTAATACTTGATAAGCGTAGATAAAACGGAAAGCCGTATTGATACTTAATGTGACTTCTGGCTTTTATTACACTTGTCATAATGACGTGTACAAGTAACTCCATTCACTTTGTGTACCGCGTAAAATTATCATAAACGACAGGGTTGAGAATGGGTTTTTATGTGATCTCGATCACGCATTGGTACAAATTGACACGTGTCAGAATATTGTCGTTAAAGCACTTGGTGCTTTGTGTTTTAGGAATGTTTTTGCTCTGTTGGTTTAATGTTGATTCTTGATGGGGTATACATTAACTGAGAATTGCGATGATTGAAGCCAAAATATAAAGCACCCTAAGGTGCTTTATATTTATCTTTATATTGCTATTGATTTTAACGTATTTTGAGTCGATACATTACCAGCCACATTGACGGCTTTTAGATTGGTTTTGTTTGTCGAGCCATACATGTAAAGGCGCAAAATAATCTAAAACTGCGTTTGCATCCATTGCTTTAGTGCCAGTCACTATATTAAGTGCTTCAGGCCAAGGTTGGCTTAATCCAGCTTCTAGCATTTCATTTAACTTATGACCCGCATCTTTATTACCGTAAATACTACAACGGTGAACTGGTCCTTCGTTACCCGCTATTTCACATAATGATTGATGGAATTGGAACTGTAATACGTGAGCTAAAAAATAACGTGTATATGGCACATTACCAGGTACATGATATTTGGCGCCAGGGTCAAAGTCAGCCTCAGTTCGTGCTATTGGTGCTGCTACACCTTGGTACTTTTCACGCAGATCCCACCATGCTTGGTTATATTGCTCTGGTGAAATCTCACCGTTGAACACTTTCCAGCGCCATTGATCAATCATTAAACCAAAAGGCATGAAAGCGATTTTGTCTAATGCTTGTTTGAGTAATAAACCTATATCTTTCGATTCGTCAGGTACTTGTTCTAGTAAGCCAATTTGTTTTAAATAACTGGGTGTAATGGAGAGGGCGATAGTGTCACCAATTGCTTCATGAAAGCCATCATTAGCAGAGCCTTTAAACAAATGTGGTTGGTTTTTGTAGGCACGTTGATAATAGTTATGACCCAGTTCATGGTGAATGACTGTAAAGTCTTCCGCTGTTTTTTGAATACACATTTTAATGCGGATATCATCTTCGTTATCTAAATCCCAAGCAGAAGCGTGGCAAACGACATCACGGTCTTTTGGTTGAACAAACAACGACCGAGTCCAGAAAGTATCAGGCAATGGACTAAAACCTAGTGAAGAAAAGAAGCCTTCAGCTTGTTTGACCATCTTAATTTCATCATATTGATTCTCTTCTAGCAATGCGGTGACATCATAGCCTGGATCTGCATCTTGCGGCGCAACAGAATCATATATTGTGCCCCATTGCTGAGCCCACATATTACCTAATAAATGCGCTGGGATAGGGCCTTGATTTGGTACAATAGTATCGCCATATTGTTCGTTTAACTCACCACGTACATAACAATGTAGTGAATCATAAAGTGGTTTAATATCTCCCCATAACCTATCTAGTTCATTTGAAAAATCATCAGGTTTCATATCATATTGGCTACGCCAAAGCTCTGAGAGGTCTGTAAAGCCGAGATCGCGTGCGCCTTCATTAGCGAGCTCAACCTCGCGTTTGAATAAAGGTCGCATTGGTTTGGCAATTTCACGCCAGCCTTGCCATGCTTCTAATAAAATTGCAGGATCTTTAGAGTCTGCCATCAACGCTGACAGCTCTGGCTGAGTCATGCAACGACCATCAGCGAAACAATATTTACCTTTACCATATAAGCCATTTAATTCTGAACTAATTTGCGCAAGCTCTGCATTTTTAGCAGGATCTAATGGGGCTGGTAGTACTAAGCTACTGCGAAGGATGTGAAGTTTACGCGCATTGATTGGATCAAGTTTTACATCGGCATACTTAGCTGCTTCTGTAGCAAAGTATACTGATCGTGATGTCAGCTTTTCACCAATCGCTGCCGACATCGCTGCAGTATCTTCAGTAATAAAATTACTGTAAACCCATTCGGTTCGAGCACCTTCAACGGATAATTGAGCTAATTCAGCTTCTGCTTCATTTATAAATGCAATAGCAGATTCCGTTGAAATACTTGCTGATTGTTGAGTGACTTTTACGGTTGATGTAATGATTTCTTCTTCAGCTTGCTGGCATGCTGTTAATCCCAATACGACTGAAATGACGATTGCAATTTTAGACGGCTGTTTAAAAGGCTGGTTCATCTTACAGGTTTCCTTATTTTTATTGTCGTCGACAGTTTACATAATTAGGGTAAATATTGCATTTTAGTTAATAAACAGTGCCAGAAGAGTACTAAAGACGGCGTAAGCTTGAACATATAATCTGATTTAACATTGACAAGTGTGCGCTCAGTGTTTAATTTAAACGGGTGTTTTAAATTGAATTGGGTCACGGAATGGCAAGCAGAACTGATACAAAAACAAGAATTCTCGATGCTGCTGAAAAACTTTTTGCAGAAAGAGGTTTTTCTGAAACATCTTTGAGGCTAATTACCAGCAAAGCTGAAGTAAATTTGGCCTCTGTGAACTATCATTTTGGTTCAAAGAAAGAGTTAATTCGCGCTGTTTTAGCACGGTATTTAGATGTGTTTATGCCTAGCGCAGCATCTGAAATTAAAAGACTTTTTAAGAATCCAGAGCTGGCGAATTTGAATGAAATTTTTTCATCACTAATAAAGCCGCTTTTAGAATTAAATCAAGTTAGGCAAGGTGGTACAACCATCTTTCTTCAATTACTGGGTCGTGGATATATAGAAAGCCAAGGCCATTTAAGATGGTTTATCACTACGCATTACGGTGAATACTTACAAGTGTTTGTTAAAGCCGTTTCAGCTAGTGCGCCACATATTCCGCCTGCTGAGATGTTTTGGCGACTACACTTTACCTTAGGCACCATCGTTTTCACTATGGCATCAGCTGATGCATTAAATGAAATCGCAGAGGCTGACTACGGTGAACATAATGATACTGAAGCGATTATTCGTAAGGTTATTCCATATATGGCAGCTGGTGTATCTGTACCGATTTTAGGAAAGGAATAAGGGATTAACATGACTGTCCTCATACTCGTATTAATAGCACTGCTAGTGCTATTTGGTGTTCGAAATTTACGTATGCGTTTTATCACGCGACCTGTATTTAGCTTCTTTAAAAAAGTGTTACCCCCTCTGTCCAGTACAGAGAAAGAAGCCATGGAAGCTGGAGATGTTTGGTGGGAAGGAGAGTTATTCCGCGGTAAACCTGATTGGAATATGCTTCACAATTATGGCAAACCTCAATTAACGGCAGATGAGCAAGACTTTATCGACAATCAAGTCATGACAGCGCTCACCATGATTGATGATCATGACATTGTTAATAACCGTAAAGATTTACCTCCTGAATTATGGGATTACTTTAAGAAAGAAGGCTTCTTTGCACTTATCATTCCTAAAAAGTTTGGTGGTCGAGAGTTTTCTGCATACGCCAATTCGACCATTGTCAGTAAAATTGCCACGCGCAGTATTAGTGCTGCCGTAACCGTTATGGTGCCAAACTCATTAGGCCCAGGTGAATTACTAACGCATTATGGCACTCAAGAGCAAAAAGAACGTTGGTTACCAGCGCTTGCTAAAGGTGAAGAGTTACCTTGTTTTGCATTAACAGGTCCTGAGGCTGGGTCGGATGCTGGTGCTATTCCTGATTCTGGTATTGTTTGTCGCCGTGAGTTTAATGGTGAAGAAACACTCGGGTTAAGCCTAACTTGGAATAAACGATACATCACACTAGCACCTGTAGCGACAGTGCTTGGTTTAGCATTCCAAATGCGCGATCCTGATGGGTTACTTGGTGATACAGTTAACTTAGGTATAACTTGTGCGTTAATTCCGACTGATCACCAAGGTGTAGAAATTGGTCGTCGTCATAACCCGTTAATGATGGCATTTATGAACGGAACGACAAGTGGCGAAGATGTGTTTATTCCGCTTGATTGGATTATTGGTGGGCCACAATTTGCAGGTAAGGGCTGGCGAATGCTTGTTGAGTGTTTATCAGCTGGGCGTGGTATTTCATTGCCTGCGCTGGCGACCGCTTCTGGTCATATGGCCACTAAGACGACTACAGCTTATAGTTTTGTAAGACAACAATTTGGCATGCCAATTGGTAAGTTTGAAGGTGTTCAAGAAGCTTTAGCACGTATTATTGCCAATACATATCAACTGGAAGCTGCACGTTGTTTGACTACGACAGGAATTGATTTAAAAGTTAAACCTTCGGTTGTTACAGCAATTGCTAAATATCATATGACTGAGTTAGGTCGTGATGTAGTTGAAGATGCAATGGACATTCAATCAGGTAAAGGGATCCAGCTGGGTACTAAAAACTATCTTGGTCATGCATATATGGCAAGTCCCATCTCAATTACGGTTGAAGGGGCAAATATTTTAACGCGTTCGTTAATGATATTTGGTCAAGGTGCAACCCGTTGTCATCCATATGTGCTCGCTGAAATGGAAACAGCAGCAATGGAAGATCAAAAAGCGGCTATCAACCGATTTGATGCTTTACTCATGGGACATATGGGCTATGCTGCTCGTAATGGCTTTATGGCGTTTTTTAATGCGCTAACAGCAAGTAAAACGAATTCAGCGCCAGTGAGTGGTACAACACAGCAGTATTACCGTGATATGAGCCGTTTATCTTCTGGTTTAGCTATCATGACTGATTTATCTATGTTGATCATGGGTGGCGATCTGAAACGTAAAGAAATGATTTCTGCACGAATGGGCGATGTATTAAGTCAGTTGTATTTAGCGTCAGCGACGTTAAAGCAATTTGAAGATAATGGTCGTCAACAAGATGATTTGCCGATTGTTCATTATGTGATGACACAGCGCCTCCATTTAGCTGCTGAAGCATTGCAACAAGCTATCCGTAACTTCCCGAGTAAGTTTGTGGGCATTTTATTAAAGCTAGTGATATTCCCATTAGGCAATCATTTTAATGCGCCAACGGATAAGCAAGCGACAGTGTTAGCTGATAACTTCTTACAACCTTCTCCTGCTCGTGATCGAATTACTTTCTTATGTGCAGAATTTGAAGGTGATAAGAGCGGCATAGCAGAAGTCGAACAAGCATTTTTAGCTAAATACGCTTGCAAGCAGTTATTTAAACGATTAAAGAAAGCGCAAAAGGCCGGAGAGTTAACGCCTAAACAGCCTACATTAACGTTATTTGCTCAAGCATTAGAGAAAGGGGTTATCAATGATGAAGAGCATGCTCAACTTGTTGATGCAGATACCAAACGTTTAGCTGCTATCAATGTTGATGACTTTGAAAGTCTATAGCGTGCTAATGAAACTAGCCTGCTAAAAAACGATTTAAGCACAAATAAAAAACCACCTCTTTGAGGTGGTTTTTTTATACTTTTATTTGCTAAGTTAATTTTATAACAGACCAACTTAACTTATATTTGCGATGCCAGAATTATGCAACAACCAGCACTTTACATGTATTGGTGCCACCGACAGTTTCCATCGCATCGCCTTTAGTCATCAATACCATATCACCTGATTTTAAGTAACCCGCTTTAGCGACTGCTTTTAACGCTTCAGATGCTAATGCATCGGCAGGTACAGCTGTTGAATCAAATTTAACTGGCAATACACCACGGAACAAAGCTAATTTAGCTAATGTCTTTTCGTGACGAGACAGAGCAAAGATAGGTAAAGAAGAACTAATGCGCGACATCAACTTAGTTGTCTCACCAGATTCCGTTAAACTAATAATCGCTTTAACACCTTCAAGGTGGTTCGCTGCATACATAGTTGAAAGCGCAATCGTCTCTTCGATAGAATTGAACTTCTGGTCTAGTCTATGCTTAGAAGACATCACTGAAGGGTGTTTTTCTGCACCAGCGCAAACATTACCCATTGCGAGTACAGTTTCTTCTGGGAAATCACCTGCTGCAGTTTCTGCTGATAACATAACTGCATCAGTGCCATCTAAAACTGCATTAGCAACGTCCATGACTTCTGCACGTGTTGGCATTGGACTTGAAATCATAGATTCCATCATTTGAGTTGCAGTAATAACCACTTTGTTCAACTGACGAGAACGTTTAATTAGTTTCTTTTGAACAGCAACAAGGGCAGCATCACCGATTTCAACACCTAAGTCACCGCGTGCAACCATTACAGCATCAGATGCTTTGATAACGTCATCCATTGCTTCGTCAGTGCCTACCGCTTCAGCACGTTCAACTTTTGAAACGATCAATGCAAAACTGCCGGCTTCTTCTGCTAATTTACGAGCATAATCTAAATCAGCACCTGTACGTGGGAAAGATACAGCTAAGTAATCAACTTGAATTTGAGCTGCAGTTAAAATATCAGCTTTATCTTTATCAGTTAGTGCTGGGGCAGTTAAGCCGCCACCTTGTTTGTTGATGCCTTTATTATTTGAAAGGGGACCGGCCACAGTGACAGAGGTAAATACCTTGTTACCTTCAACTGATTCAACTTTGAGTTGAACTCGACCGTCATCCAGCATCAAAATATCACCAATGGTGACATCTTTTGGTAATTCTTTGTAATCAATGCCGACTTGCTTTTCGTCACCTTCGCCTTTTGCTAAATCAGCATCTAAGATAAAGGTATCACCTAAATTCAATTGAATTTTTTTGTTATCTTTAAATGTAGAAACGCGGATTTTCGGGCCTTGTAAGTCACCAAGAACTGCAACATGAACACCTAACTCTTTAGCGATGTTACGAGCGTCTGTAGCACGTTTTAAATGATCTTCTGGTGAGCCATGTGAGAAGTTAAGACGTACAACATTTGCGCCGGCTGCGATGATTTTACGTAGGTTGTCATCACGATCTGTTGCTGGACCAAGTGTTGTAACGATTTTAGTTCTGCGGAACATAAGATACTCCGTTAATATTAAGAAAAAGAATTCGGTACAAATATGAAACTATATTAACAGAGATTTTAGTATTTTGTAGGAAAGTTACGAACAAAAAGGTCATTTTTAATGTTTTATTTTTGTGACAGATTCGATATTTACAGAAAATAAAGGCCAAACAGTCAAGACTGTTCGGCCTTTTGGAAGTGTCATTCAACAGAAATATTTAGATAGTAAGATCTTTATTAACTCGTGATTCTTTCAATACTTCCTTAACTCGCTTCAAATTGTCACGGAATCGAGGTCCACGTCTTAGGGTAAATCCAGTTGCGAGAACATCGATAGTGACCAACTGAGCTAGACGAGATGCCATGGGTAGGTACATATCGGTATCTTCTGGTACTTCCATGGTTACAGGCAACGTACATTCATGGGACAGTGGGGAATTACGTGCTGTAATCCCAATCACTGCAGCACCATTTTCACGTGCGATACGTGCAATTTCAATCAATGATTTAGTACGGCCTGTATGGGATATCAACACAACAACATCACCTTCATTACAACCAATGCAGCTCATACGTTGCATGAGAACATCATCAAAACAAATTACTGGGACGTTAAAACGAAAGAATTTATTTTGAGCATCATGTGCAACAGATGATGAGGCACCAAGACCAAAGAATGAGATTGTTTTTGCTTGAGTGAGAATATCGACGGCTTTGTTGACAGCAACCACATCAAGGCTTTGACGTGCGGTATCAAGGGATGCCATTGAAGACTCAAAGATTTTTGTTGTGTACGACTCAGGTGAATCATCTTCTTCTACATGTCGACTTACGTATGGCGTACCATTAGCAAGACTTTGAGCAAGATGTAATTTAAAATCAGGGAACCCTTTAGTATCCAGTCGTCGGCAAAAGCGGTTTACGGTCGGCTCACTGACGTCAGCCATTTTGGCAAGGGTAGCGATACTTGAGTGGATAGCTGTTTGAGGAGAAGCTAAAATAACTTCTGCCACTTTACGCTCTGACTTACTAAACTGTGTCAGGCTCTTTTGCACCTTTTCAAGGGTATTCATAAGCAATTGTCCGCTAAAATGGATGATGTAATTTTATATCATAAATTACAATTTGAGAGGAAATGAAGTAATTTTTATCCCTCTAAAAACAAAATGTAGTCACTTTTCATCGTTGTTTTGTAACTAGACTAAGATAGTAAAGTAATTTAATCACCAAAATACTATCAGGTTTTATGTTAATAATGCTAGATACAAAACAAAGGATTATTTTCAAATTATAGATGCACAAAACTAATTCTGTTGTTATATTACAACAAAAGTGTGGTTTAAATCGTCGGATACTTAAATTTCGTAAGGTGAATCACACAAAATAAAGGAGTATGTAGAGCAATGAGTAACTCAACTTCAGGGGCTAAAGCTTGCGATTTTGTGCTTTTTGGTACAAAGGGCGATCTCGCGAGACGTAAATTGTTGCCTTCGCTTTATCAACTAGATAAAGCTAACCTGTTAGATACAGACACTAAAGTGATTGGCGTTGCAAAAGATGCCTTCACTCAAGAAGAATTTATCGCGTTAGTACAAAAAGCATTAAATACCTTTGTAAAAGATGAATTATGTGAAGAGACCTTAGAACGCTTTATTGGGCGTTGTCATTATATAGGGACTAATTTTACAGAAGCTGAAGGTTACAAAGCATTCCATGACCTATTAGAACCAACAAAACGTGTCATGGTTAGTTACTTCGCAACGCCTCCTTCTATTTTTGGCGATATCTGTCGCTGTTTAAATGAACAAAACCTCATCCATCCTGACACTCGTATCGTTTTAGAAAAACCAATCGGTACGTGTTTAGCATCATCAAAAGTCATTAACGACAAAGTTTCTGAATACTTCAACGAAAACCAAGTTTATCGTATTGACCATTATCTTGGTAAAGAAACCGTTCAAAACCTAATTGCACTTCGATTTGCTAACTCGCTATTTGCGTCAAAGTGGGATAATCGAACAATTGATCATGTACAAATTACAGTTGCTGAAGAAGTGGGCATCGAAGGGCGTTGGGGCTACTTTGATACTGCTGGTCAAATGCGTGACATGATTCAAAACCATTTATTACAAGTGCTGACACTGGTTGCAATGGATCCGCCTGTCAATCTTGATGCTGACAGCATCCGTGATGAAAAAGTAAAAGTACTTAAATCTCTTCGTCCAATTACGCCATACAATGTTTTTGAAAATACCGTACGTGGTCAATATACCGCAGGTTTCTTAAAAGGCAGCCCTGTTCCTGGTTACCTTGAAGAAGAGGGCGCTAATGTTAAGTCTAATACTGAAACGTTTGTCGCACTGCGTGTTGATATTGATAACTGGCGTTGGGCTGGGGTGCCATTTTACTTGCGCAGCGGTAAACGTATGCCGTTCAAGAGTTCTGAAATTGTGGTTTATTTTAAAAACCCACCATTGAATCTATACCGTGACAGTATGCGCAACCTGCCACCAAATAAATTAACCATTCGTCTGCAGCCTCACGAGGGTGTAGAGATCCAAATGATGAATAAAGTGCCTGGTCTTGAAGAGAAGCAGCGCATTCAAACTACTAAACTTGATTTAAGTTTTACCGATACTTTCAAAAATGAACGTATTGCTGATGCTTATGAGCGTTTGTTACTTGAAGCCATGATAGGTAATCAAGCCTTATTTGTTCGTCGTGATGAAGTTGAAGAAGCGTGGACATGGGTTGATGGCATCATGAACTCTTGGGAAAAAGGCGGTGAAAAACCTAAGCCTTATCCAGCAGGGACATGGGGCCCAGTTGCTTCAGTTGCACTGATCACTAAAGACGGTCGCTCTTGGGACGAATAAGGAATGAGTCATGATTAAAGAATCTGTATTTAAATCATTCGATACTCCTGCTGATTTAGAAGCTAAATTAGCAGAGAAAATTTCTAATCAATTGCAAGATGCTGTTGATAGTCGTGGTAAAGCCAGTCTTGTAGTATCAGGCGGTTCTACACCGTTAAAACTGTTTAAATTACTTAGTAATAAAGCAATTGATTGGAGTGATGTTTACATTACATTAGCTGACGAACGTTGGGTTGATGCTGAAGAAGCAGACTCTAATGAGCGCCTAGTCCGTGAGCACCTTCTACAAAACCGTGCTGCTAGTGCTAAGTTTCGTGGTTTGAAAAACATGTTCGATAGTCCAGAAAAGGGCTGCGAAATGACCATTGAATCATTAGCTAACTTTCCAAAGCCTTTCGATGTGGTGGTATTAGGTATGGGAACAGATGGGCATACATGCTCATGGTTCCCATGCAGTGCTGAACTTGAAAACGCTTTTACGACTGATTTGTTATGCGCAGCTGTCAATCCGACAACAGCACCGCATCCCCGCATCACATTATCCAAAGGGGCAATCTTAAACAGTCGTCAGATTTATCTTCATCTTGTTGGTGAATCTAAATTATCCGTATATCGCCAAGCATTACAAAATGACGATGTGAACGAAATGCCTATTAGAGCCGTATTAGCGCAGCGTAAAACGCCCGTTGATGTGTTCTATAGCGCTTAAGGAGTCAATTATGCACTCAGTAGTTCAAGCTGTTACCGATAGAATAATCGAACGAAGCAAAGATACACGTAAGAAATACCTTGAAGCTCTTAACGATGCTAATGCAAAAGGCGTACACCGCAGTGCTTTAAGCTGCGGTAACTTAGCCCATGGGTTTGCTGCTTGTCAGCCTGCAGATAAAGAATCATTACGTCAATTTACTAAAGCTAACATTGGTATTGTTACAGCATTTAATGACATGCTGTCGGCTCATCAGCCATATGAAGATTATCCAAATTTCTTAAAGAAAGCCTGTCAGGAAGTAGGCAGTGTTGCTCAAGTTGCCGCAGGTGTACCTGCGATGTGTGACGGTGTGACACAAGGTCAACCTGGTATGGAACTCAGTCTACTTAGCCGTGAAGTCATTGCGATGTCGACTGCTGTAGGGTTATCTCACAATATGTTTGATGGCGCTTTATTATTAGGTATCTGTGACAAAATCGTGCCGGGTTTATTGATCGGTGCGTTAAGTTTTGGTCACTTACCGATGTTATTTGTGCCAGCTGGCCCAATGAAATCGGGTATTCCTAATAAAGAAAAAGCGCGAGTACGCCAACTTTTCGCTCAAGGCAAAGTTGATAGAGAAGCATTGTTAGAAGCTGAATCTAGCTCTTACCACAGTGCTGGTACGTGTACTTTCTACGGTACTGCAAATTCAAATCAATTAATGCTCGAAGTTATGGGGCTTCAATTACCTGGTTCGTCATTTGTTAACCCAGATGATCCGTTACGTGATGCATTAACGTCAATGGCAGCTAAACAGGTATGTCGTTTAACTTCAATGGGAACGCAATACAGTCCAATTGGTGAAATCGTTAATGAAAAATCAGTTGTTAACGGCATCGTCGCACTATTGGCAACAGGTGGTTCTACCAACTTAACCATGCATATAGTTGCTGCTGCTCGTGCTGCAGGGATCATTGTCAATTGGGATGATTTTTCAGAACTTTCTGCAAACGTGCCTTTACTTGCTCGTGTTTACCCTAATGGCCATGCTGATATTAACCATTTCCATGCCGCTGGCGGTATGGCGTTATTGGTTAAAGAACTATTGGATGCCGGCTTGTTACACGAAGACGTTAATACAGTTGCAGGCTTTGGTTTACGTAAATATACCCAAGAGCCTCGATTGGTCGACGGCGAACTGATTTGGGTTGAAGGCCCAACAGAAAGTTTAGACAAAGAAGTGTTAACCCATATTGATACACCATTCCAATCAAATGGTGGCTTAACATTGCTCAAAGGTAATATCGGACGAGCTGTTATTAAAGTATCGGCAGTGCCAGTTGCTAATCGTGTTGTTGAAGCGCCAGCAGTTGTTATTGACGATCAAAACAAGTTAGACGCTATCTTTAAAGCGGGTGAGTTAGATAAGGACTGTGTTGTCGTGGTTAAAGGTCAAGGACCTAAAGCCAATGGCATGCCAGAACTTCATAAGTTAACCCCTTACTTAGGTACGCTACAAGATAAAGGCTTTAAAGTCGCACTAGTGACTGATGGCCGCATGTCAGGTGCGTCAGGCAAGGTGCCTGCCGCTATTCATCTAACACCAGAAGCGTTAGACGGTGGCATGATTGCAAAAATTGAAAACGGCGATGTAATTCGTGTTAATTCTGATACTGGTGAACTAACACTTTTAGTTGACGATGCAACATTAGCCGCTAGGACAGCTGCTAAAGTCGATTTACATCATTCAAGTTTTGGCATGGGACGTGAATTATTTGGTGCTTTACGAAGTAATTTAAGTGGTCCTGAAACCGGCGCTCGCTGTACCAGTGCCATTGATGAAAAATACTAATTGTAAGGAAGAATAACGAATGCTTGAGAATAACTGGACGATACAGCCACAAGATATTTTTAAACGCAGTCCGATTGTTCCTGTAATGGTTATCAATAAAATTGAGCATGCAGTACCGTTAGCGAAAGCGTTAGTTGCGGGCGGTATCAGTGTTTTAGAGATAACTTTACGCACAGAGTGCGCTTTAGAAGCAATTAAATTAATTGCTAAAGAAGTGCCAGAAGCCATTGTGGGTGCAGGTACAATTTTAAACGAACAACATCTTCAGCAAGCAATTGATGCAGGTTCGCAATTCATCATCACCCCTGGTGCAACAGAAGGGTTATTGAAGGCGGCTATGAAAGGCGCTGTACCTTTAATTCCTGGTGTTGCGAGTATTTCTGAAGTCATGGTCGGAATGGAATTAGGTTACACTCATTTCAAATTCTTCCCTGCTGAAGCCTCTGGTGGTGTTGGTGCGTTAAAAGCATTTTCAGGTCCTTTGGCAAATATTCGTTTTTGCCCAACAGGCGGTATTACTCCAACTAGTTACAAAAACTATTTGGCTTTACCCAATGTTGATTGTATTGGTGGTAGCTGGATAGCACCAACTGATGCTATGGAGCAAGGCGATTGGGACCGAATTACCCAGTTATGTAAAGATGCGATTAGTGCGCTTTAATTACTCTCTTTAAGTGAGCATTCGTTAAATTAAACCACCTTCGGGTGGTTTTTTATTGGTTAAAATAGACTAATGTTTAAAATGCACATTCATTAAAATAATGTTCAAAATTGAAATGGTTGATATCACTTGGTTAGGAGTTAGGAGTTAGGAGTTAGAAGTTAGGGGAGAGTTTAATTGTTAGCATCTTAACCATCGTTTTACTCTTTTATTCCTTATAAAGGTCATATGGATAAATCAGCGCAAAGTGTGGCAACATTTAATAGAATGGCACAACAATATCAAGATAAATACATGGATTGCAGTTTATATAGCCACAGTCTTGATAAGTTGTGCGACTATGTTTTCAAAATGGCTTCATTTCCCGATGTTGATCAAGTTTCGGATGTTGACTCAGTCACTTATACAAAGCCCATTTTCATATTGGATATAGGTTGCGGCCCAGGTAATGTGAGTTTGTATTTATACCAGCAGTGTAAAACTTGGCAAGCGACTCGACAAATAAGCATAGATATTTGTGTCTATGGTTTCGATCTTGCTGAACAAATGGTTGCTTTAGCAACAGCTAACAATCCACTGTTTCATTATGAAGTGTTGGATATGCGTAAGGTACGTAATGCCTCTACTGCGTTATTATCTAATAAGTATCACTTTGCTATTTGTGCTTTTTGTTTTCCGTATTTAAATCAACACGAACTGAAGCAATTTATTGCTGACTTGCCTCAGTTTATGGCCAATAACAGCATCTTGTTTGTCAGTTTTATGACCTCAAATAAGTTCTATTCACAAACTCAAACCTCAACCCAAGGACATAAAGTACATATGTATTTTTACCCGTCAAAAAATGTCGCAAATTTATTTCGTGAGAATGGCTTTGAGGTTATTGAACAATACGAAAAAGACTATTTAATTGAAGGTGAGAAACAAGCTACAGATTGTTTTATGTATCTTAAGCGTTTAGGGTAAATAAATTGATTTACTGACAGTTTTACTGATTGAAATGGACATTCATGAATATACAGCGCGTATACGTTATTGAAAAACTACCACTGGTATTTCTGATATTGATGGCTGCAAGCTGGTGGCATTTTTTTAATTATGACACCTGGCTAAATGATTTCGGCCAGTCAAAAAATGATTGGTTATTTTTGATTGATATTGGTGTTACTTTACCTTTGCTGTGTTTTATTTGCATTAAACCTAAAAAGATAGCTTTAATGAAATCAATTGGTTATTTTGCATTGTTGGTAGCTGCAGGTAGCTACATTATTCCCAATCAGTATCAAGTTGCATGGCCTTACCTTACTGACCTACGTTACCTCATTTTATTAGGCTTCATTGTCGTTGAATTGAGCGTTATTGCTTGCGTAGTATTTGCAATTAAACAGGCGATAACCAAGGGGCTTGATCCCGACTTTGCAATCGAAAAGCCAATCAAAGGTTTTATTGGTGATAGTGCTATCAGTAAGTTAATTATTTTTGAAACGAGAGTGTGGAGCTTTATT
Source organism: Shewanella japonica (assembly GCF_002075795.1). Lineage (NCBI taxonomy): Bacteria > Pseudomonadati > Pseudomonadota > Gammaproteobacteria > Alteromonadales > Shewanellaceae > Shewanella > Shewanella japonica. Next base: position 2,360,191 of record NZ_CP020472.1, read on the forward strand.
TTTTGCAGTCGATTGATTCATTCAAGTGCTTATGAAGGAGATGAACAATTCAGTTATCATTTAAAAGATACAAATCAATCTAATTCCCTAGGTTTTATATTAATGATTGCATTCGAAATTCCACTCATGCACCTAGTATTACATTTTATTTGGTCACCCTTAGCAGCTAATATCGTGACATTGTTAACTGCACTCAGTTTAGTTTTCTTTGTCGCCGAGTATCTAGCCATGTCTAGACGACCTATCTCGATTAATGATCGCCAGATATATTTACGTTATGGGCTGTTTAACGTGTTTACCATTGCGTTGGATAATATTAAAACAATAGAATTTAATCAGGGTGTGATCAGAAGGCAAAAAGGCGTTAAGCGATATAATTTTAGTGGTGCACCCAATATCCACATCGTTTTGAAGACTGAAATTGATGATGCAAAACAGATTTATATTGGTGTTGATAGCCCACAAAAAATGATTTCGCTAGTTCAGCATCGGATAAACTAACTTAGTTAACCATTATCGGTTTCCCATTTTTTATTATTGCGTAGACTATCAACAAAGCTACGCGGTGAGCTTAATGGTCTATCACAATGAATTAATAGACACTGGTTAAATGATGAGAAAAAAGATTGGATAATATTACTTTTAGAACAGCGTCACTGGCAGATATAGCCATTTTGCGAGAGCTAGAACAGAAGGTGGTTCAAGCGGAAAGGCCTTATAATTCGAGTATTAAACCCGAAAACGCTATTTATTATGATTTAGAATCATTACTGATAGACCCACTTAGTTGTGTTTTAGTTGGCGAAATTCAAAATGCCATTATCGCAACAGGTTATGCACAAATCAGACAGTCTAAAATATCTTTGAATCATGCTAAACACTGTTATTTAGGCTTTATGTTTGTTGAGTCTGAATACAGAGGCCAAGGCATTAATAAATGTCTGATAGACAAACTTGTTCACTGGAGCAAGGAACAAGGTGTTTTGGATTTTTATCTAGATGTTTATGATGCTAACGATGCAGCAATTCGAGCCTATGAGAAAGTAGGCTTTACAAAAACCTTAGTAGAAATGAAGTTAAACTTGTAGACAGTACCAAAGTTCGTTTTATGTTCGAGTGATAATTTCACTTAGGTGGTTATTAATGTGCATGACATGGGCAAGTTCATATTCTGCTTTTGTTAATGCGCCATAAGCAAAGTGGGGCATTAACGTTCCTGCGTAAGATTCAAAATCGGTTAATGATTTTCTTAGTCTCGATAAAGCCAATAAATAATAGCTAACGTCTTGATTTAATGAAAGCTGAGGTGCTCCTGGTATTGTTTCATGAAGACTATGAGTCATTTTTCCTTTAGCTGAGAATGCCGAAAAAGCGATATGGCCTAAGGTGTTTTTAAATATTGCTGATTTATGTTCAGGGTAACCTGTCATCGAATATTCAACACTCTGGGCGCAGTGTTCAAATATTTGCCCCAATTTCCATTGTCCTGCTGATGATATGTACTCGGAATTGGATTCACTCTGGGTGACTAAAATCATATGGAGTGTATTTAAGGTGTTAATCGTCTGCTTGATTGTCAGAGGTTGGTTTTCTGGTGAAATAGAAAACCAAGTTATACCAGCTGCACTGAACACTGCACCACCTGCAATTAATGATTTTAAAACCAATCTACGCTGCATCGCTTGTGAGTTACCGTCTTATATTTATTTTGTAGACTAGTAAATCAGATGTGAACGATTTCAGCAAATAGCTTGCTTTGCTAATTATCTAATCATAGAAATGCTATATAAAAAAACGCTAACAAATTCAACATTGTTAGCGTTATTCTTTATGCGTAATGAAAACTAAAGGGGAAATGTTTAGCTATCTTGATACGCCTTACCATAAAAGCTATCGAGTAATATTTGCTTTAACTCTTTGATCAAAGGATAACGTGGGTTAGCACCAGTACATTGATCATCAAATGCATGTTCTGCTAGTTCATCGAGTTTTGCTAAAAAGTCTGCTTCATTAACACCTGCTTCTTGAATTGAAGCTGGTATTCCGACAACCGATTTTAGTTCATCAATTTTTGCTATTAGTAGTTCAACTTTGTCATTATCAGTTTTAGCTTTTTCCACACCGTCAAGTTTTAGGTGATCTGCAATCGTTGCATAACGACACAGGGCTTTTGGACGATCATATTGGCTGAAAGAGGCTTGTTTAGTTGGCATGTCAGTCGCGTTAAAGCGAATGACATTACTGATTAATAATGCATTTGCAAGACCGTGGGCTAAGTGGAATTCAGCGCCAAGTTTATGAGCAAGAGAGTGGCAAATTCCTAAGAAAGCGTTAGCAAATGCAATACCAGCAATCGTGGCGCCATTGTGAACTTTCTCTCTGGCAACAGGTGCATTCGATCCTTGCTCGTAAGCTGCTGGTAGATACTCAACCAGTAAATCTAGTGCTTGTAGTGCTTGACCATCGCTAAACTCATTTGCCATCACACTAACATAGGCTTCTAATGCGTGAGTAACCGCATCAATTCCACCAAAAGCGGTTAATGATTTTGGCATATCCATTACTAAGTTAGGATCGACAATGGCGATATTGGGTGTTAACTGGTAATCCGCAATAGGGTATTTCATCCCAGATACTTCATCAGTTACAACTGCAAAAGGGGTCACTTCAGAGCCTGTTCCTGACGTGGTTGGGATGGCCACCATTTGAGCTTTTACGCCCAGTTTAGGGAATTTATAGATACGCTTACGGATATCCATAAAGCGTAGTGCTAAATCTGCAAAATCAACGTCAGGATGCTCATATAAAACCCAAATGATTTTAGCCGCATCCATTGGTGAACCGCCACCTAGTGCAATTATGACATCAGGTTGAAAGCTTTGAGCGACCTTTGCACCTTGTTTAACAATCGCTAAGGTCGGATCCGCTTCAACTTCATAAAATACTTCAGTTTCAAGTCCTTGAGCTTTTAAAATCTTGATGGTTTCGTCGCAATAACCGTTATTGAACAGGAACTTGTCGGTAACGATCAAGGCTCGTTTTTTAGTTTCAAGTTCTTCAAGTGCGATAGGTAAACTGCCACGGCGGAAATAAATTGAAGATGGAAGTTTATGCCACAACATATTTTCAGCCCTTTTCGCGACGGTTTTCTTATTAATTAAATGACTAGGACCCACATTTTCTGAGATAGAGTTACCGCCCCATGAACCACAACCTAAGGTTAATGATGGTGCGAGTTTAAAGTTATATAAATCACCAATTCCACCTTGAGAGGCTGGAGTATTAATTAAGATACGGGCGGTTTTCATTCTAAAACCAAACGCTTTAACTCGATCGCTTTGACTATCTTGATCGGTATATAGACCTGATGTGTGGCCTATACCGCCTAGGGTGACTAATGCTTCAGCTTTATCCATTGCATCGTTAAAGTCGGTTGCTCTATACATACCTAGTAATGGCGATAGTTTTTCATGGGCGAATGCTTCTGCATCAGAAATGTCAGAGACTTCGCCAATCAATACTTTGGTCCAGCTTGGGACAGTAATATCTGCCATAGCAGCAATCGTCGCGGCGCTTTGACCAACGATATCTGCGTTTAAGCCGCCATTTTTAAGAATGACACCTTGCATAGCCTTTGTTTCTTTTTTAGATAGCATGTAGCCACCATGGCTAGCAAAACGCTCTTTGACTTGATCGTAAATACTATCAACAACCACAACGGCTTGTTCAGAAGCACACACAACACCGTAATCGAACGTTTTAGATATGAGAATCGAACTCACGGCACGTTTGATGTCAGCTGTTTCGTCAATCACGATAGGGGTGTTACCCGCACCGACACCAATTGCTGGCTTACCAGAAGAATAAGCCGCTTTTACCATACCAGGACCACCAGTTGCTAAAATGAGATTAATTCTGTCATGAGTCATTAACTGATTCGAAAGCGCAACTGAAGGTTCGTCAATCCAACCAATGATATCTTTGGGAGCGCCAGCTTCAATGGCGGCTTCAAGTACAATTCTTGCTGCTGTTGTGGTTGATTCTTTTGCTCGAGGATGGGGTGAAAAAATAATCCCATTTCGCGTTTTAAGGCTAATTAGCGCTTTAAAAATTGCTGTTGAGGTTGGGTTAGTGGTGGGGACTATGCCACAGATAATACCGACAGGTTCTGCAATTGTTATTGTACCGAATGTGACATCTTCATCGATAATGCCGCAGGTTTTATCATCTTTATACTTGTTATAGATGTACTCTGATGCAAAGTGATTTTTGATGACTTTATCTTCAAGTAACCCCATACCGGTTTCACTTGCTGCCATTTTGGCCAGCGAAATACGAGCATCAGTTGCAGCGAGTGCAGCAGCTCTAAATATATTATCGACTTGTTCTTGGCTGAAATTAGCAAATTCTTTTTGCGCCTTGGCAACACGATCGACTAATTGGTTAAGTTGTTCAGAATTGGTGACAGTCATAATCACTCCCTTAAAAATAGTTAACTAAATCAGTTTAGTTAACGACTCTTTCAAATTCTTAATTTGTCCCTCTGTTATAAAATTACCTCTTTAGAGGCATTTATGTCGTGATCAAGCCCACAGATTCAAGTTAAGTGTAATTTTATTACAGTTAGCGTGAGCGGATTTAACGTTGCAGTTGCTAATCATATGCGGATTTATTGAACTAAAAATGGAAGTCATTGAATAGTGCACTTTAGTGTTAATTTAGCAGGTAAATTGATGAATAATCTCAGGTCATTAGCAGATTGCCACTAGGCTAATTTACTTATGGAATCACAGTTAGGATTATATATAGATAACGAGCGATAACGCTAAAAGTCAGCTTTAAAGGGGTTATGGGTTAATAAGGGGCATACGGCAGTGCTACTTGATAGGTCGACTGCCGTATATGTCGGGTTAGCGCTCTAAACTGATTTCAAAAATACCCGCTGACTTTGGACCGAACAGTTGCTGATGTAATCGTCCAGCAAATTCATCTGTCATTCCCGAAATATAATCGGCAATCACACGCATTTCGTTCAAATTATTTTCCTTGGCATGTTGCCAACGCTCTTGAGTATTTAGCGGTAATAAACGTTGCGGGTCGGATTCAAATGCTTCGAATAACTCCATAATGATTTGTTGTCCTTTGTATTCAAGCATTTGAATTTCAGGTTTTCGAATAACGAACTTGAATACGAAATTTTTCAGTGTCGTTAAGGCATCAGCAAATGCTGGCTCTAGTTTGGCATTAAAACGCAGCAAGGGTTCATCAAACAGGTGATCTTCATCAATGACAATCGCAGTGACAAATCCATTAACTAGGGTACCAATGGCATCTTTACGGAGGTGATGTTGATGTGAAAACAATTTCTCTGCGATATGAGTAAACTCATTGCTAAGCCATTCATCCTCACTCAGTGATAAATGAGAAGCAACATCTTGTTGCCATTGTTTTGGTGACACAACACCCATCACGATAGCATCTTCTAAATCATGGACTGCATAAGCAATATCATCAGCTAATTCCATAATGGAACAGTCAAAAGATTTATATTGCGTTTTAAGATGAGGGTAAACAGATACGCCAGTGCTTTTGTAACTGACAAACCGGTTTCTGTCTTGGGTCGACAGGGCTGATAATACCCAATCATAGATATCTTTATCATCATCGAATAAGCCTTTTACTGGCGGCCACTCGGATGGTTTAAGTTGACGATGGTTTTTAATTTCTTGCTGTCCGAGATCAATATGAAGCTGATGATAAAGGGCTGGGTACTTTAAAATACCGAGTAACGTTCTGCGGGTTAGGTTCATTCCCCAATACTCAGTGTAAGGCTCAAGACGAGCTAAAATCCGAAATGTTTGCCCATTTCCTTCAAATCCTCCGTGATTTCGCATCATATAATTTAATGCGACTTCACCACCATGACCAAAAGGCGGGTGGCCAATATCATGTGCTAAACATAATGATTCTATTAAACTCATTGAATCTAACAAATGGCTTATGTGTGGGTATTTACGTTTTAATTGAGCCGCTATACCAGTGCCTATTTGCGATACTTCTAATGAATGGGTTAACCGAGTACGAAAAAAGTCATTCATACCAATACCATGAACCTGGGTTTTAGCTTGTAGTCTTCTAAATGCTGCGGAATGTAATATACGAGCTCTATCACGTTGAAAAGGGCTGCGATGATCATTGCGTCGGGCTTTATCTTCACCTAATCGTCTTGCATGCCAAGGAGTTTCATTTGATGCGTTATTATAAGAAATGGTATCTGACATGGCGCTTCCTTTACGTGCTTGCAATTGGGTCGTTCATTGAACAAAAGATTTTAATTGTTGAACTAACTATAGATGGGGATCATCTTGGGTTAGTTTATCGAGTGTTGAAGTGCAGCTATCTAAAAATATATCTATAAAGCATTTTACTTCAGGTAAAGCCTGTTGGATCTCACTTAGTTTACGATCTAAGTTATCTTTAACATGGTGAAATTCATCATTGTTAAATCTCAATTCGTTCATAGTTTTAACGTATGCTTGTAATATATCAGCGGCTTTGACTATGGCCTTATATTCAGGATCGACCTCTGATTGCACCAGTAAAGGTTCCATTTCATCTCTAAGATCGTCAGGAAGGGATGCTAAGCATTCCTTTTCAGCTAAATCTTCAAGTTTTTTAAATGCTTTAGTAAATTCAGGGCTGTGGTATTTAGTGTTTGAATTGATATCTTGTAATTTGGTTTCTGATACTTCGTGATACAAGGCTATGGTAGCGGCTTTTTCTGGATTGAGTTGACCACCAAAGCGTTTGTTTTTAATCACGACCAAAAGGTGTGCTATGACAGCGACTTGGTGACAATGTTCAGATACATTTTCTTTTTGAAAGCAATGCATCAATGCCCAGCGTTCTAATAATGGCATACGTGTTATCCATGCCATAAAGGTACTTGGTTTCATGTTCGCCCCTTAGTGAGTAGTGACTCGCTGAATTCAAAAAGCCTCAGGCTTAAACGTTATTATAAATAAGCCTTTTTGTTGGTTAACATTACTGCAGTTATTCAGTAACTGCCAGAACATTACCTTGTTTTTATTCATTAATTTAATGATATTTGTCGATATTGTTGAATTTAGGATGTGATAGTTTTACTCTGACTTATTGATCTAATCATAGAGTATTGACATGGATGATGCCCACTGCGTTGAGTTAAATAAACGCATGACTAATGAAGATTTGTACCTCCTTGAAAACGTTAAATCCCATACCTTTATATGCGATGAATGCGGCGTTGAACTAATCCCATGTTCTTATAAAAAAGCCATTAACTTACGTAAACCTTATTTTAAAACCGGTAAGAATAAAGAACATAAGCCACATTGTTTTGCTAAAGCCGTGTCTACAATTAGAGAACAAGCTAAGAAGTCTAGGATTACTACTGAAGAAGGCTTTCCATTATCTTATCCTAATTGTTTTAATCTAACTGCAGCAAAATCGGTAAAACAAAGTCCTGAAGTGTCAGATGAAAAGGGGACTGACACGTCTCATTCTAAAAGAGCTGCTAAAGCAGATTTGGGCGTTCGTCAGAAAAATAACTATGTGACGAGTTCATTTCAAACAGTAGTTGATCAATATTTTAATTTTCCTTACGACCGAGATAGAAAGCTTAACTTTGAAGGAATAACTGGTTCTGAATATCGAGATGTTTTCCAAAAAATCTTAAATCCAGTGGGCAAACAAAAATTTCGATTTCAAAGCAAAGATGATGAAAATAAAGTGTTCTATTCCACATTATCTTGGGAGAAACCTGGCATTACAGAAAATACCATAACAGTAAAACTTTCGGCTGGCTGGTGGCAAGAAGTGGACGGTAAAAAGCAAAATCTAAAGCCATATTATATCGAAATTAATATTGCTAGTTGGACCCAAACAAGCATTAATCACTTGGTCGAACGCTTAAAACACATACAACAACTGGTCAAAGGCACTGATAAAAAGGCTGCGATCGTGTTTGTTGGTAGGCAAGACAGAGAAACTGATTTTTATCGCTTTACTTGTAATGAGCCACGTTTAATTAACCTCAAAGTCTTCTAGCTCTGCATTGTGACAGATTGAAATACAATACTAATTAGGCTCTCTAAGGGGCACCGTTATTCATTCATCAACATGAATTGTGTTTTGATCGGGTTATGATCTGATGCTGTCGTCCTATCAGAATTAGCCTCAACCAAAGTAAGCCCACGGTAATATAAATGATCTAATGGCAAGCCAAATACGCGTTTTCTAAAATCAGTTCTATAGTGCGCTTCTTGTAGTCTTATTCCCTGTGTCAGATGCTTTACGATGTTAAGCCTGCCATCACGCCATGTATTAAAATCACCAGCAAGAATAATAGGCCCACGGTGTGAACTGATTTTGTGGATGACTTGTTTAAATTGAGCTTCGAAACGATTTAATCGAATGTCAAAATTGACTCCATGGAGATTAACCACCATAAGCGTTTCACCGGTTGATAATGGATAAGATGCGACAAGCGTTGATTTTGCAAACCGTATTAAAGGCTCAGTGGTTTGATAAGCACAAGCCTGATTGGCTGGCTGTGATGAAATGTTCATGACACCCATAGGTACATTCAATAACTTAAAGCCTTTAGCCATCACTACGTGATGATGAATCTCTTCAAGATAAGTGGCAAATGTATGATTGAGTTTGGCTTCTTGTAATAATACAAGATCATTATGATCTGTTAACTGCTTAAGTACGGGTTGCCAATCTTGCTTTTTTTGCTTGTATATATTCCAGACAGCAATACTCAACCGTCCATTTCTATCGAGTGGTGAAGTGGTGTCTTTGGAAAGGCATTGGCTAGAAAAATAGGGTTTTGATTCCGTCATCATGATCTCGGGATTACCGTTAAAATAGCAAATAGCAACGATATAAATCCCTAAAATCGTTACAAACGTAAATAACAGCCAATATTGAATACTTCTTGTCTGCAATTGAGCCTCACAATAGCGAAGTTTAGTCACTAGAATGCAATTTATTAACGAAGATTAATGCCATTTGTGACGATTTATAAAGAATTGAGTACAATCAAACTTTACTATTAATCATTCTACTATTCTCTAGCACCAAGGATAACATTTTTAAAAATGGATCAGTTAACTCAAATCATTGCGGTCCTTGGTGTCTTTCTATATTGGCTGATATTAGGCGCCGTAGCGACCCGTATTGTCATTAAACGTCGCAGTATTGGCGTATCTTTTTCTTGGTTACTGATCATTTATTTTCTGCCTTTTGTCGGTGTATTTGCCTATATGCTTTTTGGCGAATTGCATCTAGGCAAAGCTCGCTCAAGCCGCTCAAAAGCAATGTATGAACCCTATGGGAAGTGGTTTAGTACGCTATATAGCCATAATTCACACCAACCAGATAAGCAAAGTGATTATGCCGCTTCAATTAGTAAGTTGTGCGACTCACAGCTTAATATTCCTTCACTCACTTCAAATGAATTAGAGTTACAGCACACGCCCGAGCAAATATTACACGCGATAATTAACGATATTAATCACGCTAAAACGACCATCAATATGGAGTTTTATATTTGGCATCCCGGTGGATTAGCGGATGAAGTTGCTAAGGCGTTAATTAGCGCTGCGAATCGAGGTGTAAAAGTTAACTTATTATTAGATGCCGCTGGCAGTAGACAATTCTTTAAGTCTGAATGGCCTAAAGCGATGAAAAAATCTGATATCAACGTAGTTCAAGCGTTAATTGTTAGTCCTATACGGATGTTTTTTAGAAGGATGGACCTGCGACTTCACCGTAAAATAGTGGTTATAGACAACCATATTGGTTATACAGGTTCGATGAATTTAGTTGACCCTAAATACTTCAAACAGGGAGATGGTGTTGGAGAGTGGATCGATATGATGGTTCGGATTACTGGACCAGTTGTTCCTGTTATCAATACCGTTAGTGCTTGGGACTGGGAAGTTGAAACTAACGAACGTTTATTGCCAGCGTTCCCAGACAAAGCACAATGTACTGATACGTCATCTTTAGTACAGGCCATTCCATCTGGTCCAGGTATGCCTGAAGAAGTCATTCATCAAGTTTTACTGCAAAGTTTGTATCAAGCGCAAAAGAAAATTGTTATCACCACGCCATATTTTGTACCAAGTGAACAATTGTTAGATGCGTTAGTTACTGCCTCACTACGTGGGGTTGAAGTAAACATTATTATTCCTAGGCGCAATGACTCGACAATGGTGAAATGGGCCAGCAGTTCGTTCTTTAGTGAGCTGTTAGCTGCTAATGTCAATATATATCAATTTAATGATGGTTTATTGCATACCAAATCCGTGTTAATTGATGACGAACATTGTTTGATTGGTACTGTTAATATGGATATGCGCAGTTTATGGCTAAACTTCGAATTGACGCTTGCGGTAGATGACATCAAATTTGCCACAAAGCTAAAGGGGTTGTTACAGACTTACATGGATAATTCTGACAGGTTATCGCATGATGAATGGCAGAAGCGTCCGATGTATCGCCGAGTCATTGAGCAAGTGTTTTATCTATTTAGCCCCTTACTATAAGCCTTTATTCAGAGGCATAAAAAAGCCACTGTTTAAGCAGTGGCTAGTTAATCTTCAAGCTTTTGATGTTTATCTTGTTTGTGTACAAGCATCGTGTGCTTTATTTATTGAGAATAATCTTCCAAGAAATTACCAAAGTCTGATAATGCTTTATGCAAATCTTCTTTATGAGGTAGAAAGACAACACGAACATGATCGGGTTCTGGCCAATTAAAAGCGGTACCTTGCACTAATAAGATTTTTTGTGACTTCAACAAATCAAGTACTAGGCGTTCATCATCTCGTAGATTGAATTTCTTCATATCGAGCTTAGGGAAAGCGTAGAGCGCTCCTTTAGGCTTTTTAACACTAACACCAGGAATACTGTTTAATACTTCATAACAGACATCACGCTGCGCCGTTAAGCGACCATTGGGTAGGATTAATTCATTAATACTCTGATATCCACCTAATGCGGTTTGAATTGCATGTTGATTGGGCACGTTTGAGCATAAACGCATTGAAGCCAACATGTCTAAACCTTCAATATAGTTTTTGGCCGATTTTAAATTGCCACTGAGTACCATCCAACCGACTCGGAAACCTGCAGCTCGATAAGCCTTAGATAAGCCATTAAACGTAACGGTTAAAATATCATCTGACAGGGACGCTGCATGGGTATGAACGGCTTCGTCATATAAGATTTTGTCATAAATTTCATCGGCGAATAAAATAATGTCATGTTGACGACATAACTCAATGACTTCTAATAATAACGCTTTGCTGTAAACAGCGCCTGTCGGGTTGTTAGGATTAATGATCACAATGCCACGAGTTCTAGAAGTGATTTTGCTTTTAATATCATCTAAGTCAGGAAACCAATCAGATTCTTCGTCACAGCGATAATGAACCGCTTTACCGCCTGCAAGGTTTGCAGCAGCTGTCCAGAGCGGATAATCAGGCGATGGAATAAGGACTTCATCATCGGTATTGAGTAATCCTTGTAACGCCATACAAATTAATTCAGATGCGCCATTTCCAATGTAAACGTCTTCAATATCGATCCCATGAATACCATGGGCTTGATAGTGCTGAACAATCGCCTTTCGGGCAGAGAATAACCCTTTTGATTCACAATACCCTTGCGCACTAGGCAGGTTTAAAATGACATCACGAACAATTTCTTCAGGTGCTTCAAATCCAAATGGGGCGGGGTTGCCAATGTTTAACTTTAAAATACGATGGCCTTCGTCTTCTAGTCGACGAGCTTCTTTGTGAACAGGGCCTCGAATATCGTAGCAAACGCTATCGAGTTTATTGGATTTGATAATGGGACGCATACTTGCTTAACCTTACTAAATACGACTTAAGTCAGCGAACAATAACGAATTTAATAGGGATATAAAAGCACTATTTAATTTTTGAGAGTATATTTTTAGCGTTTTATTCTGACGAGCAGGTTTTTAAGTGAAATTGCTGAAGTATTGTTCTGGAAAAGGTGTGGTTTAAAGTGTTTTTACTTGTTTGTGAGGGGTGAAGAAGGTAAAGACGCTAGTGAAATAAAGTCTTAATAATTTCAATGTACCCAATAAAAAAGCCAGCAATTGCTGGCCTTTGATTCACTTAATTACCACTTAATTATCACTGTATTAACAATGATCAATTATGCTGGCGATTATACGCGTTTTTTGAATTCGTTAGTGCGAGTATCGATTTCGATTTTATCGCCGATTTTAACGAATTCAGCAACAGTAACAGTCCCGCCACCAGTGATAGTTGCAGGCTTCATTACTTTACCAGAAGTATCGCCACGAGCAGCAGGCTCAGTGTAAGTGACTTCACGTACGATAGTGACAGGTAATTCAACTGAAATCGCTTTACCTTCGTAGAAAGTAACAGAGCATTGCTCTTCCATACCATCAACGATATATGCAGCAGCGTCACCTAGGTTGTCAGCTTCAACATCGTATTGGTTATATTCTGCATCCATGAATACATACATAGGATCAGCATAGTAAGAATAAGTACAGTCTAAACGCTCTAAGATGATGTCTTCCATCTTATCTTCACCTTTAAAGGTGGTTTCAGTAGTAGAGTCTAAAAGTACGTTTTTAAGCTTCATTTTAACGATAGCAGCGTTACGGCCAGAGCGAGTTGTTTCAGTTTTTTGAACAACCCATGGGCTGCCATCTAACATGATCACGTTTCCAGGACGGAGTTCATGAGCAGTTTTCATTGCATTATTCCTATATGTTTAGGTAGTAATTTTAATTGTGCAGTATCTTAGCTGGTTTTAACGAATTGAACCAGTCGAGACGCAAGATCTGCACCTGTTTTAGCATCAATTGCCCATTGTTTTGCATGCTGCAATAACGGCAATTGCGCTGAAATTAGTTTTTGCCAATGTTTAACGACATCAGCACCTTGTTGATTGAACGCAAAATTGGTTTTAGACCAATTAGTTGCAATGTCATCATCAAGTTTCTGAATGTAGATATTAACAAAAGCCTGCAATTTTACTAGATGATAATCATCTTCTTGCGGGTATATGTGCCAAATAAATGGTTTTGCAGCCCATTGAGCACGTAAAAACGAGTCTTCCCCTCGTACAATATTGAAGTCACAGCTCCATAATAGGCGGTCAAACTGAGTTTGATCTGTCATGGGCAAAACATGAATAGTTAAATGGTCTACAGTAAATGATTGACCGCTGTTGATAGAGTCGATTGGGATATCTAAAAATGACGCAAGACTCGATAAACTTTTACCTTTGGGTATCAAAGCATGAATAGGAGTAATAACATCACTAGTTTGATCAAATGTACCCTTTGTCCAATGCTTACATAACTGAGTTAATGCAGTGGATTCGTAACTAAATACACTAATTACAGTATCAGATGACTCGATACCTTTAAGATTTAGTTGGCTAAACAAGGCCATTTTATTAGAAACATCTGATTGCCATTGATCCCGTTCATCAAATAATGAAGATTCACATATTAAGCCGCCTGACTCTCGGGTAAAACCTGGGAAATAGAAATGCTTCTTGATGCCACTAGGCTGCATAGATGGAAGGCCATGACAGCTGTTTACCCAATCTTCTGCCGATAAGTATTCAAGGTTAATCCACTTTGGTGGTGCAATAGCATGACCGTTTGATTGCTTATACGCTTGATGTTGACTCTCAATTACTTCAATTACCTGTGAGGGAAGTTCACAGGCAAATCCCTCAATTAATAGCTCCCCTGGTATAAAATTAATATCTAGTGGCTGGTTCCATTGATAAATATTCACACCATAAAAGCATTGAATTGAAGCGAACGGGTCAAGCTTAGGTAAAATATGTGAGAAACTTTTGAGATCATCAACCCATAAGTTAATCGTAATGCCATATTCTGCATGTAACTGTTTTGCTAATCGCCAAGTGACACCGATATCACCGTAGTTATCAACAACAGCACAGAAGACGTCCCAGTGAGGAGTATTATAATTAACTTGTTTATTCACGGCGTTGGCATCACTTTAATTAGCTAGATTATCATGTTGAAATTATGACTTATTCTAATGAGTTTGTTGCGGACTCAAAAAAAGCGGCTTAAGCCGCTTTTTAATAGGAGAATTGAGACGAGATTAGTCTTCCAATTCTGCTAAGCACATTTCTTCGTAAATTTGCTTAACCCATGCATCAACACGTTCTTCAGTTAATTCAGGTTGACGATCTTCGTCAATACCTAAGCCGATGAAATGTTTGTCATCAACTAAGCCTTTAGAGGCTTCAAAGTCATAACCTTCGGTTGGCCAATGACCAATGATGATACCACCACGTGCAAAAACAATATCACCAACCATGCCCATAGCATCCAGGAAGTACTCTGCGTAATCTTCTTGGTCACCACAACCAAAAATAGCAACTAGCTTATCTGTGAAATCAACTTGCTCTAGATCTGGAAAGAAATCATCCCAGTCACATTGTGCTTCACCGTAATACCAAGTCGGGATACCGAATAATAGTAAATCGAATTCAGCGATTTGCTCCTTGGTGCTTTTGGCGATGTCTTTAACATCAACCATTTGCTTACCCAGTTTTTTCTGGATCATTTTGGCTACAGCCTCGGTGTTACCCGTGTCACTACCGAAAAAAAGACCTACAGTTGCCATTGTCTATCCTTTAAATATCTAGTTCGTCTTGCGAATTGTAAAAAACGGTTCAGTTGTCGATTTGTTGTTGCAGGATTAATTCGATTAACTGGCTACGGCTGATGTTACTGGCCAATGCTTGTTCGTTCAAGGCGTCATACAAAACTTGTGACACCTTTAACTCTATTCGTTTTAATCCGTTAGCGCGATCACGTTGGATCTGATTACGCTTATTGATTTTTAGCTGTTGTTCCCGACTTAAGGGGTTGCTTCTTGGACGTCCACGACGTTTTTCAGAAGCAAACAGGTCAATCGTTGTTCTGTCTGTTGATTCTTTTGCCATCGTTTTGTTTAACCGACGCCTGAGCCTTCCCAGGTCATCTGAATAATACCTTTTGCTACAAACCCGGCACAGCCAAGGAATAATACTAACCAAACGATATAACGACCAAACTTAGGTACTTTACCTTGTTTGAGCACATCGTGAATCGCCATGCCTATAAAGAAAAAGATTAAAGCAAAAAACAAGTTTAGACCTAAGGTCTCAATTTGATCCATGTATTGATTCAACATGTTTTTACCATTCGTTTTGCTTTAAGGCTAAAAAGAGGGCAGGAATATATCACATTGATGATACGTGGGCTATATCTGCTTAGTTCAATTGATTAAAATTTACGTAAAGATTTATACCGAATGCTTGTCAATAAACTCAACAACTAAACGATTAAAAATCTCTGGCTTTTGTGCATGTAACCAATGGCCAGTACCGTTTATCGTTTTAGCACTCACCTTTGGAAACTGTTGCATAATAGCGTCTGTATGTTCTGCTGTAACGTATTCAGATTCTCCACCTCTAATGAAAAAACAAGGTTTATTGAAGCTGGTGTTAGGCATATCCCAGCCAATGATTTGCGGGTAATTTTCAATGAGACCAGCAAGATTCATTTTCCATTCAAAACCCGTATCTGTGCGTTGTAGATTCTTAAGTAAAAACTGCGCAGTGCCGACATCAATGTCAGCAGCTAAAAGATGTTCTAAAGCCGTTTTACGGGTGGTTTTGCTATCAAGAGGTAAGCTTGTTAATCCAGCAAACACTTTTTGATGCCTTGGTGAGTAACTCACAGGCGCAATATCAGCGACCACCAAACTGGTTACTTTTACTGGATGAAGTAGCGCCAATGCCATTGCGACTTTGCCGCCCATCGAGTGACCAACAAAGTGGGCTTCTGGTATTGCTAATGTAGACAATAGGTTCACACATTCTTGTGCTAATTGAGGGTAATCCATTTGTTGCCAGTGCTGACTTTGTCCATGGTTTGGCAAGTCAACACGAATAACTTGATAATGAGGCTCTAATGCATTCGCTAGATTCTTTAGGTTGTCTAAATTACCGAATAAGCCGTGGATTAATACCACTGCTGGTCCTTGTCCTGTCGAAACGTAATGCATTCACTTTTCTCTACATGATGATTAATGAGGCGTGATTTTGCCTTTAAACCTAGCTGGATTTCAAGTGAGTTATCAGATTAAAAAAATCTAAAATGTTCATTAATCAATCCACCAGCAAGATTAACTGATGAAATCGACTCATTTTTAAGAGATTAAGTGACATTAGCTCTTTATCGTTTTGCCACACATGGGTAGACTGTGAACATGATTAAGATCGATCAAAATCGATCCTTTAGCCGCCCTTAACTTGTTTATAACTATCATAATGATTAAGAGTATGACGTTTTACAAGGCAATGCATTTGGCGGCATTCGTTTAAGCCAAAAGGAATAAGACTAATATGAAATATATTGAGGTAGATGAAGAGCTCTATCGTTATATTGCTAGCAAAACAGAACGTATTGGCGAAAGTGCATCTGATATTTTACGTCGTTTGTTAGAGTTATCTGTAGAAGCTGTTGAGCACGCAGAGCCACTTGATATTAGTCACCCAAGTCTAGAAGCTTCTGCAAATACCCAATCTGTTGCCGTTTCATCTGAAGCTACTTCAATAGAAAATGATCAGTCAGCCGTTGAAGCAGAAATAGAAACCAGCTCTGCAGAAGTTAGCACCGTCAGTAACACGGCTGCACTTTCAGGTAACGAGGCAAATATTGCAACGCCAAACACACCTGTTGATTTTAGTAACTTGGTTCATGAACATATGCTAGCTCAGCAAAAAGGGGCAGTAGGTCGCTTTATGTTCTTACTTGAATCACTATCAGTATTAACACCTTCAACATTTGACCAAATCCTTAAAATTCAAGGTCGCGGTCGTTTGTATTTTGCACGTTCAAAAGCTGAATTATTATCAGCAAGTCAATCTGCTAATCCAAAGGAAATTGGTGACAGCGGTTATTGGGTAACAACCAACAATAATACGGCGAAAAAGCGTACGATTTTATCGGAAGTATTATTGCAATTAGGTTGTAATGAATCTCAGGCAAAATCGATAGCAGATAACATTTAATTACGATAGGGAGATTACGGGTGGCGATTCATCAAAGAGCAGGGACTGTGGCTCAACAGTTAGATTTAATCAATTTACCTAAATTAATGAGCCATTATTATCGCATCATCCCGAATGTTGACGATGTTCAGCAAAAGGTGACTTTTGGGACTTCTGGCCATCGTGGTAGCGCATTAAAAGCGAGCTTTAACCAGAACCATATTTGGGCAATCACCCAAGCTGTCGTTGATTACCGTCAACAAGCCGGCATCAAGGGCCCAATGATTGTTGGCTTTGATACTCATGCATTATCTTATGCAGCGTACATGTCAGTACTTGAAGTCCTAACAGCAAATCAAGTCAAAGTCTGCGTTCAAAAGGATGATGGATTTACCCCAACTCCTGTGGTTTCTCAAGCTATCGTTGCAGCTAATCGAAACAGTACCGATTTAACTGATGGCTTAATTATTACTCCTTCTCATAATCCTCCACAAGATGGCGGGATTAAATATAATCCACCACATGGCGGGCCTGCTGAAGCTGAGATTACTAAACAAATTGAAGGTAAAGCTAATGAATATCTTGCCAAACAACTCTCTGGTGTTAACAAGGTTAATTATGGTGTTGCAGTAGATTCAGGTTGGATTGATCACGTTGATTTTATCGCTCCATATGTCAATGCATTAAGCAGTGTTATTGACCTTGAAGCTATTGCAAAAGCTAACATTCGTATTGGTGTCGATCCATTAGGCGGATCTGGTATCTATTACTGGTCCCAGATTGCACAAGCACATGGGTTAGATATTACCGTCATTAATGACAAAGTTGATCCGTCATTTAGCTTCATGCCATTAGATAAAGATGGCAAAATTCGTATGGATTGTTCTTCTCCTTACGCTATGGCTGGCTTATTAGCACACAGTGAAAACTTTGATGTTTGTGTCGGTAATGATCCTGATTACGACAGACATGGCATTGTTTGTCCCGGTTTTGGCTTAATGAATCCAAATCATTATTTAGCTGTAGCAATCGACTACTTACTCACTTACCGAAAAGATTGGTCTGCTGACTTAGCTATCGGCAAAGCGTTGGTTTCGAGTGCAATTATCGACCGTATCTGCCAATCCCATGAGCGTCAATGTCTAGAGGTGCCTGTCGGATTTAAATGGTTTGTTGATGGATTGGCTCAAAGTACGATTGCGTTTGGCGGTGAAGAAAGTGCAGGTGCAGCCTTTTTAAATAAAGATGGTAGCACTTGGTGTACAGATAAAGATGGCTTTATTTTAGCTTTGCTTGCTGCTGAAATCATCGCGGTAACTGGCAAAACGCCAGCACAGCGATACGCTGAGTTAACCGACAAATTCGGTGAAAGCTTTTATACCCGAATCGACAGTCCAATTAGCTTAAAGAAAAAAGCTAAGTTTGAGCAATTATCATCAGATAGTTTTACCGATAAAACCCTAGCAGGCGAAGACATTACCGCTATATTGTCTCACGCTCCAGGTAATAACGCTGCGATTGGCGGTATTAAGGTGACAACCGAAAATGGCTGGTTTGCTGCACGTCCTTCAGGTACTGAAGCACTTTTCAAAATATATGCAGAAAGCTTTGTAAGCGAAACCCATCTGCAAGACATAATCAGTCAAGCTCAGGTGATGATTGATACTGCCTTAAAAGCATAGCTATTTATTAATTAATAAATAGTGACTTCAAAGCCCTCAGTAGAGGGCTTTTTGTTTTGAGGTTGTCATTGCTACTTAGATTTCTTGTAGAAAATAAAAGCAACGATAGCGACTAATACTATCGCTGGCACTACTTCATACATGTGATGGAAAAGGCCAACACCGCCATGACCTTCATGTGCCATAGCGAGTGACGGTGTGATAGCCATGAGTACCGCTGCGATTTTAGTTTTCATAGTCGTGTCCTTTATCATTAAGTTGGTTATGTTAAACAATCAATTTTGAACAGTGTTAACTCTTTCAAATCGAATTCATTTCAAGTTGCATGAGCATCATATCTTCGCCATCAATGACTTGTGTCTTATAGCTTAAACAGTGTGGGCAAACGATATTTCGCTGAGTTAATTCAGTTTGTTGATTACATTGCCGACACTTGATAACTAATGCCTGTTGTTGCAGATTTAATTCAGCATTATTACAAATAGTGCCCAGCTTAAAGGTATCGAAAGCCGTTTGAAGTAACTGTGGTTCAACGCCACTCAAAACACCGACTTTTATATCGACCCTTATGATGTCAGTTGCATTATTATCTTTAGCGAGCTGAGTAATTTGTTCCATTAGAGACATCACAATCGAGTATTCGTGCATTAGCAAATCCTTGGTAGTAATTCACCCTGAGGGATATCTAAATATCGGCTACTACCCCAAGGTGTATTGAGCACGACTTTACCTGGATTCTTGTCTGTTACATTGCCAATAATGGCTGCTTGATTGCAATGGCAATACTGAGCCATGACTTCTAGTGCTTTATCTGCTGCACTGCGTGGCAGGGCAATAATAAACGTGCCTTCATTGGCTAAATCAAAGGGTTCAAATCCATACAGCTCACAAAGCCCTTGTACTTCCGAAGAGACTGGAATGGCGGTTTCATTGATATTGATACCAACATTAGATGCTTGCGCCCATTCATTAAGCACAGCTGAAAGGCCACCTCGAGTAGCATCACGCATCGCATGAATGTCTACATTTGATGCAATAAGTTGCTCAACTATCGGCCACAATGTCGCGCAGTCGCTTGTGAGTGTCGATTCCAACGTTAAACTGTCTCTTGCCATTAGAATTGCAGCGCCATGTCTACCTATATCTCGAGAAACGATTATCACATCGTCGTGTTGTAAGTTTTTCACGGAAATATCAGGTTTAACAATTTGGCCAATGCCTGAGGTATTGATAAAAATACCATCAGCACACCCTTTAGGCACAACTTTAGTGTCACCGCACACGATGTGTGCACCGCAGTGCTGCATCTCGTCAGCCATACTCGTCACTATTGTTTGCAGATCTGTTATTGCAAAGCCTTCTTCAATGATAAAGCTGCAACTTAAGTATTCTGGTATGGCACCCATCATGGCTAAGTCGTTAACAGTACCGGCAATAGCGAGTTTGCCAATATTTCCACCCGCAAAAAATAACGGGTCTACAGTAAAAGAGTCTGTTGTAAAAGCTGTCGTACCACACAGCTGCAGTTGTGCGGCATCTTCTTCAGCGGCCAAAATTGGATTGGCAAAGGCTTTAAAAAACATGTCATGGATCAATACATTCATTTCTTTACCGCCACCGCCGTGACTTAGTTGGATCCGATCGTTTTTACGTATTGGCATGTGCGACTCCTGCGTAGCGATAATAAGCGTTACACGCTCCTTCTGAGCTGACCATACAGCTACCTAATGGGTTGTCTGGCGTGCAGCCTTTACCAAACACTTTGCAATCTGGCGGATTAGATAACCCCCGCAGTATGTCACCGCACTGGCAAGCTTTATGGTCATCAATTTCTTCACTGGGTAATTGAGATTGAAAAATGACTTCAGCATCTCGGTGAGCATATTCATGTTTTAAAGTAAGCGCTGAATTGGGTATAGGACCTAGGCCACGCCAACGAAAAGACGTTTTAGTTGTCAGATATTGATTGATGAGTGCTTGTGCTGCGACATTGCCATCTTCAGTTACTGCGCGGCTATATTGAATTTGTAATTCTGATTTTTGCTGGGCCTTTTGTTTAACAATATTAAGAATTGACTCCATAACATCGACAGGTTCGAAGCCTGAAACCACGACAGGGGTTTGATATTGGTCTACAGCTGGACGATATATTTTAGCTCCGCTTATAACACTCACATGCGCGGGTCCAATAAAGGCATTTACTTGGGTTCTTTTATCAGCCATAACAGCATCAATGGCTGGTGGAACAAGTACATGGTTTATATGAAATAATAAGTTATTGATTTGCTGCTTTTCAGCTTGATCAATCAGTACCGCAGTCATAGGTGTAGAGGTTTCAAAGCCAATTGCAAAAAATATCACCTGTTTATCAGGGTGCTGTTTTGCAATATTTAAAGCATCCATTGGATCATATAAAGGCCTAATATCTGCACCTTGTGAGCGAATTTTGGCTAAACTGCCTTTTGAACCGGGCACTCTGATCATGTCGCCTAATGTGAGTAAAATGACATTAGGCTGCATTGCTAACGTGGCGGCATGGTCAATGCGTTCTTTTGGCATGATACACACAGGGCAGCCAGGCCCATGAATAAATTTGATATTAGATGGTAGTATTTGATTTAAACCGTATTTCATAATGGTGTGTGTATGCCCACCACACACTTCCATTATGTTAATATCTTGATTAACCGTCTTAGCATAAGATTTAATAGCATTAGCAAGTGCTCTAATGGTTTTCGGATCGCGAAATTCTTTATACAAGTTGGATAATTCCATTATGCTTATTCCTCTTGCTCAAGTTTTTCAACGATTTCTCTGTATAACGCTAAGCTCAGTTTTGCATCTTCCTCATCAATTTTATTCATTACAAATCCGATGTGTATCAACACAAAATCACCGATTAATAGAGGCTCAGACATTAGATGAGAACTAACACGACGTTTTACACCTAAGGTATCGACAGTTACTGTGGAGTCAGCATGCACTTGCGTTACTTGAGAAGGCACAGACAAGCACATAATGTTATTCCTCTAATTGCTTATTAAGCCAATTTGCTACGGCAGTGATAGATTGTGGGTCCTTAATAGATATTGGCATGAGGGTGACATCTGGATTGAGCTTTTGAAGTTGTTTACGACACTCTAGTAATGAAAAATCAAAGTGTTCTGCTAAATCCATTTTGGTGATTAATACCAGATCAGCACGTCTAAACATGACAGGGTATTTTTCAATTTTATCGTCACCTTCTGGTACTGACAGTAAAACGATATTTCGATGGGTACCAACATCATAGCTTGCAGGGCAGACCAGATTACCAACGTTTTCAATAAAACAGATATCAATAGGCGCAAGATCGATATGATGTAATGCTTGATGAACCATAAATGCGTCTAAGTGACAAGCTGAACCCGTTTGTACTTGGTATGCTTCTATGCCTTTAGCAATAAGACGATCCGCATCGCGTGAGGTTTCTAAATCGCCTTCAATGACAGCATACTTTTTAGCTAAATATTCGTGTAAGTGTTCGAGTAATGTTGTTTTGCCACTACCAGGGCTACTCATTAAATTAAAAGCACGAACCTGATTAGCTTCAAAATGCTCACGATTATGCTGAGCTTCATGATCATTTTTGTCGAGTATTTTATGAATAACCGACAAGGTTTTCGTGTCATTCAGCTGTGGGTTACTATGAAGATGATTATGATCTGTCAGTGAGCATCCGCAATCTTGGCACATATATTTACTCCTTTAAAACGCCCTGAATCTAGTACAAACCAGTATCAATAAGCGTTGGTAATACTTCTTTGATTCATATCAGCTATTTATCTCTTATCATGAGTTAATGCTGAGTTTGTGATCTATTAAGTTGCTGATACGCGTACCAAACTTGCCCAACTGAAATTCCCGAATCATTAATGGGTACTTTGTGACTAGGTAAAATACGTGTGTTTTTCATCGCATTTATTTCTGAGCGGTTGGCATAGGTTTTAAGGTTACTAACAAGGTGAGTGTCATGGGTAGTGAGCTTAATTCTTACGAGTTCATTCAAAAGTTTATTTTGAAAAACGCCGCCGCAGAGTACGACTTTAAGATGTGAAGACTGGTTGGCTATGTCATACACCATGTCAGCGATACTATTGATAAATGCTAAACAAAGGTGCGCTTGCTTATTATCTGACGAGGTTTCAGGTAATGCCTTAACTAGCTGCTGTATTAATAAAGCAGTGTTAAATACGGCCGGACTTTTATTTAGTACCTGATCTTTACTTGTATTTGCTTCCATACTCAAATGGGGAACAGGACAAGCGTCAGGCAGTGTCTGGTCTAAGCGCTGTAGTGTAAGCAGATCTAAAGCATTAACTTGATTTTGAGGGTATTGCAGCGATTTAATGGCTTCATTTGCATAAGTTTCAATTAACATGCCTGATTGAGCTTCAAAATCATTTTGTACAATTAAATCAAGTGCTACAGCGACGGCATCAAACAGTCGCCCCATAGAGCGACTATGGATACATGCCGTATCATTACGCCACATGGTATGTAAATTGGTAATCGTGCTTTTGTCCATTTGTTGTATTGCATTAATGGGTAATGACATGACTTGTTCAATTGTCATACTCTCAAATAACAAAGCCAGTAAAATTCTTACTGGTTGTTTGATAGCTTGTTCACCGCCAATTAATTTAAACGAGTTAAGATGTGCTTTAAGTTCAAAACCGTCAGCATCAGCAACCATACACTCGCTGCCCCAGAGCTGTTCATCATCTCCCAAACCTGTGCCGTCAAAACTAAATGCAATTACGTTATGCTGATAATTGTTAGCCGCTAAAACACTTAATACATGTGCATAGTGGTGCTGAACTTTAGCTAGGGGGAGTTGATGTAAATCAGCTTGTTTTGCAGCCCACAGGCTTGAAGAATAAGTCGGGTGTTTATCAGTAATAATCTGTTCAGGGTTAAATTGATAAAGCCGATTGAATGTCGATAAGGTTTTAATGAAATGCTGATCAGTTTCTAAATTAAATAAATCACCAATATAAGGGCTAACAAATGCGTTCTCATTAAAAGCGTAGCATTGGGTATTTTTTTGCTGTGCACCCACTCCTAGTAGGGCATGTTTTAAAGAGTGAGGTAATGGAATACTTAACGGTGCGCAACCCCGAGCAAGCCTTATCACTTGTAACTCATCATTTATGACCTGCACGACACTGTCATCACACGCATTGACGATATCTCGGTTATGGTCGAGTATTCCATCAATTACATCGCCTAGTTGACTCATGATGTTTTGTGAGTCCGTGATGATTGGCATAGAAGACTTATTGGCACTGGTTGCAACAATAGGTTTTTTAAATAAATCTAACAGTAAGTAATGTAATGGTGTGTAGGGTAAAAATACCCCTAAAGTATCAATACCCGGTGCAATGTCGTCGCATATTGTAGATGCAATATCATCACGTTTTTTTAATAATGTTATGGGCTTTTCAGCTGAATTAAGGATTTGCCACTCTTTTAATGAACCCGAAACTATTTGCTTAGCTTGGTTAATATCAACAGCCATAACTGCAAAAGGTTTAGTTTTACGCTGTTTACGAAGGCGTAGAGTGTTCACTGCTTTGGCGTTTGTTGCATCACATATTAAATGAAATCCCCCTAAGCCTTTTATTGCGATAATTTTACCTTGGTTAAGATCGTTAACCACTGCTTGCAATACATGTTGACTGTTGTGAGATTTGTCATTGGCATTTGATGTGATTGTTTTATCCGAGTTGATTTGAGAGTAGCGTATTTGCGGACCGCAATTAGGACAACTCACAGGTTGAGCATGGTAACGTCGATTTAATGGGTCATGATAGGCATGTGCGCAATCATCACACATTTCAAACGTTGCCATTGAGGTATTAACGCGATCATACGGCAATTGTTTAACGATACTATAGCGTGGCCCGCAATTGGTGCAGTTGGTAAAAGGATACAAATAATGTCTGTTATTAGGATCGCGCATTTCCAGTAAACAATCTCCACAAGTGCTTTTGTCTGCGGATATTGAAACGACTGCGACGTCTTCACTGTGACTGGTTTTTATTTCAAATTGTGTTAAATCGCGATCAATCGCTTCTTCTTTGATCATCAATTTATCAATTCTAGCTAGAGGAGGCGGGTTCACCTTTAATTGATGCACAACACGGTTAATATCGGTGTTTAACCCTTGTAAATGAATACAAACGCCTTGCTGATTATTCAATACTGAACCGACGAGATTCAATTCAGTCGCTAACCGGTAAACAAAGGGTCTAAATCCAACCCCTTGAACAATTCCATTGATGTTAAGTCTGACTTGTTGACGGTAACCTTGGTGTATGGTCATAAAAGACTCCTTAGTAACGTCGACGTTTAGCGAGGAATAAACCACCCACTGCGAGGTTTGCACCGTCTAAATCAAGTAGTCGATTGACGACAATTGGATAATTTTTCCCTAAGCGCAAACACAGCCTATCTGCTAACACTGAGTACCTGAAATCACTTCCGGCTAAGACAACAGCATCAAGACCCATTTCTTGGTCAAGATGATCCATCCAGTTACTTAAATAGTCAGCTAAAGAGTCAAAAAAACCAAAGGCCACTATTGCAGGGTTGGCATCAGCAAGCATAAAACTCATTACTGATGAAAGCGTTTGCTGCCAGTTAATCGAACGTTTTTGTGATTCAGAAGTGTTTGCTCCGTTATATGCACATAACGGGAAGTCGATACGTGGGGCATTGTTTCCATTGTATGATTGAGCTAATTGATGAAATTTAGCGGCTAACTGGGCGATGTGCTTGCAAGTTAGCGGTTGAGTCTCAGCAACAGTCGTTAAGTTACACGGCGTAATTGCCCGTATGTCCGCTTCAGATAATACAAACAAGGCCACTACTGCAATAAATCGCTCTAAGCTATTGCTAGTATTGTGTGAGCTAAAAGAAACAGATTTAATGACTTGGCATCGTTGACTACATTTTTGTCGAAACTTATCGCTAATTTGATGCTTGTTTTTATCTAGTTCAGCGAGAATGCTTGCGCCTGATTTAGCAATATCGGGCATCATTAAAAAGCAATCATGCTTTGCTGATGTATCTTGAGTGATCACACAACTAGGGTGTTGGTTTGATAAGTAGATACAGGCTGCACTCGTTGCTGTTTGTTTATTTATATGACGTCTATTTGCTTTATACTGAGATGCTGAGAAAGAATTCGCCAGTATCCCTGCATGTAATGCACAGCTCGCGGCTTCAAACCCTGAAAATACCTTTGCTATCGGAGTAACTGTATCTGGAATTTTTACATGTGGACTGCTTGTTATACCGCTTGGTAATAGCGTTGATTTACAAGTAATCGTCTCTTTTAAATATGTAGCCTCATATTGATCGTAAGTTTGAATATCATGTCTTGGCATAGGAGCAGGGATGTTAACCTCTGCAGCATTAGTTTTGTTTGCGACCCAGGCAAGGTTTACCCAGCTTAATGCGAGGTCATCTTGTTGTTTATCAATATAAAGCCAATCAATGCCTTGTAGTCGCAAGTGTGTTGATAGTTGCAATAGTAGCCGTGAATCTGCAAAACACACTTGATAATGGGTTTCACTTAATCTCGATTCAGACTCTGAAGGCTGCTTGTTAGCAAGTAATGTTATTGATGGTTTTTCAAGGCTTGATAAAGCATGGACTTGATGTGGCGCAATATGGAAATAACGACTGATACGCTCAGGGTTGGTCGCTAAGATCTGTGGACAAATTTGTTGACGCCATGCTTTTTTGTCAAGCTGCTGGGCTGCTAAAGGAAGTAAAGATAACCTGATGCCATTGGCTTGATCCATACTGCTTGCTTTCAGATCAGAAGTTAACTCAACCGTGTCGCCCTTAATCAGTTTTGTCGTAAGTTGAGCAATATCATGATGACTATAGCCTATCTCATAAGGTTTAAGATTATTTTCACCATGGCATTGTTGGCAAGCGAATGAGATATCAGCTGGAATTGTATGGTCTGCTATGGGCTTACTGCAAGCATGACAAAAATATTGATTGAGCTTTGAATGTAGGATTTGCTCCTGTGAGCCGATTCTTTCTGTAATACGAATAACTTCGGCTCGTTCAAGCCAAATTGAATATAAAAAACGTTCGGCTATCTCGTCTGCAATTACGGTTAGCTGATTTTCTTCAGCTTCAACTTCAATACAATATTGGTGCAACACATCAAATTGTTGCTCCCGATGCAGCTGGTGGATTGTAGTGAAAAAATACCGATTATCATTGATGTACTGATTACACAACTTTGCGTACAGCGCGATTGGTTGATTGCAAAAAAAGTTAAACCTGATTTTAGGCATACATGTTTGCTCCACGCTTATAAGAATCAGGGATTAATGAATTGATGTCTACCTCTGCAATACATTTTGAGCTAAAGCCCTGAAGACTAAGATGCTTAAGTAAGGCTTGTTCCATCACTGGCACTGCGGCCTGTATTTGAGGGGTTAAACCTAATGTCATTGGTTCAATCACAGTTGGTGTTACACCAATAACATGGGTATTTGGGCGGTCGCCCACCATTTCCATCATGATTAAGGTTTGCAGCATTTCAACTTCATGAGCACTACCTTGCCAATCAATTTCTGGTGGAGCTTGATCAAAGTTAAACGAGTAAACTTCGCCTGGTTGAACCCCAGGACTGTTGACGGTATCGACGACGATCAAATTATCGTAACGGCATAATATTGGAATTAACCCTTGGGCTAGGGTACCGCCATCTAATAAATCGAGTGTGATATTAGGATGATAAAATTGATATTTCTCTTGGATATAATTAACGAAATGTACGCCGATACCTTCATCGGCGTACAATACGTTTCCTATTCCTATAAGTAAGGTAGAGGTCAAGGCTTAATGATCCTTATGGTAGTCATAACCTGACACGATAGAATCCACAGCGTTATGTTTGAAGCGAATACCAGACCACACAGCCATATAGACATGAATGACCACAAAGACGATAAATACCCAAGTCAGAATGTGATGCCATATTCTGACTTGTGCTAAACCACCCATTATCGCAGTGAACCATGCAGACACATCCCACAGTAAGCCACCTAAACCTTCATGATAAACGTTGGCGTAAAGTACCAAGCCAGTAATGCACATGAATAACGCTACCAATGAAATGGCAACATAAGTGACAAACTGCAGTGGCCCGTAAACACCGGCTTTATCAAGGTGTCCCATCCAAATGTAGGATTTAATTTGAACAATCCAGCTTTTAACACTGAGTACATCTTTTATAGAACGTCTTTCGATACTGCTTTTTCCAAAAAAGAACAAATAAAAACGAATAAGCGTGACACTAGTTAATACAAAGCCAAAAACAATGTGAGCAAACCTGATCCAGCCTTGTACCAATACATCAGATGACTCTGGTGCCACTAAAAAAGGCCAAGAAATGTAAAAGCCTGTCACAACTAACACAACAATGGCTAATGCTCTAAGCCAATGAAATATCCTTATTGCTGGTGAAAATATGAGTTCTCTGTGATGCGTAGCAACCTGAGTCATAATTCAATCCTCTTCGACAGTCGTCTCGTTATAGTCCATTAGAGTCCATTAGGGTCGATACGAAACTCGCCTAAACTGGTACCTTTAAAGTCCATCACATGTACAGCACATGCCATGCAAGGATCAAACGAGTGGATGATACGAATCACTTCTAAAGGTTTACTAGGATCTTC
The DNA here is from genome assembly GCF_002075795.1 of Shewanella japonica. NCBI lineage: Bacteria > Pseudomonadati > Pseudomonadota > Gammaproteobacteria > Alteromonadales > Shewanellaceae > Shewanella > Shewanella japonica. The sequence continues at coordinate 2,388,776 of NZ_CP020472.1, forward strand.
AAGTTCAAGCCCAATTAAAGACGCTTCATAGGGGCCTACTTTACCGTTTACATCTACGGGGCCAGCATTCCAAGTCGTTGGTACAATCGCCTGATAGTTTTCAATTTTTCCGCCTTTAATGCGGATCCAATGACTTAGCATTCCTCTAGGGGCTTCAATCATTGCGTGACCAACATAATCCTTAGAAGAATCTATTTCTGGTGTAACAAAGGTGCTTTCGTCTGATTGCATATTGACTAGCATCGCATCAAAGGTTTTTAATCCTTCTTCAGCAACAATTACGGTTTGAAGCATGCGAGCTGCTGTGCGTCCTAATGTGGTAAATAAAGCTTCAATGGGTAATCCAGTTGCTTCAAGTAAACCATTAACTGAATTAACAACGACCTTATTACCACGGGCATAACTCACAAGTAATGATGCGAGCGGTCCAACCTCAACGGGTTCATCTTTGTATCGTGGTGATTTAACCCAAGAGTATTTACCATCACCATCGACCGTTGGTAATTTGCCGTAAACCGTGTCTCGTTCAACAAAACCGGTATAGTTAGGGACGGTAGTGCCTTCATATGGATGTTGCGCATTATCTGCTTCATACCAAGCATGAGTTACATCTTCTTTAATTGAATCAGGATCGATATCAGTTACACCTGCTAAATCACCATTCATAATGACGCCTTGGTCAAACATGTATTGACCATCAGCTAATACAAAATCATTGGTGGCCATAAAGTTTTTGACATTAACGCCGCCTAACACACTTGGTTCTGAACCAAATGCTGCCGCTGCCATGACGATATCGGCTTTATAAGCACGTAATATAAAATCCTGTACGATTGCGTGTTTTTGTTTCCATTCTTGTAAGCGAGCAGGGCTTAACATATCTCGAACCGATGTCACTCCACCAACTACTAATGATTGCGGGTGAGGGGATTTACCCCCGAATATCGCCAGCATTTCAGCTGCTACTCGTTGTACTTCTAATGCTTTGAGATAGTGAGATAGGGCTATTAGATTTTGTTCTGGCGTAAATTTATAGGTTTTATTTCCCCAGTAAGCATTGGCAAACGGACCTAGTTTACCGGTATCAACTAAGCCTTTAACACGCTCTTGAGCGGCACGTAAGTCACCTTCACCAGCTGCAATGGGATTTGCTGTATATTTTAATGCCTCTTGTGCAGCGAGCGCGGGATCAGCTGATAATGCTGAAACCACATCAACCCAATCCAAACCGTGTAAATGATAGAAGTGAACAATGTGATCATGCATATAGAGCGAGGTTTGCATTAATGAGCGTAAATACTTTGCATTCAGTGGTATTTTAACGCCAAGCGCATTTTCAACAGCCTCGGTTCCGCAACGGTAATGAGAATAGGTACACACACCACAGATCCGTTGCACAATCAGGCCAACATCCATTGGCGTTCTGCCTTTTAAAATGACTTCTATGCCACGCCATAAAGTTGAAGAAGACCATGCTTTTTGAATGACATTATTTTCATCAACTTCGACTTCAACACGAAGATGACCTTCAATACGAGTAATAGGATCGATTACGACACGTTTGTTCATGAGTTATTCCTCTAAAGGCTTGGCAAAAAGGCTAGCGACGGCATGTGCACCGATTCCTACAACGGTTGCGCCTAAAATAACTGCGCCGATAGTGTCTGCTGTTGCATCAACTCCGTGAAGTAATTGCCTCCCGAGTGGTTTTTCAAAATCAGCCATGTCATCCCAGAAGTTCGGTTCTGAGCAGCCAATACAGCCGTGCCCTGCAAGCACTGGCCAACTGGTGTGGTGGTTAAATCGTTCAGTTGGGCAATTGTTGTAGGTGTATGGGCCTTTACAGCCGACTTTATACAAGCAGTAGCCATCTTTTGCACCTTGGTCACCAAAGGTTTCAACAAACTCACCGGCATCAAAGCGACCACGTCTTTCACAATTGTCGTGTACGCGTGCGCCATATGCCCACTTAGGACGGTTAAACATATCTAAAGCGGGAAGTTTGCCAAACATAATGAAATACATCAGAGTGCCGACGATGTTTTTTTCACTTGGTGGGCAGCCTCCTAAGTTAATAACAGGTTTGTTAATGACATCTTGTACCCCTTTTGCGCCAGTTGGATTTGGCGCTGCTGCTTGAACACCACCAAAGGCAGCACAAGTGCCAACTGAAATAATTGCAGCAGCACCTTCAGCTGCTTCTTTAACGATATGAAGCCCTGTATGTCCTTTACAGCCAACGGTTAAATAGGCGCCATTATTTGCGGTCGGAATAGCCCCTTCAACTGCGAGTAAATAGTTACCTTTATAAGCTTCCAGTGCATGTTCTAAATTTTCTTCAGCTTGCCAGCCTGATGCAGCCATAAGGGTTTCATGATATTCAAGGGAGATATGATCAAATATTAAACTGTCTAAGTTAGGTGTATCAGTTCGTATAAGTGATTCTGAACAACCAGTGCACTCAGCCATATGTAGCCATATAAGTGGCACACGATCGGCCAGTTCTGCAGCTTCAGAAACTAAACTCGTAAAAGGCAAGGGCAGTGCTAATAAAGCCGTTACTGACGCACTCCAAGTCATAAATTCACGACGAGTGATGCCATTTTCCTTTAATTTTTCTTCTAGGGTAACGGTTTGGCGAGGTGCAATTTCACGAAGTTGTGCCAATCGTGTCTTGCAGCGGTTATAGAGAGCTGAGTGTGTATCCATGAATCAACCTTATTCCGTGGTGAAGGATCAAACTATATGGACAAAATATAAAGAGGCTTGAACTGAGGCATATTGATATAAATCAACTTTAAAACACTTGATTGATTTAATTGGCGAACAATGAGGTTTGATTTGATTTTAATCAATTGATGCTAATTTAGGCAGTTGGGGTTTAAGTATGAAATTGCAGAATAAACCCCTTTTTCCTTGTAAAAACAGAGTGAATTGCAATAAATATAATTGCGTTTCTATTTATTGAAAATGCAATTTTTGGATATCTGCTTTAGAGGGGGATTTGGAGTTTTAGAGGTTGTTCTTAATTCGATATAAATATAATTAACTTTTTCAGATTAAAAACGCTCACACAGACTAGTGACTCAAGATTACAGAGTTTATTGTAACCTTGAGTGCACTGTAAGGCGCGTACGTTAATCTAATAATAGTCATTCATGCTTAACGCCCAGTTAATTGCTTAATTACCTGTGGAGGAACAATTTTTGACAGTCGATTAATACAAGCATTCGTTGTTGGGTCACGATGTTTTATTTTAAACTCGCATAACGCATACAAATGTTGTGGGTTATTACCCACTTTATAAGCTTGCTCGATTGAGTTCATTGCTTTTTTTATATCTATTTTCTCTTGCGCGAGTCCTAATACATACCAGTATTGAGGATTTCTTGGTTCTACTTTCGTTGCTTGTTCGAAGTAGTCAATTGCTTCTGCAAGTTGCTGTTGTCGATATAAATTAAGTCCTGCGCTATACCTTAGTAACCCCGCTTTAGGTTGATTATTCATTCCTTGTTTTAAAATAGCTAAGGACTTGTCATCATCACCGGTTTGTCGATATAAATCAGCTAAATTGGCATAACTTGTGGCAAAAATAGGTTCAATTTCAATTGCTTTTAAATAGATCTTCTCTGCTTGTTGTATTTTTCCTTGGGCTAAATATACGTTAGCTGTATTCATCAAACCAAAACCTCGATCTGCATTAAAGGATTGAATTGCTAGATACTCATCCAAAGCGGGGCGAAGTTTTTCTTGTTGGGAATGAGTCATACTTGCCCAGTCATTAATGAGAGAACTTGCCGTTTCTGTTCTTACTGCAAGTACAGGGTCATCAAGTAACGGACTTATGATTTGCCAACGGTCAGAAAATGGATATCAGGTCACACCAGCAATAGCACCTAGCCTGATTTGTGGATCTTCATGTTTAACACCACGCATGATTGCAACTAGTGCATTTTGTCCAGGGTAATCACTTAATCTACTTAATGCTGAAGCTCTTATGATATCTGGGTTAGCATTATTTTGAGCAATATACGATAAGCTATCTCCGCTCGTCGGTACGCCTACAGCAGCTTGAGCAAACACTGTAGCAAAAGAGTCACTTTGTCGATAATTTGATTGTGGGTAACGCTGCTTAATTGCATTATCAGCCCATTGGTTGTCTTTATCGGTATGACAAGATGTGCAAACGTTAGGGGTGCCGATTTTTAAACTGATATCAGGTCTAGGAACTTTAAAACTATGATCGGCTCGAGGGTCAACGTCCATATACGTCGTTTTAGGCATATGACAGGTCACACACTGCGCTGCGTCTGTGCCTGATTTGTGTTGGCTATGAGTGTCAGCGGTATATTCACTAGGTAAGTGGCATTTAAAACAAATCGACTCGATTGGCGCATTAAGTTTATTACTATGAGGGTTATGGCAATCACTGCAGACGACCCCAGCTTGATGCATTTTGGATTGTTTAAATGAACCTAAAACAAACACTTCATCATAAATTTGGCCATCTGGATAATATAGATCTGCAGTGACAGCATTCAAAATGTATTTATCATAAAAACTGTTTTTAATGTGATCATTTTGGTCACTTATTTGCGCTCTACGGCTATGACATTGACCACAAGTGGCTAATTGATCAGATCCCTTAACTTCAGTTGGGGTTAATATTTTCTGACCTTTTTTATAGATCCATTTTCCTACTTTCGGCGATAAAGTACGCTCAAACCCGAAAGTCGCCTCATTTATTTTCGTTTTACTATCATCTTGGTGCGTCGCTTGGCTATTGCCTTTGATTTTAGCTTTTACATTTGAGGTGTTAGGTTGCTGGCTTGCCCAATACAAGTGATCGCTGGCGGGGCCATGGCAAGCCTCGCAACCTACATTAATCTCGGACCAAGTCGTATTGTATTGATTTTTTTCAGCATCATAATTTTTGCTGATGTTTGTAGAATGACAATCAGCACACATGTAATTCCAGTTCTGGCCATTATTAGTCCAGAAGAATTCATCATAGGGTTCCATATCTGGGTAAAGGTGAAACCATCTTTGCCCACCTTGCTCTTGATCTCGGGCATCCCATGCTAATGGAATAAGTTGTAGCCTACCATCAGGGAACTCAACCATATATTGTTGTAATGGATGGTAGCCAAACGTGTAGCTGATTCGATAATCATTAAACTTGCCGTCAGGCCCTTTTGTATTCACCCAGTATTGGTCATCTATTTTAAATAATCGATATACTTCACCTTTGACTGTGAGAGAGGTATTGTCGAAACTCCCTAATACCGATTCGACATTTGCATGACGCATTGACATATCATGATGTGAACCTTGCCAGTCTTTATATTCAGTTTGATGGCAATCTATACATTGATCCGTTCCGACGAACTCAGCGGCTTGTGTTATTGAGTGGTAACAATAAGAAGTAATAAGAATGCTGGCAAACAAAACTAGCTGATTGAATTTCATATTAAAACTGCTATTTATCAAAAGGACTTTTATAGTAAAGCCAATTTTACAATTTACCAACACTAACTGATGACTAATTGAAAAAGCCAAACATAAGTTTGGCTTTTTGTTTGCAATAGATATAACCACGAAACGTCGTTATTTTGTAAAAGTGATTAATCGTTAAATTGTTTAATCACTTCTTTTAATGGAAAACCAGCAGCACTCGATGGCGCATTAATACCAAGAATGGCACTTAAGGTAGTGGCCACATCGACGGTGGCGACAGGCCGTTCAATCTGTTGCCCATCGAGTTTAAATCCAGCAAAGATTATTGGAACATGAGTGTCATAACGCCATGGGGAACCATGTACAGATGCGACATTGAGGCCATCGAAATCTGCTACGAATACATTTGGCTCAAATACGATGTAGATATCACCTGAGCGGCTGGGGTAAAAACTATTAATGACCTTTTGAGTTATCTCATCTTTAGGCACTGCACCTTCTAGTAAATGATGATAACTATAGGCACGATGTATGCCTGCAACATTATTTAGAACGTTAGCGACTATAGACGTTGCATCTTTCAATTTAATTCCACTTTTTTTAAGGGCATCGTGATCTAAATTGACATAAGGTTGCCAAGCATTGGTAAACAAATTACCGCTAATCTTCCAGTCTTTTTTTAGTTTAACGATATCTTGTTGTTTTTCTAGAGAGGCTAAATCAAAATGAGTGGCTTTGGTGCCAAATTGGGTTAAATACCCCGGTGCTTCAGGTGCGCCATGATCTGCTGATAATACAATTAAGGTATTATCTAAACCTACTTTGTCATCGACATAAGAAAATAAACTGGCTAGCGTTCTATCAAGACGAAGTAAATTATCTTCTGCTTCTAAACTAGATGGCCCAAAAATATGGCCAACATAATCCGTAGACGAAAAACTAACAGATAAATAATCAATGACTTTGTTTTGACCTAATTGATTATGTTCTATGACTGATTTAGCAAAATTAGCCGTCATTTCGTCACCGACTGGGCTGACAGTTAAAAACGTACTGAAATACGGATTGTCTCGCTTTCCAAATTGATGTGGGAATGTAATACCGTAACCTGGTAATTTAGTTTTCCAGTCATGAGCCGCATTATCACCAAACAAATATTCAGTTGATTCTTTGGATAAAGTCCAAGACGTATCTGCATATTTTGCAATATCATTTTGTTGGTTGAATTCATTAACCCATTGTGGATATTGATCAAAATAATATTGACTGCTGACAAACTCACCCGCTGATTTAGAGAACCAAAAAGCTTTTCCTGTGTGACCTGCAAGTGTAATTGCACCTCTGTCTTTTACTGACACTGCAAATACTTTGGATTTACCATTGTTACTAGCAGTGAGCTCATCACTAAAGGTGGTCGCTAAGATATTTTTAGGTGAACGGCCTTCAACTTTACTGGCTTTTTGCGTGGGGTCTATTTCATTTTCAGCATCAACAGCGGCATTGGCACTGATCAAAGGGTGAGTTTTATCTTGAACGTTATAGATGGGCTGCTGTAATTGTTTATCAAACCATAAATTACTCACCATACCATGACTCGAAGGATGTGCGCCTGTCGCCAAAGTGGTGTGGCCAACAACTGTTTCTGTAATGGCATGTTGGTGATGGGCTTCGGTATAATACACGCCTTCATCAATAAGGTAGTTGAATCCTTCATCGGTAAAGTGATGTTGATAGCGGTTGAGTAAATCAGCGCGTAATTGGTCAACAGTGATCTGTAAGATTAATTTAGGCTCTTTAGCATCAACCTGATTTACAAGACAAACCGATAAAGCGGCAACGATTGGCGTCCATTTCATTTGATATCCTTTTCAACATAGTGGTCGATGTGTGTACTCAATATTGATACTTACTTAGATATGTTTAACAGAGATCCTTAAAATGATAAATAAGACAATGGTGTTGTAACGCTGTTTATTTCAATAATGCTTGCTGACAGAGTGCTAACGATAAGCGAATTGAGTCAAGATATTGTGATGCGTGATTGTCAGACAAATACCATATGCCTGCGTTTTTTTCAGGTTGTTGGTTAAAGAAAAGGGGTTCTACGTCTAATAAGTTAGATTGTGTAGAACATGCTAACCAGTGTGATAACGGTAAATTCGCTAGTTTCTCTAGCGCTATAACACCTTCAGGTGTGCTTGATTGTAAGTTGGCAATTTTAGCTAGTAGGGTAAAAGGAGAGTCGTTAATGCTTTGCTCTGATGTGACGTCTACTGCACGATAGAGGGTTTTATTGTTATCTGATGATAACAATAAAGCAGGCCAATTAATTTGTGATCTTGGTGACTCTTTAATTTGGCTTAGTGCGATTCTTCTTTCTCCAAGCCAGTTATGAACAACGCAAGGCAGGTGCTCGTTTTTTGTCATGGTGTTATTACGGGCTAAATTAGGCAATAACGACATTCTTGTTAATGAAAGGGGAATCGTTAAACGACTAAATAAGATAAAACATGCCAGTCCAGAAGAAGGCCAGCAATTCAATCTGCTTTGAAGTTCATGAGCAGTAGCGGAAAGTTGAGTGCTTAACCATTTATTATGGTGGCCGGTAACGACAAAATCTTCTGTTGAACCTGCAAAAGGGCCATTACAAATAATAATAATATGCTCTCCTTCAGCAACAGTTCCATTAAAAATTATCGAGTAGCCTTTTTTAGATGCTTGCCAATCTCCGTTGGCATTGCCAATAATTGTCACTTGGCCAAAATGTGGCGACTCAATTAATTGCATGTTAGAACCATAACGACGGATGAGAAAAAGAGTAATATTTACCAGTAAGCTTAACAGTAATCCAGTAATAGCGCTAAAAATTGCCTTGCAAACGCCTGCTTTATAGGCAAAAAATATGTTCTTTTGAATTACTGTATTTAATTAAAAACACTTTCTTGTAAATCTTAGCGTCAAAAGTGGCATTATTTGATTGAATTTTAAACTGTGTGATCTACATTCTAAATACGTTAGATTTATTCTTGTAAATTTATAAAGAACGAACATGGTTTATTTAATAATCAAATGAGGCTTTTATGTTAGGTGAAAATCACTCTCTTAGAAATGAATTTCCAGATCATTTAGACACAATCACTGCACTAAACAGTAGTGATGCGAACTTTGCTGAGATTTTAAAGCGTTATGATGAACTCGATAAACAAATACGTGATTTAGAGCTCAAAGACTCGCCAATTGCCGATGATGCAATCCATGATTTAAAACAACAACGCGTTGAAATGAAAGATGCGCTTTATCATAAAATAATGGAATCTGAAGCTAAGTAACTATCGCTATATTGTCTACTCTTTGGTGATAAAAAAGCCTGTTGATGACAACAGGCTTTTTTATCACCAAATAGGGGATCCGTTAAGTCATAGAGTTACGGTTTGCGCAGCAAAGGCGACAAAAAACGTAACTCACCATCAATATCATCGGGTATCGTTAGCCCTAAAATATTGGCAATCAAAGGGTAGAGATGAATATTATCTGCTTGAGCAATTGTTGCCTGATTAAATGCAGGCCCTTTGGCGTATAAAACTGTATTCATATCGTGAATAGTTTGTGGATCATAGCCATGCTTTCCGATCACGCCAGGTTTTGCATCTGTGGAAGTAATATAGTGATTGTTACTAATAATAACGGCATCACCAATTGAAGGGTTTCCACTAAAATGGAGGCGTTCTGGCATTTCAGCTTGTAAATAAAACGCTAAACCTTCTACCTCTTCCACAAGCGCTTTCAGCCTAGCTAAATCTTGCTTTTTATTTTCTCCTATAGCTGTGACTAATGAGAAGGCAGCATCATTATTAAAGATAAACTTATCCTTTAAATCAGCGACTTTACCCACTAATTTATCAGTGTAAATTCTATCAAATTCATCTACTTTAGCCATGCCGTGATCTGAAGTGATGATGACATTGATATCAATCGGTAAGTCATTTATTTGTTTAAGTAAACTCGCAATAAGTTTATCAATGTATTGCACTGCGTTGTATGTCTGTGTTGACTCTGGGCCGTGATGATGGCCTGCGCTATCAACATCCGAAAAATATAAGGTAACGAATTGTGGTCTTTCGCTTTCTGGTAATGAAAACCACTCAACGACTTGTTGAATGCGTTGCTCATTTGGGGTTCGGCCATCATATTTAAGCCAGTAATTAGGTCTAAAGCCAGCAATTTTAGCTTCAGACCCTGGCCAGAAATAAGTGGCAGATTTTAATCCTTGTTGACGGGCCAAAGACCATAAAGGCACACCTTGATAGAACTGGCCATCGGTGACTGCTTCATGAATATTCATTGCATAATCACGTTTTAATACTGGATTATAAAAACGATTCGACACAATACCGTGATTTGCCGGATACAGACCGGTCACTAAAGTTAAGTGATTAGGAAAAGTTACTGTAGGAAAAGCCGGAGTGAATAACTCAACCGTTGCGGCATCCTTAGCAAATTGATTAAGTGCTTGAGGGTTATGTAGCTGATTGTAATCGTATCGATAACCGTCAATAGAGATTAATAGAACATTTTGCTGTTTAGCTGCTTTTTGACTGTCTGCGTTAACATTGGCGGAAAGTAATACGCACCAGGTTAAAAGTACGACTATGAACAACCTATTTTTGAAGGGAACACTTGCTTGCATTGTGATAATTTTCCTTTGAAAGAAGTGAAGCACTGCTGAGATTAAATTTTCGTTTTCGTTAACACTAATAATGCTTTGCGCGAGTTAATATAACCTAGTTATATGACAAATCGACAAAGACAGGTTTAAAAGTAATAAAAAAAGCGAAACCTAAGTTTCGCTTTTTTAATCGTTAGCCGTTAATTCTTTTTCAGGCCAATTCAGAAGTTAATCCCTTGCTAGCTTGAACTATTCGTTAACGAATTAAGCTCTGCTAATGCTTGTTCCTTTGTTTGTGGTACATAAAGATGATAAATCTTACGTGCAATACGTCGCATATCTTCTATCGCAATATACAAACACGGGATTAAACATAAGGTAACCACAGTCGCAAACAACACGCCAAATGCTAATGAGACAGCCATGGGAATAACCATCTGAGCTTGCATGCTTGTTTCCGTCATAATAGGTACAAGCCCTATAAATGTGGTTAATGACGTTAACATTATCGCTCTAAAGCGGCGACAACCTGCATTAATAACAGCTTCATTCAGTTTAATGCCTTGTTTACGGGAATTATTGACATAATCGACCATAACGAGGGAGTCATTGACTACAACACCTGCAGCGGCGATGATCCCGAATACCGATAGGGCACTTAAATCAATGCCTAATATGATATGTCCTAACATAGAGCCAATCACACCAAACGGGATCACTGACATGATCATAAAAGGTTGCACATAGGATTTAAGCGGAATCGCTAACAAACTATATATCACTAGCATTGAAATAATAAAATCACGCATTTGAGTGTCTGCACTATCAAGCTGCTCTTGAATACTGCCTGAGACTTCACTTTTTACACGAGGATATTTGGCCAACAACTCTGGCATAAAGTTATCGCGGATATCTTTAGCCAGTTTGAAAGGCTCTGCTTGCTCTGCATCAACTGAAGCCCATACATTGATGGTGCGATTACCATTTTCACGACGAATACTACTCACACCTTGTACTACAGTAATGTTAGCCACTTCAGATAAAGGCAGTTCTGCGCCTTGTGGGGTTTTGATTAATACATCTTGAACCAAGGCGATAGAATTACGTTGTTCCTCAGGATAACGAAGCATCACTTTAATTTCTTCACCGTTGCGAATAATACGTTGCGCCTCAAGACCATAAAAACTGTTACCTACTTGCGATGCAATATTGGCTAAGGTAAGACCTAAGCTATGGGCTAACGGCTTTAAATCAAATTGAACTTCTTTGGCTGAAGATTGGCGGCTGTCATTGACGTCACTGACACCTTTTAAGGTGTTAAGTTTGTCTTTTAATGCTTGAGAAGCAGCTAACAGTTGTTGTTCATCATTTCCTTCCAACCTAAAGCTAATATCACCGTCATCACGTCCACCGCCAAATAAACTATCTTGAACAGTAAACGATTTGACTCCTGGGATTTTAGGCATTGCTTGGCGCCACATCTCTGCGACTTCAAATGTATTGATAGGACGTAAAGATGGATCAACAAGCTTAGTTCTTACTTCCGCACGAGTACGACCTTGTAATTCAACTTGTAGCTCTGCAATCATGCCTTGACCATATTGATCCTCTAGCTGCTTTTCAACGGTACGTAGGGCTTTTTCGATTGAGTGAGCTGCATCTAATGTTGCTGTTTCCGCAGCATCGACATTCATTTCCAAGCTGATGCGAGGGAAATCATGTGGGATCTTAGGTTGGCCAATAAATCTAACTAATCCACTGATATATAATGATGCGCATATAACAATTAACATCACAAAGGTTGCAATAACCGCATAACGGTATTTAACCGCAACAGTAAGGCTTGGTTTATAAACGTTTTTTATGAACCAAGTCAGATTAGTTTCGATTTTCTTCTGAATGAAATTGACCCCATTTCTCAGCCAATCCAACGGATTCTTTGAACCTGGTTGAACAACTTTGGGTTTGTTCATATGGGCTAAGTGAGAAGGTAAAATCAGCTTTGACTCAACTAAAGAAAATAATAGACACAATATGACGACATAGCCGATTGCTTGGCCAAAGGCGGATGAAGGTCCGTCATCTAAAGTAATAGGTAAAAACGCGGCAATGGTGGTCAGTACGCCGAATGTCGCAGGCATAGCAACTCGTTTTACCCCTCTAATAACACTATCTATGTTTTGGCCATTTTCTTCACATTCTGTGTGAGCACTTTCGCCCATGACGATGGCATCATCTACCACGATACCGAGGACGAGAATAAATGCGAATAAACTAATGACGTTGATTGTCACGTCAATAAAACCCATTGGCATAAATAAAAGGGTACCAAGGAAACAAACAGGTAATCCCATCATTACCCAAAAAGCGAGCCTGACACGTAAAAATAGCGCTAACATGAAAAACACAAGAACAGCACCTGTTTTCATACTATCTAGCATCAAATCTAACCGACCATCTAGGTAATAGGTCATATCTACCCAGGGCTCTAATGTTACACCTTCTGGTAACAGCGCTTGTTTCTTAGCAATGTATTCCTTCATTGTGTCAGCAACATCGGTGATACTTTGATTTTTTGCTGCTCCGACAAAAAAAGTGACGGCATTTTGTCCATTAAATTTTGAGTATTGAATACCTTCTTCAAATCCATCATTAACCGTGGCAACATCGCCTAATAAAAGGTTAGTACCATCATCTAAGGTTAACAGTGGCAAATCTTCAAATTCATAACCAACATAAGCTTGGTTTTCAACACGTAAGTTTATATAGCCGTTTTCAGCTTTGATTTGTCCAGCAGACATATTACGTGAGTAGCCACGCACAGCTTCTGCAACATCATTAAAGTTAAGACCAAATTCACGCAAACGGTCTTTACTTACCTCGACACTGATTTCGTAATTTAAGCCACCATAAAACTCCGAAATATTCACATTCGGTAATTGCATGATCTCTTTATGGATTTTTTCGCCTAAATCTTTTAGTTGTCGCTGAGATAGATCGCCATACAAACTTAAATACATGACTTCTTGACGAATTTTAATTCGATCAACTTTTGGAAATTCCATCCCCGCAGGAAAGGTTGATACAGAACCAATTTCAGATTTTACTTCATCTAAAACAATCTGTGGGTCATAAGAGTCTTCAATCCTGAAGTAGCCGTTTGCTTGGTTGCGGTTAGAGTAGGTGATGACACGTTGTAAACCTTGAACTGTTTCAAGTGCTTGTTCAATTTTTACTGTTATACCTTCTTCAACTTCTTGCGGTGCTGCGCCAGGGTAAACTGCACTAAATTCAATCCAGTTAATTTCAACGGCAGGGAAGAACTGCTTACGAATCGTATTAGCAGTCAGTAAACCACCAAGTAAAATAATGATCATCAGTAAGTTTGCAGCAACACTGTTACGAGCAAACCAAGCAATTAAGCCTTTATTTGTATCTTCCATGAATTATTCCTTGTCTTCCATGGCTACAGCGGTGTCAGAATTCACCCCAATTGTTGGCTCAGTTTGTAAAACCTTATCCTGTGGTAAAGCAACTGACATCCCTTCAACAGGATAATCTAGGGCTGAAGTGATAATGTTCATACCATTTTCTAATCCACTCGAAATAATGACGTTACTGCCATCTTGTCGAATGATATTAACGGGTAAATAACGCAGCTTATTTTCTTTATCCATGGTGGCGACAAGACCATTTACTATAAGGTGCCTTGGAACCACAGCAACTTCACCAGCATGGGTTCCACCAATATGTGCTGTAACATAAGTGCCGTAACGTAACTCTTTATGCTCCCCTTTAAGACCATAAGGATCATCGACTTCAGCCACGAGGTAGGTCATTCTACTTTTACTATCAATAATGCCTTCACTGCGGACAATAGTGCCTATCCACTCTTGCTTTTCACCGGCAAAATTACCAACAAGTTTAACTTCAGCATTGGCACCTTTACGGTCAAGATATTGCATTTCTTTATCTGCGAGAGGTAATCTCACTTCCGCTTTGTCTGTGCTATAAACCAACCCAATTGAAGCGCCATTACTGACGTAAGTGCCAAGACCTATGTTACGACTGCCAATAAGCGCATCGTATGGGGCTTTAATAATGGCACGTTCAAGGTTGCGTTTAGCCCGTAATAGTCCAGCTTCAGCGCTTTTTAGTTTAGCAATCTCTTGTGCCAGTTGTGGTTTACGAAGACTTAAGTCACTGGGTTTGCTATCAGTAATTTCTGCCCATTCACGTTCGGCTACTTGAGCGTTTGCTTTTTCTTGTACTAATGTCGCTTTTGCTGATGCAAGATTGGCTTGTGCATCTAACAGCGCTGATTCATAGTCACTTGGATCAATTCTGGCTAGAACATCTCCTTTTTTGATGAAGCCGCCTTTAACAAAGTTATCTGATAGATAGGTAATTTCACCACTGACTTGAGCGACTATTTCAGTATGGTATTTCGCATTAACAACCCCGTAAGAACTGACAGTAAACGTCATTGGTTGGTATTGTATTTTTTCAATTGATACGAGAGGCGTATTATCTATTGGTGGCTTTTCTTCAGGTGGTTTTTGCATTGAAATAAACACGCCTGAAATCAAAAGACCTACACCAATGATCCCTATTGGGAATAAAATTTGTTTTGCTGTAGCCACGACACTTCCTCTTGTTGAAGCTTATACAGGCCAAATGCCCGCTTAAATATTATGGTTATAGATATTATACGAGTATGTTACACGCTTTGTTAAAAGGTGACTGTTTCAATGTGTAATTTTTTGTGTCAATTAGGTATACATAATATGCTGCGTTTTAGATCACTTATTGTTTCCAATAATCAATCATTTAAATTCGATTATTATAATTTCTAAGGTTTGTTAAGTACGACTAAATTCATATTTAAGGTGAAGTTCAAAGGTTTATACAGTTCACTTTGTAACCATTTTGTTACTCGTGACGAGGGTGGGTAGGCCTCAGTCAGCATGTCATTGTTAATCATTCTTTGGTGAATACTGCATATCGTTAACAAAAAACAATCTGTATAAAGGTACATTTTTACGATAGACTTAATTTTATTAGCTAATTTTGTCATTAACGTTCAAAATTACGCTCAGTAAATAGCACATTTAAGTAAAAGTATTTCACAAGGAATAGAAATGAACGTTTTAGTCACTGGTGGTGCGGGTTATATTGGTTCGCATACGGTTTTATCGTTACTCGAAAATGATTGTAATGTAATTGTTTTTGATAATTTATTTAACTCAAACCTAGAATCGATTAAGCGAGTTGAAAACCTAACTGGAAAGTCTGTTCATTTTATTCAAGGTGATATCAGAGATAAGTCGCAGCTTAAATCATTATTTAGTCAAAATAATATTGATACAGTCATTCACTTTGCTGCATTAAAAGCAGTTGGTGAATCAGGACAAATTCCATTGGCTTATTATCAAAATAATGTGCATGGTTCTGTTTGCTTACTGGAAGTGATGGCTGAACATAATGTGCATAATTTTATTTTTAGTTCATCGGCTACAGTATACGGAGAAGAAAATGATGTTCCGTATGTTGAAACGATGAAATTAGGTACGCCTTCAAGTCCGTACGGTGCCACTAAAGTAATGGTTGAGCGCATTATGGCCGATACCGCTGCATCAAATCCCGATTTTAGAGGGGTGTCACTCAGGTACTTTAATCCGATCGGCGCACATGAGAGTGGTCAGATTGGCGAGTCGCCTAAAGGAATACCAAACAATTTACTGCCATATGTCGCACAAGTTATGGTTGGGAAAAGAGAAAAGTTAAGTGTCTTCGGCGATGATTATCCGACTAAAGATGGTACTTGTGAGAGAGATTATTTACACGTAATGGATCTTGCTGAAGGTCATGTAGCAGCGATGAATTGGTTAACTCGTCATCCTGCATTTACCGGGGTTGAAGCGTTCAATTTAGGTACAGGAAATGGCGTTTCAGTATTTGAAATTGTTAGCGCTTTCGAATTAGCGGTAAAAAAAGCCATTCCTTATGAAGTTAGTCCAAGACGTGCTGGTGATTTACCGGCTTTCTGGGCCAATGCTGAGAAAGCCAATAAACAGCTTAATTGGAAAGCCACTCGTACATTGCAACAAATGATGGAAGATACATGGCGTTGGCAATCTGCCAATCCAAATGGCTACGACAAAGAATAAGTTTCTAATTATAAGGGCGATGAATACATCGCCTTTTTTATTGCGTTATAAACGCCTTTATCAGGTACCGTTAAATCAGACCCTTGAATGCTTTTACTCATAATAATGTCCTTATACGGTTACGTTAAACTTTACTAAGTTAACCATCCTCAGTCAGCCGCTTCAAATCTTGAACGCGAAGAAATGAATGTCTTCTTGTCAATGTCTTTTATCATTGTCGTAACTAGTCAATAACGCTGAGCACATTCTAGTTAGCCGTTAATTTCTCTTTATATTACTCCACATCAAGCTTGTTGTTACTATATGGTTAAATTTTCATTAAAAGGTATTTACAATCTAATTTTAACCATATAGTATTTTAGACTATAACAAGTTAATTACATTTGGCTGGGGAATAAATGGAAAACGCAAAGCTGACCATCAAAGAAAAAATGGGGTATGGGTTAGGTGATACTGCCAGTAATATCGTGTTTCAAATGGTCGCTAATTTCATGTTGATTTTCTATACCGATGTTTATGGCCTGTCTGCAGCTGCAGCGGGTACCTTATTGCTGTCGGTCAGGTTATTTGATGGATTTACTGATCCAGTCATGGGCGGCATTGCTGATAGAACGAGAACCCGTTGGGGATCGTATCGTCCTTATATTTTGTTTCTTGCGATTCCTTATGGTGTTTTAGCGTGTTTAGCCTTCATTACTCCTGATTTTGATGCCACTGGAAAACTTATCTATGCCTATATCACTTATGGACTATTGATGACCTGTTATACCGCAATCAATATTCCTTATGGCGCACTTGGTGGTGTCATGGTTAATGATCCTAAGGAAAGAACGTCATTACAGTCTTACCGATTTGCAATGGCTATGGCTGCGTTAGTGATTATCGTATGGGCAATTCCTAGATTAGTTGAGTTTTTTGGTCAAGGTTCTGATACCAAAGGTTATCCATTAGCAATGGTGTTCATGGGAGCCTTAGCTGCAAGCTGCTTCTTGTTATGTTTTAAAATGACGAAAGAAACTATTCAGGTAACAGAGAGAAAAAGCTTTAGACACATTTATAAAGACTTCTTCGAATTATTTAAGAATGACCAATGGTTAGTGATAGCCATTATAAGTTTAGCGACGTTAACACTCATAGGGATCCGTGCATCTGTCGCACCGCATTACATTAAATATTATGTGGGTGACGAGAGCCTTCTATCAAACTTTTTAACAGTAGCAGCTATTGGCTCTGTTCTAGGTGCAATTTCAACAAATTTCTTATCTAAATACTTTGAAAAAAAGGTGTTGTTTCAGGTTGCTTTAGTTGTTGTCATTATCTCTCATAGCTTATTTTACGTGATTGCTAACGATCAAATACTGCTGATATTTATCATCTATTTTATTGCTAATTTTGCACACATGATTATTACGCCCATTATGTTTTCAATGGTGGCAGACACCGTTGACTATGGTGTTGAAAAGATAGGTAGACGCCTGACTGCAATTACTTTTTCGGGCCATTTATTAGCTATCAAATTTGGTTTCGCAATAGGCGGAGCATTAGCAGGATGGATGCTGTCGGCTTATAACTATATACCCAATCAACAACAAACAGATGAAACCTTGTCTGGCATATTATTAGCCTTTGCCGGCATACCTGTGATTTGCACTGTCATTTGTTTAATTGTGATTGCGAAATACAAGCTAACAGAAGTTGAAGTTAAAAAAATTCAACTCAAATTGATAGGGACTGAGCAGCAATAGGCAAAGACTTGTTAATCGCTACAGAATATAGACGGTAAGGATTGTTTCTATAACAAGTTTGCCAACGTTTAATAATGGATGAGATGTAAACAACATGGAATCGGAAAAGAAACCAGAAGCTGAAATGAGTGATGCTGAGCGTAAACAACAACTTGACTTAAAGAAAGCGGGATCTTTTAAGCCAAAGAATCCGCCTTTAGTCACTAATATTTATACAGCAGATCCTTCGGCTCATGTATTTAACGAAAAGATTTATATTTACCCTTCACATGATATTGAGACCGACAGTGCGATAAATGATGATGGCGACCATTTTGCTATGCGTGATTATCATGTTCTTTCGATAGATAACCATAGTGAAGAAGTGACTGATCACGGCGTGGCATTAAGTTTAGAAGACATTAAATGGGCTTCAAAGCAACTATGGGCACCTGATGCCGCAGAAAAATCGGGTCAATTTTATTTCTATTTTCCAGCTCGTGATTATGACGGTATTTTTAGAATTGGTGTTGCGATTAGTGACACGCCATCTGGGCCTTTTAAAGCACAGGAAAACTATATCGAAGGGAGCTTCAGTATCGATCCCGCCGTGTTTAAAGATGATGATGGCAGTTATTACCTTTATTTTGGTGGTTTATGGGGCGGTCAGCTACAAAACTGGCGTGATGGTAAATTTAGTATTCAAGATAGCTACCCAGCTGATAATGAGCCTGCGTTACCAGCAAAAATGGCTAAATTATCAGACGATATGTTAACGCTTGCTGAGCCTGTAAAAGATATTGTGATTGTTGATGAATCAGGCGCTCCAATCACAACAGGTGATAACGAGAGACGCTTTTTTGAAGCATCGTGGCTACATAAATATCAAGGCAAGTATTACTTTTCATATTCGACAGGTGATACCCATAAAATTGCTTATGGCATAGCAGATAACCCTTATGGACCATTTGTTTATCAAGGTGTGATTTTAAATCCAGTTTTAGGATGGACGAATCATCATTCAATTGTATTTCATCAAGAAAAATGGTGGTTGTTTTATCATGACTCTAGTTTGTCATCAGGAAAAACCCATCTGAGATGCGTAAAGAAAACAGAATTAATACACGATATAAATGGCAAGATTTTGCCAATAACCGCGTATGACTAGCATTAGAGCAAATTTTTTTGCTTATTTTAGTTATGGTCAAGTTGACATTAAATTATTAAGTCAATACAGACGATGTCAACGAGAATTAAAGCTGTAGTCAATTTTTTACAGCTTATGAAGCAATAAATGTACAGAGTATCGGTAAGGACTTGATAGTTAATGTTTTTAACTATTTAATAACATCTAAACCGATAGCAGTCTTTGTTAGCACTCTTTATTGATAATGATAATTAGGTTTTCAAGTTTTTTATTGGCTTGTGTAAACCAAAAAGGAGTCATTGCCGATTTGGCAATAATGAAGAAAAGGGGAGAGTTAGATGTTTAACAAAACGATTATAACAACTTCGATTCTGGCAGCATTAAGTTCAATGGCTGCTAATAACAGCTACGCTGATGAAGAAGTTGAAGTCATTACCGTTACCGGTATTCGTGGAGGCTTAGAAAGAGCCATGGATATTAAACGTGAATCAGAAGGTGTTGTTGATGCAATTTCTGCAGAGGATATCGGTAAATTTCCTGATACCAACTTAGCAGAATCATTACAGCGTATTACTGGTGTATCCATTGACCGAGCTAGTGGGGAAGGCAGTCGTGTCACTGTACGTGGTTTTGGCGCTGCTAATAACTTAATTACTTTAAATGGCCGTCAATTACCAAACACAACAGGCGACAGAACGTTTGATTTTGCCAACGTTGCAGCTGAAAGTGTTAATGGGGTGCAAGTTTATAAAACCTCTAATGCCAGTGTTACATCAGGTGGTATTGGTGCAACGATTAATCTTACTACTTTTAAACCACTTGATAATCCAGGATTAAAAGCCACTATCAGTGGTAAAGCAATTGAAGATAAGTCATCAGATAAAGCCAGTACAACACCAGAGCTAAGTGGTCTTTATTCACAAACTTTTGCTGATGATAAATTTGGTATTGCCATTTCAGGCAGTTATCAGGAACGTGAAAGTGGCATGCAGCAATTCCTTCAAGATCAAGGCTATCGTGCAAGTGACTATACTAATACTGGCTGGGGTGGTGTTCCTGCAGGTGCTGAAGGTGGTACAAATCGTCCAACTTCCGGTATTTACTCAAATGCACAACAACCTCGTTATATCTTTGAAGAACGTCAACGCGAACGCATAAACGGTCAAGTAACTCTGCAATATCGCCCAGTTGAAAACTTCACTGCAACAGTCGATTACACTACGTTTAGAAATAACATCGAAGAACAGCATACTGATGCATCTGTATGGTTCAACTATGCTGGTGATAGAAGTGAATCTGTTTGGAGCGGAGAACCTAACGCGTGGCCTGAGATTTACTCTGAAATATATAACATCAATAGTCCTGCAGATTTACAAGATACGTCATTAACTGTCGGTGCTTGGGGCCGTGAAGAAACAACAGATTCTATTGGTATCAATTTAGATTGGGATGTGACTGACGATTTGTCTTTAACGTTAGACTATCATAACTCCTCAGCGGCGATGGAAGCGAGTGATCCTAGGCACGGAACACGAAATAACGTACAACTTCCTTCTTATACCCGTAGCCGTACAGGTCTTGATTTAACCGGCAGTCTTCCGGGGATTGCGACTGGTAATATCGAAAACTTTAATCCTAGCACGATGCGTTTATCGGGAAGTTGGTTTGCTAATGACAAATACTCTTCTGATATTGAGCAAACTCAATTAAGTGGTAAATATCACTTAAATGAAGATTTAAATATCGACTTTGGTGTCGCTTACAATAAAGTGAATAACCATTATCGTCATACTCAAGTTCAGCGCCCAGATTGGGGTGGTGTTGGTGAGGTGGGTGACTTCGCTGGTATTGATTGGACTGAAGACACTATCTTAGATAAATTTTCTGGTACACCAGGCAATTTCGAAGGAACGCCTACGCAAGAAGAATATGATCTATTCAACAAAATCTTTTATGCCGATTTCGACCAGATTGTTAATGCTGCAGAACTTGCTGATCCTGAAGCGAATGTTGATGGTTTATACGGTGATTGTCAGGCTGCCCCTGGCGCGGCATCAGGCCCTAATGGTGAAGGTCAATTCTGTGCTTCAACGCAATGGGATGCGGGAACAAACCGCTTTACAGAAGAGAAAACTACAGCTGCTTATTTGCAAGCCAACTACTTTGGCGAAATCTCGGATATGCCTTTTAGTGTTCACGTAGGATTACGCTATGAACAAACAGATGTGTTCTCACAAGCGTCTGCTCCAGGTTATAGCCGTGTTGAATGGACCGAAGCAACCTCAACTTCGGTAACAGGTATCACAGGTATTGAATCTTTGAGTCAATCAGCTGATTACGACCAATTCTTGCCTAATTTAAACTTCAATTTATCAGTCACTGATGATGTTATGGTGCGTGCTGCTGCAAGTAAAACCATTTCACGTGCAAGTTACAATGATTTGCTAGGTGGAACTTCAATTAATACTGGTGGCAGTTTAAGTGGTTACTCTGGTAGTTCAGGAAATCCAGGACTTGAACCTTTAGAATCAATTAACTACGACTTCACCGGTGAGTGGTATTACGATGAAGGCAGCTATGCCTCTGTTGGTTACTTTAGAAAAGATGTTTCGAATTGGATCCGTACCGGAACAACCACCTCTAATATTTTCAATTTATCAAATCCATTAAGTGGACAAAAGTTTGATTCAGCGGTGGCTGCATTGGGTGCTGGTGCAACGAACGAAGAAATTCGTGAGTATATTTTCGAAAATTATGAAAATGATCCGAATGTTCAACCAAACTATGATGCAGACGGTAACTTAGATGGCGGAACAATTATTGGAGATCCTGCTACCGACGACGAAGTCACATTTAACTTGAATGTTCCTGTTAATGGCGATGAAGAACACACCATTGATGGCTTCGAATTTAATGTTCAGCATTTATTTGGCGAAACTGGCTTTGGCGGTATCGTTAACTACACCATGGTTAACTCAGATCTTGAATACGATAATAATTCGCTAGAAGACACCGAAGCATTAGTTGGGTTAAGTGATACGGCCAACTTAGTTTTATTCTACGATAATTATGGTTTACAAGCGCGCGTTGCTTATAACTGGCGTGATGCATTTTTAAATGAGCGTCGTGTAAATGGTGATTTAACTGCGCCTATTTATACTGACGAATATTATCAGATAGATTTCAACGTAAGTTATGACATCCCTGCTGTAGAAGGCCTAACAGTATTCTTAGAAGGTATTAACGTGACTGAAGAGTACGTGAAAGAATACGGTCGTGTTGATCAGTTAGTGTATAAAATAACTCAAACAGGAGCACGTTATGGCTTAGGAGTTAGATATACATTCTAACAATGCGTCACTGGCTCATCTATTTCGGTAGATGAGCCAGTACGATTAATTTGAATGTTTATCTGGTGGATCACAACATGACTTCAACAGCCATTAAAAATATCGTTATTGTTGGGGGCGGAACTGCGGGGTGGTTAACCGCTGCAATTTTGGCTTCTAAAATAACTCATGATGCTGTCACTATTACCTTAATCGAATCGCCCGATATCGCAACAATCGGTGTCGGTGAAGGGACGTGGCCTTCAATGCGTCAAACTTTACAAGATATAGGTATTAGTGAGGCTGAGTTTTTAACAGAGTGCGATGCAAGTTTCAAACAAGCCTCAAAGTTTATTAATTGGAATGTGAGTGATACTAGTGGTAGTGATAATTCTGTCACTCATAGTTATTACCATCCATTTTCACTAATTAACTTCCCCTTTACCGATGCTTTCAAGCAATATCAAACGGTAAAAAATAAGTTACCGTTTGATATCAAGTTTGCTGATGCTATGGGATATCAAACCCAGTTATGTCAGCAAAATCTCGCACCTAAGCAAATATCAACCCCAGAGTACCAATTCGTTTGTAATTATGGATACCATTTAGATGCAGCAAAATTTGCAAACTTATTAAAACAACATTGCGTGAATAGACTTAAGGTGAGTCATATCGCTGCTAATGTGATTGGTATAAATAACGTAAACCAATGCGTAGATGTTCAAATTTCAGATACCGAGTATTCTGAAAATAATAGCGTTACTTGCCGCCATGGGCATATTGAATCAGTGACGATTAAAGATTCAAGTAACAAGGATAGAAAGATTCAAGGTGATTTGTTCATTGACTGCAGCGGTCAGCATTCATTGTTATTAGGCCAGCATTACAAGATCCCATTAGCGTGTCAAAAATCAATATTATTTAATGACAGTGCAATAGCGGTTCAAATCCCTAACGACACTACAGCCAGCATAAACTCAAGTACGTTATCAACAGCTGTAAGTGCGGGGTGGATTTGGGATATTGGGCTACAAACAAGAAGGGGTGTAGGTCATGTATATTCATCTTCTCATCAAACAAAGGATGAGGCCTTAACTGAAATTAAGCGCTATATCGCGACAAGTACGCCTAATTTATCTGAGCAGCAACTAGAAAATTTGTCATTTAAACATCTTGCTTTTTCACCAGGTTTTCGTCGCCAATTCTGGCATAAAAACTGTGTTGCAGTAGGGATGTCTGCGGGATTTATAGAACCACTTGAAGCGTCTGCCATTGCGCTTGTTGAACAGTCTGCAATTGAAATTGCACAACAATTTCCAACAGATATGGCAATTCTTCCAATCGTTACTGAACGTTTTAATGAGCGCATGAAGTTACATTGGCAGCAAATTATCGAATTTTTAAAATTGCACTATGTCTTATCCAAGCGACGAGATAGCCAATATTGGTGCGATCATCAAACATTAAGCTCAGTACCTGATTCACTAAAAACATTACTCAATCTGTGGCAACACCAATTACCAAGTGCAGCGGATATTACTCACGTGAATCCTCTCTTTCCTAGTGCGAGTTACCAGTATGTTTATATGGGGATGAAGGAGGCGACAACAGCGAATACACCTGATCCAAAAGTTCATTTATTGAGTCCAAACTCAGGCATCACTCCTCGTTATATCGCCTTTTTAGAAGATGTGATGAGTAAGCGACAAACATTATCTCAACGAATGAAATCTAATCGGGAACTGTTAGATCTTGTTAGGCAACAAGGCTTTTCTGCTATCTAACTAAAACAAACTAACCAAGATAAACAAAATAATATGAGATTGTGGGTAAGGGCAATCTTGTCGGGAGAATAAGATGAATCATGTATTACTTAATAATGTAGAGCACAAAGAATTACGTATCAATACTCAGCGTTCAGCAAAACTTGGCGATGATTTATGGTTTGCTGCAACTTTTTTAGCAGAGATCAAAACTGCGCAAGCCCATTATCCCATCTTATTTCAGAAGCATTCTGATACTGGCGAGTTTAGCCCTGTCACCTTATTTGGTTTTAAAAACCAAGAAAATCTGTTTTTAACTGAAAACGGCTGGGAAGCGAGTTATATCCCACTATCAGTTCAAAGGATGCCTTTTTATATTGGCTATCAAAAAATAGCGCAAGACGGTGTTACTGATATGCAACGTGTCATTACTTTAGATACAGACTCTCCGAGAGTGAGTAGCAACCAAGGAACAGCTTTGTTTCTTCCGCTAGGTGGTAACAGTGATTATCTAGAACATATTGGCAGTGTGCTTGAAACCCTACACCTAGGTTTACAAGAAAATCAGCAATTTATAGCAGCGTTAATCCATTGTGATTTATTAGAATCGGTGTCAATGGACATTAAATTAAATGATAGCTCTCATCATCAATTAATTGGATTTTATATCATTAATGAAGAACGACTAGCCAAATTAGAAGATGCAGAACTCCTAGGACTTCACCATGCAGGTTATTTAGAAGTCATTTACATGATTATCGCATCTCAAGCTCACATTAATAAGCTGATTGAACGAAAAAATAAACAGCTAAACAATTAACTTCAGAGTGTTAACAGCAAAGGTTGACTTACCCCCTCACAGAGTTGATTGAAGAGAATGATATGGCCAATAAAAAATTAGTAATTAGTGAATATACTGGTGTCACGCCCCAGAATATCGACAGAACACTGCTATATTCAGAGCAACCAGTCATATTAAAAAACTTTGCCAGTGACTGGACACTTGTTCACCATGGTAAAAAGTCATTACTTAAAGCCATGGATTATTTACGTAAAAAATTTGATGGTAATAGTGTTAATGCTTGTTATTTACACAACGACCATCAAGGGCGAGTTTTTTATAATAAAGATTTGTCAGGATTTAATTTTGATCCTGTGCAGTTGCCTTTAAATGATGTGTTAGCACAACTCATTGACCAAATCTCAAAGCCGCATCCCGATACCATTTATGTAGGTTCAACGAGCATTAAGCACTATTTCCCTGAGTTATTGGAAGAAATTACAATCGATACCATGCCAGATGATGCATTAACGAATATCTGGATGGGTAATCAAACAAATATATCAGCGCATTATGATGTTGCGCAAAACTTAGCATGTTCAGTCGTTGGAAGGCGTCGTTTTACTTTATTTCCGCCTGAACAAATAGATAACCTTTATATTGGTCCAATAGATCTTGCTCCTGGAGGTCAGCCAATAAGCTTAGCTGATTTAACAAATCCTGATTTTGAGCGATATCCAAAGCTTAAACATGCATTTAACGCTTCTCAAGTTGTCGAATTAGAAGTGGGTGATGCGTTGATTATTCCTAGCATGTGGTGGCATCAAGTTGAAGCCTTAGCACCATTTAATGTGTTAATTAACTACTGGTTTACATCAGGCTTGGGGCATTTAGGACAACCGAGTAACGCTTTAATGCACGGTATTTTAAGTCTCCGTGACTTACCTAAAGTGCAAAAAGATGCTTGGAAAAAATTGTTCGATCATTATGTTTTTAACGATGAATACAGTAATTTTGAACATATCCAACCATCTGCACAAGGTGTTTTGCGATCTCCATTAAATGAAATAACGGCAAGAAAATTACGTGCGCAAATTCAAAATCAGTTAAGGCGTTAAAGTTTTAATATATAATAAAAACAATAACCTAATAATCTAGGTACAAGTGGGGATTACAATGTCCAATAAAATTAAAAATGTAATTATAGCTGGTGGCGGAACGGCTGGTTGGATGGCTGCTGCGGCTTTCTCAAAATTATTAGGAAAGCATATTTCAGTCACTTTAATTGAATCTGATAACATTCCTACCGTTGGTGTTGGTGAAGCGACAATCCCCACGCTTCATTTATTTCATGACCTGTTAAAAATTAAAGAGTCAGATTTTATGGCGGCAACGAATGCGACTTTCAAGCTTGGGATTTCTTTTGAGAACTGGAAACAAGTGAATGAAGATTATATGCACTCGTTTGGCTATATTGGCCAAAGTTGCTGGGCTGCAGGTTTCCAGCATTTTTGGCTCAAAGGTTATCAACAGGGGCTAGCGAGTGACATTGGTGACTATTGCCCTGAACATTTAGCCAGTCGATTAGGTAAATTCGCCGCTTTACCTAATCAAGACCGCAACCATGCTTTTCATACCGATGCCGGTTTATATGCAAAGTTTTTACGTGCCATTTCTGAACAACATGGTGCCAAACGTGTTGAAGGTACTATTTCAAAAGTTAACCTTAATCATTCAAACGGTTTTATAAAATCGCTGACCTTAGCTGATGGTCAACAGATCAACGGCGATTTATTTATTGATTGCACAGGATTTAAAGGATTACTCATTGAAGAAGCACTTCATACTGGTTACGAAGATTGGCGACACTGGTTACCTTGTGATAGCGCTATTGCAGTGCAAACAAGACAAACTAAACCCTTAGTGCCGTACACACGCTCAATAGCGCATCCATCGGGTTGGCAATGGCAAATACCACTTCAAAATAGAATGGGTAATGGCTTAGTGTTTTGTAGTAAATACATGACAGACCAGCAAGCAAAAGACCTGCTGCTTGAAAACATTGAAGGTGACAAGCTCAATGAACCTAGAGTCCTGAAGTTTAAAACTGGTACTCGCCGTAAACACTGGAACAAAAACTGTGTAGCAATTGGTCTTGCTAGTGGCTTTATTGAGCCACTAGAATCCACGAGTATCCATTTAATTCAACAAAGTGTCGTTAGATTGATGCAAAGCTTACCTTCTACAGAAATGGAACCAGCTGTAGTTGATGACTTTAATCGAAAAATGCGACTTGAAATCGAAAATATTCGCGACTTTATTGTACTGCACTATCATGTAACTCAGCGAGATGACAGTGAGTTTTGGCGCTATTGTAAATCGATGGAAATACCAAAAAGCTTACAAGATAGAATTGATTTGTTTGTACAAAGTGCACAAGTATATAAAACAGATCAAGAATTGTTTGGCGAAGCGTCATGGTTACAAGTGATGATTGGTCAAGGACTCATGCCCAAAGAATATCATCCAATCGTCGATAACATGTCTGACGAGGAGTTAGCGGGTTTTCTAAATACCATAAAATCAACAATTCAGAGAAGGGTAAACAGCTTACCTAATCATGTGGATTTTATTCAAAATTATTGCCGCTCTGCTGAAATGAGGTAAGTTAATTTTAAACTTCTGCCATTTGTTATTTAACGTGGCTTTGAATAATAAAGTAGGGCTAAATTTTTATAAGCTTGCTAGTAGCTGATAGTTAACTGCTAACTTTTCAAATAATTCTATTAGGAATAACAGATTATGATCAGTAAAAATTATCAGTTAACTCGTGATTTTGTATCTAGTTTTTATCAATCAAAATTACTTGGTTTTTTGCTTCTATTATTTATTTCAACTTGGTGTTGTACGATTAAACAAGTTAATGCAACGGGGTTTGATACGTTGCCTAAAAAGCAATTTAACGTATTGGTTTTTAGTAAAACCTCTGGTTGGCATCATAAATCTATATTAAATGGAGTGAAGGCAATAGAAGAATTGGCCGAGAGACATTTCTTCAATGTTATCTGGCATCAGGAAGCACATTATATTAATACACAATACCTTGTAGATGTGGATGTGGTTATTTTCTTGGCAACAAGTGGCGACATTTTAAATGAAAAGCAAAAGCAAGCACTCGAAACATATGTTCAAAGCGGTAAAGGTTTTGTAGGTATTCACAGCGCTGCTGATACTGAATACAGTTGGGAGTGGTACCATAAATTAATTGGCCATACGTTTATCATTCATCCAACAGTGCAAACTGCGCTCGTTAATAAAACTGCCATTGATTTTGTCGGATCTGAACAATTGCCAGCTTCTTTTTGGTTTACTGACGAGTGGTACGACTTTAGTGAGGCCAATACACCATCTTTGCAATACTTATTAACCGTGGACGAACAGACTTATCAAACGCAATCTGATTGGGGAGAAAAACAGGGTGATGGGATGGGAGATTTTCACCCCATTGCATGGTTTCAATATTATGATGGTGGTCGCTCATTTTATACAGGCTTAGGTCATCTGGGTGCAGTGTATCAAGACCCGTTGTTTTTAGCCCATTTATACGGAGGCATTTATTGGGCGGCAACAGGTCTTGGATATCGTCAGTAAAGTGTTCTTTAACCAGGAACTTTTGTTGTCAGTCTGAATAGCCCATTACCTGTTGTAATGAGCAGTGTTTTCATATCTTTTCCACCAAAAGCGACATTAGTCAATTTGGGGGCAATGAACACTGACTGAATCAAATTTCCTTTTTTATTATAAATTTTTATAATCCCCTTGTTATGACTTGTAGCATATAAATTACCAGCACAATCAATAGCCATTCCATCTGGTGTATCTATGCTAATTTTCTGCGTAATTTCTGCTAATGTTTTATCCGTTGTTAAGCGATAAACATAAATATGATGCGAGTAATCCCCGATATAAATGTGCTTTTCATCTTTAGATAAAGCGATTCCATTAGGTTTATTAAGTGACTTATTAATAAGCTGGGCATGACCTTGCTTGTTTAACGTATAAACACCAGTATAAGGAGTTTGCTGCTCTCGTGGCCCTAACTGCCAATCAGGATCAGTGAAATACAGTATTTCATCTTTATCCATGACGGCATCATTAGGAGAATTAAAATGTTGGCCTTGAAACTGGTTAGTAATGACGTGTTGATTTAATGACGACAAATTCATCTTGCTGATACCACGGTTAGCATGATCAAGCAGGTATAACTCATTACCTTTAGCGTATAACCCATTCGTACCAACATCATTGATTAGTTTTTTGACACCGTCTTGATGACTCCATGTATAAATTGTTGAAATAGGTCCTGATGTCTGAGGCCCGTCTAAATCCATTTCTGAAAAATAAAACTGTTGTTTCACTGATGACCAGGTTGGTCCTTCGAGAAATCCAAGATCTTTAGTAATCAATTTTGGTGTGGGATTAACAGGTAAAGGTGGAATATCTGAATGACATTGTGCTTTTGTATCTATCGCAACATTTACCATGTTGTTTGAATGAGAGTTGATTGACCTTGTATCACTTGAGTTTTGAATAAATTCTTGTTGAGTGGCTTTATAAGGTTGAACAGGGTTAGCGAAAACAGGAGAAGTAAAATAAAAGATCATGCTAAAAACCAAAACCATATTTATGAAACAAAGATGTTTGCTGCCCATTTGATCCTTTTCCCAATATTCCCTGTTAACGATTGCTTAACATCATAATCTTCTCGCACCTAATAGTCAAATTGACATTTAGCTTCGTCGTTATATATGCTTAAAAAAGTGAGGATTATTAAATCACTCATGAGGAAAAGCTAATTACAAAAGGAGGGGTAAATTGAATAGTCAAAGGTGTTCCAAGGGAAAAAGTTACAAGAATATTACCAGTTCACTATGTGGTGTTTATCTTAAGCCAATAATTATCTGTATTTTTACAAGTCTGTGTTTCTTTTCAGGGTATACGGTGGCGAATAATGAACAAACCCTAACTTTAGAGACTTTAAAAAATCACTACAATGGCCACTTTAAAGTTGGAGTTGCGATAAATGAATCAATCCTCAACGGTAATTCGCCTAAATTGACCGATATTGTTACGACTCAGTTCAATAGCATAACGTTAGAAAATGCCATGAAAGCTGAAGTTGTTAATCCTACTCGTTCATATTATGACTTCACTGAAGCTGACAATTTTGTTGAGTTCGGTTTACAACATAAGATGTTCATTATTGGGCATACATTAGTTTGGCATAACCAAACACCTGATTGGTTTTTCTTACAACCTGACAACTCAGCAAATTCTTCTGAGCAGCAATTAGACAGAATGAAACAGCACATTAAACTTGTTGCAGGAAGATATGCTGGCAAAGTCGATGCATGGGATGTTGTTAATGAAGTGATTGGTGAGGATGGATATTATCGCCAAACGAATTGGGTTAAGGCCGTGGGTGATGGGGATAAACTCGTGAAATATGCATATCAGTTTGCTGCTGAATATGCACCCGAAACAGAACTATATTACAACGATTTTAATGCATGGAGGCCAAATAAACGTGATGGCATCATCCGAATGGTCAAGTTACTACAGGATGAAGGCATTAGAATTGATGGTATCGGTATTCAAGCCCACTGGGGACTTAATTACCCTGAAATTGAGCAAATTGAAGCGGCAATTGATGCATATGCAGCGCTCGGGTTAAAGGTAATGATTACAGAATTAGATATAGACGTACTACCATTTACCAAGCATGGGCAAGTCATTGGACAGGCTTTCTCGCACCCACAATTTCAACTGTCAGAGTTTAAAGCATATTTAGACCCATATCGTGATGATTTACCTGATTCGGTTCAAGTGCAACTTACTAAAAGGTATCAGGCTTTGTTCGAATTGTTTTACCGTAAGAAGGATAAAATTGACCGAGTCACGTTTTGGGGAGTACATGACACAATGTCTTGGAAAAATGATTATCCTATTCCACAAAGAACAAACTATCCATTGTTATGGAATCGCGATTTAAGCTATAAACCTGCTCTAACTTCAATCTTGAACATACCGAAAATTCAATAACGGGCTAAATCTAGTATTGTGTAGCTAGTTCTAAGTTACGCAATATTTGATCAAACAATATTTTTAGTAACTATCTGAATTATTGTGAATAGATACATGACAACTGATTTATAAGTTGACCCCAAATCGCCAACAAATGATCTAAATTTTATCCTTGAAGCCTTTTGTAATGGGCATCAAGGGTATCTTTCAAAAATGATTGTTTATTGAAACTGCGTTAAGTGAATTTATCTGCTTAAAAATCACATCAGAAAAAATAAACAATTAAACTTTATCAAGCCCAAATTGCCATCATTTAATTTTACTGAACATTAAGTAATGCCTTTATTTGCCAATAATTTAGTAAACCAGATTGCTTATCATTTGTGTGTATTACCAGTATCGGTATTGTGCTCTTTAAAATAGATAGATTAAAAATTCAACTTGTTGTCAAAAAGACCATATGCTAGTTTTTTGTTATTCAGTTTAAAAAGCAGTCACTGAATAAGAGTTAAAACAATCAAATAATCATTTGGGCTTTCTTTGCCTTAAAACTGAATCTATTTAAGGATTAGTTAATGAACAAGCATGTAAAAAACGGTGGGTTATGCGCGTTAGCATTAGCCACGTTAACAATAAATATTGCGGAGGCTGCTCCGCAAAAAAAATCGGATTGGAGAAAGTTTAATTTTTTCAGCCATGTCGAAACTCTTGCAGATGCAAGTAAAAAAGCACGTAAAAAAGTGGGGACTGCACCAAGTTATGGTGTCATGGCTTCAGGTGAAGAAGATTATTTATCACTACTTGCATCTGAGTTTAACTATATTACTCCGGAGAACGTAGCAAAGTGGGGACCTTTGCAACCCGTTAGCGCTAATGAATGGGATTTTAGTGCTTTTGATTCCATGTTGGCGGTTACCCAAGACAACAAACAAAAAGTTAAAGGGCGCGCATTAGTTTGGCACAGACAGGCACCAAATTTTGTCAATGAACAAGTTGATGCAGCAACGCTAGCACAAATGATTGATAATCATATCACCACCACAATGCAATATTATGCAGGTGAAATTTATGCCTGGGATGTTGTTAATGAGGTTATGGGTGACGATGCTAACTATAGACAATCAGTTTTTTACAAAAAATTAGGAAAATCTTATATTGCTGATGCCTATATTTCAGCAAGGGCTGCTGATCCAAGAGCGAAATTATTTTACAACGATTATGGTATTGATTCCATCAACGCTAAATCAGATGCCGTTTATACCATGATGGCTGAATTAATTGCTGATGGTGTACCTATTGATGGAATAGGGTTTCAAATGCACCTAGATGCCGCTTCTGCACCTAGTACTGAAGAAATGACTGCAAATTTACAACGTTTTGCGGATCTTGGCTTATCAGTCAACATTAGTGAGATTGACGTTAGAATATCTTCACTTTCTTGGGACGACGTCACCAATCTAGCGATACAACAACAAGTTTATCATCGTGCTGTGAATGCATGTATGAATGTACGTCAATGTGATGCGTTTACGCTATGGGGATTCACTGACAAATACACCTGGATTGATGGAGAGTTTGGTGAAGATGATCCACTTATCTATGATGATGAATATCAACGTAAACCGGCATATTTTGGTGTTGCAGATGGTTTATTAAGAATTGAAGCTGATGAAGCAGGGCAACTACCCAATTTAATCGCTAACGGTAATTTAGAAATCGGCCTTGATGGCTGGTCGACCTGGGCTGGTGAACTTAAACGAACCGCTTTTTTTGCAAAAAATGGCCGTGGTGGATTAAGAGTAAAGAACCGTACTGAAAATTGGCATGGTGCAGTTTACGATATCAGTGAAGTAATAAAACCCGCTCAAGAGTACGATACCAGTGTTTGGACTCGCGTACTTGCACGAAATCAACAAGTATCGTTAAGTTTAATGACACAGTGTGATAGTGAAGGTGCGATATACCAATCCTTAGATACAGTCTCTCCTCGACTTTTTCGTTGGTCTCAAATTACGGCAAGCTTTACAACACCTGATTGCGACTCATTAACGGCATCTTTATATATAGAAGGCCCACAAGCAGGTATAGACTTATTTGTTGATGGCTTAACCCTTAGACCTAAACGCTTAGTGCCGAATACAGAAGGATTTGGGCCTAATCTAATTGATAATAGTGATTTTGAGCAAGTTAATCATGAATGGTTTCCATTTGGTGATCCTGTCTTAACAATAACAACTGATAATGCCTATTCGGGGTCGCAAAGCCTGCTTGCTGTCGACAGAACAGAAACCTGGCAGGGACCTGCATTAGATTTAACCAACATAGTAACAGCGGGTAATTCATATCAGTTATTTGCACAGAGTTTAATTTCAGCTTCTCAAGCCACCGTAAAAGCGACTATTCGAGTAACTTGTCCTGCTGGGGATCAATATATTGGTGTAGGAGGGACGACAGCCAGCAATACTGAGTGGCGTTTACTTGGCGGCTTGGTCACTATTCCTAATTGTAACTTCATTGAAGCTGTATTGTATTTTGAAGGGCCATCTCCTGAGGTAAATATATACTTAGATGACGTGGTATTACATGAAGCCATCACGCAACCCATTAACGCGGTTATACAATATAGTGATTTTGAAAATGGTCTTGATAGCTGGAGTGCGTGGGGCGGAGATTTACAAGTTACTTCAGCGCAGGCATATCAGGGGACTCAAAGTGCATTATTATCTAATAGAACTGGCACATGGCAAGGACCGTTAATTGACTTATTATCACGTGTTCAAGCGGGTCAATTGATTAATATTAATGGATATACACGCATTGAAGGTATTGAATCCAATTCTGTTAACATTACAGTTAAAACACTCTGTGCTGGTGAAACAGAGCAATATCAACAATTAGCCAGTGTTCAAGCAACTAATGATGGTTGGACAGCTATAAATGGTTCGTTAACCTTACCAAATTGCCAATTGGAAGAGGTATTTGTTTACTTTGATGGACCTGTTATTGATGCAAATATCTATCTAGATGAAGTGACTATAAGTACAGAATTACTTGAAGACCCAAATAATCTCATCACAAACCCTCATTTTGAACAGGATACACAAGGTTGGGTAACATGGGGAGATGCAAATATTAGCCAAACTGATATCGATGCTCATTCAGGAAATTTTAGTGCATTGGTTCAAAATAGGACTGCAGAATGGCAGGGCGCTGTATATGATTTATTACCTAAGGTAACTTCTGGTCAGACTTATCAAATCACAGCTTGGTCTAAAATCAGCAGCATGAGCACTATTGAACACAATATCTCTATTACGGTTAAATCACGTTGTGAAGGTGACAGTGAACTGTATAACGGCGTAGGTGCTGAATTGATCAATAACCTAGATTGGCAAACAGTCACAGGTGAATTAGTGGTACCAGAATGTACATTAGCGGAGTTATTTATGTATTTTGATGGATTACCTATAGGAGTGGATTACTTATTAGATGACGTATCAGTTAATCCATAACTAACATTTTTATCTCCCCCAACAAAACACCATTGATTATTGATGGTGTTTTTTTGAGGTACAAAAAAACCAGCTTTCGCTGGTTTAAAAGTTAAAGATGGTACAACTGAGTGGATTCGAACCACCGACCCCCACCATGTCAAGGTGGTGCTCTAACCAGCTGAGCTACAGTTGTATAATATCTTTTAAATGGTACAACTGAGTGGATTCGAACCACCGACCCCCACCATGTCAAGGTGGTGCTCTAACCAGCTGAGCTACAGTTGTATCGTTTAAAGACTACATATTCATGTAATCTTTGGAACGAGCGATATATTACGGTATACGTCGCTTGATGCAAGTAAAAAAACAAAAAAATTGTTTGAATGGTGAATTGCTGTTCAAATTGAATCTTATTACAGCACAAAGGCTAAGATTTATTTAATTTCCGCTGTAAAACTAAGATTTTATTTGGTTAATTCAAATTCATAGTCGCTATTAACTGCGTTCTTCAATGACTGCTTTCAATTTCCCAGATTTTTGTATGTATCTTAGACGCAGGGCAAATAATATTGCAGCACTAGTTAGGCCTGCAATAAGACCAATCCAAAAACCGTGTGCACCCATGGCTGGTACAATGATATCGGTTCTTGCTAATAAGTAACCTAACGTCATTCCGATAGCCCAATAAGACACAAGGGTAATATAAAAGGCACTTTGAGTATCTTTATAACCACGTAATGCACCTGCAGCAACCACTTGGATTGAGTCAGATAGCTGATACAGTGCCGCTAGGAACATTAAGCTACCAGCTAACGCGACCACTTCAGGGTTGTTATTATACAGTAGGGCAATTTGGGTTTTAAATAACACTGTGATCACGGCCGTAATGACGGCTAATGAAAAAGCAATGAATAACCCTATCTTGGTAACTAAGTTAGATATGTCGAGTTTGTCTTGTCCTAAGTAATAACCCACGCGGATAGATACTGCAATACCAATAGATAATGGCAACATAAATACGATAGATGAAAAATTTAGCGCTATCTGATGTCCAGCAACAACAGTTGCACCTAGTGGAGCTAACAATAATGCAATGACGGCGAATAAACTGACTTCAAAAAATAATGCCATTGCGATCGGCATACCGTGCTTCAACATTTCCCAAATGGTTTTCCAATTAGGTTTATTAAGGCGTTTAAAGGGTTCGATTTCGGCGAATTTTTGATGAAATTGCATGTAAATCATCATAGCAATCATCATGGCCCAAAATACGAGTGCTGTTGCAATACCACAACCTGCGCCGCCCATCGCTGGAACACCAAAATGTCCATAAATAAAAATATAATTAGCAGGAATATTCACAGCTAAACCAACAAAGCCGATGATCATAGTCGGTAGTGTATAGGAAATACCTTCAGAGCAACCTCTAAGTATCTGATACAAAATAAACGCTGGAACACCCCACATAAATCCATGTAAATATCCAGCACTTAACTCAGCAAGTTCTGGTTCTAATTCCATCATGTCGAAAATAGTTTGCGCAAATGAGAGGAACAGCAACACACCCAGACTACCAATTATGGCAATATAGAAAGCTTGTGACATGAGAGGTTGAATCGCTTTAGGATTATTTGCACCATGATGATGGGCAAATACAGGCGTAAATGCGAGAATAAGTCCTTGCACAAATAACAGTGCTGGTAACCAAAGACTAGTACCAATAGCAACCGCTGCCATATCAACAGCACTAACTCGACCTGCCATTACAGTGTCAATAAAGCCCATCATGGTTTGTGTAACTTGGGCAATTAAAACGGGCAAAGCTAATTGGATTAACTTTTTGGCTTGAAAGCCTGTGTGATTCATTAAGAAACCTTATAACTAACGAGTGAAAATATGTTTACTGGTATCGTTCAAGCCACTTGTGAAGTGGTTTCAATTATAGAGCAAAGTGGTTTAAAAACATTTGAAGTTAATATTCCAGAAGAACTACAACAAGGACTTGAGACAGGTGCAAGTGTTGCCAATAATGGAGTTTGTTTGACTGTCACTAAACTTGAGAATAATAGTGTTTATTTCGATGTAATGGAAGAGACCTTACAAGTGACAAACCTGAATTTTGTTGAGCCAGGTAACAAAGTTAATATTGAGCGTTCATTAACGTTCGGTAAAGAGATTGGCGGACATATTTTGTCTGGTCACGTACACACAATGGCAGAAGTGACAGAAATTAGTCAAACGGATAAACATTACAACATAACACTTGCTGTACCTGCACAGTGGATGGACTATATTTTTTATAAAGGATTTATAGGTGTTAATGGTTGTAGTTTAACCGTTGGTGAATTAAGTGATAACAACTTTAAGCTGCACTTGATCCCTGAAACATTAAAATTGACTAATTTGAGTGATATTACTATTGGCGATCGAATCAATATAGAAATCGATAGCCAAACTCAAGTTATTGTAGACACTGTAGAACGTATATTAGCTAAAAAAGCGCTAGGCTAGTCTAACCCAAACGATGAGCTTCGTTCATCGTTTAATGTTACACCAAGCACTAGCGTAGGTTAATTAATATAGTTGCTCATCATCGGTATCTATAAATAGTTGAATGGTGCGATTGGCATCATTCACTAATAAGGTCATGTGAATTGGGTTACAGCATACTCTGCAATCGTCATAATATTCTTGATCTCCGCAACTTGTATCTATATGAACATGCTGATTATGTCCACAATGTGGGCAACTGATCACTCTGCTGACTAAATTCATAACATACTCCTTTATATAGCTTCAACATTGTCCGAAACCTGTTCAATTGGGTCAAAATTACGCTTTACGAGTAAATTATAGTTGAGTGTCAAAGTAAGGATATAAAATCTTAGTATGGGATTAACTATCAGCATTTCTTTGTATTGATCATCTATTATGCTGTTCATATCAATTAATTTATCGATAACAAGCTCTATTACTCCGCATTACTTGATTGCAAAAGGGCTTTTCAATTAGAATGCAAACTCATGCCGCTATTAACTCAGGCTCCTGTAATGTCTGTAGTTTGGTGGCATTTCTTTTTTATTTATTATTACCAAGTGGCCCTACGTGTGGGTCACCACTGGATAAGGAAATACAATGCCTATTATTACATTGCCTGATGGCAGCAAACGCGAGTTTGCAGATTCTGTATCAACATTAGATGTCGCAGCCGACATTGGTCCTGGTTTAGCTAAAGCTTGTATTGCTGGCCGCGTTAATGGCGAGCTAGTAGACGCTTGCGACTTGATCACAACAGACTCAGAATTGTCTATCATTACGGCTAAAGACGAAGAAGGTGTTGAAATTCTTCGCCATTCTTGTGCGCATTTATTAGGGCATGCTATTAAGCAAATGTGGCCTGAAACCAAAATGGCGATTGGTCCTGTTATCGATAACGGTTTTTACTACGACATCGATTTAGACCACAAGCTAACGCAAGAAGATATTGATGCGCTTGAAAAGCGTATGTTGGCATTAGCAAAAACAAATTATAGTGTTGTTAAGAAAGTTGTTTCTTGGCAAGAAGCTCGTGACACTTTTGAGTCACGTGGCGAAGAATACAAAATTGCAATTCTTGATGAAAATATTAGCAAGGATTCAACACCTGCTTTATATCACCATGAAGAATATACTGACATGTGTCGTGGTCCGCATGTGCCAAACATGAAATTCTGTCATCACTTTAAACTAATGAGTGTTGCAGGTGCATACTGGCGCGGTAACTCTGATAACAAGATGTTGCAGCGTGTTTATGGTACAGCTTGGGCAGACAAAAAAGCATTAAAAGTGCATTTGAACCGTCTTGAAGAAGCGGCAAAACGTGATCACCGTAAAATTGGTAAGCAACTTGATCTATACCATATGCAAGAAGAAGCACCAGGTATGGTGTTCTGGCATAACGACGGTTGGAGTTTATATTTAGAGCTTGAGAAGTTTATTCGTCAAAAGCTAGGCCAATATACTTACCAAGAAGTTAAAGGTCCGTTGATGATGGATCGTAACTTATGGGAACGTTCAGGCCACTGGGACAAATATGCTGACGCGATGTTTACCACAAACAGTGAAAATCGTGAGTATGCGATTAAACCAATGAACTGTCCTGGTCACGTTCAAATCTTTAATCAAGGACTAAAATCTTACCGCGACTTACCATTGAAAATGGCTGAGTTTGGTTGTTGTCATCGTAATGAACCATCTGGTTCACTTCACGGCTTAATGCGCGTACGTGGCTTTAC
Organism: Shewanella japonica; assembly: GCF_002075795.1. NCBI lineage: Bacteria > Pseudomonadati > Pseudomonadota > Gammaproteobacteria > Alteromonadales > Shewanellaceae > Shewanella > Shewanella japonica. The sequence goes on from NZ_CP020472.1 coordinate 2,427,665, forward strand.
CCAAGATGATGCGCATGTTTTCTGTACTGATGAGCAAGTTCAAGAGCAGGTAAGTGAATGTATCCAAATGGTTTACGATACTTATGGCAGCTTTGGCTTCAACAATATCGTTGTTAAATTATCGACACGCCCAGAAAAGCGTATCGGTGATGATGATATGTGGGATAGAGCAGAAGAGGCACTTAAGCAAGCTTTAGATGCAAATAACATTGAATTTGAAGTGTTACCAGGTGAAGGTGCATTCTACGGCCCGAAAATCGAATTTACATTACATGACTGCTTAGACCGTGCTTGGCAATGTGGTACAGTGCAATTAGATTACGCATTACCAGCGCGTCTTGGTGCAACTTACGTTGCTGAAGATAACACTCGCCAGACACCAGTTATGATCCATAGAGCTATTTTAGGGTCTCTTGAACGTTTCTTAGGTATTCTTATTGAAGAATATGCAGGTAAATTCCCAACATGGCTTGCACCTGTGCAAGTAATTGTTATGAATATTACTGATAAACAGTCTGATTATGTTGACGAAATTGTTAAAACTTTCAAAGAAAGTGGCATTCGTGCATCTAAAGACTTGAGGAATGAGAAAATAGGCTTTAAAATACGTGAACATACGCTTAAGCGTGTACCTTATTTATTGGTCGTAGGCGATCAAGAAATGGAAAATAAGGAAGTTGCGGTAAGAACACGTGACGGTATCGATTTAGGTAAGATGAAAATCAATGATTTCGCTGCCAAGATACAAGAACAAATTTCTAGCCGTAGTCTATTATTGTTGGAGGAATAGGTCATAAAGATCAAGAGAGCAGCAGGGCGACAGCCAGCCCCTAATCGTATTAACGATGAAATCACTGGCGTACCAGAAGTTCGTTTATCGGATATCAATGGTGAGGCAGTTGGAATCGTTAGTATTTCACAGGCACAGGAATTAGCTGACGAAGCAGGTGTAGACCTAGTTGAAATCAGCCCTAATGCTGAGCCACCTGTCTGTCGCATAATGGACTACGGTAAGTTCCTTTTTGATAAAGCGAAAGCGCAAAAGGAACAAAAGAAGAAGCAGAAACAGGTCCAGCTGAAGGAAATAAAATTCCGTCCTGGCACTGATGAAAACGACTATCAGGTAAAACTACGCAACCTGATTCGTTTTCTTGAAGATGGGGACAAAGCGAAAATTACGCTGCGTTTCCGTGGTCGCGAAATGGCACACCAAAGCCTAGGTATGGATCTTTTGAACCGTATCAAAGGTGATTTGGAAACATATGCTGTAGTTGAATCTTTCCCTAAAATGGAAGGTCGACAAGCAGTTATGGTCCTCGCACCTAAAAAGAAATAGTAGGGCAACCCACTAAAAAGTAGCAAAGTCCTTTTGAGGGTTTTGCTCGCCTTACGTTTTATTAATGTCCCAATGCGGAGTTTTAGCAATGCCTAAAATGAAAACAGATAAGGGTGTTCAAAAGCGCTTCAGAAAAACCGCTAATGGTTTCAAGCGTAAACAAGCACACTTACGTCATATTTTGACAAAGAAGAGCACTAAGCGTAAACGTCACTTACGTGCTAAATGTTTAGTTGCAAAGTCTGATGTGCCAGCAATCGCACGTCAACTACCATACGCTTAATTAAAGGAGATATGAACAATGCCTAGAGTTAAGCGTGGTGTAACCGCTCGTGCTCGTCACAAGAAAGTACTTAAATTAGCCAAAGGTTATTACGGAGCTCGCTCACGTACTTACCGCGTTGCTGTTCAAGCAGTAACTAAAGCTGGTCAATATGCTTACCGTGACCGTCGTCAGAAGAAACGTCAATTCCGTCAACTTTGGATTGCACGTATCAATGCGGCTTCTCGTCAAAATGGTCTTTCTTATAGCCGTTTCATTAATGGCCTTAAAAAAGCATCAATCGAAATCGATCGTAAGATTTTGGCTGACATCGCTGTATTCGACAAAGTAGTTTTCACTACTTTAGTTGAAAAAGCAAAAGAAGCTTTAGCTAAGTAATTAGCTATTATGCTTAAAGAAGGAGCCTTCGGGTTCCTTTTTTTATGCCCAAAATTCTTATAGGATAGTAAAAACACCGAATAAAATGTTGTGTTAATACTTTAGAGAATAGGTGTACTTACATGGAACAGTTACACACTGAACGATTGCAAATTAGTTTAATGACACTCAACGATGGCGACTTGTTGTTTGAGTTAGATCAAGACCCTGCTGTGATGCAATACATAAACGGTGGCAAAGTCACTTCAGCACAAGAAATAGAAGACATTTATATTCCGAGGTTAGCTAAATACATCAACCCAGAACGAGGTTGGGGACTTTGGAAAGTATCTCTTAAAGAGCATCCTAGTTCTTTTCTTGGTTGGATACTCATTCGACCTATGCATTTCTTCACCCTGTCTCCTTCATATTCTGATTTAGAAATTGGCTGGCGTTTTAAACAATCAACATGGGGAAGAGGAATAGCGACTGAAAGTGCAAAAGCTGTGATGGAGCATTTGCTTGCAACTCAGCAAAACATAAAGTATTTTTCCGCCATTGCAGATGAAGAAAACCTAGCTTCAATTAATATAATGAAAAAACTGGGTATGAAATATATTGAAAAACTGTCGCATCCTGATGTGGAAGGCGATGTAGACGTTGTTTTATATTCAAAAGACACAAAAAAAGCCAACTAAATAGTTGGCTTTTTTCTATAATAGCATGTCCCGTCCTGAGATAAGTTGACACTTTGGAGACTTATCTATGAAACCTTCAAGCGCAATCAGCGTTAAACGAACACAGCGTGATTACACATTAGGCTTTAAATTAGCCGTCGTCAGCCAAGTAGAAAAAGGCGAGCTAACCTATAAGCAAGCTCAAGAGCACTACGGTATCCAAGGTCGAAGCACCGTCCTTACATGGTTGAGAAAGCATGGTAGATTAGACTGGACACTCCCTACTGAGCACTCTCTTATGTCTAAAAGTAAAGAAACCCGCGCCCAGAAAATTAAACGATTAGAGAAGCAAGTTTCTAACCTAGAAATGAAAAATATGATTTATGGCGATATGGTTGAACTGTTAAAAAATGAATATGGTATCGATTTAGAAAAAAAGTACTTAGCCGAGCGCTCTGGATTGCCAAAGAAAAAGGCACGGTAAAGCTAGCGGCAGCGAGTCGGCAATTTAATTTATCAAGACAAGCGATTTACCAGTGGAAACAACGTGCTGAAACAAGAACCGAAAGGCTTAAACCCGTTGTGTCGATGGTGAAGTATTGGCGCCAGTTTATGCCAAGATTGGGGACACGTAAGCTCTACCAGCTCATCAAGCCACAGTTGGTTGAGCAAGGCATAAAACTCGGTCGGGATGGGCTATTTCAATACTTGAAACAGCGAGATATGTTGGTGAAGCCGAGAAAAAACTACACCAAAACAACGAATAGTCATCACTGGCTTAGAAAGCATCCTAATTTGCTTAAAGACAAGATTGTTGAACGAGTAGAAGAAGTGCTAGTTAGCGACATCACCTACGTGAAATCAGATGAAGGAACACATTACTTATCGCTGGTGACAGACGCATATTCTAGAAAAATAATGGGGTACGAGTTAAGTCATGAGATGAAAGCGAGCGATGTCGTCAAAGCGCTGGATATGACGGTAAAGAGTCGTCAAACAACAGGTCATATCATTCATCACTCAGACAGAGGGATGCAGTATTGCTCAGAGGAATACCAAATGGCATTAGCAGTGAACGGTATGACGCCATCAATGACGGATGGGTATGACTGCTACCAAAATGCACTGGCTGAGCGTGTGAATGGTATTTTAAAGCATGAGTTTTTGCTTTATCGCTGCCGAACGATGGAGGAGCTCAGGACCTTGGTCAAGGAATCGGTAGCAATTTACAATGAATTACGACCGCATCTTAGTTTAGGGATGAAAACCCCAAACGAGGTGCATGAAAAAGCCAGTAGGGAGTACCAACTGGCTTAACAAAAACCGTCAACCTATTTTAGGGCTAGACAGCAATTTATTTTTGAGCGTCTAAGAAACGTTCAGCATCTAACGCTGCCATACAACCAGAACCGGCCGATGTAATAGCTTGACGATAATGTTGATCCATAACGTCACCACAAGCATAAATACCTTCAATGCTTGTTTGCGTAGCATTTCCTTGCAGTCCACTATTTACAGTAATATAACCATGATTCATGGTTAATTGACCATCAAAAATACCGGTATTTGGACTATGACCAATAGCAATAAATACACCCGCAACGTCTAAATCTGAAATTGCACCATCTTTAGTGCTCTTCATCTTTAGACCCGTAACACCCATATTATCGCCAACAACTTCATCGAGAGTTTGATCTAAATGTAGAATAATGTTGCCACTCGCTACTTTATCCATTAATCGGTTGATTAAGATTTTTTCAGAGCGGAAACTATCTCTACGATGAATCAAATGAACTTCTGATGCGATATTACTTAAATATAGTGCTTCTTCAACGGCAGTATTACCACCACCTACAACGGCCACTTTTTGATTTCGATAAAAGAATCCGTCACAGGTTGCACAAGCAGAAACACCACGTCCCATGAATGCCTCTTCAGAAGGCAAACCTAGATATTTAGCAGACGCACCTGTTGCGATAATTAAGGCATCACAAGTGAATTCACCGTTGTCACCTTTTAATTTAAATGGGCGCTCACTGAAATCAACTTCGTTGATATGGTCGAAGATAATCTCTGTATCAAACTTCTCAGCATGCTGCTGCATTCTTTCCATTAATGCAGGGCCAGTAAGATCATTCGCGTCACCAGGCCAGTTTTCAACTTCGGTCGTTGTCGTAAGCTGTCCACCTTGTTGCATACCAGTGATCATAACTGGTTTTAAATTTGCGCGTGCAGCATAAACTGCAGCCGTGTAACCAGCAGGGCCAGAACCTAATATCAGTAGGTTAATATGACGTGCTTGACTCATTGTTGTATATCTCCGTATTCATATGCCTAAGCAATTTGAATGGATTGTAGGGAATTTAACGGGGCGGGTAAAGCGCAGTTCGGTCTAACTTATAGATTGCTTTAATCGACTATGTACACAAAAGACACCAAAGTGGTGCCTTTTTATACTTATTTTCAGCGCTTACTTGTTAAAACGAAATATGACAGCTCGGCAAGTCATTCTTTTCTAGATAATTTTGGTGGTATTCTTCAGCTATGTGGAAACGCTTTAATGGTACAATTTCTGTAACAATTTGACGGTTTCCCCATTTTCCACTGGCGATTAATTGTTGTTTTGCTGACTCAGCTATTTCTTTTTGTTGATCATCATGGAAAAAGATAGTGCTTCTATACTGTGTGCCAATATCTTCACCTTGTTGATTCAAGGTCGTCGGATTGTGATTTTGCCAAAAAACAGCGACTAAGGTTTCGTACGAGACGATGGTTTCGTCAAATTCAACTTGAACTACTTCGGCATGGCCAGTGTTACCCGCTTTAACTTCAGCATAAGTTTGGTATTGATCATTCCCGCCCATATAACCGCATTTGGCATCTAAAACACCTTCTACTTGTTTAAAGAAGTATTCGACGCCCCAAAAACAGCCTGCACCAAATGTTGCTAATGTCATAGTTATACCCATAAAGAAGTCTAGATGGCTAAAAGTATATTTGTTCACAGCAGGAATGCAAGCAAAGATTTACATTTTGTTAAATGACACTTAACGTTAGCGTTCATTGAATGTGTTAGAATCAACACGATTATGAAACCTATTCGTTTAAACGTCTTTCAAGGAGTCTTTGTGTTTCAGCAATTAATGGACGATCATGACTTTCTCGCTTTTACTTTGGCCAATATTGATAAGCCTTTAAAAAGCCAAGCATTCACATTATCAAATCAAACAACAGTCACAATCTTAGATAATGGTGTAATCAGCTTTAGCCCCGCATCTGGCTCTACAAAGGATGTGGTTTTATCATGTGCCATTCATGGTAATGAAACCGCGCCTATAGAAATATGTAACAAACTCATCAGTGATTTACTTACTTGTAAAATAGAAACGCTGCATCGTGTTTTATTCATTATTGGTAACCCTGATTCTATATTGACTCAAACACGCTTTGTTGAAGAGAACATGAACCGTTTGTTTTCAGGTGCTCATTCAGATGGAGAAGGGCTGATAAATAAAGAGCGAGTGAGAGCTAAAGCGCTAGAACAATACGTCAGTGATTTTTTCAATGACAATGATAACTCGCAGCGTATTCATTACGATTTGCACACTGCTATCAAGCCTTCAAAGCATGAAAAGTTTGCGATATATCCCTATAGACCAGGCAGAGCATTCAGTGCAAAACAAATAATGTTTTTAGCAGGCTGCGATGTAGATACGATTTTGTTTCATCACGAACCCACAACAACATTTAGTTATTTTTCATCAGAGCAATTTAAAGCTGATGCGTTTACCGTTGAGCTAGGTAAAGTTATGCCATTTGGTGAAAATGATATGCATAAATTTGCAAATACCCACAAAATGTTAGCGGCGCTAATTACTCAAATAGAACCAGAATTAGCAGTATTCGATAGCAATAAACTCAACCTGTATAAAGTATCACGTTCAATCAATAAGCATTTTGATGATTTTGCTTTTTCATTTTCTAAGACGACTGAAAACTTTACAGGCTTTGAGCAAGGCCAGACTTTAGCAATTGAAAATAATCAACAGATAAAGGTTATAGAGCCCTACGAAGCTATCGTTTTTCCAAATGAAAATGTACCTGTTGGGCAACGCACGGTATTATGTTTAGTACCAGCGCCCAATGAAGATATTCAATAACTTGTAAAGTTAGATATACAAATTTTTTGCAAGGTTATTTACCAACAAGAAAGCACATTAGTTGATAGTAAGTTTACGTTAACGTAATGTGCTTTCGCATATAATAAATTAAGCTTTATTTTATAAGGCCTCAGATAACAAGAGCATAATATGAGCAACGCACCGCTGAATAATGAAACAGTGCATCGTGTCAGCTTCTTAGACAAAGCGTCATTGCACATTCCTATTTTAAAAATTCTGCAAGCAGACGGTACCACATATGAAAATGCGGTGATGCCTGTCATTGATCAAGCACTAGCTGAACGTATTTACGACACTTGTGTATTTACCCGTGTTTTAGACGAACGTATGTTAAGTGCGCAGCGTCAAGGTCGGATTAGTTTTTACATGACCTGTACTGGTGAAGAAGCCTCAATTATTGGTAGTACAGCTGCGCTTGATGATGGCGACGTAATACTTGCCCAGTACCGTGAGCATGCTTCTTTACGCTATCGTGGTTTCACCACAGAGCAATTCATGAATCAAATGTTCAGTAATGAGAAAGATTTAGGCAAAGGACGTCAAATGCCAATTCATTACGGCAGTAATGAACTTAATTATCAAACCATTTCTTCACCTCTAGCGACGCAAATACCTCAAGCAACTGGTGTTGCTCATGCATTCAAGTTACAAGGTAAACGTAACGTAGCAATTTGCTATTTTGGTGAAGGTGCAGCTTCAGAAGGTGATTTTCATGCTGGCTTAAATATGGCCGCAGTGCTTAAGTCTCCGACTATCTTTTTCTGCCGTAACAATGGTTACGCCATTTCAACTCCAACTGAAGAGCAATTTGCTGGTAATGGTATTGCGAGTCGTGGTGTTGGTTATGGTATGCACACTATTAGAGTTGATGGTAATGACATGCTTGCAGTATTAGCTGCAACACAACAAGCTAGAGCTTATGCACTTGAACATAATGCACCAGTGTTGATTGAAGCGATGACATATCGTCTTGGTGCGCATTCATCATCGGATGATCCTTCAGGTTATCGCTCTAAAGAAGAAGAAGCCAAGTGGGAACAACATGATCCCGTAAAACGCTTTAAGCTTTGGATGATCAATAAAGATTGGCTAAACGAAAAAGACGACGCTGCTCAGTATGAACATTACCGAGAAGAAGTGTTAAACGCAGTAAAAGTCGCAGAGAAAGTGCCATTACCGCACCTTGACTCATTGATTACAGATGTATTGGATAAGCCAACGCCAGCCCTTGAAAAGCAATTGGCAGAGCTAAAACAACATATTAAGAAATATCCAAAGTCATATCCAAAAAGTGCAGGGAGAATTTAATCGTGGCTGAAATGAATATGTTACACGCCATCAACGATGCGTTATCAATCGCAATGACTGATGATGAGCGCATGGTAGTATTTGGCGAAGATGTTGGCCATTTTGGTGGTGTTTTCCGTGCAACTTCTGGTTTACAAGAAAAATTTGGTCGTGAACGTTGTTTCAATACACCGTTAACAGAACAAGGCATTGCAGGTTTTGCCAATGGTCTTGCCTCTAACGGCATGACAGCAGTTGCTGAAATTCAATTTGCTGATTACATTTTTCCAGCCTTTGATCAAATCGTGAATGAAACTGCAAAATTCAGATACCGCAGTGGTAATCAGTTTAATGTCGGTGGTTTAACCTTTAGAACACCTTACGGTGGTGGTATTGCAGGTGGTCATTATCATTCACAATCTCCTGAGGCTTACTTCACACAAACTCCAGGATTAAAGGTTGTAGTACCCCGTAATCCAGAACAAGCTAAAGGATTATTGTTAGCATCAATTCGCGATCCTAACCCTGTTATCTTTTTTGAACCTAAACGTTTGTATCGTGCATCTGTTGGCGAAGTACCTGCTGGTGATTTTGTTATCGAACTCGGTAAAGCCGAAGTCGTTAAAGTAGGTAGCGATATAACCTTATTAGGTTGGGGCGCTCAGATGGAAATTTTAGAAAAAGCGGCCAAAATGGCAGAAAAAGACGGTATTTCTTGTGAAATTGTCGATTTACGTACTTTGTCTCCATGGGATGTTGATACCGTAGCTGCATCGGTTAAGAAAACAGGAAGACTTCTGATTAACCACGAAGCACCTTTAACAGGTGGTTTTGCTGGTGAAATTGCTGCGCAAATCCAACAAGAATGTTTTTTACACCTAGAGTCGCCAATCAGTCGTGTTTGTGGTCTTGATACACCATATCCTTTGATTCTTGAAAAAGAATACATGCCTGATGAGCTAAAAACTTATGAAGCTATTAAAGCCTCAGTCAATTTTTAGGAGCAAGATATGATTAAAGATTTTATTTTGCCTGACATTGGCGAAGGTGTGGTTGAATGTGAGTTAGTTGATTGGATGGTCAAAGAAGGCGATGTTATCGTTGAAGATCAACCTATCGCTGACGTTATGACAGATAAAGCATTAGTACAAATTCCTGCACCACATGGTGGCGTTGTGACAAAGTTATACTATGCAAAAGGTGAAATCGCTAAAGTACATGAGCCTTTATACGCCGTTGATATTGAAGCTACGTCAGCCGAGCAAACAAAACAAAGCTCATCACAGAATAACGATGCTCAAGTATCGACTGATCAGCAGAATGTAGAAATTGGCTCAACGACTGATTCAGTAACCGTATTAGGTAAAGCTGTTGAAGAATTCCTTTTACCGGATATAGGTGAAGGTATTGTCGAATGTGAATTAGTTGAGTGGCTTGTAGAAGAGGGGGATCAAGTCGTTGAAGATCAACCCATCGCCGATGTCATGACTGATAAAGCGTTAGTACAAATACCTGCAATTAAAAATGGTAAAATTGTTAAGCTGCATTATCGAAAGGGTCAACTTGCTAAAGTTCATGAACCTTTATTTGCTATTGAAGTTGAATCAACAAGCTCAGTGGTTGAATCTACGCAAGTAGAAACGGCAACGACAGCTGTGGCTTCAACGACTTCTTCTGTACCACAAGGAAAAGCATTAGCAAGCCCTGCCGTTCGTCGCTTAGCGAGAATGTTAGATATCAACATTGCTGATGTACCCGGTAGTGGTAAGAGTGGTCGAGTATATAAAGAAGATGTAGAAAACTTTGCCAATGGCAGTTCATCTAATGCTCAGGCTCAACCTGTGACGACTCCGACACAATCACCTGTTAACGACACGGTTTCACAGTCTATTGTCAAACAAGCTGCAGATACAGTAGAGCCAATTAAAGGCGTAAAAGCGGTTATGGCTAAGATGATGGTTGAGTCAGTTTCAACTATTCCTCACTTTACTTATTGTGAAGAGTTTGATTTAACAGAATTAGTTGCACTTCGTACTGAGATGAAAGAACGTTATTCATCAGATGAAGTAAAACTAACCATGATGCCTTTCTTTATGAAGGCAATGTCTTTAGCAATCAATTCATTCCCAGTGATGAACAGCCAAGTTAATTCAGATTGTAGCGAGTTAACATACAAGGCAAGTCATAATATTGGTATGGCCGTTGATTCAAAAGTGGGTTTGCTCGTACCAAATGTCAAAGACGTACAAGATAAATCTATTCTTGATGTTGCCGCAGAAATCACGCGACTAACTAACGCTGCTAGAAGTGGACGAGTCAGCCCTGCGGATTTAAAAGGTGGCACGATTTCAATTTCTAATATTGGCGCTTTAGGTGGCACAGTAGCCACGCCAATTATCAATAAACCAGAAGTCGCAATTGTTGCTTTAGGTAAACTACAGGTATTGCCTCGATTTAATGCTAAAGGTGAAGTTGAAGCACGTAAGATTATGCAAGTGAGTTGGTCTGGCGATCATCGTGTTATTGATGGTGGCACCATTGCTCGTTTTTGTAATTTGTGGAAACAATATCTTGAGCAACCACAAGAAATGCTATTAGCGATGAAGTAGTCATCATTGTTTTCAGCATAATCAAATTAAAGGACGCTAATGCGTCCTTTAATTTTGTTAAGTGTTTTTGTATAATCCTCGGACGTTGTAACTTCTCGGAACCATAATGATCACCTCGGCACCGAATATTGACTCTATTGAATATCCTTTTCCTGCTAAACCTGCTGTGTTGTCAGACGCTGAAAAAGCAGATTACAAAGCAAGAATTAAACAGTTATTAATCGAACAAGATGCTGTTTTAGTTGCACACTATTATACCGATCCTGAAATACAAGCTCTGGCAGAAGAAACAGGAGGGTGTGTATCTGATTCTCTTGAAATGGCTCGTTTTGGTCGTGATCATCCTGCAAAGAAACTCATCGTAGCAGGCGTTAAGTTTATGGGCGAAACGTCTAAAATCTTAAGCCCTGAAAAAACAGTTTTGATGCCTACTTTAGAAGCTACATGTTCGCTAGATATCGGCTGTCCAATCGATAAATTTTCTGAGTTCTGCGACGCACATCCTGATCATACTGTTGTGGTTTACGCTAATACATCTGCAGCTGTAAAAGCAAGAGCAGACTGGGTCGTGACATCAAGTATTGCCTTAGAAATCGTTGAACATTTAGACGCCGAAGGTAAAAAAATTATCTGGGGTCCAGACCGTCACTTAGGTAGTTATATTGCCAAAGAAACCGGCGCTGACATGTTAATGTGGCAGGGTGATTGTATTGTCCATGATGAATTTAAAGCAAAAGCGTTAAGAGAACTAAAAATTCAGCATCCCAACGCAGCAATTCTTGTCCACCCTGAATCACCAGCAAATGTGGTTGCTCTTGCAGATGCTGTTGGGTCAACTAGCCAGTTAATTAAAGCTGCGCAAACAATGGCTAATCAAGAGTTCATTGTTGCTACAGATCGCGGCATTTTCTACAAAATGCAGCAAGCTGCGCCAGGTAAAACATTAATTGAAGCACCGACTGGTGGTAATGGAGCGACTTGTAAAAGTTGTGCTCATTGTCCTTGGATGGCAATGAATGGTTTACAAGCAATTGAAGCTTCGTTAAGCGCTGAAGATAAAACACAGCATGAAGTGTTTGTTGATGACGCGCTGCGTGATGAAGCGCTTATTCCATTAAATAGAATGTTGGATTTTGCAAAAACCTTGAATATGAAAGTTAAAGGCAATGCTTAGTATTTCACTTTAATTTATTTCAGATACAAAAAAGCCCTGTATTAACAGGGCTTTTTATTATCTATCATTACTTAGCATTCATTAATGCGACAGTATTATCTAGCATGCGGTTACTGAAACCCCATTCGTTATCGTACCAAGCCATTACTTTAACTAAACGACCATTAACACGAGTTTGTGTTGCATCGAAGTTAGATGAGTAAGGGTTGTGATTGAAGTCAATAGAGACTAATGGTTCTTCATTGACAGCAAGCACTTCACTCAATGGTGCAACTTGAGCAGCTTTAGTGATGATCTCGTTAATCTCTTCCACGCTAGTATCTCTACCTGCAACAAACGTTAGGTCAACTAATGACACGTTTACTGTAGGTACACGAACGGCTAAACCGTCAAATTTACCTTGTAGTTCAGGAACAACAAGTCCAACAGCGGCTGCCGCACCAGTTTGAGTTGGGATCATCGACATTGCAGCGGCACGAGCACGACGTAAGTCAGTGTGATAAACATCTGATAAACGTTGATCGTTTGTGTATGCATGAATAGTAGTCATTAAACCAGACTCAATACCGATAGAATCGTTTAATGGCTTAGCAAAAGGTGCTAGACAGTTGGTTGTACAAGAAGCGTTTGAGATAACTGTCATATCTGAAGTTAATACTTCATTATTAACACCATAAACAACGGTAGCGTCCACTTGTTTACCTGGTGCAGAAATGATGACCTTTTTAGCACCCGCATCTAAATGAGGTTTAACAGCGTCTTTAGATGTGAAAATACCTGTACATTCATAAACAACATCAACGTTTAATTCTGCCCATGGTAATTTAGAAGGGTCACGTTCTTGGAAAGTTAAGATTTTGTCGCCGTTGACATAAATAGCTTCGTCATCGTGATCAACTTTAGCATTGAAACGGCCATGAACTGAGTCGTATTTAGTAAGGTGAGCATTAATTGAAGCATCACCCAAATCGTTTAAAGCAACGATTTCGATTGGATAATCCTTTTCGCTTTCATAAAGCGCACGTAAAACATTTCTACCGATACGGCCATAGCCGTTAATTGCAACACGGATAGTCATCGCATATCCCTCAAGTGATTATAAATCTGTTACGTAAATCGTATGGTAGTAAAATTACCAAATTAGAGCATTTCGTCAAGTAAAAAAGCCCAAAAAGCGACATTTATCGTGAATATGTCTGTATTTTATTTACAGAATTCAAAATAAAAGCGGTTTTGAGCTTTTTTATGAAAGTCCAATACAGCGAGTGCTGTAAATGATTTGTGTTTTAGTGTAGCTAATAATTTTACATTTGGTTATTCAAAACGATGTTTTATCTTACTGCTTGCAAACTTTCCTTGCTTGATGTCCTTTACTAGTTCTTTCGCTTCCGCATCGAGTTGCACCGCTAAGTCTGAATTGTTTGCTATTAACGCTAATAATTTTTCTTCTGAGGCAGTGTTATCACTTATTAAAGTATTAGCCTTAGTTAACAAATACTCGTTTTGTACATTTTGTTCTCTTCTATATATGGTTGCTAGAGCGAGGAGCCAATCTGAATCAATATTGCTCGCCTTAACATGGGAGAGTAAATGCAAATAAAGTAATTTGGCTCTGGCAACATCTGTTTTTATATAGTGAGAGGCAACTTGAGCGAGCATAAAGGTTTCAGTGAGCTCACCGGCTTGTTCGGCTTTAATAACAATATCGCGAGAGGGGAAGTCATTAAATTTAGTCCAACGATAATACGCAAGGTAAATATCAGGATTGTCTTTGGTGTACTCTTGTAATTGGGCTAAGTTTTGAGTGCTAACAGCATAAGCACGTTCTCTGTCTTCTGTTCGATGTGTGTTTATTATATGTTTAACGCCGGCTGCGAGTTCAATGCAGTTGCTATAAGATTCAAGTTTAATTAATTGATCATATAGTTGCTTACCCGACGGATTTTCAGTGATCTTTAATTGATAACGACTACGGATTAAGTCTCCTTTTTCTACTAAACACCAACTATCCTTGTGTAAATCGGCACAAAGTTCAGGATTTTTTTTACAAATGCTGCCACTATTTCGGCCAACATCACAACCAAATAAGCCGAATAAAGCAGCAAAAATTGAAAATGATGTAATTATTACTAAACTTTTGTTCAAAACTAGCTCCAAAACAGGAAATTATCTAATAAAATTACAGGTTTACTAAAAATTTCTTACTGGCGAAAACGCATAAATTTCATTACAATGTCGCCGACCAAAAGGGGTTAACCCTACCAAATAATGATTATTGGTCTTTTCTTTTCGTTACTCAATTCTTTCTGCGACAAAAAGCTGAAATATGAGATAAAGGATCTTTTTAATGAGCGCTGATAAACACCTACAAAGTTGGCAAGAACGTTTCGAAATGGCTGAAGCAATGCAGCCTTTATTAGGAAAACTATACCGCAATCAAGGCGTTGAAGTCTTAGTGTATGGTAAACCTCTACTAAACGCATCTACAATTGAAATTATTAAAGCGCATCGACTTGTTCGTCGCCATATTGGTGAAAAATTACGTCTACGTGAAAGCTTCCCGTTTGTTGAAGCATTAAGTAAGTTGTCAGTAAAACACTGTAAAGTTGATATCGGTAAACTAGCGATTAATTACTGGCGTGATAATAAAGACGCTTCACAAATTCAAGCTTACATGACTCGTGAGCTGGAAGCGGGTCTTAATTTTGGCGATGATGTTGAATCAAAAGACGTAGTATTATATGGCTTTGGACGTATCGGCCGTTTATTAGCGCGATTAATGATCGAAAAAACAGGTAAGAGTAATAAACTTTGTTTACGAGCCATTGTTTTACGTGGTGGTAAAAAAGGCGATTTAGAAAAGCGCGCTAGCTTATTACGTCGTGATTCAGTTCATGGGCCGTTCAACGGTTCTGTTGAAGTTGATGAAGAAAACAACGCTATCATTGCCAATGGTACGTACATTCAAATCATCTATGCCAATTCACCTGATCAAGTCGACTACACACAATATGGCATTAATAATGCTCTAGTAGTTGATAATACAGGTATTTGGAAAGACGAAGATGGTTTAGGTCTTCACCTTAAGAGCAAGGGCGCAAGCAAAGTATTGTTAACTGCACCTGCTAAAGGCGCGATTAAAAATATTGTTTACGGTGTTAACGAAAACGATATTTTACCTGAAGACATGATTGTTTCAGCAGCAAGCTGTACTACTAATGCTATTACACCAGTATTGAAAGCTGTTAACGATAAGTATGGTATTGAAAACGGTCACGTAGAAACGATTCACTCTTATACCAATGACCAAAACCTAATTGATAATTACCATAGTGCTGACCGTCGAGGCCGCAGTGCACCATTAAACATGGTTATTACTGAAACGGGTGCAGCAAAAGCTGTTGCAAAAGCATTACCCGTTATGGAAGGTAAATTAACAGGCAACGCTATTCGCGTTCCTACACCAAATGTCTCAATGGCAATTATCAGTGTTAATTTAAATGGTGAGACTAATCGCGAAGAATTAAATGAATATCTTAAGGATATTGCGTTAACTTCAGATCTTAAAAACCAAGTAGATTACACCGATTCAACTGAAATTGTTTCGAGTGATTTAGTCGGTTCTCGCTATGCAGGTGTTGTTGATTCACAAGCGACAATTGCTGATGGCAAACGTGCGATATTATATGTTTGGTATGACAACGAATTTGGTTATAGCTGCCAGGTTGTTGGTGTTATGCAAAAAATGCTTGGATTAACGACGTTATCTTTACCAGAAGCTTAAGATTTTTAATCTGTCTTTAATTATCTAAAAGTGTCTAGTCCTAAAATAGGTTGACGGTTTTTGTTAAGCCAGTTGGTACTCCCTACTGGCTTTTTCATGCACCTCGTTTGGGGTTTTCATCCCTAAACTAAGATGCGGTCGTAATTCATTGTAAATTGCTACCGATTCCTTGACCAAGGTCCTGAGCTCCTCCATCGTTCGGCAGCGATAAAGCAAAAACTCATGCTTTAAAATACCATTCACACGCTCAGCCAGTGCATTTTGGTAGCAGTCATACCCATCCGTCATTGATGGCGTCATACCGTTCACTGCTAATGCCATTTGGTATTCCTCTGAGCAATACTGCATCCCTCTGTCTGAGTGATGAATGATATGACCTGTTGTTTGACGACTCTTTACCGTCATATCCAGCGCTTTGACGACATCGCTCGCTTTCATCTCATGACTTAACTCGTACCCCATTATTTTTCTAGAATATGCGTCTGTCACCAGCGATAAGTAATGTGTTCCTTCATCTGATTTCACGTAGGTGATGTCGCTAACTAGCACTTCTTCTACTCGTTCAACAATCTTGTCTTTAAGCAAATTAGGATGCTTTCTAAGCCAGTGATGACTATTCGTTGTTTTGGTGTAGTTTTTTCTCGGCTTCACCAACATATCTCGCTGTTTCAAGTATTGAAATAGCCCATCCCGACCGAGTTTTATGCCTTGCTCAACCAACTGTGGCTTGATGAGCTGGTAGAGCTTACGTGTCCCCAATCTTGGCATAAACTGGCGCCAATACTTCACCATCGACACAACGGGTTTAAGCCTTTCGGTTCTTGTTTCAGCACGTTGTTTCCACTGGTAAATCGCTTGTCTTGATAAATTAAATTGCCGACTCGCTGCCGCTAGCTTTACCGTGCCTTTTTCTTTGGCAATCCAGAGCGCTCGGCTAAGTACTTTTTTTCTAAATCGATACCATATTCATTTTTTAACAGTTCAACCATATCGCCATAAATCATATTTTTCATTTCTAGGTTAGAAACTTGCTTCTCTAATCGTTTAATTTTCTGGGCGCGGGTTTCTTTACTTTTAGACATAAGAGAGTGCTCAGTAGGGAGTGTCCAGTCTAATCTACCATGCTTTCTCAACCATGTAAGGACGGTGCTTCGACCTTGGATACCGTAGTGCTCTTGAGCTTGCTTATAGGTTAGCTCGCCTTTTTCTACTTGGCTGACGACGGCTAATTTAAAGCCTAATGTGTAATCACGCTGTGTTCGTTTAACGCTGATTGCGCTTGAAGGTTTCATAGATAAGTCTCCAAAGTGTCAACTTATCTCAGGACGGGACAAAGACACTTTGAAAAAAGCACTTCAATTGAAGTGCTTTTTTATTGTTTGAGTTTTATTCGTATTGTTAATTATTCACTCAATACGTAGATTTAAACATCAAACAAATTCAAAACTGCTATTATTTAAAAAATCTGCATTGACAGTCATGTGTAAAACGGTAAAATCCATTTCGAAATCAACAACGGAGTTTAACTCCTTATTGATTACTTGCATTGAAATGCGACATTAGCTCAGTTGGTAGAGCGATACCTTGCCAAGGTATAGGTCATCGGTTCGAACCCGATATGTCGCTCCAATTCAATTACAAGTTTCGGCGCGATGGCAGAATGGCTATGCTGCGGATTGCAAATCCGTCGACCTCGGTTCGACTCCGGGTCGCGCCTCCACAAATTTTGTTTAATTGTATTGATTTACATACAGTTAAAACAACACTTTTGCCCGAGTGGTGGAATCGGTAGACACAAGGGATTTAAAATCCCTCGCTTAATAGGCGTGCCAGTTCAAGTCTGGCCTCGGGTACCATCATTTACATATGACTTAGTATTAAGGCGTATGTGTAATTCCAACCTTTAGAGACTCAAATCCTTCTAGGTCTAAAAGTATTAAATGCATATGCGGATATTTATTCATCATACGAGTTAAGAGGGGGAAACTTGATAGGTTCAAGATTGTTGCGAAGTTAGTGAATGCAGGATCAGAAGGGTAGCATTAAATGAAATACAGTGTGAGTAAACATCAATATAAGAACTCATTATAGTCAGCAAAATAACGATTCTACCCGCATCTTCAAAACACGTACGATAGCGAAATTGAAAACTCTCCATGTCTCGCATGAATGTCTATTTAATATGTGATATCTACTGAAGTTTTCTAAGAGAACAGAATCTTTATTGTATTTTATTTATTTTATACTGATAAAAAATGATAAATCCTTAAAGTGTGAACAATTTCTGATTAGTTGATTAAATGTCACTATTTCCAATGCCAATACAATGGTATAAATACTAAAAATTGTGGTTCACTTTATAAGTAGGAAAGAAGTAATGATATTTTCTCAAATCCCTCAAGCTCCAGCAGATCCCATTTTAGGTTTAACAGACGCATTTAAAAAAGATCCACGTGCCGATAAAGTTAATCTTGGTGTTGGTATTTATAAAGATGAAGCCGGACAAACCCCGGTACTCAAAACAGTTAAAAAAGCTGAAGCCATTTTATTAGACGCTGAGAAAACAAAAAACTATCTTGGCATTGAAGGTGTAGAGCTATACAACACAGCAGTTCAAACATTATTATTTGGTGCTAAAAATGACATTATTAATGCTAAACGAGCATACACAGCTCAAGCACCAGGCGGAACGGGTTCATTACGTGTAGCCGCTGAATTTTTAGTTCGTAACACTGATTCAAAAACATTATGGGTCAGTAATCCTACCTGGGCAAACCATCAAAATATTTTCCAAACAGCTGGTTTAACAATAAAAGAGTACGGTTATTACAAAGCAGAAACCCACGATATGGATTTCGATGCAATGATAACTGATTTACAAGCTGCTCAACCTGGTGATCTTATTTTGCTTCATGGTTGCTGTCATAACCCTACAGGGATTGATTTAAGTTCATCTCAATGGGAGACAGTAGGTCAATTGTGTGTTGACAAAGAATTAGTCCCTTTATTTGATTTTGCCTACCAGGGCTTTGGCGCTGGTATCGAAGAAGATGCGCAAGGCTTACGGATTGTTGCTGCTAAAGTGCCAGAACTATTAGTCGCTAACTCTTTCTCAAAAAACTTTGGTTTATATAACGAACGTATTGGTGCTATTACTGTCGTTGCTGCAAATGAAGAAACAGCACAAAAAAGTTTTAGTCAGATTAAAAAAACAATTCGTGCTACTTATTCTAATCCCCCTGCGCACGGTGGTTTAATTGTAAGTACCATACTTTCTGATGAGACTTTACGCCAAGAGTGGGAAGTAGAGTTGGCTGAAATGCGCCAACGTATTGCAGAAATGCGAGTTCTATTTGTAGAAACGTTAAAAAGCGAAGGTGTGAAACAAGACTTTAGCTTTATCTCTCGTCAAAATGGTATGTTTAGCTTTTCAGGTTTAAGCAAAGAACAAGTTAATCGTTTAAAAGACGAATTTGGAGTATATATTGTTGGCTCAGGACGCATCAGTGTTGCGGGTATGACTAAACAAAATATTCCTGTAATTTGTAAAGCAATAGCTCAGGTTTTATAAGTACATTAACCTATTTTTAGTTTAGAGATTGTTTTTCTTGTAAGTTAAATTAGTTGAGCAAAACAGTCTTAAATTATTAGCTAAAAATGCAAAAGCCCTTAGACATTGTTTAAGGGCTTTTCTATAACTTTAAACATTTCATTATGCTTTCTGGCTAACGACCGTTGCTATCGCTTCTGCTAATGCTTCTTTGTGATGCAAACCTAAATGATGGTCACTGACTAAAGGGAAATAACTTACTAATTCACCAATATCAACTGCATCAGAGTTTCTAATAATTTTATTAATTCTATTTGTCGATATTGATTGATTGATCCATTCTATTTTGTCATCCAAAGTTAAAGACGATGCACACGAAGGCTCTGACGTTAAATTGTCGATTAGAATCACTTTTGCAGATGAGTCTTTAATCGCATTAGCAATACTTGGGATAAGTAAGGGTGGCATTACACTCGTAAAAAAACTGCCTGGCGCAATGATGATAATGTCAGCTTTATTGATTGCTGGTAGTGCTTCACAAGTTGCAGCAACGTTAGGAGCTAAAGTCAGTTGACTTGGTATTTCTTTCATATCGTCAACATTCATTTCACCAAAAACGGTTTCACCTTGGGCATTAAGCGCACTTGGGTGAGTTGGTGATTCAGACATTGGAATGACACGAGTTTCAATTTTTAAAATGGTTCTAATTAGCTTGATTGCTTCAAGAGGGCGAACACATAGTTGCTCTAGTGCATGTAAAATAATATTCCCGAGATTATGACCGTTTAGCTCATTATCTCCATTAAATCGATGATCAAACAGCATTGTGCCAATGGCTGGCCTATGTGCAAGTTGCGAAAGGCAGTTTCTTAAATCACCCCAGGCAATGGTTGTTTCATCTTGTCGGATCCGCCCGGTGGAACCACCATTATCGGTAGTCGTTACAATACCTGTTAATTTAGGACCAAGGAAAGAAAGTGAAGATAACACTCGACCTAAGCCATGTCCTCCTCCAATAGCCACGATACTATCGACACTATTTAATTCATGTTTCATCATATTGATTCCTTTCATACAGTAATGATGATTTTTTAAGCTATTGTACTGATTGATTTATTTAAGCTGTCACAAGATGCTAAAATAGAATCATCATTAATATTAGCATAAATACTTCGCTGCTATTAATCTTGTTTCTCGGTATAATTAAGCAAATTATTTTTTAAGGATTTTTTTTGAGAACCGGTAGAATTGGAAAGTTTACCCTTGGTTTAGGGTTTGTAATCATCAGCATAATGCTAATCAGAGTGTGGTTAGTTCCTACAATTGAGAACATTCTGGTTGAAACACCTGAGATCGAACAAAATCAAGTCGATGAAGAAACTGTACCTGACTTTACAGCAATCGCAGATATACCTAGCAAAAAGTCTGCCTTTTTCGATTATATGTCTCCAGCGGTTAACCATCAAAATGCGCTGATAGAAAAAGAGCGAAATTTTCTGAAGGTGGTTTTAGTCAACCTTGCTAACGAGCAGCCATTAACTAACGCAGAGATTTTTAATTTAGAAAAATTAACTCAAAAATATAAATATACAGTTAAAAAGTTTGATCTCGTTACATTGACTCCTTTATTAGAGCGAGTTGATACAGTACCTGCAAGAATGGTACTTATTCAAGCCGCCAATGAAACCGGTTGGGGAAGTTCTCGTTTCGCCAAAGAAGGTAATAATTATTTTGGCCAGTGGTGCTTTTCACAAGGCTGTGGATTAGTTCCTTTATCTAGAAAAGCAGGGATGAATCATGAGGTTGCCTCCTTTGAAACGCCAGAGGACTCCATTGCTGCATACATGCTGAATTTAAACACTAATTCAGCATATCGCTTATTACGTTCTATTCGAGCGGATCTTCGAAGCCAAGGAAAAGAGCCTGCAGCGGAAGATCTCGTTTACGGATTATTACACTACTCAGAAAGAAAAGATGCCTATATAGACGAGTTATTAGAAATGCTTCGTCATAACAAAGCTTATTTAGCAGGATTATAAATGAATAAAATAAGAAAATTAGCTTCTTGTTTAGCGCTATTTTTATTATCACCAGCAGTTTTAGCAGATTTAGTATCAATTCCTTATGCAGGGTTTTACGAACGGCTCAAGCAAGTTAACAAAAATAACTACCAGCTAGTTGAAGTTGTATTTAGTGTCCCAAGGAATGAAAATTGTAAAATTATCTCAGGGGATATCACCACTGAGAAACATCAATATCCATTAACTTATGACAAACAGCAGCGTCTTTACTTACCCTATGATGCTCAATTGAAATCAGATAGAGGCTTAATAAATTTGCAAGTATCTGGTGACGCGAGTCAATGTGGTGTGGCCATGCAAGTAAGAGCTAAGAAAGTACAATCTGTTTATAATCAAGACGAATTAGTTGCTGTAAAAAATGACATGGATGCCTTGCTTGATGGTCAACAAGGATTTCCTATGAAGTATTTTCGTAAACCGATTACTGGATTAACGTTTTCATTTGCTTCATCTGACTTACCTGTAGAGACGAACATAGATGGTAAAGTCAGCATTGTTAGCGATAAATTACAGCTTACCTCTGCAGAAATTGAAACGATAAAGCAGCTCTCTTTTTCAAAACAGCCAATAATTTTAAGCCCATACGTAAATTAACAGTTTGCGTTTGAATCAAGCAAAGACAAAAAAGCCCTCATTCGAGGGCTTTTTATTGTGGGACGTAATGTATGTTTTTACGGTTTATAAGTCGTTACAATATCAATCTTAGCTGCTTCATCTAAATTAATGTGACCATTATTGGTCGTATCTAAAAAATCAAAAGCGGGTAAATCTGATTCAGCGACATCACCTGAAAGTGGCGCATCTGCATCACGTTGTAGTGATAAGAAATCAAACACATTTCTATCAACGCCTTGAGATGGAGAAGTATTTTGCATAGCTGTAAATATGGTTTCAATACGTCCAGGGTAATCTCTGTCCCACTGGTTAAGCATATCTTTAACTGCACCACGTTTAAGATTTTCTTGAGAACCGCATAAGTTACATGGAATGATAGGGAATTGTTTTAATTCCGCATATTCAGCAATGTCTTTTTCTTTACAGTAGGCTAGTGGGCGTATAACCATGTTAGCGCCGTCATCAGATAATAACTTTGGCGGCATAGCTTTCATTTTTCCACCAAAAAACATATTCAAAAATAATGTTTCGATAATATCGTCGCGGTGATGGCCCAAAGCTATCTTAGTCGCTCCAATTTTTTGTGCAAACCCATAAAGTGTGCCACGGCGTAAACGAGAACATAATGAGCAGGTCGTTTTACCTTCAGGGATTTTATCTTTTACGATTGAATAGGTATCTTTTTCTAAAATGTGGTACGCGATATCAAGAGTATCAAGATAAGCAGGCAGGATATCTTCAGGGAAACCAGGCTGTTTCTGATCTAAATTAACCGCAACAATATCGAACTTAATTGGCGCTCGTTTTTGAAGGTTTAATAAGATATCTAGCATTGCATAACTGTCTTTACCGCCAGACAGACAACACATTACTACGTCACCATGTTCGATCATTTGGTAATCGCCGATGGCACGTCCAACTTCATGACGTAATTTTTTTTGTAATTTAGATTGGCGTTCTGCCAATTGTTTTTCTTGTTGTTGCAATTCAGACATTAAAAAGCGCCCAGTAACTATCGTTTCAGGGCGCGTATTATTTCAGCATTCTTGCTTATGGTAAAGCCTTTAGTCTTCGAGAGGTGATTTATAACCGTCAGGTTTTACAGCGAGTAAATCACAATTAATGCTATCAATTACATGTTCAGCTGTATTACCAATCAGTGCTGCTGAAAAACCAGTACGACCAACGGTTCCTAAAATAACCAGCTCAGCATCTAATTGTTGTGAAAGTTCAGGTATTACGTCTTCTGGTAAACCTTCTTCAACGTGGCAATTTTCAAGCGGAATATTAAAGCTATTGGCTAAGTATTGAATGCGTTGCTCGTGCTGCATTCTAACTGTATCGTTATAACTAACAGCATCAAATTCTGGTAACTCAATTGCTAAATTGACTGGAGTACCAGGGTATCCATTAACTAAGTGAATTTGTGCAGAGAACTTAGCTGCTAAGTTAAGTGCGTTTTCAATGATTTTTGTGTTTAATGTAGAATGTTCTTCATCTTCTGTTGCTACATTTACTGCACATAAAATCTTACCAGCAACAGGCCAATCATGTTCTTTGACCATTAAAACTGGGATAGGCGCTTTACGTAATAAATGCCAATCCGTTGGAGTGAAGATAATTGATTTTAGCTTGTCATGTTCATGAGTGCTTTTAACAAGTAAATCATAATTTTGTTCTATGGCAAATTTAATAACGCTTTCAAAAGGGCGGTTATGCCAAACAACTTTGGTGTCAATATTTAAGCCTGTTTGGGCATACGGAGTAATAGCTTCAGCTAACCAACTTTCTCTTTGATCTATCACACCTTGACGCATGGCTTCTCTTTCTTGACTAGAAAGAATAGAGGTCATTTCATAAGAAAAATCAAATATCGTAAGGAAAGCAGTAATAGTGGCATTGGATTTGGAAGCTAGTTCAACGGCTCGAGCCAATGCAGGTTGATGGTCGGTCATTGGGTTAATGACAACTAATATCTTATTATAATCCTTCATAAAACCTCCAAGCTGTTTTATATCACTATCACTGTTATTGCGTTTTAAGTCGTTGCGTCAGATCATAAAACGGAAAATTTATTAGGTGGCAATCCGTGCATTACCAGCAAGTTGACTTAATGCGACATGATCAATAATTGTAATGTATTTACCTTTAACCTCAATTAAGCCAGACTTTTGAAAACGGCCTAATAAACGGCTGATTGTTTCGACAGTTAATCCTAAATAATTACCAATATCACCACGTGTCATGGTTAATCTAAACTCATGTGGCGAGAAGCCGCGGCTACCAAATCGATTAGCTAGGTTGTTAATAAAGGCTGCTAAACGTTCTTCTGCATTCTTCTTAGAAAGTAATAAAATCATTTCCTGATCGCCCATAATTTCATTACTCATTAGGCGCATGATTTGCTGTCTTAACTTTGGCATCGTGCCAGATAAAGTATCGAGCGTTTCAAAAGGGATTTCACATACCATTGCAGTTTCAAGGGCTTGTGCGAAACTTTGATGAGTTTGAGAATGAATACCATCAAATCCAATAACATCACCTGCAAGGTGAAAGCCAGTAATTTGTTCATCACCTTGTTCAGTGATAGTGAAACTTTTAATTGTGCCTGAACGGATTGCAAAAAGAGATTTAAGAGGATCACCAGATTTGAAAATTTGATCGCCTTTTTGAACGGGCTTTTTGCGCTCAATAATCTCATCGAGCTTATCTAGCTCGTTGTTATCTAGCGTAAAAGGAATACAAAGCGACTCCATACTGCAATCATGACAATGAATGGCACAACCACCTGTTGATGCGCGAAGTTGTTTTGTTTGATCTGTAGGCATATATATTCTCAATTAATTACTACATCACCATGTTAAACTAATAACATTACTTGAGCTAGTTTAGCTGCATGATTGCGATATAAATAGTCTGTAATCCAAATACTACAATAAGGATCCCACTTAAGCGCCTTACGTTCTTCTTTTGAACCCAAGTCGATAATGTTTTTGCAGCAACGCCGGCACTTAATAAAGCAGGTAGAGTACCCGCACCGAATGCCAACATAATTAATGCACCAGTTAAAGCATCCCCTGACGCCACTGACCAAGTTAATGTGCTATAAACTAAGCCACAGGGAAGCCATCCCCAAATCATGCCAGCAATAACAGCTTGATATCGATTCTTAATTGGCAATAATCGATTAGCTATCGGCTTAAGCGCACGCCATAACCCTTGGCCGAGTTTTTCTATCTGTACAATGCCAAACCAAAATTGAGCGATATACAAACCTGTTGCTATCATCATAATGCCAGCAAATAATCGTAGGGCGATCAAATAACTGTCAACATCAAACATATAGCCTAAAGCTGCAGTACTGGCGCCAGCTAACGCACCAGCTAATCCATAACTTATAATTCGACCTGCATTGTAGCTAATTAAAAAGCTTAACTGGTTTGCGAGTCTATTACCGCTAGTATTAGGTAAATTACTCGCAAAGGCACCAATTAAGCCACCACACATGCCGAAACAATGCGCAGCTCCCATTAGCCCTACTAGAAATGCTCCCCAAACATTGTACTCAATCAACTTGTGTAGACTCGGTTGCTTTTGTTGATTTTATCGCTGTTGAAGATTCAGATTCAGAATCAGTTTCTTGATGACTATTTTGTTGTTCGGTATTTTTCTTAAGTGTTTGAGTTGCATTGTCTTCATCAAATAAAATTGAAACACTTTGTCTATCGAGATCATCAAACTGTTCAGATTTTACAGCCCAAAAAAATACGGCGACAGCGACGGCAACAAATAACATTGCTATTGGAATTAATACATAAATAATGCTCATGGTTTTATCCTTAGCAAACGAAGGCTATTTGAAACAACAATAATTGAGCTTAATGACATCCCTAAAGCGGCAATATAGGGAACAACATGACCAGTTACCGCAAGCGGTAAAATAATTATATTATAAGCAAACGCCCAAATTAAATTTTGCTTTATGATTTGATTAGTTTTTTTAGCCACGGTTATTGCTTGGCTAAATTTAGATAATTGATCGCCAAGAAGAATGACATCTGCGCTATTTTTAGCAATAGCACTACCACTTCCCATTGCAACAGATAAGTTTGCCCCAGCAAGAACCGGTGCGTCATTGATTCCATCACCAAACATAGCGACGTTTTGCTTTTGTTGTAACTTGTTGACTAAGTCCAGTTTATCTTTTGGACTTAATCCCGCAAAGCTGTTTTTAATGTTAAGTTCTTTCGCAATAGCTAATACATGCTCTGAAGTATCACCACTCGCAATACTGACGTCTATATTTGCGCTAATTAATCCATTCACAGCGGTATAACTGTTTTCTCTTATCGCATCTTGGAGAACAAAACATGCACATATTAAATCATCTACTGATAGCCAGAGTAGTTGGCCGTGACATAAACTTGCATCAACGCCAACGAATTGTGCGTTGCCTAACTTTACGGTTGAATCATTAATAACAGCAGAAAGCCCCAAACCAACATGGTTAGTAATATTTTGAGCTGTAATCCCATCAAGCTCGATATTTGCGAATGCTTTGGCAATTGGGTGCAGTGAACCGACTTCCATTGCTGCTGCATAGCGGCTAGCAGTTAACTCATCTATGTTATCGGTGACGACAATATGGTTAATTGACACTGAACCACAAGTTAATGTTCCAGTTTTATCAAAAACAACATGTTCAATTAAAGGAAGTTTTTCAAATACACCAGGTTTACGAATGATTATCCCAAGTTTAGTCAAAATCGCTGTCGAACATGTTATTGCTGTTGGTGTTGCTAAGGCTAGGGCGCAAGGACATGTAGCGACCAACACTGACAACATGACCCAAAACGCATCTTCTGGTGAAATAAAATGCCAAAAAACATAGGTTAAAGCAGCAATAGCAATAATGGCTGTTGAAAAGTAACTTGCGGATTTATCGACCATTAACGCAATTTTAGGCTTGTTGTTTGATGCGATTTCTTGCAGCCGTATTATTTCAGCAACTAGCTGGTCTTGACCCAGTGCCGTAACAGTAATTGTGATGGGCTGGTCGATATTGATAGTGCCTGCAAACACACAGTCATCAGTGGCTTTTAAGACAGGCAGTTGCTCTCCCGTTAGCATCGCTTCATTGACGCCGGACTTACCAGAAATAATGACGCCATCAGCAGCAACAACATCGCCAGGTTTGATCAGTATTTTATCACCAATATTGAGCCTTTTAGCAGGTATATCTTCAATACTGTCAGTACCATTTTCATCGACGGTAATTCGGTGCGCTGTTAGCGGTATGAGTTTATGTAAATTACTCGAACTTTCTGATGCTGTCTGCTTGGCCTTTTGTTCAAAGTATCTTCCAAGTAACAAAAAGAAAGTGAACATAGAAACTGATTCAAAATAGACTTCACCTGTTCCATTAATTGTGGCGATACAACTTGCAATATAAGCACCAATAATGGCAATTGAAACGGATAAATCCATGTTGACTCGAGCGCCAAGTAAACTTCTTACTGCACTAAAATAAAAAGGTTGAGCTGAGTAAAACACAACGGGAGCGGCTAATGTCATACTGACCCAGCGAAAATAATCTCGCATTTCAGTATCGTAGGTTACAAAATAATCTGAATAAAGTGCCAGTGCAAACATCATGACCTGCATCGTCGCAAAGCCAGCGAGTCCAAGTCTTAACAGGAATTTTTTTCCCTCTTTCTTACTTTGTTTTTCTTGTTCATCGACTTGATACGGAGCAGCTTGGTAACCGATACGACTTATCTCAGCGAGGATTTCACTGAGTTTAACGCATTGATTATCCCATGAGACTAAAGCACGTTGGGTAGTGGAGTTTACTGAGATACTGATGATGCCATTGAGCTGCTTTAATTTATGTTCAATTAACCAAGCACAAGCTGCACATGTAATACCGTCTATTGATAATGATAGGGTACTATTGTTTTCGACTGCATGAACCAAATCCTGCTGAATTTCTGGCAAATCATACGCTGAATATTGTAATAATTCAGTTGGAACCAAGGCCGTTTGACGACTTCCTGGTTCGCTTCGATACTGATAATAACTGCTTAAACCTGAATCAATAATCGCTTGAGATACAGCCTGACAACCTGGGCAACACATCTGACGTGGCTGATTGTCGATAACCGTTATAAACTCGTCTTTTGTGATTACGGGCTCGTTGCAATGAAAACAATTCTGCATTTAAATTAGTTCAACCAATATTCAACATCGTCTGTAATTTCAATTCGTTGCTGAATTCTCCAACTTGCATCGAAGCCTTCTAGTCGAACATTCCACGGTCCAGATATAGCATTAGATAAACCAATTCGGTAATTACCTTCGCCATCAGCTGTAGCATTGATATTAAAATCTTTTTCTTCAATAGTGGGATGGATAAAGCTTACTTTAAGTGCTGCTGTATATGCTGGCCCGCCATGTTGAGAAATTATTAATTCGTGATCATCAACTTCTACCAAGTATTGCATACCAAGATTTTTAGCCTGCTTTATTTTACGCAAATCCATATTGATGGCTTTGCCTTCTTTGTAATAATCATCTGAAACTAGCGAATCTGCATTGTCGATGGCAATACTCATTGCAACCATACTTTTAAGTACAACGACTAGTAAAAGTACAATGATGAACCATGGCCAAAAATGCTTATACCAAGGGAGAGGGGCAGACATAGAACGGTCCTAAAAATAAGAATTATTATGTGTTTATTTTAACTCGAAAAGCCTTAATAATCACTTAAAAAAAAGGCTTCGTTTTCACGAAGCCTTTATGTTATCAAGCTGTAACTATTTGTTTGATAAGCTATAAACGTAAGCAGAAATCACATGGACTTTTTCTTCGCCTAGAATATCATTCCATGCAGGCATTACACCTGAACGGCCATTAGCAATAGATTGCATAACTTGTAAACGGCTGCTTCCATATAACCAAGCATCGTCAGTTAAGTTTGGTGCACCCATGAACTTATTACCAGTTCCATCCATACCGTGACAGGCAAAACAACCTTTCATGAATGATGCCTGACCTTGCGCAGCAAGTGTGGCGTCATGATCACGGCCAGAAAGTTTGAAGACATATTCAGCTAAACCTTGAATTTCGCTGTCTTCAATTGGTAATCCACCTTTAGGCGGCATCATACCGTTACGTCCGTTCATAATAGATGTTTTGATCGTAGCTAACTCACCACCGTATAACCAATTATTATCAGTTAAGTTAGGGAAGCCAATGCTACCTCTAGCATCTGAGCCATGACACTGAGCACAGTTTTGCAGGAATAAACGTCCACCAACCTTTAGAGCTTCTTCATCTTTAACTAACTCTTCTAAAGGAGTCGCTAAGTATGCAGCAAAGATAGGGCCGTATTTTTCATCTGCAGCGGCAACTTCACGGTCGTATTGTGAAAGACGGTTTTCACTTTTAGCAAGTTCAACAGCCTTTTTTGAATCAACTTTAATACCTTCTTCATAACCAACACTTTGATTAGAGCTTGTCCAACCAAATAACCCCTGGTAACTACCAAGACCAGGATATAAAGCCAAGTAAATTAAGCCAAATAAAATACTGATGTAGAACATATAAGCCCACCACTTAGGGAGTGGGTTATTGAGTTCTTCAATACCATCAAACTTATGCCCCATTGATTCACCTTCTTCAATACCTGTTTTGTTCTTTGAACAAGCACGAAGAAGTAAGAAACAACCTGCAATAACTAACAGTGTTGGGAAAATAATCCAAACATTCCAAAAGATACTCATTACTTATTATCTCCTGAATGTTGAGTTTGTTTTGCAATTTCTTCTTCTGAAAAAATTAAGTTTGCGGCTTCATCAAAGCCAGCTTTACTTTTTGAGCTATAGGCCCAGTAAAATATGCCGGCAAAAACGACCATAACAATAATGGTTAGAATGCCTTGTAACGTTCCATAATCCATAATTGCCTCCTTATTTAAGCGCGTGGCCTAAAGACTGAAGATAAGCGATTAACGCTTCTAATTCAGTTTTGCCTTCAACAGCCGCTTGTGCGCCAGCAATTTCTTCTTCGGTATACAAATTATGATCCGGGTGGAAATTACTTAAGATTTGCATCTTATTACCAGTGAGTTTGCCATCTAGTCGGTTGTCAGCTAACCATGGGTAAGCTGGCATATTTGACTGTGGTACAACATCACGTGGATTGATTAAATGCACTTCATGCCATTTGTCACTGTAACGTCCACCAACACGAGCTAAATCTGGACCTGTTCGTTTAGAACCCCATTGGAACGGGTGATCCCATACAGATTCGCCAGCTACAGAGTAGTGACCATAACGTTCAGTTTCAGCACGTAAAGGGCGGATCATTTGACTGTGACAGTTATAGCAGCCTTCACGAACATAAATGTCGCGACCTTCAATTTCTAAAGCATTATACGGCTTTAACCCTTCAACTGGTTCAGTCGTATCTTTAGCAAATAAAAGCGGAGTAATCTGTACCAAACCACCAAAACTGATAGCAATAACGGTAAAGATACCTAGCAGACCGATGTTTTTCTCGATTATTTCATGATTAAATTTCATCGTTCTGCTCCTTATGCTTTTTCTTCAGCTAATGCTGGTAAAGAATCTTTAGGGGCATTCACTGTACGCATAACGTTGTACGCCATAATGAACATACCAGTTAAGAAGAACACACCACCAATAAAGCGTACAAAGTAGAATGGGTAAGAGGCTTCTAAACTCTCAACGAAACTATAAGTTAATGTTCCATCAGAGTTAACAGCACGCCACATAAGACCTTGCATAACACCAGAAATCCACATTGCTACGATGTATAACACAGTACCAATTGTTGCTAACCAGAAATGAACATTAACAAGGTTAGTGCTGTACATACGGCCGTGACCGAACAATACCGGGATAAGGTGATATAAAGAACCAATAGACACCATCGCAACCCAGCCTAACGCACCTGAATGCACGTGACCTACAGTCCAGTCTGTGTAATGGGAAAGGGCGTTTACAGTTTTAATTGCCATCATTGGTCCTTCGAAGGTAGACATACCATAGAAAGATAGTGAAACAACTAAGAAACGTAACACAGGATCGGTACGTAGTTTATGCCAAGCGCCTGATAAGGTCATAATACCGTTGATCATGCCACCCCAAGAAGGAGCGAATAAAATCAGCGACATCACCATGCCTAACGTTTGTGTCCAATCAGGTAAAGCAGTGTAATGTAAGTGGTGAGGACCAGCCCAAATATACAGTGCAATCAATGCCCAGAAGTGAACAATAGACAGTCTGTATGAGTAAACAGGACGTCCAGCTTGCTTAGGAACAAAGTAATACATCATACCCAAGAAACCAGCAGTCAGTAGGAAACCTACCGCATTATGGCCATACCACCATTGCACCATGGCATCGACTGCGCCAGAGTACATAGAATACGATTTGAATAAGCTGACAGGTACTGCCATTGAATTCACAATGTGAAGTACTGCTACCGTGATAATGAAAGCACCAAAGAACCAGTTTGCAACATAAATGTGCGACGTCGTTCGTTTAATGATTGTGCCAAAGAACACTACTGCATATGCTACCCACACAACGGTGATTGCAATATCAATAGGCCACTCAAGTTCTGCATATTCTTTACCAGAGGTAAAACCCATTGGTAGCGTGATTGCAGCTGAGAGAATAATGGCTTGCCATCCCCAGAATGTAAATGCAGCTAATTTAGGTGCAAATAAACGGGTTTGACAGGTGCGTTGTACGATATAGTAGGATGTTGCGAATAGGGCTGAAGTACCAAACGCGAAAATCACGGCATTCGTATGAAGCGGTCTAAGACGACTATACGTTAACCATGGTGTTTCGAAGTTTAGTTGAGGCCAGATTAACTGGGCCGCAATCAATACACCTACTGCCATACCAACGATTCCCCACAAAACAGTGGTTAATGCAAATTGGCGAACAATAGTGTAGTTGTAATCAGCGCCTGTAGGCTGGGAATGATTCATCATAATGCTTCCACGGCTTATTACTTTTACTTTTAATTATAGTAAAGACGGTGCTTTACCTGTTCAGGTGACATTTGACGAAAAAACAAACTGTTTTGAAGTAGGTTTTTACCGCTATGTCAAGGTATTACCTCATGTTTTTAATATCTATCACGAGGCAATGCAATGATACTTGAGCTGCGTCAAAAAAGATACTCACTGGCCATGAGTAAACTTGATCCAGATCAATTTCCTAAAGATAATGTTATCAAAATGAGTCATGAGGTTATTATTTGTGCAGTTTTTAACAAAAGCCGTTTTCTTGTTATTTTTTATCACTAATTTAGTAGGATGCGATTCACAAACGCATGCAGAACATAAAGTATTACAATCGATCGATCAGACTTTATGTCAGTTTCATCGTGAAGTTTGTAATCAAGATGTTAATGATCTCGTAGTGGGGCTTATGATTAACCCGGTTTTTGCGCCAAGTGAAAAACCATTACAGATTAAATTACACTTTTCTGCGCCTGTTTCAGATGTTGAGATGCGAATTGAAGGGCGAGATATGTTTATGGGAGTCATCCCTGTTAATCTTCAATCTGTTGATGAAGTTAATTACACTGGCACTGGTATTTATGGTTCATGCAGCAGTGATTACATGGTATGGCGAGCATTTGTCAGCTATTCATATCAAGGTCAAACTCAATCTACTTGGTTTGACTTCTTAGCTGACAACTCCGGTTAATGTGTTCGTTGTTAGCTTGACTGATATAGGAGGGATTATTTCAATCTGTATTTAAAAACGAATAAACGCTATTGATAATCATTATCATTAAGCTATAATTAGTCTAGGTTCAATTAGAGATTAACATTATGGCTAATTTAAACATATCTATCCCATTAGAAAAAATGGCTCTACTTATTCAAAGCGGACATTTATGTGTAGCAGACTTTAAAAGTTTGGATCAACAAACAAAACAAAAGCTTTGGCAACTGTGTTTATTATCATGCAAAAAAAGGGTTAATTGTACTAACGCCAGTCAATTTATGGATCTGATTGAACAAGAAAGTCAGCTTGAAACTGACAGGATTGACATAGCCGACCTTACTTGAGTTTAAGCGTGATAGAGCTAATTAAGCTTAAAGGACTTGTTTATTCAATAGGTTACTTAGTTTCGTTGTTCAGGTTGGTATCAAGAAATCTCCTAAGAATAGATTAGCAATAACTCTGTAATTGAAGAGTATATCTTGCTTATAACTTTCATTTTATAGGCTATGTATACCTGGCAATAGCTTTGACTTCTGAGCTGTCTTTAAATCTGCAGGCTATTCTTCAAACTAAGAATACCTGCCATTAAGTATAAGAACATGGCATAACCGTGTTCAAGACAACAGCCATTGAATATACGCGCTGCTTTGGCTAAAACAATCAAGCATGAATGTCTCCAATGAGATGCTTCATGAGATCACATTTACATCTCACAAGTATTATTTATAAAGTCACAATTAAAGTCACAATCTAAAGTCATAGTTAAAACCAATAACCATAATGGTTTAATAACTGCCGAAGTTCTAACAAGAACCAATGATTGTCTCAAGAACGAATCAATGTCTTTGGAAAACAACTGAGTGATAAACTCGACATCTGTCATAGGCAAGTTAATCTAAAGATATACACATTTAAGACTACAAACACTCAATCAGCAATCATCTACACAAGACTTCGCACAATGTATATTATGTTAAATAGGATAATTATCAATATACATACTCAATTTAACTACGTAACCGAACTCACTACCTTAGCCCGTATCCTTACCCATTTCTGTTAAATTGATTAAATAACACGCGTCGCTGTGTAAATTCTATGGGTATTGCCCTTGATTACCTTTTCAGATTTTACGTAGCGACGCGATAAATTAGATGTGATCTAGCGGTTTGTTTGCTGCACTTTGGTGTCTTTCTATTTGTGTGGTGTGTAAATACTGGGATGTAGTATCAATGCTTTCATGACCCGCATCAGCTTGAACGTGCGACAATGGCCTTTGGTTTATATTAATATCATGTGTTATCCCAGTATGGCGAATATTATGCGCAGTTAGTTTTCTCATTAATAAGCTATCTTGTTCAAACCCATCTTCAAGTGCTTTATCTGCAGCCAGGTCAATGATCTTATCTAGCTCGTCTCGAATTTGTCTTATGCCTAGGTTCGCGCTAATTTGTCCAGCTTCTCGACCATGTGCTGCCGCTTTATGCCTAGTAAACAATGGATGTTGTTCAGTAATACTTGGTAAGTCTGTTAACCCTAAGTAAGCTCGGTAGTGAGTTAAACTTTTTAATAAACTTTTTGAGACTGCAATATTTCTGGCTTTGCCACTTTTAGAAAATGGCACATGGAAGTACCAAGTTTTAGTATGACTGTCTTGTCTAAATTGCGACATCATTGGTGAATAACCAGCTCTGGCACTGATTTCTGATATACGTAAATAACAGCAATACATCAGATTAATGAGAAACAAGCTACGCTGATGTTTTTCAGGTTCGTGTTCAGCCATATTGTTTACGGTACTGACAACATAAGACCATTGTAACTTCGTGAATGCATGATTGTTATCATCTTCATTCTTTACATATTTATGGTTAATCGCAAAACGGCTATGCTTAAGCCATAGTTGAGCTGGGTTTCTTTCTGTGTATTCTTCACTATTTAAATATCCATAAAATGAAGAAAGAATAGCGATTTTTGTTTTAAGTGCATTGTCACTCAATACATAAGGTTGTTTTTCACCGTACTGTTTTTTGCCAACAAATGGGCGCCATTGCGCATTTGGCACTCGTTCATCCAATGCTTTATCTTGCTTAAATTGGGCAACATTGAAGTAGCCAATAAGCTGCTCAGGTGGTTTTTCACAATAACTAATATAACGACTGATATCTTTTCTAGTGAGTTGAATTGGTGATAATGAGGCTACATCAAAACACCAGTGTAGAAATGTAGTCAGTTCGCTACGATAGGTTTTATAGTTATTTTCTGATTGTCTTTGTTCAAACAACCAATCTGAACAGTGCTCAATAATTAAACCAGCATCAGGAACTTTGGTTAAGGAAACCTGAGTAATATACTGATTAACATAACTATTTCCAGTTAATATAAATTCAGATTTATCAAACAACGGATATACAGGGGGAAATTCTTGCGACATAGTTCATCTGCAATATAAACTCAATAAGGCGTTGATTATAACAAGTTTATTCCCAAATGATTAATGCCGATAACGTTATTTATCGGCATTAAAATACCTGAAATTAAATGATGATTAGATTACAGCGAGTACTTTTTTCAACAAGGTTTCCGCATTAGTTGGTTTCACAATGTAATCTATAGCGCCAAGTTCTCTGCATTCAATAAAACTTTCTTTATCGGAATTACTTGTCAGCATAATAACTGGCAGTTTATCGAGTATGTTCATTTTGTTCATCGTTTTTAAGGTATCTATGCCATTTAGAACCGGCATGTCGATATCGAGCAATACTAGTTCAGGTTTGCAGTTTTTTAGTTTATTGATGGCCTCTGCTCCATTAGTGGCGACTTCTACATCAAACCCTTTGGGTTTTAAAATCGTGGTAATGATTTTTAACATCACATTCTGATCATCAACCACAAGAACTAACGGCATTTTCTTTTTAAAACTCGGTGTAGCGCCCTTCACTTTGCTGCCTATCTCTTTGAAATAGCTTTGGTTATGTGCCTTGAAATTTTCAACTTTAGGTTTTATTTTTGATACATGGCCATTCATTGTTTCAATTGAATCAGTAGGTTCAAGGCTACAGAGGTTATCTATCTCAGTGATGAGCTCATTTAACAATTCATGTTGAATCCCCTTCTCATCGCTGATTGAAGTTTCAACTTCATGCAATTGTATAGAGACGTTTTGTAATTTATTAATAATCGTTTTTTTGTCTTCTTCGTATAAGTGCGCTTTATCCTGACTTGTAAGCAAATCGCACATCTGGGCTATTGAAAGTCGAATTCGGTTCATATCATATATTGGTTTAAACGTTTCGTAACTGTAGAACCGCCCTTTTGAACACTCAAAATATGCTGCTTCACGATGCTCTCGACAGCAAATTAACAAAGACAAATGCTCCTTATTGAATAAATCTTTTGAATCGTTCAGTTTTTCAATAATTTCATTAAATTCTACCGCCTCTTTCGGCTCTTCAAATGCATAAATGAACAGCAAAGGTCGGGTCTTATCTTCGGTAAATTTTATAAATTGGTCTTGGTTTGTGTTTATTTCGCAATACAATATCTTTTGATACTTATTCCTAAGTATCTCTTGTATCACTTTTTTTATCTCTATAGATTGATAAAACACAACGACATTTACCAAATTGTCCATAGGTTGTCCTTCTTATATGAGTTATCGACCATGTCGTTTAACACAAGGCGCAGTTATACAACTTCTCTTTGTTTTAATATTTGATTAATTGCGCTGAGTTCTTTATCTATTTCAGGATACTTACTTTCAATACCATCAAAGTCAGTGTTATTTTTTTCTATCCATTTAAAAATATCACTCAACTCAATCGCGCCACTAGAAACTGATGCGCCTTTCGCTGCATGACTTTTACTGCGAATGATTTCTGAGTTTCTTTCGGCGCAATGTTGTTTTAATGCTTCATAGTCTTCATTCACGCTAGTCCAAAACATGGCTAAAATTTCATTAGTGATACTTTCATCATCTGTTCCAATGACCGCTTTTAATTTTTCAAAATCAATTGAATTATTGTGTTGCTCAAAACCATTTGTCATTGAGTAAGAAACACTTTCGGGCTGTTGGTGAATACCAGTAAGCGGTAAATATTGAACTAGCTTTTCTTGAAGAAGTTCTATTTCTATTGGTTTAGCTAAATAGTCATCCATACCTGCTTCTAAACAGTTTTCTGATTCGCCCACCATTGCGTTTGCTGTTACTGCAATGATGGTTATTGGTGAACAATTTTGTTTTAACTCTTGCTCTCTAATGGTTCTAGTCAATTCAAGACCGTCCATATTTGGCATATGACAATCAGTAAGTAATAAATTGAATCGACCAGACTGCCATTTTTCAAGAGCTTCAACACCATCATTTGACATTTCATATGCATAACCCAGGCTTTCTAATTGTTTACCTAGTACGAGGCGATTTGTTGGCTGGTCTTCCGCAACCAATATTAAGCTATTAGTTTGTTCTGCTTCTTCAATCGTTTGCGTAATGACTTTCTCAAACGATTGACTGTTTTCAGTTGACCAATCTAATGCAGGGCTTTCAAGGCCGCACAATACCGCCATTCCGAATATAAACTCTGTGGGTTTGTAAGGATGAGCGGCACAAACATAAGTATAAGGATCTAAATGTCCCTTTGTTGCAATAGGATCATCATTAAGAATAAGTGTTTTAATTGACTGACTTATTTCAGTAAAAGATACACTATTGTTATCGGTAATCAGTAAAGCATTAGAGGTATCCTGAGCTAGACTTTCAAGTTCATCGAACTCAACACTTGATACTCGATTACAACACAATTGATTTAGAATCATCAAACACGCATGTTTACGTTCTTCATTACTTATCGATACTAAAACATTGAACTTTTTAAAATCAAATTGTGAAAAAGCGCCGTTATCAAGTTGCGTTAGCTTTTCTATTAAGGGCAAAGTGACCGTAAAGTTACTTCCCTTACCTACTTCACTTTCAATTTCAATGTTTCCATTCATTAGTTCAGTAAATGACTTAGTAATACTTAGCCCCAAACCTGTTCCGCCAAATTTACGCGTCGTTGAGGTATCAGCCTGTGTAAATGGAACAAATAAGGTTTCTTGTTGAGACTGTGATATCCCAACACCGTTATCTATGACTTCTAAAATAAGATTCTCATTAGTTAATTGAGTCCTGATAACCACTACACCTTTTGAATTAAGGCTTTTCGAAAACTTAACAGCATTGCCCGTTAGATTTAAAATAATTTGTCTCAACCTAACTGAGTCAAATAACAATTCTTTCGGTATTGATAAATCTGGGTAAATATAAATTTCCACATTATTGTTTGAAGCATTAATCCAAAGGCTATCGATAGTTTTTTCTATAATAGACAGTACGTTACATGGGTTTATATCTAACTCTATTTGTCCCGATTCAATTTTAGAAAAATCCAAAATATCATTAATAATATCTAACAGTGAAAAAGACGAATCACGAATAGTCGTGGCCATTCGTTTTTGGTCTGCATTTAATGGCGTATTTTTGAGCAGATCAATCATACCAATAACACCATTCATCGGCGTTCTAATTTCGTGGCTCATGGTCGCTAAGAAACGAGATTTAGCTTTACTCGCCTGACGCGCTGACTCTGTTTCTTTTTCTAATTTTTGTTGAACTTGTTTTTCATAGGTCAGATCGACATTAATTCCGTACATCGTCACAGGTAAATTATTTTCATCCAGTGATAGGTTTGCAGCAC
The DNA here is from genome assembly GCF_002075795.1 of Shewanella japonica. Taxonomy (NCBI): domain Bacteria; kingdom Pseudomonadati; phylum Pseudomonadota; class Gammaproteobacteria; order Alteromonadales; family Shewanellaceae; genus Shewanella; species Shewanella japonica. The sequence continues at coordinate 2,466,115 of NZ_CP020472.1, forward strand.
ACTGCAGCCAATGAATGGTTTTATCTTTTCGATTTATGATTCTAAATTCGGTCTTTAATGATGTGATGTTAGAAATAGCATCGCTGACTTCTTGTTCAGCCTGTTCTACGTCATCAGGGTGCACATTATCTCGCCAATCGTTGTATTCAATACTCTTACCGTCTTCAACTCCGTATAAGCGGTACATTCTTGAATCCCAATTTAACTGACCTGTTTTTATATCAAATGACCAATTACATACGCCGCCAGCTTCTGATGCTAAATTTAAACCGCTCAATAACTTATCACGTTCAAAATTTGCACGATGTAGCTCTTCTGCAGACTGTTGACGCTCAGTAATATCTTCCACTACAGCAATAAAGAATTTAGGTTCGTTACTGTCTGCATCTCTTACTAATGACACAGATAAATTAGCCCAGAAAAAGGAACCATCATTTCTTATATAACGTTTGTCGGTATTAAAATACGTTATTTCATCTGCTAATAACTGCTTAATGTACTGATAAGATTGCTCCAAATCATCTTTGTAAGTCACATCTTTGATACTTTTAGTAAGCAGTGTATCTTCGTCATAACCTAATATTTCGCACATCTTGGTATTAACTTCGACAAACTTAGTATCTACCCCAATCCGACCGATACCAACGGCTGCTTGGTTAAATGCCGTTCTATAAATCAATTCTTGTTCATACAATTTTGTTTGTAATGCTAATTCTCTTTGCTTAATTTGTTCTTGGAATGAAATATCTCTGATTATGGCGACATACATAGCTTTAGCATCTAATGTTGTTTCGCCAACTGACATTTCAATTGGTATCTGGTGCCCAGCTTTATGGAGTCCAAACAGTTTTTTAGGTTCGCCAATGTAATCTTTTATCCATGAGTTGAATGGAATATTGTTTGCCTGTTCTAATTGTGTTGGCTGTAAACCTGCTAATAGAATATTAATGTTTTTATCGAGTAAGTCATTACGGTTTCGGCCGAATATTAATTCTAAAGAGCGATTAGCATCTTGAATGATACCGTTCTGATTTAATACGATTGTACCGTCTAGCGCCGCATCAAAAACGGCTCTTAATCTATCAGCAGAATCTTTTGACTCTTTAGTTCGCTCTTCTAGTATTAATGACATTTCTGTCATCGTTTCTTCTTCTTTTCTTTTGTCTTCGGTTATGTCATTTTGCACGCCAATGAAGTGAGTTAACTCTTTGTTTTTATTGTATACAGGACCTATAGACAAATTATTAATAAAGGTCTCACCCGTTTTGGTGTAATTAGTAATAACCACATTACAGGACATGCCTTTGTTAATGGCATGAGCTAGCTGTTTTACTTTGTCTTTTTCTGTTTTAGCCCCTTGTAAAAAACGGCAATTTTTACCTAAAACCTCTTCGGGCCTATAGCCAGTAATTTGGGTAAAAGCTCGATTAATAAAGATAATCGGTTGATCGGGTAACCGCACATCTGTAACGATAATACCTGTGGACGTAGAATTAATCGCACTACGTTGTAACTCGAGTAGTTCTCGCTGTTCTTCGTTTTTATTAATTAGCTTTGTTCTTTCTATAAATTTGCTTTCAAGCTCTTTTAATGCGACATGTAAATCTGCTGAAATATATTTACTATCAATACTAGTTGAAGAGTCTGTAGCCAAATCACTGACAAAATTAGAAAGTTCGTTCAAAGGATTCAATAAGTTCTTAAATACCGAATACATTAATATGAAAAAGACAATAAATAAGAAAAATAAAAAGATACTGGCGTTTTGTATCATCACAACCGATGCGGAAAAGGCCTCATCATGATCAATTCTGACGAGTGTAGACCAACCTATTCCTTGTAATTCATTGTAACCCTCAAAGTGATTATAAATAGTTATTTGTTGCTCATCACTTTGATCATGGGATGATATTTCAGTACCAGAAAAACCGGCTATTGCTCTATCTGCACCGATAACACCCTCTTTAACAAGGTTAATGTTGCTGATACGGTCAAAGTTACGAACATATTTTGATTGTTTAAAACCAATTGGATCATATTCAACTATCAATACACCTTTGGCATCAATTAGGGACAGCTCTACATGATGAAGATCTTTTTCTGCAAGCTGGTTATAGATATTTTTAAATACTTCTTCGACCACATAAAAGTCGATGATATTGACCCAGATGCCTATCATTTCTCCTTCAGTGCTCAGTAAAGGTGTGCCAATAAGTAGATCAAATCTATTTTCATACTCATCAATAAAACTTCGTTGCGGACCGAATAAATAAACTTGATTACTTCTATTATTTTTATGATTTTTAATGGCTTTAAACCATTGGGAATTAGCGATGGTAACTTGGTCTAAATTAGATGGCGGTATAGAAATTGAATTGTAATTCTCTGTGTTTTCGACAAGAATTTTACCTTGTAGATCAAGTACAGCAATTTTAGTCAATGTATTGCGACTTTTAGCTAGATTATTTAATTCTTGTTGAAACAGTTCAGATGTTACCTTTGCATTAAAACTCGTTTGATCTATCTCACCTAAGAATAATGGCAAAAACACAGCATCAAGATAACTTTGATAAAGGCTCTTTTCTATTAAGCTTGTGAGTAATTTTGCTTCACGTTCATAGAAGGAAATAGTCTGCTCTTTTAACAAATTATTTATCGAAATTGAAAAGACAAGTACACCCACAAACAAGATGCATATAGATATAAAAAATATCGTTGGAATAGGCTTAGAAAGTTTCAAAGTTTTGATTCCTCTAACGAGTTTACCCCAAAGCTCAAACCGCTTTCATTTATCTCATTAACAATGTCATGAGCGGCCAGCGGTTGACTAAAATAGAAACCTTGTGCAACTTTACATCCGAGCTTTATGATTAATTGCTTGGTTTCAAAATCTTCAACCCCCTCTGCCACGGCTAACAGATCCAAATCTTTTGCTAATGAAATACTGCGTCTAAACAAGGCTTTAGATTTATCGTTGTTTAGTATGTCAGCAACGAAGCAACGATCAATTTTAAGTTCGTTAAAAGGCAACATGTGCAGTTGTTCAAGTGAAGCGAACCCAGTACCAAAATCATCTATAGATAATTTAAACTTCATCATTCTAAGACGCAGTAAGGCAACAATCATCACTGACGGATTAGAAGGAATCGCAGTTTCAGTTAATTCGCAGGTTATTGCGTCATTGTTTATGCCGTGCGTTGCCGCTGTTTCTTCAAGCCAATGTGGAATAGTCTCATCATCTAACAACTTGCCAGATAAATTAATCGATAAGTTTAGTTTTTTATATTCAGGTTTTAACATTGAAAAATACTGAAACGCATCATTGATAACGGCTTTAGTCAACGGCATGATTAAATCAGTTTCTTCGGCTTTATTAATAAACTGTGAAGGCAAGATAATTTGACCATTGTCTACAATTCTTGCTAATGCTTCAAAACCACATATTTCATTGGTCAATAGATTATATTGTGGTTGAAAAAACGCTTTTACATGTCCATTAACAATATAATCCTTGAGATCATGCTCGGTAATATCTGGCAATGGAGTTTGGTACTGCTTCATGTTTATTGATGCTGCTTGCTTAATAAACGACTGAAGCATATCGGAGGTGATTGGTTTAGGGACAATACCTAGAATATTAAGGTGATAATGGGTTGCGAGCACTTTAGCAGAGTTAAGTAAGCTCTGATCTTCTCCACTAAATAATACTATTGGGGTAGCATACTGTAACTCGATGAGTCTTTGTAAAAGGTATAAGCCATCCTTCACTGGCATATTTAAATCACAAAATATCAGGTCGAAATGATTTGTTTTTATTAATTCGAAGGCCTCTAATCCATCGGCAGCTTCTGCAATAGTGTATTGACCTAATAGGCCAAGACTTTTCGAGAAAATTTTTCGGATGACAGCTTGGTCATCAACTATTAATACAGAGCGTATTTCCTTCGTCACCGTCCCTCCGTTATGCGAATATCCCTTTCTTAAATATGAGTATAGTCAGGAATATTAAAAACGGGTAGCTAACTAAAAGTATAAGTCCTTGTATCTGATGAATGTTATGTTTTGCTTATTCGTTTAAACCACGAAGCGCTATTTTAGAAACAAAAAAGCCGCCAAAGGCGGCTTTTTTCGAATAAAAAATTTGATTAGAAATTCATTCGAGCATTTAAACGGAATGTACGACCCGTTTGATATTGATAAACGGTACGCGAATCTGTTGCTTCTCCACTAATTGGGCTTCCCTCATCTAACACATTGCCATTCACATTTAAGAATCGGCTTGTATAGTATTGGCGAATGCCTTCATCAGTTAAATTCACTGCTTGGAATGAAAAGGTAACAAAATCATTTAGTTTATAACTTGCTGAGAAATCGAGGGTTTGACGTCCTTCTTCCCATAAAGAGCCTGACTCCCAAGAACGTTTAGCTAATTGATCACTATTACCTCGGTATGACAACCTAAGTTGATGGCCATTCTTTTCCCAAAATGTGGTGACATTATAACTGTGCTCTGGTGTGTAGGCGACTTGTAAAGCAGGTAATTTCACTGAATCATCAATCGATGACACCTCTTGGTCATATTCACTATCTTGGTATGTATAATTTGTTTGAACACCTAAACCAGATAACCAACCAGGCAACATGTCAAAGGTTTGAATATATTGTAATTCAACGCCTTTAATCGTCGCACCTTTACCATTTTTAATTCGTGTGGTTTTAAATTGCGCACACATTTGTTCTAAATCACCTGAGTACATCCAGTCTTCACGGAATTCATCACTGCCTTGAAAGCGCTTAGGCATACATTGTTCAAGACTGTCTTGTCCTGCAACTAACACGAGATCATCAGGATTATATGACTCACCTTCAGTTAAACCAACATCACGTAGATCATCCATGTAGGTAACAACGGTTTCTGATTCTTCAAAGTTAGTCATATCTTTGTAGAATAATCCTGCTGAAAGCATACTGGTTTCATTGAAATACCATTCATATGATAAATCTAAGTTGACTGACTCAAGTGGGTCAAGCTTTGGTGAGGTTAATGTGATTGTATTATTACGGTTGTAACCACCCCATTGTGTTTCACTCACTTTAAAACCTGGACGTAATGAGTCTATTTGTGGTCTAGACATGGTTTTAGATGCAGCAAAACGTAAAATCGTATCGTCTAAAAGCATGTAATTTAGATTTAAACTCGGCAAAAATACGTCATAGTCATGCGTACCAGTAACATCAAAAGTTCGACGGCTGCGATCTTCTGTAGCAACTAATTGACCATTCTCATCAAACTGACGATCACCATATACATAGAATTTTTCAGTAGAGACATCACTGTGGCGCCATAACCACCAGTCACTCTCATTAGGATTTCCACGTACGGTATTTGGGTCAAAACATGGGCCTTGATCAGCAATTGAAATATCATCGGTTAAATCATTTGTTCCAACGGTATCATAACCTTGTCCATCAACTCGTCCCCAGCGCGCTTCAGCATTCCAGTCTGTACCATAAAATGGGATGCCACTACATTCAGGTAAACTAGAGTCACGTAGCTCTGCTAATTTAAAAGGGTCCATTAAGCGACCAGCGTTACCTGGGTCAAAAGCAAATTGTACCCCTGAAGAGCCTGCTGTTGATACTTCTGTTTTTACATAACGCACACCAAGATCACCTGACAATCGGCCGTCAAATAAGTCAAAGTTTGCTTTTAAATAGGTAGCAAAATTTTCAAGTTCAGCTGAGCGAGTATTTGAATCATCTGGTGTAAAACCGATTAAAGGAGAGCCTAAGGCTAAATCAAACGCTTTAAACGCTGAAAATGTTGACCAACCATCTGTCACAGAGTCACGGGCGTATCCATTACTTGACATAAAGTCGTCAACAGGGAAACCGTCATCTGCAGCAAACAAGTCACCACTCAGTGAGTTTAAACCATCATTTAATACGACTGTTGCGCCTGTATAAGGGTTGTTAATTACGACACCTTCACCAACACTGTTAAATGCATTTTGTTGATCATCAACATATTTTTCGCGTTCTGTATATTTAGCACCAAATTCAACGCTGGTGATAGGCCCAGCATCTAACACCCAGTCAAAATCTACAAATGCTGATTTTTGGGTGTCTTCAACAGCAATAACAGAACGATTCAAGAAGGTTAAATGCTGGGCATTTAATTCATCCGCATTAAAGCCTGTTGTTGAGTAATTATCCCAAACATTTAATGGGTCACCAAATTCATTGTTAGCACCAAAGTCAATTAAGCCATTGCCATCAACAATAGTACAAGGTCCGTTAGTACAGTCGTAACCTACTGGCTCGATGTCTGTTGCAGGTACATTCTTAATTAACCAACGGTTAATATTACTGTAGTTTTGTAAGGCAATATAAACTTGGTTTTCTGGAATTCGCTCTGATTTCGAATATCCTAAGCCGGCTTCCATAATGAAGTTATCTGTAATGTCATGGCGCACATCAAATGAGACTACACTGTTTTCTTCTTCATACTTGTTTTCAGACTGGCTTAAGCCACCATCACCAAAGCGGTTTAAGTATTTAGTGAATGTATTGGTTTTAGTATCAATAGTATGCCAATTTTCTTGCGGGTCAGTCCATTGTGACGGACCGCCACCTAAACCTGGGTCAACCCCTTCTATCATGTTACCTTGCTGGCCGCTGCGTACCTGTACACCATGCATTGAACTTTCAAAAGCCTGCTTTGTATAGTTAGTATTTAAATTAAATTCTGTAGAGCTTGTTGGTGCCCACTGTAAACCTAAGTTAAAATTCATACGGTCTACATCATTGTTATACAACTCATAACGAGTATTTTTATTAGTAAGACCCCAAACGTCTTGTACTTGATTACCGTCGGTATCGGTTGCTAAGTGTGAAAACTCAGACACCCAATTATCAGCAGTATACTGATCTTTACGATATGAATTTGTTTCGGATACCGCGGTAAATATAAGACCAAACGTGTCATCTAAGAATTTTTCTGAAATCGTCCCAGATAAACGATAATTTTCATCTTCCAGTAAATCGTTATAACGGCCTTCAACAGTCAAATTACGGATTTCATAATTTAAATCTAACGGCTTATTCGTTATTAAATTAATGTTTGCACCTAAAGCGCCTTCTTCATGATCAGCACTCGGTGTTTTTACTACCTCGATTTTCGATAAAATATCTGATGAATACTGCGATAAATCGACACTTTGGCTAAAGTCTGTTGAACCTAACTGTACGCCATTTAAGCTAATATTATTTTGTTGTGAATTTGCACCACGAACAGTAATTCTCGACCCTTCACCATCAACTGATTGAACAGTCACACCGGTAACACGAGATAATGCATCAGCAATATTTTGATCCGTTGATTTACCAATATCTTCTGCATTGATTGAGTCAGTTAAATTTTCTGCAAAGCGTTTATCGTTAATGGATTTTTTTAAACTCCCTTTTAATCCTTTTACTTGGATAACTTCCATTTCTTCTGTGGAGTCATTATTCCCTTCTGCTGCTGATACCTGTAATGACATCGCAGTTAGCAAAGCCAGATATACTGAGCTGTATTTATAAGTTTTGTTTTTAAATGGCATGTCTACTCCCCCAAGAGCGTTTATGTTTCTGCCTCATCGAGCTGCAAAAGTTAAAATTATGTCGCAACTCTGTTTATAGACATTACTGATCAATAAAATAACTGTCAACATAATTTTGTTAACAATCTTCAATTAATCATATTCCTAAACAATGCCATTTATAATTAAGGTTTATTTTATATTAAACGGTTTTTTTACAATATATTAACGTGTATTGCGTAAGAAATAAATTACTGACACTAATCTATTAGTCGCTGATTTTATTGATAATATCTATCTAATAATAATTAGCGGTATAGTCATAATTTTGAAATAAAGCGCAACAGCATTATCTACTGTATTGAGTCAATATCTAGATAAATACGCCACAAAAATGCAGTATTTGTTATTGAATCCTTGTTCAAATAACGGAAGATAAAAGAGTGATTTTATGAGTTGATAGGTGTGAAATGTTAATTTTTTGATAAAAATATGCCGGTAAATCTTAGTGTTTGGCTTTAGCCGGCATATATCATTTTATGAATTGTCGCTTGAAAATGGCTTAAGACCATTTGTGCAAAAAAGGCCAACCTGGAAATTGCTTGCCTTTGTTTGGATTGGTATTCCATTCCCAACATTCAAATTCAAATTGATGGGCTTTGTGGTCAACCTTCACAATACCATAGCCTTCGCTCTTCAATGAACGGTCAGCCAAAAAGTTACTCCATGAATTTTTGGTTTGTTGCTTAAAGTCATCATAAGTTACTTTCGGGTTGGCAACGGCCAATACGCGCATTTTATTACCAAAGATGTCGGTAAAGTTGCCAGTATTAGGGTCATTATTAAACGGGTTATCAAGTTTGCCTAACCCCTCAAACCAACGCTGCCAGAATGCAGCAGCTGCAGGACCGGCAAAAAATAGCGGTCCATCATCAAAGGTATCAAGCCCTTGTTTGGCCATCATTGGTAAATGTTGGTCGCCACAGATCACCACGGCACCGGCGTCTTTAATCAACTTAACTGCACGGGTTCTACCATCAGGTGGATAGCCGTTTGAGTCATAATCTAATAGCGGCTCTAAGTTGCTTTTAGTTTGAGGTGATCCCCAAATAGAGGAGGCAATACACACTTTAGGTAAGCCTTTGTCCATATCCGCCCATGCACGCAAAAACTGCTCTTGACGATGACCTAACAACTCTCCCTGAGTGTGTAATGGATTGATATTAATATTACGCCTTGATTTAAACTTTCTATCCTCAACCAGCGCAAAACTAACGCCACCATAAACAAAGGCACCATAAGTTACCGGAATATCGTGATCTATTGGCGTAGGATCATACGCATCCGGATTATGACCATGCTGCATACGGTAAACCATTTTAACCAGCGCTTTGGTTTCCATATAGCCGCCATCTTCTTCAGTGCGTTTGTCTCCTTCTAGTACCACAGGATCCCTACCGCCTACTCCCCACAAATTGCCTTGTAATACATCATGGTCATCGGCTAGCAATATCGACGGTTTATTTCGTATTGAATCTCTAAATGTCCAATACCATAAGTACCAGCGATACAACATATCTAAATGAGAATCAGGTCTGCCCCGCCATACTTGCGTGGGCGTTGCTTCATAATATTGATCACCACAAAACACATACATATCGGGTTCATGACTATCACAATTACCGACTAACTCAGTATGCGGAAATAATATGTTTTCAGGACCAAAACGACCTAATAGCTTTTCTTGTTTCAAGCGCGTTTTGTAGTGTTCAATATCTAATGACAAGTTGGTTGGAACTAAACAAGAATATAATGCTATCGACAACGTCTTAGACTGACCAGGATCTTTTAATATTTGACCTTGATAGAGCACATCTGCGTTACCGTTATCTTGGCTAACAACCCGGTAATCATATTGTTGTGTATTATCCCACCCTTCAACTCGAAATTGAATGACATAACCGGGTTCAATTTGCGAAGTAGTAGATTGCCATTCGCTGTTTGATGATTGACGATATTCAAGTGTAACCTTGCGATATTCATCGTCAGCAACAGGCATAAATTGTGCACTTAGCTTTAATACTGATTTATTCAGGCTATGCATACAGCCAATAACTGGCCCTAATCCTCTATCATCAAATTTAGACAGTTTGTCACCACCGGACTGAATATCTTCAAACGCCCATCTTGCGCCGCTTTGTTTAGATGGCATTGATGACAACAACATGACGCCGCCAAGTAATTCAGAACTAGGCACACCAGTACGTACAATAAAACCTAATTCTTTGTTGGTTTTACTGTCTATGGCGATCAAACGTACATCAAAGTTATTATTTGATACTGGGTCAATATGGCAATCTAAAATGATTTCACGGTCATGAAGTTGGCCGATGTTCACTGTATTAGTTCTAACCACTTTTTCGAAAGCCAGCGGCTTGTTGGTGTCAGAAAAATCTCTAAAACTTAGCTCACCTTTGTCATTAATGACCGCCATAAAGCCGCCATTTTTACCCGATGCGCGTTGAATTAACGCACTAGCACGGTAATCAAGTTGGTCTGCGCCTGCCGCTAATAAAAAACCACAAAACCCGGCTTTAGTCGGCGTTAAGTTACTGACTTTAGCTTTGATACGTGCCGGCTTTGGTGCGTCGTTGAGTTGGCGAGTTAAAATGGACACTGTGCGCATTTCAAAACCGCGCTCACCGCGAATACATTCAATTTTACCCGCATTCAAGCGCCAATCTTGTAAACGATTGCCCCAAAACGCTTTCCCAAGCCAAGGGCGTTGAACATTGCTTGGCAATAATTCAACGGGGGTTGTTTTTGTTAATGAGCGTCTACTAGCTGCAGCTCTTGCTGCTTGTGTCGGAAACAGCATGCTTCCTGTAGCTAACGCCGACAGCTTTATAAAACTTCGCCTATCCATAACCGCCTCATTTTTTAATTAGTCACTGACATGACTTAGATAGTTAAACCTTCAACAATTAGACCTAGTAATTAAACGGTGTTTAGTTACTGTTTTGAAATGTGCCTGCATCAAGGATTTGTCGTTTTATGCTAAAGCGACAAATATAATTCCAATTCCAGCTTGGATCATACTTATGACATAAGCCCCAATCTAAGCCTGGTTTAGCTGTTTCAGAGCCGCCACGAAACAAGCCAATAGCTTCAGGTGCACCTTTAATATGAGCTTTGATTTCGAAATTTTGGCCATCTTCAGCGAACTGTATGGTATTTTTTTCTGGTCCGTCTGTTGTTAATAAGGACGCTATGCCACCTTCAAAATTCCAAACCACCACTTCATGTCCACTATTTGAAATTGGGTTTAACTCTGATTTGATATACGGTCCTTGAATATTGTTTGCAACTGCCACACCATGCTTAATTTCACGTCCGCCAAAATTCATTTCTTCACCCATAGTTTCACCTTTGTAATAAAGGTAGAACTTGTTATCGAAAAACAGTAAACACGGATCATGTACTTTATGGCTGTCAAAACTCCCTTTGCTGGTAACATGAAAGCGATTATCTTCATCTCCTCGCCATTGCCCATCTTTACTTGGACTTAAGATAGGAGAAGCTGATTTATGCCAAGGGCCATAAGGGCTATCTGAACTGGCCAATGCAATTTCTTCATATTGTCTGTTGGTGTAAGGTGTCGTCACAGTTTGATAGACAAGGTAATAACGACCTTGGTGAGCTAATACTTCAGGTGTAAAAATAGCGCGATCATCATATTGGCCACTTTGGCCCCGTTCAATCGCTACACCTTGTTCTTTCCATGTTTCACCATCTGTCGACGTTGCATGCCAGACTTCCGTTAAATCCCAAGGAAACACTTTGTCGTCTACGTTGTCAGAACCAAAACCGACCGTTTCACCGATACCTTTGGTATACCAGCAATGTAAAACCCCATCGACACTAATTACAGATGAAGGATCCCGTCTAATTACACCTTCTTCATAGGCAAAATCACCTTTCAAAGGCGTTACATCAAACTCAACTAACCAATCAGACGTTGTTTGGTCATATCCTCTTTCGATTGCTCGTTTACTAGCAAGGCTCAACGGTTTATTCGGGTTCATTCGGGTTCCTAAAATATCTTTTGTTTTTCTAGTTAATGCGGCTATTAATTTTTAAAGTCGTAATCACTAATCACGTTTATGCACAATTATTGTTGATTTTAGATGTCATCATTTGTTGATAAACATCACCAGGGAGTAAAGCGCCTTTGTGCTGCACAACTTCACGAGCAACAAAACAAGCGTCTGCAAGTGCTAGAGAAATACTGTTGCCAGCTAACCTACTGGAGAGATACGTACCAGCAAATGAGTCACCTGCAGCTGTTGAATCAACTTGTTGAGGAGCTGGATTAAATGCTTGATGGTCTATTAACGAACTAGAGTCATATATATATGTACCATCAAGGCCACTCTTTACTACAATTTCTGATACCGCTAAGGATTGGCAATACAAAGCGACTTCGGTAGCGGTGTTATGGTTATAAATTATCTGATGTTCTTCTACACCAGGTAAGGCAATATCACAGTGCTGGTAAGCTAAATCAAACCACGTTTTTGCATGTTCCACAGACTGCCACATTGCGATGCGGTAATTAGGATCAAAGGCGATTAATGCACCCTGTTGGCGAAATTTTTGTATGAGATTAAGCAGTAAATGTTTATCTTCATCAGTGAGAATCCCTAACGAAATACCACTAAAAAACACGAGATCTACTTTACCAATACGGTTTAATAATTTATTCGTCGTTAGCACTTTCATCATCTGGGTGGCTGCAGACTGATTACGCCAATAGCTGAAACTGCGTTCACCTTGATTATCAGTAGCGATGGCATAAATACCAATTGTTGCTTGCTCAATACTTAACGCCGATTGACTGTTAATACCGTTTTTATCCCACGCAGCTCTCATTGCTTTACTAGGTTGATCATGACCAATTGCACTAAAGAATTGACAGTTAATTTTTGGCTCATATTGTTTGGCGTAGACCAAAGCATTGTATGTGTCACCAGCAAAAGCACGGTGTAACAATGACGTAGAATGTTCAGATAGTTCCATCATGCACTCGCCAATGGCTAACATAGACTTCATGTTTATGCCTCTCTTTTAGCGAGTGGGATACTATTGTCTTTGTTATCTGTGTGTTTGCCTGAGAGCAAAATTTCTATTTCTTCAATACTTTTGTTTTTCGTCTCTGGCATGATTTTGAATAACAAAATAAATCCAATTGCACCACAAATAGTATAAAACAAGAATATTTCATCAGCACCAAACACACTTAATTGCCAAGGGAAAAACTGCTGCACTAAATAACTTACGAAGCTTGTGATAAACGCAAAAACAGGAATCGCAACACCACGAATATGTGTTGGGAATATTTCAGAAAATAACACCCACATTATTGGGCCAATTGAAAAATGAAAAGCTGCAATGAAGCCAATAATACCCGCGATAATTAAGTTAGCATTGATAGTTGCAGCACTTTGCAGCAGCACACTTTCATATTGCTTAGCATCCGACTCACCTAGCACACTAATCAAGGCTGTCTTAAATTCAACGTCACTTTGAAAAACAACGTTTAACATAGATGTTAAACGTTCAATGTTCACTTGTTCTGCTAGAGACACTAATGATTGTTCTGTTAATGAATAAGTAGCCTGACTAAAGCCCCAGTAACAAGCAAATAAACTTATGGTGGCTGTAGCAAGTCCCCAAATAACTAAGGGTCTTCGACCAAGCTTATCGATTAATAAAATAGCGACCACAGTAAAGATAATACTAACGAGTCCGACTACAACAGCTTGGAAAAATGCAGCATCAGTGCCTATTCCGAGCTGTTCAAATACTGTGGGTGCGTAAAACATAATCGCATTGATCCCAGTGATTTGTTGCACAATACCTATGGTTAATCCAAGAATCACCACGCCCCGGACTTTACTATCAAAAAGACTTTTAAAGAGTACCCAAAAAGATTCTTTTTCATTATGACTTTTAAGGCTTTGTTTGATCTGGGCGACTTCATCTTCGCACTGAGTCGTATTGTTAAATTGATTAATAATTAGTTTAGCTTTGTCGTCTTTTCGCTTCATGATTAACCAGCGTGGACTTTGCGGGATGTTAAGTAGTAATAAAAACCACACTATAGCAGGTAAAATTTCGATACCTAACATCCAACGCCATGTATGGGTGTCGATATGCAATGATGAAACCCAAGGGTATGCACTTTCTGATATTTCTAATATGGCAAAGTTTGCAAAGTAAGCTATGGATAAACCCACTACGATGTTGATTTGAATTATAGAGACTAACTTACCGCGTAAATGCGATGGTGCGATTTCACCAATATACATTGCAGCTACGGATAAAGAGGTAAATGCGAGCCCGCCAACAAACCTAGCGACAACCAATGATTCAAAGCTGGTGGCCATGACTGATAACACCGCTGAAATAATGTAGATAAATGAGATAATAACTAAGGTTTTTTTACGTCCTATCTTGTCGCATATAAACCCTGTGACCATCAAAGCAAATATGACTCCGAAGCCAGGTGCACTGACAACAGTTCCAATTTGAAGATCCGTTAAATCAAATTCTGTAGTGACAAAACGCACTGTGCCAGATATCAACGCTGCATCTAAGCCAAAAATAAAACCGCCCAATGCCACAACCAGCGCACAATATAAAACACTGTGACTTTTAATAATCATATTAACATCCACTATCTATTTAATTATCTACTTATATTTGTGCTGAGCAATGTAACCCAAATGTTTGGTATGCTTTTAACAGCACACTTATTGGCTCTTCAGACTTTGACTTCATCTCGCGACCAACAATGCAATTAACATTACATTAGCACTAACAATAAATAGATAGCAACTATTGTTAACAATTTACCAAAATCAATTTAATTATTCTGCTAAAACAAAGTAAACAAATTACCCCATAACCTTAAAAGGCTATATTTTATAATTACTTAAAAATCTACAGATCGTTAATCCATAACAGTTCTGCTTAATTCAACATTCAAAATTATCAGATTTTTACCTTGTTTCAGTATTAACGTATTGCTAATAAAAAATTAACAATGTAGATTGTTAACAATAATTATTAACTGTTTAGCTAAGTCAAAATGCTTTGGGAAAAAGATGAATATAAAATTAGATACTCGAAATGCGCTTAGGTATAGCTTCATAGCGACAACAATTTTGTCCACTATCGCTTGTCAACATGACACACAAAATATAGGCCAAAACACGACACCAGCCGAAAGTGTGCCTTTGGTAGTTAACAGCAAACAAGCGATGGATTTGATTAACTTCAATAGCCAAAGTAACAACATAATTAAACCTGTTGCCGCTCAGACGAGTATCTCTGATGGCAAATTACATGTCGCTTTTAACTCAAAAGATAATAATTATAGCGGTGTCAGTTTTGTTCCAAAAAAAGCATGGGACTGGAGTGACTTGAATGACTTTAATTTAGCTTTTGATATCGTTAATACCAGTAATCATAGTGTGCAGTTGTATCTTGATATCAGTGATATTGATGGGTTTACTTATACACGAACGGTAAATGTCCCTGTTGGAGATAACATTCAAACCTATTACGCAAAAATGGCTGGCCATGATTTAGGTGTGATGAATAGCGATCATAAAGTAGAACTCAACTTCACCTCAGGTTTACGTTCGAATCCTGATACTTGGCAAAGTAATGAACATCAATTTACCTCTATGTGGGGGAAGAAGAATCTCAATACGGCTGGCATCGCCAAAATCAGTTTAAGTGTTCAAAGCAATCTGCATGACAAATCTATCGATATTAGTCGAGTACAAATTAGGCAAAATCCAAAATTTGATCCCCTCTTTCTAACTGATATCGTTGATCAATACGGACAAAATAAAAAACAGGACTTTATTGGGAAAGTTCATAATGATCTAGAGCTAGAACAACAACGTGTCGATGAGGCTAAAACATTTACCGGTAAAGTCGCAGAAGATAGAAGTCGTTATGGTGGATGGTTATCAGGTCCTAAGTTAACGGCGACAGGCTTTTTTAGAACAGAAAAAGTGAACGGTAAATGGTCATTAGTTGACCCTGATGGATATCTATATTTGGCCACAGGCATTGATATTATCCGTTTATCTAATTCCTCAACATTAACCGGATATGACTTTAAGCAAGCGTATATTGTCCAACCACCTAAAGATAATGTCACACCAGAGGATTCTCAAAAATTAAACCGCGTATCTGATGAGGCAATAGCGAGTCGATTTATCGCATCTGACACACGCACAAACATGTTCAGTTGGTTGCCCGACTACGATGCCCCTTTAGGTAAACATTTTGGTTATCGACGCAGCGCACATTCTGGTCCATTAAAGCATGGAGAAACGTTCAGTTTTTATTCGGCAAACTTAGAACGTAAATACGGTCAACAAGCTGAAGGCTATATGCAGGCATGGGAAGATACCACAGTAAATCGAATGCTAGATTGGGGCTTTACGTCCTTAGGGAATTGGACCGACCCTAGGTATTACGATAACAACAAAATCCCCTATTTTGCTAATGGTTGGATCATTGGAAATTATAAAACGGTTTCTAGCGGTGATGATTTTTGGGCGCCAATGCCAGATGTATTTGACCCTGAATTTGAAAAACGTGCCCATGCTACCGCTAAGGTCATATACGATGAAGTAAAAGGCAATCCATGGTGTGTAGGTATTTTCGTTGATAATGAAAAAAGCTTTGGCCGTTCGGATAGTACAGAAAGCCGCTATGGCATTGTTGTCAATACATTAACTAAAAACGGTGCTGAAGTACCAACCAAAGCTGAATTTACTCGTCTGATGAAACAAAAGTATGTGGATATAAATAAGTTAAATCAGGCTTGGAACAAATCGATTACTGATTGGGCAGAATTTGATAGTGGTATTGATTCGAGTATAAACAACTCTGAACAAATCAATGATTATGGATTATTGCTAACAGCCTATGCTGACAAATATTTCAGCACTGTTAATAAAGCAGTAAAGCATTACATGCCAAATCATCTGTATTTAGGCTCTCGTTTTCCAGATTGGGGAATGCCACGAGAAGTCGTTAATGCATCAGCTAAGCATGTAGATGTTATAAGCTTTAACTCTTATAAAGAAGGCTTAACCAAAAAGTCTTGGGCATTTTTACAAGAAATTGATATGCCGAGCATAATTGGTGAATTCCATATTGGTGCTAAAGATTCAGGTTTATATCATCCTGGGCTTATTCTCGCATCAGACCAACAAGACAGAGCTGTTATGTACAAAGACTACATGAAGTCTGTCATCGATAATCCCTATTTTGTCGGTGCTCATTGGTTCCAATATATTGACTCACCTATTACCGGACGTGCCTATGATGGCGAAAACTACAATGTGGGTTTCGTTTCGGTAACTGATACGCCTTATCCCTATATGGTGGAAGCTGCAAAAGCAATTAACAAAGAAATGTATCAACAACGTTTTAAGGAAAAATAAACAGATTCAATTTATAGAAGTATTTCTCTCCCCAGTGAGTACTTCATTTTGCTCCAACCTATTAAGGTTGTTTGTCATCTGAACAGGTCTTCAGGTTGCCCATTTTACCGTTAGTTAGCCATGTAATTTGTTAACAATATAATGGTAAATGGGCATTTTTTTGCTTTTTTAAAAGTAGGATATAAATCTTGCACTTTAAATTCAGACACTTATAAAAATTTAAAGTGTATATTTTTAACAATATGACATTTGACAATTGTAATAAAATAGCTCAATGTCTAGAATGTTAAATAATATGAATAAATTGGATATATCATGGCTGCAGCTAAACCTACCAAAATCTTATCGGTAAAAGACCAAATTGCTGATCAATTACGTTCAGATATTATCTCGGGAGATTTGGCCCCGAATACCAAATTAAATGAACAAGAACTTGCTAAAAGATTTGGGCTTTCACGTGGGCTAATCCGTGATGTTATCCTTCAGTTAACCAAAGAAGGCTTGCTAATTTCTAAGAACAATTGCGGCGCTTCAGTTAACAGTATATTAGAACCTAAGCTGCAAAAGTTAATGATAAATCTTCGTCAAAATATAGAGGTTTATGCGATTGAAAATCTCAAGCAAAACCCATTAACAGATGATGATGTTGCTCAATTAGAGTCGATTCTAGATGAACTACAAGCGGCGTTTGATAGAGAAGATTTCACAGAAGTCACTAAGGTTGATATTTCCTTCCATAATTACCTAATTTATAAAGCCGGTGGCGAAGATTTGGTGAATATTTGGTATCCATATGTAATGCGTATGCGTTTAAATTATAAACGTATTACATCAAGTTCTGAGTGTGTTGAGGAGCACAGAGGAATATTACAGGCCTTACGTGAAGGTGACATTAGTCGAGCATCTAAAGCGATAAAAGCTAATATTAAATAAATCAGCAAGTTTCTCTTATCTATTATCAAGGGCAGTTTTCACTGCCCTTTTGCCTTTTTAAAATTGAATGTTTTTTTCGTGAAACGCTCAACCATTAAACTTAACAGCCAACAATTAACAAGTATCGATTAACTAACAAGGATTAATCCTTGTTCCCTAGGTGAATTCGAATCCCTTGAACAACAAACACTCCAAAACTTTGGCTTCAAGCTCATTAATTAACTCAATGGTTAATTCAAAATAGTCTTGATACTCGCCTTTTCGAACCTTTAGATCAGACGTTATTACTTTCAATTTTTTACTTAGATAAGTTATTAACAATACATCGAATCACATGAATAACTCTATCTTGATGCTTGTTTTTATATTGATTAGGGATTCTTTACAGTATTTACCCGTGAATTAAATTGCATTTAAAAACCAATTGGTTATCAATTGCTATTTTTAAGTCCAAAATACAATTGTTTACACTAGCAATTTAATTCAACGCCTCAAATAGTAAAAATTAACCTTAATAAATTTTGTTAACAATATTCATTAAACAATGTTAGATTGGCGATATCTTAATTAAGGATAGATATGTTTGAAGGTGATCCGTAAATCGTCACCTTGTTGTCTACGAAGTTATTGTGTCCTGTTATGTTAATAAATAAAAGTGAACATATATGACCTCGAATAATCGAGACGATAAACAACGTCTCAACGCTATTATTATCATTGCTATGTTTATAACTTTGTTAGGTTGTGGTTCTTCAACTGCAGATAACAATGAAGTAAATGATCCCATAGTCAACAATCTCATTGTACCTGACAGCGCTCCAGATCCATTTCATTTTACGCCAACAACAAATGCGCCACTAGCGAGCAAGCATGTCTCTGAGGTTATCCATATCTCAGGAATAAATACCTCGGTAGATGTCAATGTCACCGGGGGGGTACATTACCTCTATTTCGAAGCAATATTTTGCTCAATCAAAACCACTGAAACATTTTGAATAACTGATAAGACTATTTTTATTCGTTCAGTTTATTTCTGAGCAATCATGCTCTTGCTTGTATAGCACGCAGGAGCTGAACACATCTTGTCAGTTTGTAAGTGGTATTCAATCTGGCTGGATCTATTTTTGTTTAATCAAAAATAGCCATTAGTTAAACACTTTTTACAAGAAAGTGTTCTTCATAAGAAAGGGAAATTTATGAAACCTAGTATGAATGTTATCTATGCTACTACTTTGATGGCCACCAGTGCATTAACCACTGTTTGTATTGCAGCTGATTGGGATAATATTCCATTACCTGCGGATCCTGGTAACGGTTTAGTTTGGCAACTAAATGAACAATATTCTGATTCATTTAATTATCAAGGTAAAAATGCCACTTTTAACAGTAAATGGAATGATACCTACTTTAATAATTGGGAAGGCCCTGGTTTAACTCGATGGAGTCAAAACGAATCATGGGTTTCTGATGGTAATTTAATTATTAGTGCCTCACGTAAAGCGCCAAACCTAGTTAATGCTGGTGTCATTACCTCTAAAACAAAAGTTAAGTATCCTATATTCCTTGAAGCTAACATCAAGGTTAGTAACTTAGAGTTATCTTCCAATTTCTGGCTCCTGAGTGAAAATGACGAACGTGAAATTGATATTCTAGAAGTATATGGTGGATCTCGTGAAACCTGGTTTACTCAAAATATGTCAACCAACTTTCATGTTTTTTTACGCAATAGCGATAACAGCATACGTAGTGACTTTAACGACCAAACTCATAATACTCCCACTTGGGGAAACTATTGGCGTGAAGGGTTTCATCGCTTTGGCGCTTATTGGAAAAGCCCTACGGATGTGACTTTTTATATTGATGGACAAGAAACCCCTCAAGGCTCATGGGCTGAAGTCGTAATGAAGGATAAAGATTATACTGGTGCCATCATGGACAAAAACCAATATACGATGAATGAAGAGATGTTCATTATATTGGATACTGAAGATCATTCATGGCGTTCTGAAGCTGGCAATGTGGCAACGGATGCTGATCTTGCCGATCAAAGCAAAAACAAAATGTATGTTGATTGGATACGAGTTTATCAACCAGTAAGTAATGGCGGCTCTGGAGGCGATAATGGTGGTAATGATGGCAGTATAGAACCAAATACTCAGTACAACCTTGTCGCTAAGCACAGTAATAAGTGTATTGATGTTATCAATAGTCAAACCTATAACGGCTCTCAGTATCAGCAAGCATCATGTACTAACACCAATGCTCAGAAATTCACTCTTAATCAATTAAGTAACGGCTTTTATACGATAAAATCAAACGTTAGCAATTTATGTTTAGATTTATCTGCCGGTAGCACAAGTAATGGCGCTAAAATTCAACAGTGGGTGTGTAATAGTAGTAATCAAAACCAAATGTGGAATTTAGCAGATAAAGGTGATGGATATTACGAGATAATCAGCAAAGTCAGTAATAAGTGTCTTGATATCGCCGGTAAATCCACCAATGATGGCGCTTCTCTGACTCAGTGGAGCTGCTATAATGGAACCAATCAACAATTTAAAGTAGAGTAATAGCAAAAGTGATTTAACCGACAGCACCCAATGCTAACAAGGTCGTGACTGCCATGCTAAAAGCATAACAATCACAGGTTAGCGAAGTATGGGCGCTTTTAAATCATGAGTGTTAAGTGCCATTAATATGAAGGGGTTATTTAACGTTATTATGAGCTCGTGATTCTTGGTTTAAAAGTTGATTAAAGTGATCAACCAATACAAAACACAGCTCGATATACTGTACCGCTTCTAATTTACCAACCTGATAATCTTTTGCATGGGCAACTTTGTTACGTAACTGACGTAATTCATTAAATAGCTTAGCTTTTTTAGTATCAACTAAATGCTGTGAAATCAGGGTTTCTTCAATTAATTTGTAGCGAGTACTAGATTCAAGATCCACGTTATCGAGCTTTGCTACTATCAGGTTTTCAGCTGCATCATCAACCTCTCGCCAAGCTTCTAGAATTGAGGAGCTAGGTAAGTTATCTACAGAGGCAATCAAAATTGCTTTTTTATTTTGTTTAAGCTCAGGAAAAGCCCCTTGTGCATGTTTTGATACAGCCTTTAATTCTTGGCCAAATTCAACTTCAAAGTCTTTAAACTTTAATTTTCTAGCCAAAGGGATCAAACGAGCGATGGGTTTTTGTAACATCAAAACGCAAAATACAAACACTAAAGGCCAAGCGAGTTTATCCAATAACTCTATAATAAATTGCATACCATTCATTAAGATACATATCCTTTGTTATTAAGTTTGGCGCAGCAAGAGAATAGCCTAAAACGCTTTTAATCTTCAACTGTTAACCGTTTTCGTTCTTCAACACATTCAAAAGAACCCATTTCAAACTCTCTGCATATCCAAGGCCTATTTTCATAAATCGTGCACATCAATGTGCCTCGATCAACAGCTGCGCACCAACCATCATCCAGACGCTTCATGACTTGCCCTCCCCAACTATCTTCACTGATGTATTCATCGGGTACGCCGGTATCAGAAATAATCATTACTTCTAATTTACAGCAGCAAGCCTTACAAGTTATGCACGTTGCGTTGGGATCAATCTCATTTAGGGTTTGGCTCGGAATTTCGTTGATGTCTATTTTCATGTGCTCACTTGATATTGATTAGCATCAACACCTGGATAAGAAGAACACCATAATAACTGATTGGGTAGATATTAGATAACGGAGACTTTAATAAACCCATATTGACGCATTATGCTTGTTGGCTATACATTCCGAAGGAACTAATTTCAGAGGCCGTTAAATGACGCCATTGCTTTGAATCAAGATCCAATGATACAGCACCAATTTTTTCACGATGTAGTTGATTGACTCTGTTTCCTACAGCAAAAAACATTCGTTTAACTTGATGGTAGCGCCCTTCAGTAATCGTTAATAGCACGTGTAAGTCATCAATTTTAATTATCTTAGCGGGTCTTGTGCTAGTTGACTCCCCCTGTAATAACAGTCCTTGTTCTAATTTAGTTATAGCATCTTCAGTGATCGGTTTTGCTAATGTAACCCGATACACTTTGGGGCAATCCATATCTGGACGAGTAATATTGAAGGACCAACGGCCATCGTCAGTAATTAATATCAAACCAGATGTGTCAGCATCCAAGCGACCCACAATGTGTAGCTCATCTTTATTTTCGATATCGATGTCATTAAATACAGACGGGTATTCACCATCAACATTTGAGCACAGTGTATCAGGGGATTTGTGCAGTAAAAGATACCTAAAAGGCCGTGGTGTTAACCGGTTACTATTGTAAGTTATATGATTGTTTTCGTGTACTTGAATAGCACAGTCGGTAATGATTTGTTGATTAACCGAGACTAATCCCGACTCTATGACTTTCACTACCTGTTGTTTATTCAATTGTGTACTACGAAGCACAAACTTATCTAACCGCATCGGACTTATATAGCCTTATTTATTTTCGGGCATTGATGAAAATGAAAAACGGCCTTGCGGCCGCTTAAAATGATAAAAACAACTATGCTAACTAAGTTAATACCAAACTTGTTCAATTGCATCTGCAATTACTGGCGCGAAATTACCAAGTATATTCGAGTGACCACCAGTGTACATAGCGAAGCTAGTATCTTCCTCTTCGGTTTCACCATCAGCTGTTAACACATAGGTCAATGAAGGAAACTCAACGATACTGATATCATCCATAATCTCAGCACCAGCCACTAATTTATACTCATCATTACTTAACTCAGTATAGGCGATTTCTGATAGTTCAGAATTTGAGATGGCGTCGATTGTTGTCATGTTTGCTAATGCAATTGGATTATCTGAATCACTACTTAGTACTAAGTTCGCTACGTCATAACCTTCAGGCTCTGACCATGTGTAGCTGTAACCATCATCTTGTTTGTAAGTACGGCTATTTTCAAAAAAGACTTTCGAAGCACTGTCATCGGTTTCAAGGTGAAAAACAACACGACTGACATTATACGATTTAGCATTACCATTACTGATAACGGCTTCTTCCATGGTGTACTCAACTTTTACTTCTCTCACGTTATTCGCATTAACGACATTTATACAATGAGTTTCTATTTTTTTAGTTGCAGTACATAGGCGATTAATAACAGCTTCACTTAAACCGAGTTGTGCAGCTTGGTCTTTAAAGCCAGAATCAATTTTGGCTTCTGGATCTGTAGGCGATGGATGAACTAACTCTTCTAAAATATCACAACCGGATAAACTTAACCCAATGATACAAATAGCCACTGCTTTATACATTTAAACGCCCCACCCTTACAAAATAAGAGTACACCGTAGGCTAAATAAAAATCTTAGTCAATGGAGATTATTGGCTAATTATTAGGCCTTTGACCGTCGCTACAAAATCATTAATCGGTAACTGTCAAAGTAAAACCAGATACAAACCTATTTTTAAAAAACATGACAATATTTTAAAGTTGCTGTTCTCGTTTAACCTCGGTTAACAAATAAGACAACAGACGGCTAAACTATTTTAGTTGATTACATGTTGCTTTTTGATGGGTTCAATCCTACATAACCGATTCTGCTAAGCCCTTTATTGTTTGTAACATACCAGTATTCGAACTACAGCACTTTTGAAGCTGAATGACTAGGTATATAAATGATGAAGAAAACAATAATAGCGCTAACTATGATGACGTTAAGTGCAGGTGCGCAAGCAGAATCTAATCAAGTATCAACCGATAAACTTAATTCTGCTATGGAACAACTTACCGTTGTCGATGAGCAAACGGATATTTTTATTACGGTAGATGAAGATGCAAGTTTTGAAAGCGTCACTTATCAGGGATTTATTACTGACATCTACAGTGAAATCTACGTAACTAGCCACGAGGCCAAAGAACACGGTTTAGAAAAAGTTAAAAAATTCTATATCTATAATGAAGTTGATATTGATGCATTGAGTCATAAAATAGCGGCAAGGATAGATGCTGACAAACCAACCGCTTTTTCTGTTGATTTATATCGTGATTATCGTAATGACTCTGGTAAATTTACCTTCATAGCCCGTGTTATAGAGTATAAATAATCATTACGCTTGTTAATGATAAGTTTGAATAGGAATTTACTACAGAGCTGACACAAGATGTTCAGCTCTTTTTAATAGCCTTTTGTCAGCTGTTACTGAAAACTATCCTTCAGATTTAGCCTGTTGTAATTGTTGGTTTTTTAACTTGATCAACTTTTGTATATTTCCCATCGATGCAATCATTAAATAACATGCTTGCAAATACCCTTGCTTAGTTAACTCAGTCAATGCTGCGGGTGTTAAGTTGATTAACTTAGTCTCATTAATGAAATATAAGCCATTAAACGTATGCTGTTGTCCATCAATGAATGTAACAGAAACTTCAACTGCCTCAATTAAGTCGAGTTCAATCAGTGTTGTAATAAACGCATCTGTTTTTATGATCCCTTGTGCCAATTGATACACTAGCTGATGCATGTCCTTTAAATAGGCACTGGCTGAACCATCATTCTCAAACAATCGCTTCGCATCGACATTAGAGCAAGGGATTTCAACAACGCGTTTCGCGTTCATATCGATAGTTAATGCGGTATTGTCGGTGTTTAGTGACTCGTTGTCAGCGCCACGTAATCGGGCAAGCATGAAAGGCTGTCGTTTCACATGCATAGGGATCATAGTTGCATCCCAATTATCCTTAGTTAGAAACAGATTTTCACCTGGCTCAAACCCCAATAAAGCATGTAATCCAAATTGACCTGTTTGATTGTTTTTAAGTAAACAACAGGGGTATTCAATCACAAGCTTTCTTAATTCATCAGCAATAACTGGCACATAATGGACATTATCGCCAAATTGTTTGCCATATTGGGTTAGCACGGCGGTATTAAGATGTTGTTTAGGGTCGACTATTACATTATTCATTATGATCCCTCAGGTTTATTATATTTTTTGTAAACCATACTGATGAATTAAATTAAGCAGTGCCCGATTACTCGGTAATGTATTCATTAACTGCTGCGTTTTTTGCTTTGTTAGGTTGAATTGAGTTTGCGCTAAGTCATGTTGTTTTTCATTAAGTGTCCAGGGAGCACTGTGAGTATTAAAGCCCATTCCATAAAGCACATATTGATAACTCGCTGCAGGAAAAACCTCTGTAGCATGAATAAAATCATTATCAGACGGCACTTGTGTCTGCCATAACGTTAATAGGGTCTGTAAACTGTTTGGAATTGAGGCAGCCTTTCGATTATCTATCCAAAAAGCACTGTCATTGCGCTGATTCAACATGTAATGCAATTTTAGAAAATCAATAATTCGTTCCCATCGATATAAAAATGTATCATTAAAACGTTGGGCAACAATTTCCATCGCTTCACGGTTAACAGGTAATTGTTCTGCAATCATTGCCGCTGATATTTCTACTAATAATAATGCTGACGCCTCTAACGGTTCTAAAAAACCAGCAGATAAACCCACAGCGACACAGTTTTTATGCCAGAACTTTTCCCTATGACCAGGGTTGATTGGAATTTTTCGAAACGATAATGACTCAACGTCATCTACTGAGTCAGCTAAATACCTTTTTAACTCATTTAAAGCTTCTTGCTCGCTAATGTACTGACTAGCATAAACATGGCCAACCCCCCGTCTATTTGACAGACCAATATCCCAAATCCAGCCACAAGACTGCGCAGTTGAAATGGTATGTGAAGCAATAGACGATTGCTCACTTTCATAAGGAACTTGAACTGCTATAGCAGAATCCACAAACAAAATGTCTTTGCAGCTTTTAAATGGCACATCAAAATGCTTACCCAGTAATAATGAATTAAAACCTGTACAATCAATGAACAAATCGCCATGAATATCACCTTCGTCTTCAGTGGTTAACGAATCAATATAACCATAATCATCATTATTTATGGCAACCACATCTGTTATAAGGTGACGTACATCCAGTTTATTCACACAATGGTTTTTTAAAAACTCAGAAAACCTACCAGCATCCAAATGATAAGCATAATTAGCTTCAGCATCATATTCAGCCGTTGTTATGTATTTAGGAGCAAGGCCGGCTTCGCACAGTGATTCTTGTGGACTCAAGGATGTAGAAAGTGAATGGCTATAATCGGTAGTAAACCACTGACGAATCGTGTTTTCACCGTTATTCCCTTCTGGCAACATCAAGGGATGATAATAATAGTCATCCTGTTTACCTGTCACCCACTTAGCAAATTTTGCTCCCTGTTTGAAAGATACATGACATTGTTTAATAAAGTCTGTTTCTCGGATCCCCATTTTTTTTAACGTCGTTCTCATTGTTGGCCACGTTCCCTCGCCGACCCCAATTGGCGCAACGTTGGCAGATTCAACCAAGGTGACAGAGTACTGACCAGCAAAGGTATTGTTAAGTTTAGCAGCTATGGTTCCAGCGGTTATCCAACCAGCACTACCACCACCAACAACGACAATATGTTGAATATTTTTAGACTGTTCTTTGGCCGCATTCGCGGTGTTACCCGAGTCGATTGGATTAGGCATATTAACTCCAATTCTTGTTGTGAAAACTTTTAACTGTTATTTATAAATAAAAATGTGGTTACCATACATATGGCAACCACATTAGATTTTAGCGAACAATTTTAATCATCAGACTTAGAATACTAGCCCAAGTCAGCAAGATGTTGTCTTGATGATTTGGACTGATACCTTGCTTATATAACATAGACATAAGCGTTGAGGTACTGATTAAAACTTAGCACTGATGCCAACGGTATAACGTGGACCGTATTGCTCTGCAGTTAATAACTGCTCTTCAAAACGACCATAACGTCTTACTGTTTCGTCAGTTAAGTTTAAGCCATCAAACGATACAGTGAATGTATCATTGATATCGTAGCTGAGACTTAAATCAAGTTGACCATACGCCTCAGTAAATGTTGGCTCATTACCCAAAGCGAGCAAGAACTCATCACGCCAGTTATAAGCGATACGCGCTTGGAAACTATCATTTTCATAAAATGCGACCAAGTTACCCGAGTCACTTAAACCTGTTAATGCAATGGTTTGATCAAAATTATAAGGGTCAAACGATTCATCACTGTTAACAATGGTGTAGTTAGCAACTGCGCCAAAACCACTATCCCAGAACATGTATTGAGCATTAAGCTCCCAACCGTCTACTTCACGATTTTGTAGGTTATCTGGTGTTGCCACTTCCCAAGTAATCACTGGATCGGTAGCCTGACCTAAACAGTTAGGGTTCGGCGTATCAGAGGCATCAGGACAACCCGCTCTTGGGTTAACACTTGGATCTGTTAACGCTTGACCGTTAACGTCATTGATCGATCTGTTTTCTGTGCCAGCACCGATGAAGTTTTCTACGTATTTTTTAAAGTAACCTGCAGAGGCAAAACTGCCATCATCAAAGTACCACTCCAACGACAAATCAAAGTTGTCAGAAGTAATTGGCAGTAAATTCGGGTTACCTTGTGAGGCATTAAATGGCCCACCAGGTCTTGCTGATACATTGGTCGCAGGGAACATTGCACTGATACCAGCACGAGATAAGGTTCGGCTATATGAGAAGCGGGTTACGAGTTCATCTGTGACTGACATATTAAAGTCAAAATTCGGCAAGATGCGAGTATAGCTACCGGTTAGCTCTTCAGCCGTAGGCGTATCATCATATACAGGTCGCAACTCCTGTGCATGGCGATAATTCATTGCAATGATGCCATTTTGTACTGAGTATGCTGTAACGTCAGTATCTTCGTAACGTACACCCACATTCATTTTAACAGGCATATCATTAAACTCAGTATCAAAATCAAATGATAAATATGCTGCTAACGTTTCTTCATTAACCCCGTTTGTTTTGATATTCGGTTCAGCAAATAAACCTTCTGCTTTGACAATATCGATAAATTGGTGAACATCATATTGAGAGATATATGGGAAAAGGTTATTCGCCCCAGGGAATTGATCTGCAGTGTCACCCAAAGGGATGAAACCTAAATCAAGGTCGTCAAGAGGAACATCGACAAAAGAAAATACCTCACTTAAGCGTGTATCAATCGTATAGTCCGTATTCATGATACCAAAGTTGATTTTGGTTAACGCACTGTCAGACGCTTCGTTTTCCCATGTACCAGAAAAACGATATTGCTTAATGTTGTTATCCATAGAATAACCACGCTTTTGATATAAATCAGAGACAATATTGTCTTTGTTATATGCGCCGCCTGGTAAATTAGAATCATCAACAATGACTTCTGGAATATCACCAATGAAGTTTGCACCAATTAATGCAACTGAACCCGAAGGGTTTTTAAGGTTCGCAAGGGTTTCAGCTGTTTGACCATCAGGATTTGATTTAGATGTTGAATCATGAACATCAAGTTCAAACTTTAATGTATCTGTTGCTTGCCATTCTATGTTTAGACCTAACGAATCATTTTCTTTTTCTTCATAATATTCCCAAGCCCAGAAGTTTAATTCATCGTCTTGATCTCGAGGGTTCCAAAGTGTGCCATTTGCATTTGCTGCCCCACTTGGGTTATCAAACCAAAATGCTGAACGATTGGTATAACTGGTTTGCTCGAATCGAGAAATAGTGTAATCAACAGTCGCAATGACAGAATCAACAGGCTGAATTTGCAGTACAGCTTGTGCATTTTGGCGAGTTCGCTCTGTATCAAGTAATTCAGTTTTAGCTGTCCAAGGTGTCCAAATGGCTTGTTCTGGGTTTTTATTGGTATCAATTGCAGACAAATCAACATTATCTCTGCTGCGGTTTCTTACCCAGCCATCTGTACCCACTATATCAGTATGGCTGTCACGCTCAGCATGAGAGGCAGATAATAAAAAGCCAACCTTGTCATCTGCAAATGTTTGGCTAATCATGCCCGAAATTTCGGGCGTCACAGAATCACCAGTTTCAACACTAGTATCGTAAATACCTTTCGCACTCACAAATGCTTTAAAGCCGTCATAATCAAACGGTCTTGCAGTGGTAATATCAATTGTTGCCCCAATACCACCTGACGTAATATCAGCTTTACCTGTCTTATAAACATTTACTCCAGAAACGCTTTCAGCTGCGATTTCACGGAAGTTAAAGCTACGAGACACCCCTTCTGATTGTAATGCTGACGAGTTTGGCATTTGACGACCATTTAGCGTCACCAAATTAAATTCCGGACCAAAACCACGAACCGTAACCTTGTTACCTTCGTTGTTTGCTCGGTCAATAGATACACCCGCTATCCGTTGTAAAGATTCAGCTAAGTTAGTATCGGGTAACTTACCTATATCTTCTGCACTAATGGCATCTACAACACCATCTGAATAACGTTTAGTTGACGCGGATTTGGTCAGCGAGCTTCTGATCCCTTTGACCTGAATGACTTCAGTTTCTTGTGCTTGTGTGTCAGCGGCTAGGTCATCAGCCTGTACGCCTGTACTGGTCGCAATGATCATTGCTGCAGATATCGCGTTGAGTTTGAACTTACACTGTTTCATCTTAAAACCTTCTTATTATTTGGTTTAAAAGGTGTCTTGCTCACAAGAACAATGTAAATGACATTGTCAACGGCATAGCGAAGCCTGACCCCGTTAACAATCTAGCTACTTTTTAAACATTGTGTCAACTGTTTTTTGGAGTTAGTTAATTGTTGACAATTATCAATTGCATACAATATGGTGTTCGTAAGTGGTGAATTTACACACAAAAAAGTGAGTAATTAATACAACTAATTATCTAATAAATTCTACTGAAATGAACTTTTTTAGATTTATATACAGATACTTACCAATGATTCGAGATAAAAAGGCTCAAATACCTGACAGTCAAGATAACAATTTTTTGCTTTTAAGTATTATTCTGAACAGAAAACTATCTTTAAGGTTTATTAGACTAATTGGTTACCTACTTTTTGCTGTGTTGAATCGTACTTTTTGATGACAAATAAACACTAAGGATGGAATATGTTTGCACAAAACGAAGAATACCTTATCGGTAATTCTTGGGAACAACTGAATACTATTAGCGCGACAATTAAGCCTTATCTCTACTCCATGGCTTTTATTTTCATTACGGGATGTCAGCAAGTAACAGAAACGGGTTCATTTAAAAACACTGATAATGATGTTGCACATCTTCCTGCTCAGACATCCTCCACCAATCAACTGGATAATAACTTAGGCAGTAAGAATAACAAAGACACTGACTTGGTCTCGGGCTTACCTGTTCCAATTACCTTAACCAAACCCAGGTTCAGTAATGTCACCCAAGCGGTTAATTTACATACCACTGATGCTTGGAAATATGGCGGCCCCAGTATTGCAGATATCAATAATGATGGCTTTTACGACATGGTTTTGACTAACCATGATACGACGCCCATAGTAATTTTCACATCAAGCCTCGCTGCAACACCTGCTTATAAAGATCCGATGGCGCATGTTCAATATGCCAAACAGCCAAGTCCTTTTGCAAAAGCTGACGCCCATGGTGTTGCATTAGGAGATTATGATAATGATGGTGACAATGACCTGTTATTAGCTTTAGGTGGCGGTAATGGAACACAACCACAGCCGCAGCGACTGCTTCGAAACGATAACGGTTTGTTTGTTGATGTCACTGAGCAATCAGGGTTAAGTAAAATGGGGGCTAGAGGCCGCTCAGTACGTTGGGTTGATCCGGATTTAGACGGTGATTTAGATTTTTTACAAATTAACGCGGCGCAAATGATGGGAGAAACTATCCCCAGAAACATTATTTTTGAAAACATTGGCAACGGCCAGTTTATCTATAAATCGAGCCCTACTTTTGAACAAGTTGATGCTGAACGAGTCATTGTTACTGACATCAACAAAGATCATATCGCTGATTTAATAGCATTTTCACCCTATTCTCCTGTAACAGTCCTTTTAGGACAAATAGATTTTTCGTTTAAAGATGTCACCAGCCAATACTTAGGGAAAGATCCAGATACGACACATGTAACGGCGATTGCACAAGCTGATATCGATAATGACGGCGATATGGATTACTACTTATCCAGAGGTAAAGTTCATTATCAAATTGCCAATAATGCGGTGTCTTTTAACGAACAAAAAAAGCGATTAGATTTACGTGATGAAGGTAATAAAAGCCATGATGGATTAAGCTTTAAAGCAAGCAGTGAAATCTTATTAACGGATTTTTATCACTTTCCCCGTGGCGCTGATAAAATCACTATTCCATTATTTTTAGGCGCAGATAAAACCCCATCAGAAAGACTCACAACAGGGTTTCCTGACAAGCAAATTAGCGTTTCTCCTCAGCAAGCGTTAGGGTTTCCTTCATCTGTATCTCAAAGTGGCTGGTACTTAGGTTATTTAGGTGATGATCAATGGCGATTAGAATGGTTATTAACTGATAATCTTGCTTGGGATTTACGAGCATCTATCATAGGTGTCGATAGTGTTGAACTTGATTGGATACCACAAGATTTAGGCGTCAGCGATATTTTACTTAGAAACGATGGCGATCACTTTACTTACCTAAGCCACCTCCTTCCTGCGCAGCACCATGACAACAATTGGGGCGTTATCACAGCTGATTTTAATAACGATAGCTACAATGATTTCTTTATTTATCGCTTTGGCGAGCTAACACAACGAGTCAATGATGTTATGTTGCTCAACACGCTTCATCTCAGTGAACTAGATAACACCCCAAACAGTAACCTCAGCGAAAACAATTTACCCACTCACCACAAGTCTCATATACAAGCTATAGACGATAATGCAACACCATCAAGGGGCTTTGTAGCGCATGAAAGTCACAACGCAACCATGGTAAACCGTCATGCTCATGGCGATATGGGGAGTGCATTTGATCACAATCAAGATGGTTATGTCGATATACTCAGTGGTGACGATGACAATGGCCGTTGGTACCTTTATCAAAACCGTTTAAAGGATCAACTCCTTACTGACAATCACACCAAACAAACGACTCATTCTATTCATCATCAATATTTACTCATGCATGTTGGCTATTCAAAGTCTGGGATTGACCCGCATGCCGCTGAGGTAAGGATATTTACAAGCAACAAAGCCACGCCGCAGCGCTTCTCAAACAACAAAACCATGACAAGCGCAAATACAGTTCAATTTAAATGGATCGGTTCCGACAGTGCAAGTCATTCACAAAGTTTGAAAAATATTGTGCATTTTGGTTTAGGTAACCAAGATCGTATTGATAAGATACAAGTGCGCTGGCGAGATGGTTCGGAGCAAACAATGAATAACGTTAACGCAAACCAATTAATTACAATGGGTAAAATGAAACGTTAATGTGAAAGTTTAGGTACAGGTGCAGTTTGGTTATATCAGTCCTGCTGCACACTCTATTTAAAAAATCTGTATGAATTATAAAAGCTATAAAATCAATTCTCTAAAGTCGCTTATCACTTTGCTTGCCACCGATAAATTATTGTTAATATTAAATTCATGTTGTATCGCGATAACATCACACCCACTGGCTATTCCAGCACTAATACCGGCGAATGAATCTTCAAATATCACGGTATTGTTTGGCGACATTGATAATTTATTAAGGGCTAATAAATAAGCAGCAGGATCAGGTTTATGCTTGCTAACATCTTCTTTGGTAATAATAACTTCAAACATGGCAGTTAAATTGAGAGCTTGAAGAATATCATTGACCATCCACTTGGCGGCTGACGTCACTAGCCCACAAGTTCTACCTTGTAATTGTAGATAGGTTAAATATTGAAGTGCACCAGGAGTTAACTGCAACGCTTGCAGTAGCAAAGCTTGATAGCGTTTTTTAAATATCTGATTAAATTCATTAATATCTGGAGAAATATTCGCTTTATCGAAGAAGAACTGAGTCACAATCCCCCAGTTTTGCCCCATCACTTCTTGATAATGATGATAATCAACTTTTGCGCCGTATACAGCACAGGCCTTCGCTATAGCTTGACCTTTGAGTGGCTCAGAGTTGACTAAGGTGCCATCCATATCAAATAGAAATAGTTGATAATCTTTCACTTTTTTCTCCAGCGGTGACTGCTTTTGATTACTTTACTACGATTAATCCCTTATACGCACGTTGATTTTGGGTTGATTTGGGGTTGATTTTGGCGCTAACTGGTGGATTGATTTGATATTCAATAACTATTTAATCAGTTATTTTATTAATTATACTGCTTACGGTCTTAGGTTGTGGGTAAACATGGCTAGATTTACGAAAACCAAGATAACAGGCTCTAACACCTTTACCTAGCCCAAAAAAAACCAACTGCTGGAGGGGATACAGTTGGCTTTGGTTAACACTATAATTTCTGTTGAATCTCAATACTAGGACTCTGATATAGAAGATATTAGGCTTCGTTAAAATATACCGTCTTTTTCTCTACATATTGCTCAAGTCCATATTTACCATCTTCACCGCCGACACCACTCATTTTCCAGCCATTGTGAAACCCCTGGTGCTGCTCACCCAAACCACGGTTTACATACACTTCGCCTACTTCCATTTCTGCAATAGATTGATGAATATAATCAAGGTTTTTGGTGTACAAGTAAGCTGATAATCCATACTCACTATCGTTAGTATAAGTAATAGCATCTTCAATACTGTGAATTTTAATGATAGGAAGTACTGGTCCAAAGGTTTCTTCATGCACTAAAATGTTGTCTTGCTCTACATCCACTAACACAGTTGGCTCATACCAATTGCCACCTTCAAAACCTGCAACCGATGCGACTTGGCCACCTGTCACCAGTTTCGCCCCTTGTTCAATACTCTTCTCTACCAATGTATGAATATTTTTGATTTCACTCTGGTTAACTTTTGGGCCCATATCTGAATTTGAATCCATAGGATCACCAACTTTCAGCGCATTCACCTTTGGTACAAACTTTTCAATAAATGTATCGTACACATCCGCATGCACATATAAACGTTCAGCACACGTACACACTTGACCACAATTAGCAAAGCGAGCAATCAGCGCATCATCTACCGCTTTATCTAAATCAGCATCTTCCATCACAATAAAGGGAGCTTTACCGCCGAGTTCTAACATCACTGGCGTTAAGTGCTTACCACTGGCTTGATAAATAATTTGCCCAGCTCGAGTACTGCCAGTCATTGTAATTAACTCTGTAATCGGGCTTTCACATAAATGCTGACCAACAATGGAACCACTCCCATTTATAATATTCAGCACGCCAGCGGGGATTCCTGCTTCGTTAGCAATACGGCCAAGTTCCATAGTAGCCAATGGTGTTTCTTGTGTAGGCTTAACAACAATGGCATTACCAGTAATTAATGCAGGACCGATTTTACGACCCGCTAATGCTAATGGAAAATTCCACGCTGTAATTGCGACCACAACCCCTTTGGGAACTTTATGAATATAAATTTTCTCGTTTTCATTATCTGACGGTAAAATATCACCTTGTAGCGTCAAAGCATTATCGCAAGCATATTCAACGAATGTGGCTGTTGCTTCAACTTCCATGCGTGCAACATCAATTAATTTGCCTTGCTCTTTTACAAGCAACACCGCTAACGCTTCGCCACTTTGGCGAATACCACTGGCAAACTTTCTTAGGATGGTTGCCCGGGCTCTTGGCGTTTTTTTAGCCCAGCCTTTTTGTGCTTGCTGGGCAATTTCTAATGCATCTTGTGCATCATCAACGCAGCCTTTGGGAATCACACCAACAAGCTCACCCGTACTCGGTGAAAACACCGAAATAGTGCCATCCGCTTTCGATGGCACATACTCACCGTTAATAAAGTTTACCTTATTTCTAATTTCCATTGGATTATCTCCCCATCCAACCGCCATCAACCAATAAAATACCGCCATTCATATAATCTGATGCAGCGGACGCTAAAAATACCGTTGGCCCTTTAAAGTCTTCAGGTGTACCCCAACGGCCTTGTGGAATACGCTCTAATATTGATTTAGAACGAACGGGATCATCTCTGAGTGCTTCTGTATTATCAGTGGCAATATACCCAGGAGCGATTGCATTTACATTGACACCTTTGCCAGCCCATTCATTTGCAAGCGCCTTAGCCAGTTGCCCAATTGCGCCCTTACTCGCTGCGTAACCAGGAACAGTAATTCCACCCTGAAATGTGAGCAATGAAGCCGTAAAAATAATCTTTCCTTCACCACGTGCTACCATTTTTTTGCCGATTTCACGACTGAGGATAAACTGAGAGTTTAAGTTTATCTCCATGATTTTATCCCAGTATTGATCGCGATGTTCAATGGCTGGCTCACGCAATATCGAACCTGCATTATTCACAAGAATATCAATGGTGTCATGTTGGCCGTTAACGGTTTCTACAAATTGATACAGGCTTTTTCGGTCTGAAAAGTCACACTGGTAGGCATAGAATTGACGTCCTAAAGCGGTAACTTCAGATTCAACATCGGAACCTGACGCCGCTAAAGAAGCAGATACACCAATGATGTCAGCACCAGCTTCTGCTAAGGCTACCGCCATGGCTTTACCAATACCACGACTACAACCGGTCACTAAGGCCAGCTTGCCAGTTAAATCGAATTTACTTAGTACATTATTTTGCATGATGCTTCCTTTACTCTACTGCACATGACACAAGTGCTTTCATTCCTGTTGGGTTGTTATCCATATTCTCGAATGCATTACTGATATGACTTAACTTGCTCACAGAGGTAATAAATGGCGCGAGATCTATGCTACCTGAAGCAACTAAATCAATTGCCATATCGAAATCTGCGTGTTCGTAAACTCTCGCACCGAGTAACTCGAGTTCTTTCCAGAAAAATTGAAACAAATCAACTTGTGGTTTTTGTGCATGTATTGCGACCATACATATACGGCCACGAACTGAGGCGATATCGACCATTGCATCAACTGCAGGTTGTACCCCAGAAACTTCAAACACCACATCAGCCCCTTTACCTTGCGTCCATGTATCTACAAAATCCTTAAGATCTTGCTCAATAGGGTTCACCGTTGGAATAGCAAACTTATTTGAAAAATCACGACGGCTTTCATTTGGCTCAGAAATAATCACTTCAGCCCCAACTGATTTTGCAACTAAAGCAACTAGCTGGCCAATTGGCCCGCCACCAATAACAACGGCTTTTTCACCCGCAGTTAAACGTGAACGTGCGACATCATGGCAAGCTACAGACAAAGGCTCTATCAAAGCACCTTGTTGTAAGCTAACGTTTGCGGGCAGTTTATGTAAAGTGCGAGACTTTACAGTCCACGAGTTTTGAAAGGCGCCTGGTGTATCAATCCCCATAAATTTAAGGTTTTGACAAACATGCGAATGCCCTGCATCACAGGCTGGACATTCTCCGCACCAGTCTAATGGTCTCACTACAACGCGCTCGCCAATCTCATAACCCGCTACATTTTTGCCAATTTCAGCAATGGTGCCTGAAATTTCATGGCCTATCGTGTGCGGCGGATTCACTCGAGTGTCCATTACACCATGGTATATGTGCATATCTGTGCCACAAATACCAACATAGCCTACGTTTAAACGTACCTCATCATCACCAGGACTAATTGCTTGTGATTCAACAACTCTAAACGATTTATTACCTATATATTGAGCAGCTTGCATAATCTTGACCTTATGAGCTCATTTTTAAATGAGGAGTTAATAATGCATCATCAAAAACAACGCCAGTACCTGGAATATCAGGTGCGACCGCTTTGCCATTAATGATTTTTAAAGGGGTTGTGGTGTATTCATCAATTGGAAACGAATGTACTTCGAGGTAACCAGAATGTGGCTGCGAGGCAAGTAAACTAACGTGTAATTCATGCATACCATGGCTACACACTGGAATGTTATTAGCGTATGCCAGTTGCGCCACCATTAAAAAGCCCGTTATGCCGCCAATATTTGAGGCGTCAGGTTGCAAAAAACCTAACTTAGATTGCGAAATTGCATAGGTAAACTCATGAATGGTATGTAGGTTTTCACCCATAGCCAATGGAATATCAATAGCATCTGCAATATCTGCATAGCCTAAATAGTCATCTGGAATTGTTGGCTCTTCAAACCACTTAATATCGCAATGGGCAATTGCATTAGCAAAACGAATAGCTTGCTCTTTGGTCATCGAATAATTTGCATCAACCATGAAGATACGATCGGGTCCAATTAATTCCCGTACAGCTTCAACACGTCTGACGTCTTCTTTGTAATCGCTTTTACCAACTTTAATTTTTACCGCTTCAAAGCCACGATCTAGATAAGTTTGAATATTGCTCAGTAACTTTTGATGGTCAAAATTAAGATCAATGCCACCAGCGTAGCAATTAACTTGGTTACTCGCGCCACCAGCAACTTTCCAC
Source organism: Shewanella japonica (assembly GCF_002075795.1). NCBI lineage: Bacteria > Pseudomonadati > Pseudomonadota > Gammaproteobacteria > Alteromonadales > Shewanellaceae > Shewanella > Shewanella japonica. The sequence continues at coordinate 2,503,620 of NZ_CP020472.1, forward strand.
AGAGGTAAACCTAGGTTTTTACATTTAATGTCCCACAGTGCAATATCTACAGCAGAAATAGCAAAGCTTAATAACCCTCCTCGGCCAACATAGTGAAAGTGCCATTGAAGCTCATCCCATATCGCCATAATATCTGAAGCATCTTTACCTATGAGTAATGGCTTCATTTCATCATTTAGTAAAGAATAGATAGCTCTTCCGCCCTTGCCTCCTGTATATGTGTATCCCACGCCCTCTATACCATTCGACGTTTTAATGCGTGTCAAAATCAACTCAAAATGAGTGTGATCACCATGCTTAGCATCAGACAAGACTTCAGCCAAAGGGACTTGATAGTACTCAACCTTAACCGACTCAATCTTATTGGCTTCCTTTGTCATTGACTCACCTTTAAATGAAGCTTACAAACAGTTTATTGTTAACAATCTACACAAGAGGTTTTTAAATGTAAAGTAATTGTTAGCGCTAATTTGTTTATTGAGTCAAACTCAAGTTTGCAAAAATCGAATGCTCTACCTGTTTAAATTATCTGACAATGACAGCGGTTACATGCCCTAATATCCAACACTTACCATTTAAGTGACAATTGACACTATGTTTAATTTTGTCAGTATCGCTGTTAACTAAGCTGTTTCCAGAGCGCTTTTCGATATTGATTTGGCGTCTTTGAGAAGTAGCGTTTAAACATAGAAATAAAATGAGATGGGTTTGAAAAGTTAAGATCGTAACTTATTTGGGTAATGCTTTTTTCACTTTGTCCTAACCAACGTGCGCTGGTATACAGCTTATGCTGTACAACAAACTGCGAGTAGTTACAGTTAAAGGTGCGTTTAAACAATCTAGAAAAGTACGAGGTAGAAATGTGACACATTACTGCGGCTTCAACTAAAGTAAGCTCTACCACATCTTGTTCTCTAAATAAGCTTAAAATAGGACTGAGTTTTTTGTACGAGGCGTCGGTCACTAGAGCACGCTCTGCATTGGGTAAAACCGCTTTACCTTGGGCGACAAGCCAAATAATGATTAATTTTAATAAGGTTGCACTTTTTACGCTGTGTGGGTCGTCTAAATAGCTTTGCTCTAGCCAATTAACTTGTTGTTGAATGCTTTGCCAATCTTGCTGACTAAAACGTAGTTGTAAACCACGCCTTAGTATCGCCTCTTCATACAGCAGACCATTATCAATTAAAAATTGCGGCATAAACTGGATAATATACCAAGCTTTTGCATGTTCAGTTAACTCATAGTCATGGGTCTCGAGTGCTGGGGTAAATACCACATCACCTTTTTGGATCGCTGACTGACCTTGTGAGTGATAGTACATTCCTTGTACATCTTCAAAAATAATAAACTCATGAACTTGATGAAAATGCATCATACATGCATACACTTCATTTCGTTGGTAAGCCACACGATGAACTTCAAATTGATATCCCGGTTTAATGGAAATTGGTTCGCAATGTATGCCTGCTTTATTACGCGTGTGCATTTGACTCCCTGTTTTATCTGGCTAAATAGATCGTACTATTCAACAAATGTCCTGCACACATAATAAGTGCAAATATCTAACAGTTTTTATCTTATACATATTTATCATTGTTAACAATTAACCAAAATTGCTAGTGCAGATTACAAGGATAAAATATGAATACAGCTATTCCAGCTTCCCGTGATAATGCAAGGTTTGACCCTCATGGGTTAATCATTGGTCAAGGGGAGTTCACTTATCGAGTTAATACTCAATGGAATAAAATGACCGCTTCACAGCTACCTATTGAGAACTGCCATGACTTAGCGTTTGACTCACAAGGCAGAATTATTATGGTCAGCGATCATCCGCAAAATAATATTATTATTTACAATAAAGACGGCAAATTAATTGATGCTTGGGGCGGACAATTTCCGGGAGCTCATGCAATAAAGATAAACCATGAAAATGGTGAAGACTTTTTATATGTAGTTGATTGTGGCTGGGTCATTAACCGTCAATGGACGCCAACCAATGGTTTAGAAAGAGTGATCCCTCAGACTGGTTTTATTGCCAAACTGACGTTAACAGGCCAAGTCGTTTATACGATTAGCCATCCTCAAACCATTGGCGTTTATCAGCCTAACCAAGCCTTTCGTCCCACTGATATCGCGATCGCTGATAATGGCGATTTATATATTACTGACGGCTATGGCTCTGATTATGTACTGCAATATGACAGCAATGGTCAGTTTATTCGGTATTGGGGCGGACATGATAATCTTGATACACGTTTAAATTTACAAAACACCCATGGCATTGCCATTGATAAGCGACTCGTATCAAGCTCTCATACTGATGCTTCCCCGACACTGCTGATAAGTTCTAGGGCTGAACATGCATTAAAACAATATTCTCTATCTGGAGATTACCTTAATACTATCAGTGTTCCAGGTGCCTATATAGGCGGACCCGTTTTTAAGGGAGAGCATTTTTTCGCGCCTGTATGTTGGTCACATATTAATGGTACAAATGCAGATAACTCTGGTTTCATCAGTGTATTTGATAAACACAATCAAGTCGTCGCTAATCTTGGGGGGGCTCAGCCTGAGTATGTAAACGGTGAACTTCAACCTATGCATACCAGTTGGGATGTGTTTCGTCATTGTCATGGCTTATGTATCGACGATGATGACAATATTTATGTTGGACAATGGAATGCAAATCAAAGTTTTCCAATACAATTAGTCAGAGTGTAATAACCGTTTTAAAGATTTAATGAAAACATTTTTGATTTTATAAAAAACGATTAATGACACTTTCGTTAAAATAGGTCGGCACCGCTTTTTACAAGCGGTGTACTGGTTTTGACTGAGGTTAGGTTAGCGTTGACTTAGTCGCTAACATAATTGCAGAGATAGGATCTGTATTAACTATTATCCCAGTCCGCAGCTCCTAGTTTTTCAACTAAAAAGTCAATAAATACCCTCACCTTAGCGCTTAACGCATTGGCCTTAGGGTATACCAGCCATATAGCTGTATGATCATCGACGTTATAATCGGGCAATATTCTAACCAAGCTTCCTTGCTTTATATCTTCAGCCACGCTCCAATAAGAATTCATTGATATCCCAGCTCCTGCCACAGTCGCTAACTTCATGCTGGTACCGTCATCGCAATTCAATCTAATTCGGCCATTTACCGGCGGAAACACATATTCGTTCTGGTCGTCTTGTACGGCACTAATCAGTTTACGGCCTTTAGCATCTTTAAATACAATTAACTGATGGTCTACTAAATCTTTGGGCGTGTCTAATGTGCCATGCGCCGCGATATAGTCGGGTGATGCACATAAAATACGTTGGTCATCGGCTAACTTGCGTGCTCTTAAGCCACTGTCTTTCGCCTCTGTGTTTCTTAGCGCTAAGTCTATGCCATGCTCTATCAGGTTCACTTCAGTATCACTCAACCTCAGCTCTAAATCTAACTCTGGATACTTAGCTAAAAACTCAGGTAGAACCGGTAAAATATACAATTGTGCAAAGGTATTTGATGCGGTAAATCTTAGTAACCCTTTCACTTCATTAATTTCACTGCCAATGGCAGCCATGGCTGCATCTTGCTGTACTAAAATCTCTTTCGCATATGGCAAGAAGCCTTCGCCTTCTGTTGATAACGACACTTTCCTTGTAGAGCGATGTAATAGGTCTGTACCTAATTGATTCTCAAGTTTTGATAACCTTGCAGACGCAATGGCTGGGGATATTCCTAAGGTTCTGCCAGCAGCACTAATACTTAATGACTCTGCAACCTTAACAAATAGACGTAAGCTCTCTGTGTCCATATTTATTTGTTCCTATTTAACCTTCTTCTACAACTCGCCATGTGACAGCTGCCCATCCCAAACTTTTATTCTTAAATGACCGATTAAGCAAATACAACACCAGATAGCCCTAATTTAGTTAATAGAAATACTAAATTCTCTTTATCAATAATTCGGATTCACTTAGCAGAGTCAATCGCCTACTTTTTATGAATGTGAACCAGATGATAACCAAGTGTTATTCAGCCACATAATTCATTCATGCTAGGACATTACAAGGACATCAACAATGGAATATAAGAACTTTACAACTTTTAATGTGAAAAAAGACAATGGAATTGCATGGGTTACTATCGATTTTCCCCCTGTGAATGTTCAAGGGCAAGAGATGCTAGCAGATTTAAACAGTTTAGCGTTGCGTCTTGAACGTGATAGAGAAATAAAAGTCGTGGTGTTTCAATCTGCTCATCCTGAAATTTGGGTATGTCATTACGATACCAACTTACTTAGAGACATGTCTAAGGATGCTGTATCGCGTGACGAAGCGAAATTACTCGACCTACAATCTGTATTAGAGCGTATCAGTCGTTTACCACAAGCAACCATCGCGAAATTAGAAGGCTTTGCTCGTGGTGGAGGACATGAGTTTGCATTAGCTTGTGATATGCGTTTTGCTGCCCGCGGCAAATACAAGTTTATGCAAATGGAAGTTGGCATGGGTATTTTGCCTTGTGGTGGTGGCGCTTCTCGAATGGCAAGACAAGCAGGACTTGGCAGAGCCCTTGAAATCATTCTTAGCGCACGTGATTTTACTGCAGATGAAGCAGAAGCATACGGCACTATCAATAAAGCGCTTGAGCCAGATGAGATAGGTGAATACGTAGAAAATCTTGCAAGACGTATTGCACAATTTCCTGCAGAGTCTATCAATGCATGTAAGCAAACTGTGTATGAGTCTATTGATAAATCAATTGAAGACGCACTCAAGGCCGAAGCTTATTGGTTGTATCAAGCAACCAGTAAAACTTCTGCAATTACACGATTTACTTGGGCTGATGAACAAGGCGCACAGTTTGACATTGATAACCAACGTAACTGGGAGCAACTTGTTATTAATGTCCAAGAAGTGAATGACTAAACAATGACTTAATAATAGATGTACTAACAAAAAGGTTCAGCTTATGCTGAACCTTTTTTATCTTTGGTTAAGGCGACTTTCGTTTAAAAAGTGTAATCCACTTTAACCCAAGCTGTCCGACCTGGTTCATTAACTTGAAACAATGGTTCACTGCCAGGAATATCATTGCCTGCACCTGAACGACTAATATGTTCTGCGTAGGTTAGATCAAACAGGTTCTCAACACCAAAGCTGACTAATAGGTCATCATGCTTCCATGATCCATTTACCGACAAGGTGCCAAAGCCACTACTTTCACCCAAATCTTGGCCCGATATATTGCCTTGTCCTACTGCAACTCTATCTTGCGCTGCAACAAGACGCCAAAATAGTCCAGCAGTCCAATTATTCGATTCATAGTTAACTGATAAACGCCCTTCTAATGGCGAGATTTGTCCAAGAGGTGTATCGGCGGTGTCATTGTCGCCATGGCTGTAGCTAACCGTCGTTTGTGCAGACCATTGTTCATTAAAGGGGTACATTACACCAAGTTCACCACCCCAAATGGTCGCATCAACATTGTAGGCAGATGTTTTAGCCCCATTTGAATCAATTAAAATATAATCGTCGACCTTGCCATAATAAAATGCCGTCGAGATTTCATAATCATTTTGATATATCCAACCGACATCAAGCTGGGTCGTTCTTTCAGGTTCTAAATCAAATGCCTTAATGGCCATATTGCTATCATCAGCTTTCATAAACTCCCAGTAATCAGGAATGCGCTCAGCACGGCCAATACCTGCATAGTACTGACTGTGACCAGACATGTGCTCGTAACGAATAAAACCACTGACAAGATCATCCTCTCGCTGACCTTTTTGGCCCACATGTAACTCGGTATCCCATTGATCCAATCTCAACCCTGTTAAAATTTTCCCTTGGCTTGTCGCATAACTGATATCGTAATTGGCTTCAACAAACACGCCGATATTCTCATAGCTCATGTTTTTGTTAAAAGGCTTAGCCAATAGATCATCAAGGCCATTATCCAACTCTTTGTCTATGCTTCTGCCTTCATGCGCACTGTCCATATAATCGATACCGATTAGGATTTCCCACTTATCACTCAACGCTAGATCCAACCAAAGATGCCCTCCTGTGGTCTCACGGCGCACATTGGTACCAGCATTTACTCCTTGATCAAATTGATCCATGATGTGATCGTTTTCATTGGAATAAAATTGAAATTCGACGTTGTTTAACCATGTTGAGTTAACGTCTCGTTTCGCCAAAAGCGTTAAGTTTTCATTGTCAATTTGGCGTGCTTTATTTGCTCTGTCTGCATATTCAGCTTCACCACTTGAACTGCCATAGGCCAATTCAACAACGGTATCTTCATCTGGTGTCCATCCAAGCGCCACATTGACATTACTGCGATCATAACTTGATTGTATTGTGTTTCCATCGCCATCTTCATAGTGATCGCTTTTGGATTTATTCATATCAAAGTCAATATAATGCGTCTCAGTGCCGGCTTTCATTTCAACCAAATAGTCTTCTCGGCCAAAGCTGCCGCCTGTCATACTCAATCGGCCTTCCATGTCTTTTTCTACAAAGCTATGGCGCTCTTTTTCAAATAAAACGGTTCCGGCTGAGCCCACTGGACCATATTTAACCGTTTGCGGTCCTTTAATGACAGTAATGGCGTCATAGGCTTCAGGATAAATATATGCGGTTGGAGGATCCATACGGCCACCGCAGGTACCGTAAACATGTTGGCCATCATCAACAATACTGACCCGTGATCCCCCCATTCCTCGCAAAGAAGGGTCGCCACCAGCGCCGCCCTTACGACTAATGCTAAAGCCTGGTATCGTTTTCAAGAAACCTGCGCCATCGTATGCAGGTAAAGGTAAGCGAGGTTTCTTTGGATCGGTAGTAACCTTAGATGGCTCTTTCATTAATTCACCCGTGACAACGATATAATCATCGCATTGCTCGCCATCACAGGTCTTTGTAGTATGATCTGCTATTGCCAAGTTTGGCGTTAATGTTGCCGCAATCAGCGCAGCTAAAATTGAAGTATTAAATTTCATTACAACGTCCATTTATTATTTATCTATGAACGTTTTCGCAGATTAATTCGCTTTGCTCAATCAGAAGCGTAGACAGTGCGACAATCTGTCACAGGCTAATTTGATGCGAATCACACTACTGATTTTAAAGTGCTTTTATTTGATATCGTTGCCGCAAAAAATATCCTTAAAAGAGATATGAATCCGGCATGATTTAATTGCTCACATTCACTAGATAAATACTGCCTTATCCCCACTTTATTTATTCGTAATCGCTTATTTAGACATATTGAAATAGCGGTTTAATTTTCATCCCGATATTTATATAATTACGATTATTTTTTAAGCCCATTGAGCCCATGGAAGGTATTCATTGAAAAAGCTATTTGTGTTGTTGGTCCTTTACGCCGCTTACCAACACTGGAATCAATCACCGGTCGAGCCTATCCGTGCCACCTATGCCGCCAGTAATGAAGTTATTATGTATGCAACAGCTTGGTGCAAGTACTGCCAAAAGGCACGTATCTTTTTTGACGATAATGGCATTGCTTATCAAGAGTTTGATATTGAGAAATCTTTCGCTGCTAATGAACGTTATCAAGCATTAAACGGCCAAGGGATCCCTTTATTGCAAGTTAATGGAACGCTTATCAGGGGCTTTAATCAGGATAAAATAGTCTCTTCACTGCATTAACGATTTACTTAGCACCCTATTAAATAAGGGCACTGCTAAATAAATATACCCGGTCACCAATTGTGGTGACCGGGTATATTTTTATTCGTATGGTTATTACCACCGATATTGATAATAAACCGTTAACTAGTTATTACTAGCATAGTGAACACACTGGTTTTGCACTGCTGTGGTTTTTAATAACTGAGTGAATTGCGCCTTGTTGCCATCGGCTTTTTGCTCTTTTATTAAGGTTTCCATATGCGTAGCTTGGCTCACAACCTTTTCCATCGCAATTTGCCTTGCTTGTTGTTCTGTCTGACCTGTTAATACTAATTGCTCAACTAGGTTAGAATAGTTCTCGTAAACCATGCCTTTATAAAAGTCTGCTTCTGACGCTAACGGTGTATGCGAGTAAATTATTGAGCAGCTTACAGCGCTATCGATATTGGCAATAGATTGGTCTATTTGAATGACCACAGATTGCTGAGTTGAAAAACTGGCATTAGCAGCCACTGAAAATAAACTGAATGCAATAAATGCAGTAATCGTTTTTAACTTTTTCATACTCACTCCGATTTAATCAATTATGTGCCCGGTTAATTGACACTATCTTATCCATCTCACTGACGCATTAGTTACCATTTCGCGCCTCATTAAGACAAAGAACAACTAGAAGGCACATATTTCATATTATTAAGCGACAGTAAATAATCATTATCTGACTGTTATAGTAATGAATTTTGCTAAACCTAAGCTGAACAGAAAGTTAACTTCTCAAGCTGGCAGTATTTTCTACAACTTGACCTGTTTATTTATCAAGTCGCTACACCTATTACTCACTTATCAATATGACCTCTGTCGCTCCTAGCTAAAATCCGTTCGCAAACGCACGCTTCGTTCAAAAAACCGCCAAAACTAGATAAATTATTGCCAATTTTACGGGGAGCACTATAATACTGTATAAATATACAGTTATTTTTTGTGATGTGAGATTTATGAATGTGATCCCTATTTTTGCCAGTGCTGGCATTACAGGTTTTGAGTCCCCTGCTGCTGAATATCGACAGCTACCACTCAGTTTAGATGAGCTACTAATTGAACACCCAAGCGCAACATTTATTGGTCAAGCCAGCGGCGACTCAATGGAAAAGATAGGGATTTTTGATAAAGACATTTTGATAGTCGATCGTCATGTTACTGTGGAAAATCACGATGTTATTGTGGCGAATTATAATGGCTGCTTCGTCTGCAAATTAATTGATACTCAGCGGCGATTATTGTTATCAGCAAATGACAATCACCATAGTGTACTGATTCAAGAACATGACAGCTTTACTGTTGAAGGTGTGGTGATCCGTTCAATACGTTGTCATCGTCAAAGTCCAATATTGTCGGGTCGTTAACCCATGTATGCCTTAGTCGATGCCAACTCTTTTTATTGCAGCGCAGAACAAGTGTTTAGGCCTGAATGGCGTGGACGCCCTATTGTTGTCCTATCCAATAATGACGGTTGTATTGTCGCGGCCAACCGTCAAGCTAAAGCATTAGGCATTGGTAAATTTGGCCCTTACTTTGAAGTTAAACATCAATGTGAAAAACTAGGGGTTATTGCACTTTCTTCTAATTATGAGCTTTATGCCTCTTTGTCTCATAACATGATGGATGTCATTGGTCGCTTCGCCCCCGAACAGCACATATACAGTATTGATGAATCTTTTCTCTCTTTTAAGCGTAGTTACCCAGCAATTCCATGTTTAAGCCATCACGCCTCTCTTATTCGCAGAGCAGTATGGAAAGAAACGCGTTTAGCGGTTTGTGTTGGCATTGGCGAAACCTTAACACTCGCTAAAGTGGCCAACCACGCAGCCAAAAAGCTTGCTGGGTATGACGGTGTTTGCTGCATCGAGTCCGATGAAGAGCGCCGCGCTATTCTAGCAAACATGAAAGCCACCGATGTCTGGGGGATCGGCTCAAGAATAGGTAAAAAACTCCAGGCAATGGGGGTTCATACTGCTTTAGCATTAGCGAACTTACAGCCTGGGATCGCCCGTAAAAATTTTAGTATTGAAATAGAACGTACGGTGCGAGAGCTCAATGGCGAGCAATGTAAAGGATGGGATAGCGCAAGAGCTGATAAGCAGCAAATTTTTTCCACCCGCAGTGTTGGCCAGCGGATCACTGATAGAGAATCTTTGCTGCAAGCCCTGAGTAAACATGCAGCCATCGCTGCCGCCAAAGCAAGGCAGCAAGGTTCAGCAGCCAGTAGTCTACTTATTTTTGCCAAAAACTCTCCATACGATGAGCAGCCTTCCGGTTTTAAATACCATTATCGTTGTGCATTTCCGACCAATGACACATGCGAACTCATTAGTTATGCAACAGCCATAGGGAGTCAGTTATTTAATCCAAATACACGGTATTACAAAATTGGCATTGGTCTTATTGACCTTTCTCCGGTACAGCATTTACAGGGAGACTTATTTACTCCAGCCAAAGATCCGACACTCATGCAGGTTTGCGATAAGCTTAACCAGCGCTATGGCACTGACTCAATATTTGTTGCCGCCCAAGGGATTACTGGAAAATGGCATATGCGCAGAGAACTACTGACCCCACAATACACAACCTGTTGGCAAGATATCCCAAAGGTCAGTTGTCGTTAAGTGAGTATTTAAATGAAATGTTGAAAAACAATTAAGAAGTAACGTGAATAGTTATTAAAACGGGATAGTATACAGCGACCACGAACCCAACAGGCGCAACAAATAACAAACAAGGCCATTACCCATCAAAAACAAACCTTACACCTTTGAAGCACACTAAATCAGAAAATAACTATTTTTAGGCTGAATATTGAGGCTAAAGCTGAAAACCTCGTTCAGATCAAATTAATACTGCTGAAAATATAGACAATACGCCCTTCGATTTTTTAGTGAGTATCATCTGCGTGTCTGAGTTTGCGTTTAATCAACTATTCTTTGTGCAATTACTAGGCTTCATTTCAATGGCTATCGGCTGGTGGGCAAATAGCCAAAAACAAGATTGCAAATTTATTCATGGCAATATGCTTGCATCCATTCTTACAGCCATTCACTTAGGCTTACTAGGCAGCTTTCTTGGAATTGCGAATCAACTTGTAAATGTGGTTCGATTCCGTTGTTGCCAGCAACTCGGCCATACAACGAAATCGGAATTAGTGCCATTAATGATGAGTGTTACCTTCTCTACTGTAGCGATTTTACAGGGAGTAATGTGGGCAGAACATTGGAGTGAATGGTGTGCAGTTTTTGCCGCAGTGGTAATGAGTATAAGTCTATTTTATTGTAAAGGAATGGCACTTCGCGCCGCTATGCTAGTGAGTAATGCATTGAACTTAATGCTTTCAATATATTTGATGTCATGGTCTGGAATTTTATATCAAGTGATGACAATAACGATTCTAGCTCAAAGTGTGTTTCAGCAATACAAGCAAATTAAATTGGCGACTAATAATGACACCATTTCCTCAAATCAAGCGTTAAGTCAATAAGGAGTTATTTGTTTTAACGCTCTAGGGAATCTTATTGTAAGCACGCTAAGTGATACACATAAAACACATAAAAAAGGGAGCCAAAGCTCCCTTTTATATTTCCGCAACTATCTATTACTTCTTATTACAAAGCGCTTAGGTAAGCTTTAAGGGCTTTAAGTCTGACTGTTGCAGCGCCAATAATATCCATGAAGCCTAAGAAACTCGCTGGCTTTTCAGCCGATATCCAGCCTGAACCTGTCGCGCCAATCGGGATTGAATAGCCTTCTGGCTCTTCAAATTCAATAACCACTGTACGCCCATGACTTCCAGCGTTATTACCAACATGTTGCCTAACTTGCTGAGTTCCTGCTAATGGGCTGATCATCGATTCACCTGTACCTGAAGTCACACTGTGCACTCGACCTCGAAATATCTCACCAGGAAAAGCATCAACGTAAAACTCGGCAAATTGGCCAGGCTTAATATAACGATACGATTGATCTGCAATTCGCATTTCTAAAAACTTCTTAGAGGTATCATAAAGGTGCATGTTACCAATACGACTACCTACTGCTACATTCGTAATAGAAAGTTGACCGTCAAATTGAGCTCTAATTTCACGACGTTCATCATTCCACTGAGCAGAACCAATCTGTGCATCAAACGCGCGTAACTGCGCACGATGAGTTTCAAGCTCAGCAACCACTGATGCGATTTCAGCTTCGGTAGATTGTATTTTTGCTTCTAAGTCATCTCGTGTCATTTCACTGGCATAATCACGTAAGTCTGTGACACGAACAAAGTTACGTTTGTCATTGTTAAGCGTCACTTCTAGCGCTTCCATACGCAGTTTAAGTGCTTCTTTCTTAGCAAGCTCAGCAGCTTTTTGCGCTTTTAACGATCTGATTTCTTTTTCACTGTCGACTGACACCAATTTGTAAATCAAATCGCCTTTTTTAACCATTTGGTTATGAGTAACAAAAATCTCTTCGATTTCTTGACCAAACAAAGGGCTAAGCACCGCATGAGGAGCTTTAACCGTTGAGCTGTCAGTTAAGTCTGCTGGAGACCAAAAACGATGAGCCGTAAATAGCATGAAGGCAATAAAGAACCCTAAACCAACTGAGCGAACAGCATTCGCTAGATTCCACTGTATAACACCAAGTTTAACCAGTAACCAAATGATTAATACATAAGGGAGCATAATCTCTTTCATTTACTTATCTCCTTTAATGCCGTTGCTGATAATGCTTGAAAGTCTATTGGCAAGTACATCCCAACGACCAAATGCAATGATTATGGCAAGAACCCACCAGGCTTTATCGATGAATAATCCACACAGTGACAAAGCAAATACAATTTGCGTGTGTGCACTCGACATGGCTTCAGCCTTGTGTACTGCCACTTCATGCAATCGCCAAAATAAAAGTAATGTGTAGCAAATGATCGAGACGGTCACGACAAACACAAACCCCATAAATAACTCAGAATCCAGAAGCGCTAAAATGGATGGATAACCATTAACAAAGTAACTTTCGGGTAATGATTTCCCGTGAATAGCTGTTAATAATGAAAACAGATAACTCAACAAACCGATTGTTGTTACGGCGATAATGAACCACATACTTTTTTTGGCAATAACAAGCACTATGCTTGGTTTTTCTTCTGGGATGGTGGCAAGTTCGTGCTGTTCTGACATGTATTCTCCAAGGGGTAATAAGATAACTAAATGGAATATTAACAACCTCTATATGTAAATTTGGAATAAGGCATATTCCATATGTGCAAATTAGCGAATGCCATTACTGTGTTTGACGTTTTAATGATGTAATATGAAATTAAGATGTTCTTATTTATCGGTATATTATGGATCTTAATGCACTTAATGTGTTTATTACCCTGTATAAATCAGGTTCAACCCAACGTGCTGCCAAACTACTTGGACGATCACAGTCGTTTGTTTCAAAAGTACTTGCACAATTACGTGAAGAACTAAACGACCCTTTGTTTATCCGAACAGCAAACGGTCTGCAGCCCACCAGTTACGCCGATAAAATTGCGCCTAAGATTCAAAGCTCAATAGAACAAATCAATATTGCTTTAGAGCCTGAATATTTTGATCCCAAAAACCTGCAATACATCACAGTCCATATCGGAGAGCCATTAGCGGTGATGATGGGTAAAGCGTTAATCGAAGCCATTCGCCGAGAAACCAACGCAGTAATTGAATTAAGGCAATGGCGTAAAACCAGTAATGATGGTTTGATTGAAGGCTCAATCGATATTGGTATACAAACACTGAAAGATCGCCCCCAGCAGCTATATCAGAAAAAAATAGCTTCAGGTTATGGATCATTAGGTGGAAATTTAGAGGGTGAGTTCGTTAAGTTAATCGTCGATGACTTAAACGAATACGTAGAGCTATATCGTGCCTTTGATGAGAAACGTAACCCTACTATAATTGTAGATAACTATATGGTTCAGCAGGAATTATTGAAAAATAATTACTCGTATCAATTTAATTTAGAATCGAACGGTGCACATAAGAATTTGGCCGTTGACTTAGCTATCATTACCAGTGCAGCAAGAAGACATGAAGCAAAAATTGTCTGGCTGTCTGAGCTTTGTCAAAAAGTGATATTAGAAGCGGTAAATAATAAAAACAAAATTTAACGCCTAATCGCCATTCAGCTTTAGGGTTACGTTAGCCAATAAATTCGATAGTGAGGCAATATGAGTCAACGAAGTATTCACACCTTGTTTAAGCCTAAATCAATCGCTGTCATAGGTGCCTCCAATACCGAAAAACGTGCTGGTCGAGTATTAATGAAAAACTTACTCGGAAGCGGTTTTTCTGGGCCGATAATGCCTGTCACCCCAAAATATGACGCTGTTATGGGCGTTTTGGCTTACCCTAATATTGAATCCTTACCGATAAAACCTGATCTTGCCATTATCTGTACTAGGGCAAGCAGAGTACCCAATATCGTTGAAACCTTAGCCCAATTCGGCTGTAAAGTCGTCATCATCATGGCTTCTGGCATGGCTGATGAATATGATGAAAATGGCGAAAGTTTACTTTCAGTCACATTACAAAATGCGAAACGGTTTGGCATGCGCATATTAGGCTCCAATAGCCTAGGTATGATCATCCCTACAATAGGGTTAAATGCAAGTTTAGCTCACAGTGGTGCTAAAAAAGGTAAAATAGCCTTTGTCTCTCAGTCCGCTGCAATATGTACCACTGTACTGGATTGGGCCAACAATAAAGATATTGGCTTTTCATCATTTATCTCCCTTGGTGATGCGACAGATATTGATTTTGACGAATTACTCGATTATCTAGGACGAGATAGCCGTACCAGTGCCATCATGCTCTATATCGACTCTATCAGTGAAAAAAGACACTTTCTTTCCGCGGCGCGAGCCGCTGCACGTAATAAACCAATATTTGTGATTAAGTCAGGACGCAGCCAAGAAGGCATAAAAGCAGCCATGCTTCATACTGGAGGCATGGGAGGCAATGATGCTGTATATGAAGCTGCGTTTAGACGTGCGGGTATGTTAAGAGTAAATGACTTAATTGAATTATTTGCCGCAGTTGAAAGCTTGGCTCATTCAACCCCGCTTAAAGGTGAGCGTGTTGCGATCATCAGTAATGGCGGAGGACCTGCAGTCCTTGCTGCAGATGAGTTAATTATTAAAGGTGGCAAGCTTGCCAAGCTATCGCCTGAAACAGTCGATAAGCTGAACACATTATTACCCACAACATGGTCAGGCCAAAACCCCATAGATATTGTTGGCGATGCCAATAGCAAGCGGTACACTCAGGTGTTAGAAGTCTTGATGGATAGTCAAGAAATGGATGCTATTTTAGTACTACATTCGCCATCGGCATTAGAAGAAAGCGATGAAATAGCACAAAGTTTAGTAACAACAATCAGCAATCATACAAACCGCAATAAATTAAACATCTTAACTAACTGGAGTGGTGAAGACTCTGCCTATGTGGCAAGAAAGATCTTTAATAAAGCGGGAATTCCAACTTATCGAACACCTGAAGGCGCAGTGAAAGCCTTTATGCATATGGTTGAGTATCGTCGTAACCAACGATTACTCCAAGAGGTACCTCAATCTATTCCTGATAATATTCCTGCAAATGTTAATGTGGCTCGTGGATTACTGCAAAAGGCGCAGCAAGAACAAAGATTCATATTAGAAACCCATGAAACACGCGATATGTTAAAAGCATATGGACTTAACACCATTAAAACCTGTTTTGCTGACAATGCTGAATCAGCCGTCAAATTAGCCAATGACGTGGGTTATCCAGTGGCATTGAAAGTACAATCACCGGATCTCATGTATAAGTCAGATGTTCATGGTGTCATGCTAAACCTAACTAATGATGATGAGGTCCGTCAAGCAGCGCAGTCTATTGTTAGCCGTGTTAAAGAAATCAATCCTGATGCCAAAATTGATGGCATGATAGTGCAGAAAATGGCACTGACAGCAGGTGCACAAGAAGTCAGAGTGTCAGTGATTAATGACCCCGTTTTTGGCCCTGCTATTTGTTTAGGTGAAGGAGGCTCCGAGTGGGATCCCACCCGTGATGCCGCAGTTGCCCTACCACCTTTAAATATGACACTCGCTCGTTATATGGTTATTCAGGCGTTAAAAACCAATAAACTGCGCGATCGGCATCTTCCACTCGGTCTAGATATGCATGCACTATGTGTCATGCTTACGCAAATTTCACATTTAATCATTGATTGCCCAGAAATCGCTTCACTGGATTTGAACCCTGTATTAGCGGCAGGTGAAACCATTACCTTACTTGATGTAAACATGAAGCTAAATAGTATGGATATTGATCCAAAAACACGTTTAGCCATCATGCCTTACCCTAAAGAGCTTGAACAAACCGCGATACTAAAAAATGGTCAAGAGGTCATGCTAAGACCAATATTACCAGAGGATGAACCAAAGCATTTAGCCTTTGATAACTCATTAAGTGACGAAGACCGCTATAAACGTTACTTTGGGGTGCGCTCACGTATGACCCATGAAGAAATGGCAGTGCTAACTCAAATCGATTACGCTCGAGAAATGGCCTTTATTGCAACCGCAATGGATGAAAATGGAGAATCAATAACCTTAGGGGCCGTTAGAGCATCAACAGACCCCGATAATACAGAAGCAGAGTTTGCTATGGCCGTCAGAGGCGACTATCAAGGTATTGGTCTTGGCAGATTGTTACTTGAAAAACTAGTGAATTATTACAAGGATTCAGATACCCCCGTCCTTGCTGGTTTTACAATGTTTGAAAATCGCAGTATGGCGAATTTAGCGAAAAACCTAGGCTTTACCGTGTCTTTTGATATGGAGGAGCATTTAATAAAAATGCATATGGCACTTAAGCTTGAAAATGATAAAACATAGAAGACAATAAAAACTGGGCAATAAACCAGTTAACGCTTTGCTCTTGTCTGTTTATCACCAATTAAAGGCCGGCTACCACTAGTTGATCGCAATAGATCGCAAGTGATAGTAAAAATAATCGCTTAAAAACTGCCGAAAGCTTGCTAAAAAAATGCAGGCTTAAACGCCTGCATACAGTTAACCTTTTACGCAATTCCTTCCTGATGACTTAGCTTGATAAAGCATGTCATCTGCACGTTTTAATAACGTTTCTGAATCATCACCAGGTTGAATATTAGCAAGACCAATAGACACAGTAATATGGCCTAACTGCTGTTTGTTTTCTTTTCCTATGGTGAGCTGCCTCATAGCAATACGTTCACGGATACTCTCTGCTACTGTCATCGCATCTTTAAATTCAGTATTAGGAAGCATAACCACAAACTCTTCCCCGCCGTAACGCGCAACAAAATCATTTCCTTTAACGGATTGCTTTAAAGCAAAGCCAACAAAAGCCAATACCTTGTCACCAACTAAGTGTCCGTGCGTATCATTAAAAGACTTAAAGTGGTCAATATCCACCATTAACAAACAACATGGAATTTGGCTTTGAGTAAATAAGCTCACTTGCTCAGTTGAAAATATTTCATAAGCTCGGCGGTTATTTAATGAGGTTAACTCATCTGTCATCGCTACCTTGCTTAAATTATCCATGTCCATTTTTAATTGAGTTAATTCATCACCTAAGGTTGCTAAGTCTGCTTTCATTGAATGATTTAAGCTAACGACCTTTTCGACTTCAGCACTGATGTTATTCACTAATGTATTGAGTAATTGTGGCGTAGGTTCAGACTGTAATTCATGACTGAATTCAGATAAGTGAGCAGAAAAGTCATCTGTGCCTGTTGAGATTTGGCCCATTTTATTCAGCAAGCTGTTAATTAAGATTTGAGTTTCTATCTGAACATTCTCAATCACCTCTGGAGATTGCTCTTGAATAAAATTATTGTAAAGACCTTGATTCACTGACGCAGTAAACTCAACTTCGTTAGCCAATAAACCGTCAATAGCGCGTTTTAAACTGAGGTTGGTTTCAGCATAATATTGATACCAAATAGCATAGTTTTCAGGCGTAACAGGAATATTTAGCGCTGACATTTGTGGAACAGCCATGCGTAAAATTTGCGCTGAGTTTTCAAGGTTAGTATTCAATTTAACATCCTATGTCATTAGTGTCTTACATACTTAAATGTGAACCGACATCCTAGCAAGTGCGCTTTATTTTGACGCTATATGCTGCATATTAATAAAATTAATATCATACTTAACAGCCTAATCCAACATAAAAGATATTGAAAATTAAGACTATTTATTCAACCATAACATTATAAAAAGCAGAGAGTGAAACGTTATTGAAAAAAAATTGAAAAAATAAAACCCTTTTTCAAAAAGCATCCGTTTATATCAATAACAGTCGAATCAATCTATCGTATTACATTAGCATTTTAGAGGTGAGAATCCATATGAAAAATATTCTGAATACTAAATTAAAAAGTCTAACTAAACTTTCTGCACTCAGTTTATTAACAGCCCTGACTTTCTCGGCAGCTGCAACAAGTCCAGTACCAAATCAATTTGAGAAACCACAAATGATAACCACCTATAAATATAGTCAGGACAATTACCAAGTGGTTGACGCCGCAAAAATGTTTCCTAAACCTTCAGCTAATCAAGTACAACACATACTGTCTTTGGGCACGCTGGAGAATGAAGCAGACTATAAAATTGAAATACAAATCGGCCAAAATAAGCTGGTGGATTGTAATCGCCATCATTTATCAGGCAAATTAGACAAAATTAGCTTACAAGGTTGGGGTTATCAATATTATAGCGTTGAGCAACTCACGGACGGTCCAACGACTATGATGATGTGCCCAGATCCTAAAACCATGAAATTCGTCACTATGGGCAAAAGTTTGATGATTGATTATGACAGCAGACTGCCAAAGGTATTCTATTTACCTGAAGGTGCTGAACTGCGTTATCGAGTTTGGCAAGTTAAAGACACTTATCAATTTTCAGGGCAGTAATCGACCCTGTGATGGTAACTTTAATTTATATAAGCTTAGCGTTATATATGTTTTAAGTCAGGAGCTGTATAACAGGCTACGATGCTATGTTGTTAAAATCGTTTGACACGAACAACTTGCATCACTTCAATCGAAAAGCCTGCAAGCATCTTTTCTTCTTTATAATACGTTAAACTAACGAATTGATCTTTTAGCGACTTATATTTTTTAGGTCGCTTAAAAGTGAAAGCCACATCATAACCGTCAATCATTAAAGTATGTAACACCCATTCGTCTTTATCGCGTTGGGTGTGCGAAACAACTTTTACCCCCTCTAGGTGGTTTAATTGTTCGTGTTTTTTGAGTAAACCATCAACGACTTTGTTTTTCATATTGGCTTCTTTTAAGGTTAACGACGCTCTTCAATAAGTTGAATGATTTCTTGATAACGATACTCGCCACAATAGCCAAATCCTGGTAATTGTTTCACTCGTATACGAGCGAATATTGGCAATGTCATACCAGCAAGAAATTTAGCTTTTACAGCAGTAGAGATACTTGAGTGCCCTTTTGCGCTCATATGGGACACAAATTCTGATAGATACTGCTCAACGTTGGCTAACTGATTTAACGCTATATGACTTTTTTGCGGCAGAATCGCGACTTCACCACGACAAACGCTACAATGTCCACACTGCTGCGGCGCTCTATTATCATCAAAATAATGGTTCAAACGAGCTGTGATACACGTCTTTGATTCGAAAAAATCTAACAACTGATTAAGACGTGAGATTTCTTTTACTTCATTGCTTTGAAAATATTGAGAGAGTTGAGCAACAAGATCTGCTTGAACTAGCCTACTGCTGTTAACTTCAAAAACTTGGGTAATTTTTTTAGTTTCAAGAAGAATCATCTGCTTGTCAGCCAAATAATCTAATGCTGCAACAACTCGTTGTCTTTCAGCACCAAACTCTTGATAAAGTGAGTCAAAATTTAACTGGCCCCATATTTTTTTAAAGTGAGTATGGGCAAAGATTTGAGTTAAAAATGCTTGTCTTGATTCATCAAACTGCGCTAAGACAGCCGCTTTATCTTGAACAAATTGATATTTAAATTCGGCAAAGTAAGCAAAGCTAGGTTTTAACACATTCGCCAACTCAAGTTGTACAAGCAAAGTCTTTAACGGTAAAAGTTTTATATTGGTACTGGTTGAAATAGCAGACTCTTGCATTTCCCACTGACCATTATCAGTTTCTTGACTAATATGTTGGATAAGCTTTTGTATTGCACTAGCTTCAGGCGTGTCGCCATAAACAAAATTCTCTATGGTATTTAAACCATCTTTGTTAGCTAAAGTGACACAATGAGACAGCTGGCCATCTCGCCCTGCTCGTCCAATCTCTTGGCTGTAATTTTCAATAGACTTTGGCAAATCGTAGTGAATGACAAATCGAATATCGCTTTTGTCTATTCCCATACCAAATGCAATTGTCGCAACAATAATCGGGATTTGACCTGTCATAAATTGCTGTTGGATCCGATGGCGGGTTTCAGCATCTAACCCTGCATGGTATGCAGTACAATTAACTCCCTGTGAGCGTAGATACTGCGCCACATCTTCTGCCGTTTTTTGCAACGTCACATAAATAATCCCAGCACCTTGATGATGGTGAATGGCATTCAATAATTCGATGTTTTTATCTTGTTCTAATGTTGCCTTAACACTGATATCAAGATTGGGTCGATAAAACCCCGTCTGTACAATTTGCTCCGCTGAAATAGCAAAGTGTTGAGCAATATCCTGTTTGACTTTAGCCGTTGCCGTAGCGGTAAGTAACAATACCTGAGGGATAGCAAAGGATTGACAGTAAACCGGTATTTTTAAGTAGTCAGGTCGAAAATTATGACCCCACTCAGAAATACAGTGCGCCTCATCGACCACTAATAAAGAAATCTGAATAGAAGCGAGAAATTGTCTGAAACGTTCATTTTTAAATCGTTCAACTGATACCATTAAAATTTTAGTGTGGCCACTTCGAACGTCTCGCATCACTTGTTGACTTTGATCGTAACTCTGACTCGAATCAATACTAGCGGCATTGATCCCTTTATCCTTGAGGAAAGCAATTTGATCTTTCATTAATGCTAATAAAGGTGAGATAACCAAAGTAACGTTAGCTAGCTGTAAGGCACTAAATTGATAACACAAAGATTTACCAGAGCCAGTAGGGAAAATAGCTAGAGAGGAACGTCCTAAAAGGATATGTTCAATAACAGCTTGTTGTCCTTCACGAAATTCATCAAACCCAAATTGTTGTTTAAGTTGCTGATGTAGAAATTCACTATCAGCGGCTTGTAAAACTTGAGTTGAGTCATGCATAGGATTCATTTGAATACCTTATGGAAAAAGAAGAACAGTCAAACTGTTATGATTTTCGAGCAATATACTGGTTGATTAATAATGTTAATTTATCTTCAAACGTTTCCTGTACAAGCTCTAAATCTTGTCCGAAACGATGAAGATACTTTGCGGCTTGTGCACGAGTTAACATCTTATTGGCTAAACAATAAGCCATTTCATCGCGCTTTTTATCAAATCGCGGTTCAAGAAACCATTGGCATGTTTCTGTATCTAAATTCGCTAATGTTTGTTGTGCTAGTTGGCAGAACGTGTCGATGTGCTCTATTCCATCTGGCCCTAAGCATCCTGGCTCAAGGCGATACAGCACGATTAATTTATTATCAAACATGTTGAGCGTCGCATCCTATGCGTAAACAAGAATTCTTATAACATTTATGAAAAATAACAATCATAAATTTATAGCTGATTGGCGTTAATCATAGCCTGTTTAAAGTTATCAATATAGTGCTGAATTGGAACGATATCTTCTTTAAGTCGGCGATTACGCCCAAGCAATGATGATTCAACAAATAAATCAAACCATGCTGATAATGCCAAGCCTTGTAATGGTTCATCAATTGCGTGAAATGCTAATGCAGCAACTTCTGCAGTAGATAATTGAAAATCATGGCTGCCTTTTCTTAACTCATAAGTGGCTAACGTTTCCGGTGTGAAAGATAACAATGGCAGTTTATGAAGGTAAGGGCTTTTTTTGAACATTTTAATTGCTTGGCGCCAGCTACCATCCAATAAAATCAATAAAGGTATCTTTGGAGCAGATGAACCATGTTTAGCCTGCGGGATAATATGGGGATTGTCATTCTCTGTCGAGCAGTTCAGTTGATTAATATGTTCAATCACTGGCTGACCCTCTTGGGCATACTGTTCTGGAAATATCAACATAGGTTGATATTTAGGATCATTTATCATATCGACCATCTGCTTACTCGGCTCAGTACGAGACCACAGAAAAGCACTGGTATTAGGGACAAGATCAGCTATTAGTCTGCCACTATTGGTAGGTTTTAGTACTTCATCATCGTACATTATCAACATGAAGTTAGCAGACGTTTTAAGATACTCTCTATGCAAGCAAGTGCAAAAAAGTTCGCCTAATAAACACCATGGGCAACGGACTAACTTTTTGCCTCTTGCTGCAAAAGGTTTAGTTGAAATGGATTTACGATATTGATAAAGACGATGAACAGCATGTTGCTGCTCTTTAGGTAACGCCAACATGCAAGACTCTCTTTGAAAATGACTATAGCATCATGATGATGTCAGCTAGTATTTGGAATATGGTTAACGAACAGCAATCACATAGCCATTATGGCTTAATTCAGATTATAACACGCGATTAATGCTGTTAAAATAACTCATCACCCGAAGGTGATGAATTATAAACTTAGAACTAAAGTATTCTGCGAAGCAAGAAATCTGCTTTAAGCCGCTTAATTCTAGTCATAATTTTTTTCACAGGAACAGGATACTTCTGTAACGTTTCAATTTGGCTATAATGGAACAGCTTTTCAGTATGCGTCAGAATATAGTCTTGTTCTTGCTCAAACTTTTCTTTCCAAGCGCCAGATTCATCATGCAACAACAGACCGTTTTCTAAATCTAACGCCCAAGCTCTTGGGTTTAAATTTGAACCAGTAATCAGATGCTTTTTACCATCAGCACTTATCCCTTTTAAATGGTAACTATTAATACCATTTTTCCAAAGGTGGATGCGTAGTTGACCACTTTCAACTGCCCATTGTTGGCGTTTAACAAACTTTCGTAATGATTGCTCATACATATACGGAAGCGCACCAATGGTTGAAAATTCTTTTTCTGGCGGAATATAAAAGTCATTTGCCGTTTTATCACCGACAACAATATCAATACTTTTGCCATTTCTTAAATGGCGAGTAAGTGCCCTAACCAATGCATTCGGCGGATTAAAGTAAGGCGTACAAATGAATAGTGACTCTTGTGATTCGTCAACAAGCTTTACTACTACCTCATTTAACTTATTCTTTTTTCGGCCCAAGCCAACTAGCGGTGTAACCCGGTTACCAATACGTGTGCTTTCAAATTCATATTTAGAACGACCTAAACGCACTTTAAAAGTACGAACATCATTTTTCTCAGGACATTGCTCAACGTCTTTATCTTGAGTTAATGAACATACAGCGGGATCGCTGACTAAGAACTGATGAATATATTGACGCATGCTTCGAGCTAACTCAGCAGACTCAATTAAGTGATAGCGATCGAAACGATATTTTTCAAACTGTTGGAAGTAAATATTATTGATACTGGCGCCACTAAAAATTACGGCATCATCGATAATAAAACCTTTAAGGTGCAGAACCCCCATAAATTCGCGAGATTTTACAGGTACCCCAAGGATATCGAACGGTACCTCAGCCTCTAACATAGCTTTTCGGTACATAATATAATTGCCACTATCACCTTTATGACCAATAAGTCCACGGCGAGCGCGGTGATAATCAACTAACACGACAATGTCTAAATCGGGGTTTGCTGCTTTGGCAGCAAGTAACGCAGTTAAAACTTCACGGCCAGCCTCATCATCTTCAAGATAGAGGGCTGCGATATAAATGGCATTCTTTGCCGTCGCAATACGTGATAATAACTCAGTTTTAAACTGAAGCGGTTCTAGCAACCATTTTAATGAATCCGCTTGTAATGCGATACCACCTAGCTTATCCAGCAAGGCAACCTCCTTAAATGTTCCTCAATGACGTCATTGAGCAAACGTACGCGCAATTTTACGAATACCTAATACAGAAAGTAGTTCTTTAAAGAAGTACTAAACGTATTGATGTGGTACTCATTCTGTTTGTAAATATAACGCGTCGTAAAAACTAATTAACAAAATATTTGGAAATAGAAATTACCTACTAATAGGCTGCGGGGCAAGGTTTTTCTGCATTCAAACAACTGTTTGGTTAGTTTATGAGAGGCAATTAATACAATTAAGAATAAAACCTAACGAATTTCTCACGAAATAACGCAAGTATTTACAGGTATCAAAGGTTAAAAAAATCGAAATTTTAACTGATTATAGATTCATTAGGTGTAAACCTAAGCTAAATGGCGTATTTTATCGATAACACAACCTTCCTTAGCTGCTTATGTCTTTTATAAAAAAATCTTGGCTAACCTCCTTCAAGCCAACGCCAATGATACTCTTACTTGGCTTGAGTTTACCTGTCAAAGCTAATGAGTACATCGATAACATGATGAAAATCATTAGTCCTGCGCAATCTCAAATTGCCGTGAATATTTGGGATGTATCTAATGGTAAAACTGTGTATCGCATAAATGATCAAACATTAATGTTACCTGCCAGCATTCAAAAGGTAATCACTGCCGTTGCTGCAAGTAAGCAGTTAGGCAAAACTTTTCAATATGAAACAAGTCTTACCTACGACGGCGCTATCAATGATGGCACATTAAATGGGAATCTATATCTGCACTTTCAAGGTGATCCAACCTTAAAACGCGCCCACTTAACGACGTTAATCAACCAACTCACTGAATTAAAAATCAGCCAGATCTCAGGTGATGTAACCTTGATTGCTCATGCATCTAATCAAACCAGAGCACCTGGTTGGGCGTGGGACGATTTAGGTATTTGTTATGCGGCGCCAGTATCAAATTTTATTATTGATAGAAACTGTGCCAAAGCTACATTAAGCCCAACTGAAGAACGTTCAACTGTTAAAGTAAAATCGATTTACCCTATAAACATCAAAACGACAGCAGAGTTTGATCCAACAATTCCGGTCAAAGATGCGCAAATGCATTTTTGTGAATTACACATGCAACGCTTTGACGGCAACCATTATAAAATCGAGGGCTGCTATCCAGGGAAGAAACCAATCAGACTCGCTATCGCAGTCAATAACCCTAAATTATATAGCCAACAGGTCATCAGTGATTTATTAACCCAAAAAGGCATCCAGTTTACTGAGGTCAAAACGGCCGAAAATGCCCCGACTACACAAACAGTAATCGCAACCCATTATTCAAAGCCTCTACCTGATTTACTTAAAATCATGTTGCAAAAATCAGATAATTTAATCGCTGATAGTTTATTAAAACAAATTGGCCTAAGCTATTTCCATCAAAAAAAGCATAAAGTTAATCACCATGATGATATTACTCAATCTGCTCGCAGTGATAGCTTTACTCTAGGCGCAAGAGCGATTGAAAGTATCATGCTAGAGATTGGTCTCCCGTTCATTGAAGCCAATATAACTGACGGCTCGGGTTTATCTCGCTATAACTTATTGACCGCACAACAAATGATGTCCTTATTGCAGTTCATAAAACAAGATAAAGACACTCAGTATATTGAGCAGTTATTACCTGTATCAGGTCGCTCTGGCACTTTAAAACACAAAGCTTATTATAATCAGCCACCGCTAAAAAATGTGGTTCAAGCAAAAACAGGGACTATGATGGGGGTTGAGAATTTAGCGGGTTATATCACTGCGAGTAATGGTAAACAATATGCTTTTGTCATCATCGAAAATGGCCTAAGTGCTAAGGCAAAAAAAGCTCGCCTGGCGCCATTTAGTGCCCTTTTTCTGCAAACCTTAAATGACTTACCAAATTAACAATAAAGATTTAACCTTTTAAAACGACATAAAAAAGCACTTTGAATAACTCAAAGTGCTTTTAATTTTCTTATTTGCTCGCATACAAGCCAAACGGTTTTAGCAGACGAGATTGTTCCCTAAAATAACTCTGCTGGCATATCCATAATAGCGCTATCGCCTCGAGAAACCTGCGCTAGATGGAAGTCAGCTTTAGGTAATACTTTCTCCATATAAAACTTAGCGACGTAGCTTTTTTGTTCGGTAAAGTTTGCATCGTCATGCCCTACCGCTTTGTCAGCTAGCAGTAATGAATAGTAACCATAAAGTATGTAACCAAAGGCATCTAAGAAATCTACAGCGCTTGCATTGATTAATGCAGGCTGAGTTAGCTTATTATCATTGATGTGACTCGCAATGCTAAGTAGGTTATCAAATCGAGTGCTAATAGCAGATTTATCTTCAGCTGAAACGTGTTGTAACTCATTTAGCTCAGCAGTAATTTCTGCAACAAATTGACTCAATGTTGCTAGGTTATCACCTGTCACTTTACGGCCTAAGAAGTCAATGGCTTGAATACCATTAGTCCCTTCATAAATTTGTGCGATCCGTGTGTCACGCACAAATTGCTCAATGCCTGTTTCGCGAATATAACCATGACCACCAAATACTTGCTGAGCCATAATTGTTGCATCTAAACCACGATCAGTTAGAAATGCTTTAGATACTGGCGTGAGTAGTCCAACGTATTTTGCAGCCTTTGTTTGAACGTCACCTTCGCCATGTTTGGCTAAATCTAATTGCTTGCCAGTGAAAACTGAAAGTGCTCTACCCGCATCTGTGATTGATTTAATAGTCAGTAACATTCTACGGACATCACCGTGAACGATAATGGGGTCAGCTGCAGCGCCTGTAGGTGAGCCGCCAGCAGCAACCCCTTGAACACGTTCTTTGGCATAATCAGCAGCCATTTGATACGCACCCTGAGCACTGCCTAAGCCTTGAATACCTATCGCAAGACGCTCATAGTTCATCATAGTGAACATACACACTAAACCGCGGTCGACTCTACCAACTAAGTAGCCTTGTGCATTATCATAATTCATAACACAAGTCGCTGACGCTTTAAGCCCCATTTTGTGTTCAATTGAGCCAACAGATACGCCGTTAGGCTCGCCCAAAGTCCCATCATCGTTGACTGAAATCTTTGGAACTAAAAATAACGAAATACCATTAGAGTTCGGCAGTTTAGCAAGCACTAAATGAATAACATTTTCAGTTAAATCATGATCGCCGCCAGTAATGAAAATTTTACTACCAGAAATTAAGTAACTGCCATCTTCTTGTGGTTCAGCTTTAGTACGAATATTACGAAGATCTGAACCTGCTTGCGGCTCTGTCATGTCCATGGCACCAGACCATTGGCCTGAATATAGATTTGGTAAATATTTCTCTTTTAATTCTTCTGTAGCATGAGCATTGATACATAAAGCAGCACCAGCAGTCAGTGAGCTGTATAAAGTGAAAGAGTTACATGCGCTGTAGTTCATTTCATCAACTAAAACGCCTAACATTTTTGGCATTCCCATACCGCCAAAATCCGGCTCACCACATAAGCCAACCCAGCCACCATCGGAAAATTGTTGATAAGCTTCTTTAAATCCATCTGGCGTAATAACCTTGCTACCTTCGTGCCTTACTTCTTGCTCGTCACCATTTCTGTTAATAGGTTGAATCAAGTCACGGCTAATCTTGCTAGCTTCATCTAGAATAGCGACTGCGGTGTCCATATCGACCATTTCAGCCATAGCTGGCATGTTTTGCCATGTGGTATTGGCATCAAAGACGTTTTCTAATAAGAATTGCATGTCTTTCAAAGGAGCTTGGTAAGGATTCATATCACACTCTTAAACAGATAATTAAAACAGTTGTTTCAATTTATACAAAAGGACTATGAAACACAAGCTGTATCTGTAGTAAAAAGCATAAATAATGAATAAATTTTACAAATAAACATCCCACTCACTACTTGGTTATGAGTCGCATAAATACGCCTAAAAATAGCGGAAATTAGACAAGGTTTTGAATTCGAAGTGAGTATAAAAGGAACAACTACATATTTGCTAAAGAAAACAAAAACGCAATTGAGTGAGATAACGGCTTAAACATGTTATTGAGCCGATGAACGTTCGAATGCTGCACCAAGTAGAGAAAAGTAATCTAAAATAGCAGCCATAATTTGCTCTCTATGGCCGACATTTGGATATATTAACCGAGTGGCTTGATCTGATTTAGTCGTCCCTGACACAAGATAATTATTTCTTAATGAACCAAACGATTCTATTGAAGATTCAAAAGCACGCGCCATTAGTTCTGTAGGCTTAGAGAAATAATAACTACCTTGTACCTTATCAACCTTAATTGCATTGGTTACAAACTCACTAGCAGACTGTCCATCTTCACTTAATAAAACAAGTTTAAACAAGTTAGATAGCTTATCGTTAAGCGCATGTGGTTTTAATAGATGATCATTAAGCCATAAATCTGATGCACAAGCATACTTGCTGTGACGATCTTCAAAGGCTTTTGCCACTATATAATGATCAAATGCATGCCAAAACTCATGCGCTAACGCACCAGCACCGGCATTTTTAGCTAATGCTAACTCTCTTGTGCTTGGGGAATAATGTGCTTGCACACCTTTTTGGCCACCACGACCAAATAGCATATTTAATGTCTTTCTAAGACCAATAAGTTCAGCGGGAACATTCAGTATCTGAGAAAGATCTGCTAAAGAATCAAAAACTAAATTTGCTGCAATTTTTGACTCATCAGCAGTCACCCATTTACCCACACTGATATGCCTTAAGCCAAACGTTTGTTTGATATCATTGAAATTGGCTTGCTCGCCAAGGCGATAATCTAGTCCATTGCGAAAATATTGTGTATGTTGCAGCAAAACTGAATAACCTATTCGTGGCTAAATTTAAAAAGGATAAAACAGTCATAAAAAATGCCTCAATATGAGGCATTTTTTAAGATAATGAATTACCACATAAGGTCATCAGGGATAGCATAATCCGCATATGGATCATCTTCTTTAGTCACTTGCTCTGTTTGGTTATCATCAGTATCAGTCCAAAGATAACCACACCATTCTGGAACCAATAAATTGACGCGTTCAGCTAATTTATGCGGTACTAAATAGCTTTTATCTTCGTAACGGATAATACCAACTGCACCAGAAAGTAACTGACCTTGTAATTTCTCATTCACATAAACTGATAAGATTTTATTATTAACCGTGAAGTTAAATTTGATTTCAGCATCAGTAGGAATTGAAATAGCGAACTTGGTAAACTCAGTGATGAGTCCACGCACTTGGCCTTTTTCTTCAGCTTCTGCAAAACGTTTTTCATTTAATGCACGATCTTTCTCAGCTTGCTCAAGTTTTTGCTGTGCAATTTGTTGCTTTAAATCTGCACTACCATCATCTATCTTGACTTTCTTCTGCTTACGTTTTTGAGTTTTAACATCACGCGCTTTTTGTTTGCTCGCTAATCCTGCTTTAAGCAATTGCTCTTGTAATGCGTTTGCCATTTAAATCACCTTAAAATTATTTACTATTCTGGCATGTGTTTAGCTAGTGCATCCATTGCCGCGCCTGCACCACCTAATGACCAACCACCATCAACGGGTAAAATTGTTCCAGTGATGTAAGACGCCATATCCGATGCTAAAAATAATGCTGCGTTTGCAATATCTGATTTAACTCCATTGCGTTTCAATGGAACACTGTCAGCTATCATTGATTTTAATGCTTTACTTGGTGCTAAGCGATCAAAACCTTCTGTTTCGTCAATAGGTCCTGGTACTATCGAATTGACTCTAATTCCATCTACACCCCATTCTATTGCTAACGTGCGAGTTAGCATATCTACACCGGCTTTGGCTGCACAAACATGTACTTGCAGCGCCATTGGCACATAAGCTTGTGGCGCAGAAATCTGAATAACATTGGCACTGGTTTTACCATCAGTTTGACTAATAGCTTTTGTCAGCAGTGGATAAGCTTGCTTAATAACTTGGAAACTTCCAAGCAGGTCAATGTCCATTACTGATTTAAATCCATTCGCTGATAGATCTTTAGCGCACGAAGGAAAATTCCCTGCGGCGCCGCTTACCAGAACATCGATATGGCCAAATGCTTGTTCTATATTGGCAAAACCTTGACTAACAGCCTCAATGTCACGGACATCAAAACTGACCCCAAGATGCTTTCCATTTGGGTTTGCTAATTTAAGTTCATTTACAGCTGAGTTAACTTTTTCAACACTACGACTCGCTACAGCAACATTGGCTCCTTGCTTAGCAAAAGCGCATGCTATGCCAAGGTTAATACCACTGGTGCCTCCTATAACAACAACATTCTTTCCTTGATAATCAAACATTAAACGCCCCTGATTTGTTGTGTTGTAAAGTAAACCGTATTGACACTAGTTAAACGCATCACAGGTTTACTTTTACTCTCAGCTGTAATCGACTCTATTTAAGTGAATCAACAATTTGGTGCAATGAAGCCAGTGGATCTGCCGCTTTAGTTATCGGTCTTCCAATCACTAAAAAGTCAGAGCCTGCCGCTACTGCTTTAGGTGGTGTCATCACGCGGTGTTGATCGCCTACATCGGCGCCAACAGGCCTAATACCTGGAGTCACTAAATTAAACGATTGGCCAAAAGATGACTTTAACATCGTCGCTTCTTGGGCAGAACATACAACCCCGTCAAGGCCTGCTCTATGTGTAAGCGCAGCTAAGCGCTTAACGTGCTCTTGTGCAGGCACATTAATGCCCAAAAGCGCTAAGTCTTCATCGCTCATCGATGTTAAAACAGTTACAGCGATAAGTAATGGCGCATCATTGCCGTAGTTAACAAGTGCTTTCTTGGCAGCCTCCATCATGGCTAGCCCACCACTTGCATGAACGTTGGTCATCCATACCCCTAAATCTGCAGCAGCTGACACTGCCTTAGCAACGGTATTTGGAATATCGTGAAATTTTAAATCTAGAAATAAATCAAAGTCACGGTCATGTATGTCTTTAACCAATTGTGGCCCAAATAAAGTAAACATTTCTTTACCCACTTTTAAACGGCACATCGTTGGATCAAGCTTGTCGATTAACGATAACGCTTCATTTTTATTATCGTAATCTAAGGCTACTACAATTGGTTTATCAGTCATGTTTACTCCGTAAGATAATCATTAAGCATACTCACAATGAATACGTAATGACGTATGGGTGTTCGTTTTGTAACGCTAGATTGTTGATGTCTTGGTTTACTCACCATCAAGTCCTTTAACACGCTTAATGCTGCCCCACTCTTTGCAAGATGGGCAATGCCAATACAAGCTATGCGCAGGGAACCCACATGAACAACAGCGGTAACTTGGTCTAAATTTAATTTGTTGCTCTACTAACTTTTCAAGCATCGATAAGCTTTGTTTTGCTTGTCCATCTTCAGCCTGCTTGATATGTAACTGCATTAGATGTTGAAACCCCTTCATTGTAGGATGACGATACAAGTGGTCTAGCACCATTTTTTCAGCATTCTTAGTATTCCCTTGCTCAATTTTGTGTTTAGCAAGGGCAATAATAACACTGGCTCCACCGCCGGACTCCAGTGCTTGCTGTAAAAGAGATTGATAGCCTTCTAAGTCATTACTGTCTCGGTAAACTTGTCTAGCAACACCAATAGCGTCGGCAAATAATTCTATATCTGCAAGCTTTAATTCTAAGATGGCTTTTTTACATTGGGAGACTTGATTTGAATCAAGATAGATTTTTGCGAGGGTTAACCAAGCTCTGCCACAATGCTCATCAAGCTTAATGGCTTGTTGAAGTAATTTGATTTTCTCATCGCTTTCAGTCGCTTCATCAGATAACTGGCAATAAAAATGTGCAGTGATGGATTTGAGTGCTTGCTGACGTTTGCGACTTAAGCCTTTAGTGATGTTAATGGCGTTTTGCCATTCTTTGGTCACTTGATAAATCGAGATTAATTCACTTTCTGCTTCTTTGCTATGTTCATCTTGACTAACGAGATTGAGAAAAATTTCTTCTGCTCGATCATAAAAGCCCGCTGCTAAATAATCTTTTCCCAGTTCCATCATGGCAATGTCACGTTGCTCGGTGGTGAGACTGGGCCTTGCGATGAGGTTTTGATGGATACGAATTGAGCGATCAACTTCACCACGTTTACGAAATAATGAACCTAAAGATAAATGTGTGTCGATTGTTTCATCATCGACATCTAGCATAGTAATAAAGAGATCAACCGCTTTGTCTGATTCATTTGAAAGCAAAAAATTAAGCCCAGTGAAATAGTCTCTACTGAGTTTCTTACTTTGTTGCTTTTGATTCTGTCGTATACTTCTACGCCCCATATACCAACCGTAACCGGCTGCTATAGGTAACAACAGAAAGAGGATTTCTAGCATATTATGCAGTGGTATCCTGTGCTATTGGATCAGACACTTTATCAGTTAACTGAGCAATGGTTTTGTTTCGCTTACGAATGACCATTTTCATTTTGAGAATATAGTAACCGGCAAATAACCAGCTAATCAAAAAACCTGCTAAAAACACAATGGCCAAAACAACAGGTAAACGATATTGGCCTTCTGCAACAAAATAGCTGACCGTCACAATTTGTTCGTTTTTGGCACCAAACAATAAGGCGAGAACAAAAAATAATCCAACAATGATAATGGCAATAAACGATTTCACATGCAGCTCCATTCAATCTGTGAGTGATAAAAATTCAATCTTATCAATACAACTGATTATCCAAGATATTTAGCCAAGTAACCAGCTTTGAAAAGCAATAGATACAAAAAAGCCTCCAAAAGGAGGCTTTTTAATCAAGCGTTAATCAATGATTAACCGCATCGACACGTTCGCGCAGTTCTTTGCCAGGCTTAAAGTGCGGTACGTATTTGCCTTCCAATTCAACTGAGGTACCAGTTTTTGGATTACGGCCAACACGCGGTGCACGATAGTGAAGAGAAAAACTACCAAATCCACGGATCTCAATACGATCACCGCCTTCTAATGTTGTTGCCATTTGCTCCAACATTTCTTTAATAGCACTTTCCACTTCTTTTGCCGACAACTGCGACTGCCTAGTGGCAAGTTTTTCGATCAGTTCGGATTTTGTCATCCTATACCCTCTATTATCAAGCCAAACACAGTCGCCTAAAGGGAAACACCAGGTGTTTCCCACACTACAGGCGATTTATTACTTACGAGCTGCTTTAAACGCTTCAGCCATAGCATTACTAATAACAGCATCATCTTGCTTGTTAATAGTTGCCATTGCTTCTTTCTCATCTGCTTCATCTTTCGCACGGATAGATAAGCTGATAGAACGGTTCTTACGATCTACGCCCATGAACTTAGATTCAACTTTGTCACCTACAGAGAATACTGTAGATGCGTCTTCGATACGCTCGCGAGAGATATCTGCAACGCGAAGGTAACCTTCAACAGTTTCAGCTAGTTCAATTGTAACGCCTTTAGCGTCAACAGCAGTAACTACACCATTTACAATAGTACCTTTCTTCTTGTCTGCCAAGTAAGCATTGAAAGGATCGTCTTCAGTTTGCTTAACGCCTAAGCTGATACGCTCACGCTCAGGGTCAACAGAAAGAACTACTGCGTGGATTTCGTCACCTTTCTTGCACTCAGATACAGCGTCTTCGCCAGTACCGTTCCAAGAAATGTCAGATAAGTGAACAAGACCGTCGATGCCACCGTCAAGACCAATGAAGATACCAAAGTCAGTGATAGACTTGATCTTACCAGAAACTTTATCGCCCTTGTTGAAACGAGTAGCGAAATCATCCCATGGGTTAGTCTTACATTGCTTAAGACCTAGAGAAATACGACGACGTTCTTCATCGATGTCTAGAACTAGAACTTCTACTTCATCACCTAAGTTAACAACTTTAGATGGGTGGATGTTCTTGTTAGTCCAATCCATTTCAGAAACGTGAACAAGACCTTCAACGCCTTCTTCGATTTCAACGAAACAACCGTAGTCAGTTAAGTTCGTTACGCGACCAGTTAAACGTGTGTTTTCTGGGTAGCGCTTGCTGATTTCTAACCATGGATCTTCGCCAAGTTGCTTAAGACCTAGTGATACACGAGTACGCTCACGGTCATACTTAAGAACTTTAACGTTGATTTCGTCACCAACATTAACGATTTCAGATGGGTGCTTAACACGCTTCCAAGCCATATCAGTGATATGTAGAAGACCGTCAACGCCACCTAAGTCTACGAATGCACCGTAGTCAGTAAGGTTCTTAACGATACCTTTAACTGCTTGACCTTCTTGAAGGTTCTCAAGAAGAGCATCACGTTCTGCACTGCTTTCTGATTCGATAACAGCACGACGAGAAACAACAACGTTGTTACGCTTCTGGTCAAGTTTGATAACTTTGAATTCTAATTCTTTGTACTCTAGGTGAGCAGTATCGCGAACTGGGCGAACGTCTACTAGAGAACCTGGTAAGAAGGCACGGATACCGTTTAATTCAACAGTGAAACCACCTTTAACTTTACCATTGATGATACCGATTACTGTTTCAGCATCTTCATAAGCTTTTTCTAGAACAATCCAAGCTTCGTGACGTTTCGCTTTCTCACGAGATAATTGAGTTTCACCGAAACCGTCTTCAACAGAGTCAAGTGCAACATCAACTTCGTCGCCAACAGCGATTTCTAAAACACCTTGAGCGTTTTTGAATTCGTCAGCAGAAATTGGGCTTTCAGACTTAAGACCAGCGTCAACTAGTACAGTACCGTTTTCGATGCGAACAACTACACCACGTACGATAGAACCAGGACGGAACTCAAGTTCATTTAGGGATTGTTCAAATAGATCAGCAAAAGATTCAGTCATTTTATGATTACTTTCTTTTATAAACCACCATCCATCCTAGATGTGGAGTCAATTAATTTATTTACATCATCCGTGATATAAATGTTGTTTCATAACTTCTCAGAATTAAGAAATTACGTTAAGTTTTTATTGATGTGTTCAAGCACTAGCTCAAGCACTTCATTAATACCTATGCCACTAGTATCAATCACTAGCGCATCATCCGCAGGCACTAAAGGCGAGACTGAACGATTAATATCGCGGTCATCACGTTCAATGATTTCAGATAAAAGGCGATCGATATTAACATCGAACCCCTTGTCCTGCAACTGTTTATAGCGACGCTGCGCCCTTTCCTCTGCTGATGCAGTAAGGAAGATTTTGGCTGGTGCATTAGGAAAAACGACGGTTCCCATGTCACGGCCATCAGCTACTAATCCAGGTTCAGCACTAAAAGCACGTTGGCGTCTAAGTAGTGCTTCTCTAACACGTGGAAAAGCGGCTATCTTAGAAGCTGCATTACCACATTCTTGAGTACGAATACTGGTTGATACATCTTCGCCTTCTAAAATGACTTTCACTAAATCATTTCCGGCTAAAAACTGCACGTCTAAATGAGAAGCTAACAAGGTAATGGCTTCTTCATTTTCTAATTCAACATCGTGATGAATGGCTGCAAGGGCTAAAACACGATAAATAGCGCCGCTATCTAGTAAATGCCAATCTAATCGTTCAGCAACGAGTTGGCATATTGTCCCTTTTCCTGCACCGCTTGGTCCGTCGATTGTGACTACTGGAGCACGTTCAGACATAAATTCCTCCGAAAAAAAAACAATCTTCCATGAATGTAAAAAAGGTTCATCAAAATGAGCGGGCGGCATTGTATAACAATTTGAACCAAAAAACTGGAGAATTTTGTAAGTTCATAAAGAAGATCATAACAACGGCAGTTAATTGACTGCCGTCATTATTTTTATGCTTGGTAAGATAAAATTAGCAAGCTAAACGTGCGAACTCACTGAAATAAGTCGGGAAGGTTTTAGAAGTACAATCAGGATCGTTAATCGTAATTCCACAAGGCGCAAAGGCCATCATTGAAAAACACATCGCCATACGATGGTCGTTATAGGTATCGATATCAGCAGTATTCAATTCAGCAGGAGGCGTGACTGAAATATAATCATGACCCTCTTCTACTGTTGCTCCAACCTTTCTAAGTTCTGTAGCCATAGCTGCTAAACGATCGGTTTCTTTAATACGCCAATTGTAAATATTGGTTATTTTGGTTGTACCTTCTGCAAATAATGCCGCTGTTGCAATTGTCATTGCAGCATCAGGAATATGATTCATATCTAAATCAACCGCAGTTAGTTTCGCTTGACGTGAAATAATATAATCATCACCCCACTCGATATCAGCGCCCATTTTCTCAAGGACATCTGCAAATTTGACATCACCTTGTATGCTTAATTTACCAACACCTGTTACTTTGACTTCACCGCCTTGAATCGCACCAGCAGCAAGAAAATAAGATGCCGATGAAGCGTCACCTTCAACTAACACTTTACCTGGTGATACATATTGCTGGCCGGATTTAATTTCAAATCTGCGGTAGTCGTGGTTTATGACTTCAACCCCAAATTGAGCCATTAAGGCTATAGTGATATCAATATACGGTTTAGAAACTAAT
The DNA here is from genome assembly GCF_002075795.1 of Shewanella japonica. Lineage (NCBI taxonomy): Bacteria > Pseudomonadati > Pseudomonadota > Gammaproteobacteria > Alteromonadales > Shewanellaceae > Shewanella > Shewanella japonica. The sequence continues at coordinate 2,539,935 of NZ_CP020472.1, forward strand.
TCACCTTTAATATTAATATTGACTGAGTCTTTAGTTAATGGGGCAACCATGAGTAATGCAGTTAAGAACTGGCTCGACAAATCGCCAGCTATCTCAACTTCTCCACCATTTAATCCATCAGCATTAATGGTTAAAGGTGGAAAACCATCATTTTTTAAATAAGTCACATTAGCGCCTAATTGACGCAGAGAATCAACCAAATCGCCAATTGGTCTTTCTTCCATTCTCGGCTCACCTGTTAATGTAAATTCCCCTGAACCAAGTGTTAACGCTGCGCAAAGCGGTCTCATTGCTGTACCAGCATTACCTAAAAATAGCGTTTCAGCTTGCTTTGCAGTGATAGGGTTTCCTAAACCTTCAAGTTCGCAAACGGTATTATTATCTGATAACTCATATTGAACGCCTAGCTGTTTAAGCGAGGCTAACATGTATCGAATATCATCAGAGTCCAGTAAATTCGTTAAGGTTGTTTTACCTTTAGCGAGAGTAGCCAATAGTAAGGCTCTGTTAGAGATACTTTTTGAGCCTGGAATGTTAACAACACCACTAACTTTTTCTACGGGTTCAAGACGCAACTGTTTCATGAAAAATTCTTCTTAAATGAGTTCTAGCAAAATGCAAGAATGGATATGATTAAAGACAAAGCGACGTCTATGTCAATTTATCTATACGATTCTGATTGATAGTTAGATAATAATTATTCTTGACTACAAATTTACTCATTGCAGCCCACGATACAAGGGCTTTTAATAAAAAAATGACGGATTTATGTCGAACTTGAATAAAATGAATGAAAAAACCACTATTTTACTTACTGATTTAGCTTAAATGACAAAAATTAACCTTGCACTGTAAACCTTCATTTAGAAAAACAGTTAATTTTAAAATTAGTTATTTTTTTACATTTCAATCCGCAATTAAACCACGTTATCCTAAAGCGAATCCTACCATTATTTGATATTTATAAGGTCAATGACCATGCTCAAAACATTAACAGCCATGCCAGCAGATCCAATTCTTGGTTTGCTGACACAATATCGACAAGACTCTCACCCACAAAAAATCGACTTAGGTGTTGGCGTTTATAAAGATCCTGCTGGCCATACGCCCATTTTAGACTGCGTAAAAATAGCAGAGCAACAACGCACAGACACCGAAACAACCAAAGTCTATATCGGCCCTACAGGCTCTGAAAACTTTAATCAGTTAATGTCTGAACTTGCATTCGGACAAACCCACCCCGCTTTACTCGCTAATCGTGTAAAAACGGTTTCCACACCAGGTGGCACTGGCGCATTAAGAGTTGCAGCTGAGTTTATTAAAAGCTGTAAACCAAATGTTGTTATTTGGGTAAGCGACCCAACATGGGCAAATCATACTGGATTGTTTGAAGCTGCAGGCTTAACAGTTAACACGTATCCTTATTACGATTACGATACTAAAACCTTAAAATTTGATGAAATGAAGGCAGCACTTAGTCAAATTGGTCCGGATGATTTCGTTTTACTTCATGCCTGTTGCCATAACCCTAGTGGTATGGATTTATCCACCGAGCAGTGGGATCAAGTCATTGCAATTACTGCAAAACAAGGATTTACTCCATTAATTGATATGGCATATCAAGGCTTTGGGGATGGCGTTGATGAAGATGCTTATGGTGTACGCCAAATGGCTGCTGCAGTAGAGGAAATGATTTTATGTAGCTCTTGCTCTAAAAACTTTGGTCTTTACCGCGAAAGAATTGGGGCGTGTACGCTTGTTGCTGACAATAGCCAAACTGCAAACATCGCTTTTTCTGTGCTTTTGTATGTAGTTCGCTGTATTTACTCAATGCCGCCTGCCCATGGTGCAGCGCTAGTTGAAACCATTCTCGGGACTGCAGAGCTTAAAAAGCAATGGCTAAGTGAACTAACCGTAATGCGTGATCGCATAAACGGTAATCGTCAAATGTTAGTGGATAAGCTAATTGAAAATGGTGTAACACAGGACTTTAGCTTCATTGCCAAACAAAAAGGGATGTTTTCATTCTTGGGTATTAATCCTGCTCAAGTGGAGCAATTGAAACAAGAGCACAGTATCTATATGGTCGATTCAAGCAGAATGAGTATCGCTGGTATTAGCGAATCAAATGTAGATTATCTTGCTAAGTCTATTGCTAAAATTCTGTAAGTTTTCTTTTATTCAGAAATGTAAAAGCGAATTGTTTTCATCAATTCGCTTTTTTTAAGTTTAGACTTTTGGGTTTTTACATTTGGTTAGCCTTACTTGTTAACTTAGCATCATGAATCATGTTTTTAATCAGCTAGCGTAAGGTTAAATCTTACAACTTGATTGCATCTCAAACGAACTGTCATTAATAAAAAAGCCACTCATAAAAGTGGCTTTTTTAAGGCAATGGTTTTATAGGGACGAAAGCTGAGTCATTATTTGTACTGACGTGCAAAAGCTTCCATAAATGTCACTAAGGCTTTTACGCCTTCTAATGGCATTGCATTGTAGATACTGGCACGCATGCCGCCAACAATCCTATGACCTTTTAATGCCACTAAGCCTGCCTGTTCAGCTTGTTTTAAAAATTCACCATCGAGCGAGCTATCCACTAATTGAAAAGTCACATTCATTCGAGAGCGATTATGAATTGCAACCCCATTAGTATAAAATGGATTATTATCAATGCATTGATAAAGTAAGGCTGCTTTTTGCTTATTAAGGGCCTCCATAGCTTTAACGCCCCCTTGCGCAGATAACCAATCAAACACTTCAGCAGCAAGGTACCATGCAAATGTTGGTGGGGTATTAAACATTGAGTCATTCGCTTGTGCGACTGAGTAATCCATTATTGATGATTGAGTTAGACTCGGTAATTTCAACATATCATCACGTACAATCACAATTGATAAACCTGATGGACCGATATTTTTTTGTGCACCAGCATAGATAACCGCGTATTTACTGACATCGATATCACGTGACATTATGGTTGATGATAAGTCGACAACTACAGGCCATGGACTGTCTAAGTCATCAAATATTTCAATTCCATCTACGGTTTCATTGGCACAATAATGAACGTAACGATAATCACCATCCAGTTTATGTAAGTCAGGCAAGACCACTTGATTTAAGCCATCTTGTTTTTCGACAATGTTGATTTGATCAATGTTGTTTTCACCGACTATCTTGACGGCTTCTTTTACCGCAGCCGAAGACCATTGTCCATTAACTAGATAGAGCGCTTTACCGTTGTCACCAAGAAAATTGTTAACCACACTAGTAAATTGCCCTCTTCCACCGCCATGCATAAACAGAACATGATAGTTAGAAGGTATGTTCATTAGTTCACGTAATGTTTTTTCAGCATGCTGAGTCAGGGCAATAAATTCTTTACTTCGGTGGCTTATTTCCATCACGGACACGCCAAGACCATTCCAATTAATTAATTCTTGCTGAGCTTTTTGCATCACAGCTTGAGGTAACATGGCAGGTCCGGCACAAAAATTGAAAATATCGCTCACAGCAGTATCCTTTATCGTTTGATGGTAAAACTTTCTTTTTATAGCAATTTGATATGCAGTATATAGCAACTGTTTGCTTGCTAAAATGAAAAAAAATCATTTAAATTTTGTATTAGAAACTTGTTTATATAAACTTGAACTGAATTAACTTTTTGTACACTTTTTTTGATAGAATTCACTGCTGTTTTTAATTTTTATGTACTTACTGAGCTGACCTTAAAATCAAACTCAATGAATAAATAAAAATTGATAACGGGTAAACCACTTATGATTACACAAGCGTAATCACAAATAAGTCAGTAAAATATGGTCTTAGTAATAAACTGAGACTGTAACAATAATGAATAATCCGTTTTAACGGAAATTGGATCGATTGATGTATTTAAAACCCTTTTTGCTGTTTGGCACTGTAACAATTGCCAGTATCTGCTCACAAGCCAATGCAAAACAATCTGACTACATAACCGTCGCAGATCAGTTTAAACAACACTTTCACCAGCAATTGAAGCAAAGCAAGGTACCTGGTGGGGCCTTCGTTATTGTTGAGGGAAATGAAGTTTTATCATTAAGTACCTTCGGAAAACGTAAAAAAGGTGGCAAACTCAATGTAAATCAAGACACTGTTTTTCGTTTGGCATCTGTATCAAAAACCTTCGCCGGTACCTTAGCGAGTATGTTAGTCAATGAGCGAAAGCTAAGCTGGCAACAACCTATTGTTAAGTACTTACCAGAATTCACCCTCGCCAATAAAGCTAACGCTGAAGAAATAACCTTAGCGCATGTAATTGGTCAAAGTACCGGTTTGATGCCTAATAGTTACGATAATTTAATTAATGCCAATGTTAAAATGGACAAAATTATCAACAAGCTCTCTGAGCTAACCCCAATGTGTAGCCCCGGAGTTTGTTATGGCTATCAGAACGTAGCATTTTCATTTATTGAAACGGCCATAGAGCAGCAATCTGGAATGGCTTATGAAGATTTATTGCAACAAAAGATTTTTTCGCCTCTAGATATGAATACTGCAACAGTCGGCTATGATGCTTTCATGGCAAGAGAGAACCGCGCTGAACCTCATGTAAAAACAAAATCGGGTTTTCGTAAAGTCACGGTAAAGCCTAATTACTATAAATTACCATCCGCTGCAGGAGTCAATGCCAGTATCAATGACATATCGAAATGGCTAATTGCCAATTTAGGTGAGAATCCTGGTGTCATTTCAAACAGTGTGATTAAAGATGTCACGACGCCAGGCGTTAGAACAACCAAAGAGTTACGCCGCCGTGACTGGCGAGCACACCTTGATAATGCACATTACGGTAAAGGCTGGCGAGTATATGAATTTGAAGGCCGTCCATTAATTTATCATGCTGGTTGGGTCGCAGGTTACGTTGCAGAAATATCCTACTCACCCGAGTTGAATATTGGTATGGCGATGTTGTTAAACGGTGAATCAAGAGTGATTGCTAAATTAAGCTCTACCTTTTGGAAAAATGCTTTCGAACAAGCGAATAAAAATAAATCTTAGTGCGTAACTCGCCCTATCCACCTGCTATCTTTATAAACATCCAAGCGTAAAAAAGGATGCCATTTGGCATCCTTTTTTGTATCACACTATCAGAATGTTATTGGTGATTAAGCATCTGATTCTGGTGTAGCTGAATCGTCAGCAGCACTCGTTTCAATGCTCTCAACGGTTTCGCCTTCTGCACCTTCTTCGATTTGCTCATCTTCTTCAATTTCATCAAGACGCTGCAAGCCAACCACTTTCTCATCGTCAGCTGTTCGAATAATGGTGACACCTTGCGTGTTACGACCAATCAGTGAAACACCATTTGAAGGAGTACGTACAAGCGTACCTTTGTTACTAATGAGCATGATTTCTTCTGATTCAGTAACTTGAACTGCGCCAACTACGGCACCATTACGTTCACTGACTTTGATAGAAACAACACCTTTCGTGCCACGACTTTTCGCTGGATACTCTGATAAGTCGGTACGTTTACCGTAACCGTTTTCGGTAACAGTAAGAATTGCGCCTTCTTCTTTCGGAATGATCATGGAAACAACTTTTTGACCATCTTCAAGTTTAATACCGCGAACACCTGTAGCCGTTCGGCCCATTGGACGGATAGCAATTAAGTCTTCACCAGTTTCAGGGTCTTTTTTCACTTCACCCGTTTCTGAATCACGTACTTTTTCGTTGAAGCGAACCACTTTACCTTCGTTAGAGAACAACATAATGTCGTCACTACCGTTAGTAATATCAACGCCAATTAATTGGTCATCATCTTTAAGGTTTACTGCAATAATGCCGTTTGCACGTGGATTACTATATGCAGTCAATGCCGTTTTCTTAACCGTACCGTGCGCTGTTGCCATAACTATAAACTTATCATCAGCGTATTCGCGTACAGGTAAGATAGCAGTAATGCGCTCACCATCAGCAAGAGGTAATAAGTTAATAATTGGACGGCCACGAGCTGTTCGACTTGCAAGTGGTAACTGGTACACTTTAAGCCAGTACATTTTGCCAAAGTCAGAGAAACATAAAATCGTATCGTGAGTATTCGCAACAAGCAGTTTTTCAACGAAATCTTCGTCTTTCACTTTCGTTGCCGCTTTACCCTTACCACCACGACGTTGAGCTTGGTAATCAGTTAGAGGCTGATACTTCGCATATCCCATATGAGATAGCGTTACAACAACATCTTCTTCATTGATCAAGTCTTCAAGACTCATATCAACTTCATTTTGATTAATCACAGTGCGGCGTTCATCACCATACTGCTCAAGCATTTCTTCGAGCTCTTCTTTGATCACTTCCATTAAGCGTTCAGGGCTACGAAGAATGAACAGCAAGCTTGCAATGAACTCAAGTAATTCTTCGTATTCGTTAAGAATTTTCTCGTGCTCAAGGCCTGTTAAGCGATGAAGACGTAGTTCAAGAATGGCTTGCGCTTGTTGCTCAGTTAAATAGTATTTGCCATCGCGGATACCAAAATCTGGTTCTAACCATTCTGGACGAGCTGCATCATCACCAGCTTTTTCTAGCATGCCTTGTACGTGGCCTAGATCCCACCCTTGCTCAACTAATTTCACTTTTGCTTCAGCTGGCGTTGGTGAGTTCTTAATCAGCGCAATAATCGGATCGATATTCGCTAATGCAATCGCAAGTGCTTCAAGGATATGTGCACGGTCACGCGCTTTACGTAATTCAAAAACAGTACGACGAGTAACAACTTCACGGCGATGAAGAATAAAGCACTCAAGCATTTCTTTAAGGTTGAACAATTTAGGCTGACCGTTAGTCAGTGCCACCATGTTGATACCAAAAGAACATTGCATCTGAGTTTGAGCGTATAAGTTGTTCAGAACAACTTCGCCTACTTCACCACGTTTAATCTCAACAACGATACGCATACCGTCTTTGTCAGACTCATCACGTAAACCAGTAATACCTTCAATTTTCTTATCCTTAACAAGCTCAGCGATTTTTTCAATCAAACGTGCTTTGTTAACTTGATAAGGAATTTCGGTAACGATAATACGTTCACGACCGTTATCTTCTTCAATCTCAGCTTTAGAGCGCATGACGGCACGGCCACGACCCGTTTTGTAAGCATCAATAATACCTTTACGGCCATTAATTGTTGCAGCTGTTGGGAAATCAGGTCCTGGAATATGTTCCATTAACTGTTCGATTGAAAGACTTGGTTCAGCAATCAATGCTAAACAGCCATTAATCACTTCAGTGATATTATGAGGCGGGATATTGGTCGCCATACCCACAGCAATACCTGATGAACCATTAATTAATAAGGTTGGTACGCGTGTTGGTAATACTGCTGGAATAAACTCTGTACCATCATAGTTAGGTACAAAATCTACTGTTTCTTTTTCTAAATCGGCTAAAAGTGAATGAGCCAATTTTTCCATACGGATTTCGGTATAACGCATTGCCGCAGCAGAATCACCATCCACTGAACCAAAGTTACCTTGGCCGTCTACAAGCGTATAACGCATTGAGAATGGCTGCGCCAAACGAACGATTGTGTCATATACAGCTGTATCACCATGTGGGTGATACTTACCGATTACGTCACCAACAACACGAGCTGATTTTTTATAAGGCTTATTGTAGTCGTTCTTTAATTCGTTCATTGCGAATAGAACACGACGGTGAACAGGTTTTAACCCGTCACGAACGTCGGGTAATGCACGACCTACGATTACACTCATCGCATAATCTAAATAAGAATTCTTTAGTTCGTCTTCGATGTTAATTGGCGAAATTGATGTTGCCAGATCAGTCATAAACTGCTCGTTCCCCTAAAATTAGCGCACAATAATTATTCCATTTTATTGTGTAGCTCAAAAACGTGATTTGGCATTCTAACACAGATATATAAAGTGGCTAGACCCTAGAACAACAATAAGTGAATGCAAGTGAAAAACTTAATAAAAACAGCGATAATTCCCCTAATTTGATTCGTAAGTTCTACTTTTTAATTTCCTGATATACGTGTTTTGAGAATTAATGTGTTTTTTATCGGCACAGATTGCTGCTTATATAATCAATTGAAAATTAATCTTGTTTTATCTCACTTTGTTTATTGAAACGGATGGTTATAATACCTGCAATAATCATAAATATATTATGGGTCCTGTTATGTCTAATCACGAAAACCAAAATCAACAAAATGTTGATCACCAAGAAATCGAAAAGTTTGCTCAAATGGCACAGTCTTGGTGGGATCCAAATGGTGATTTCAAACCACTACACCAACTTAATCCTTTAAGGTTAAATTATATCGATCAAACTTGCGGCGGATTGTTTGATAAACACGTTATTGATATCGGTTGTGGCGGCGGTATTTTATCTGAGAGCATGGCAAAAGTCGGCGCTAAAGTAACCGGTCTTGATATGGGTGATGCGCAAGTTGAAGTGGCCAAGCTTCATGCGCTCGAAACTGGTATCGATATTCACTATGACACTATGACTGCAGAAGAACACGCTGCTAACAATAGCGAAAAATATGATGTCGTAACGTGTATGGAAATGCTTGAGCACGTACCGGATCCATTATCAGTGATTCGTGCATGCTGCGATATGGTAAAACCAGATGGCTTTGTTTTCTTTTCTACCATTAATAGAAATATGATGTCTTACATACAAGCGATAGTAGGCGCAGAATATGTATTAAAGATGCTGCCTGTTGGTACCCATGATCACAGTAAGTTTATTAAGCCGTCAGAATTAATCAATTTGGTCGATCAAACTGATTTAATCTGTAGAGACGCCTTAGGCATTACTCATAACCCGTTAACAGGTGTGTATAAATATACCAATAAACTTGACGTAAACTATATGATAGCGACTCAAAAAGCTGGATAAATCACACAATTCAGGACATGTCCTTGATTCATAGTTAATGGTTAATGATTAAAGGACATGACCACTTATTGCCTATTAGCAGTGTTCAAAACCAGGCTAGTTGATGTTCTACACTTTTATGTAATGTCATTATTGGTCTGTTTACTTAGCTTGCTTAGTGAACCTATTTATTCGTTTGATTACTTAACCCAATATAACGTGACGTTACTCTTTCCATTATTGATAAACGAATTAAAACCTAAGGTAGTACAATGAATCAAATTAGTGCGACGGATCAGATTAAAGCAGTATTATTTGATTTGGATGGAACCTTGGCTGATACCGCACCAGATCTGGTATATGCATTAAATTTAGCCTTGCAAGAGCGCGAAATCTCCCCTAAGTCCGTCGAAGCACTACGCTATTCAGCTTCACACGGAAGTTTGGCCTTAGTAAATGCTGCTGTACCAGAGTTAAATGAATCAGAGCAAGTAACCATTCAACAGAGTCTGCTTGAACACTATAAAAAAGTGAATGGTCAAAAAGCCTCTTTATTCGAAGGTTTAGCTTCATTTCTCACTTTACTTGAAACAAAAGCAATACCGTTTGGGGTGGTAACAAATAAACAAGCAAAGTTTACTCGTCCGTTAATTGATGCTTTAGGGCTAACTGAACGTTTAACTAGCATCGTTAGTGGCGACTCTACCCTTCACCCTAAACCTCACACTGCCCCTATGTTATTAGCAGCTCAGCAAATTAACTGTGCGCCTGCAAATATATTGTACCTAGGTGATGCTGAGCGAGATCTAGTCGCAGCAAGTAATGCGGGCATGATTGGCGGCACTGCTATGTGGGGATATCTTTCAGACGATGATCAGCCAGAATTATGGCCAAGTAAAATTGTATTTAACACAGTTAACGATTTACTCCAATTTTTTGAATAACAAGAACAACTAAAATAGTACTCTTCATAAATTCAATGCTTACATGTAAATCTTAATGTAATGATGCAAAAGTGATTGGTAAATTGCTGCTTCAAATGTCACAGTTGAAACATCATTGACATGACTCACTTTCGATACATATCAGCAAGCCTTTAATGCTCTCACTATAGAGTTTCTTTACTAACGACTTTTCTGCACTAACGGCATTGCTGTCACTTCACTTTTTATCTCACTGTTCTAAAGATAACAGTAGTCAATTTAGTGCAATGAACTCATCAATGACACTGTACTTTGACTCATAAAGCTAAATGAAAACTCATTTTTCATTTTACATTCAAACATCACAAAAAAATCAAACTATTTTTATATAAAAACAATCGATCGCTGAATATTTTAGCGATCAATCTAATCACGTTAACTGTCTAAAAAAACAACGTCACAAGAAATTCAACGGCTATTTTGCGTTAGCAGGTTAGCTTTTACTAACTTGAATGACTATCCATAAGATATCCACAACTTATTAATTAAAATCCTACTTGCAAATGGTGACCAACCTCACTATCTTGTATGTTAGTTTTTATAAAACACCATATCTTGTGTGTGACATCAATACGAGGCACTAGCGATAAAAGCGCAGTATCTCGCTGTAACACTAGTATTTTTATCAATATTAGTTTGTTAATTGAATTTGGATGATCAACTTACAAGGGACGTATTGTGATTTATTGGCGATCGTAACGTAGTCGATAAAAAAAGATCCAATGAATAAATTACACCAATAAATATCGAATCAAGGCCTCTTTTTAATGAACAGCAATATGACAGTCACTAAACGCAGTGGCGAACGCGAAACAATCGATTTAGATAAGATCCATCGCGTAATCGAGTGGGCAGCCAAAGGCTTAAACAACGTATCAGTTTCAGAAGTAGAATTACGTTCTCACTTACAGTTTTTTGAAGGCATTCCTACAGAGGCTATTCACGAAACAATCATCAAAGCAGCAGCTGACTTAATCTCTCCAGAGTCACCAGATTACCAATTTCTTGCTGCGCGTTTAGCTGTTTTTCATCTGCGTAAAAAAGCCTTCGGTCAATTCGAGCCTCCAAAATTAATTGATCAAGTCAATCGTTTGGTTGAGTTGGGTAAGTACGACAAGCACATTATCGAAGACTACACAGCAGAAGAGTTAACTATCTTAGATAGCTACATCGACCACTGGCGTGACATGGACTTCTCATATGCTGCTGTTAAGCAACTCGAAGGGAAATACCTAGTTCAAAACCGTGTGACTAATGAAATTTACGAAAGTGCACAGTTTCTCTATATCTTGGTAGCTGCTTGCTTATTTGCTAAGTATCCAAAAGAAACACGTCTTGACTACATTAAGCGTTTCTACGATGCCGTATCGACATTTAAAATTTCACTTCCAACGCCAATCATGGCTGGTGTGCGCACCCCTACTCGTCAATTCAGTTCGTGCGTATTAATTGAATGTGACGATAGCCTTGATTCAATTAATGCGACTGCTTCTTCAATTGTAAAATACGTAAGTCAACGTGCGGGTATTGGTATTAACGCAGGCCGTATTCGAGCTTTAGGTAGCCCAATCCGAGGCGGTGAAGCATTCCACACTGGTTGCTTACCGTTTTATAAATATTTCCAAACTGCGGTAAAGTCTTGCTCACAAGGCGGAGTTCGTGGCGGCGCAGCGACATTATTTTACCCATTATGGCACTTAGAGGTTGAATCACTTCTTGTGCTTAAAAATAACCGTGGTGTAGAAGATAACCGTGTTCGTCATTTAGATTACGGCGTGCAATTAAACAAATTGATGTACCAACGCTTAATTAAGTCTGAAAATATTAGCTTATTTAGCCCATCTGATGTACCTGGTTTATACGATGCATTCTTCGCTGACCAAGTAGAGTTTGAGCGCCTATATCTTCAATACGAAGCGGATAGCAGCATTCGTCGTAAAGAGATTAAAGCCGTTGAATTATTTTCATTAATGATGCAAGAACGAGCATCAACTGGCCGAATCTATATTCAAAATGTTGATCACTGTAATACTCATAGTCCATTTGACCCGCAAGTAGCGCCAATTAAACAGTCTAACCTTTGTTTAGAAATCGCTTTACCAACTAAGCCAATGCGTAACATTGAAGATCCTAATGGTGAAATTGCATTATGTACTTTATCAGCGCTTAACTTGGGTGCTATCAAAGACTTATCTGAATTAGAACCGCTTGCAGACCTAGCCGTTCGTGCATTAGATAATTTACTTGATTATCAAGATTACCCAATTATCTCTGCTCAACTGGGTTCTATGAACCGTAGAACGCTAGGTATAGGCGTTATTAACTTCGCAAATTACCTTGCGAAAAATGGCATGAAATATTCTGATGGCTCTGGTAATAACTTAACCCATAAGACGTTTGAAGCGATTCAGTTCTACTTACTTAAAGCTTCTATGAACCTAGCAAAAGAGCAAGGTGCATGTCCTTTATTTAATGAAACGACTTACGCTGAAGGTGTTTTACCAATTGACACATATAAGCGTGATTTAGATAAAATCTGTGATGAACCATTACATATGGATTGGGAAGGATTACGTAGTGACATTAAAACTCACGGCTTACGTAACTCTACTCTATCAGCATTAATGCCATCAGAAACGTCTTCGCAAATTTCTAACGCAACAAATGGCATCGAGCCACCACGTGGCTTAATCAGCGTTAAAGCAAGTAAAGATGGGCAATTAAAGCAAGTTGTTCCTGACTTTGATGAGCTAAAACATCAATATGAATTGCTGTGGAATATGCCAAATAATGATGGTTATTTACAGCTCGTTGGTATCATGCAAAAATTCGTCGACCAAGCAATTTCGGCTAATACTAACTACGATCCAACACGTTTTGACGGTCAAAAAGTACCGATGAAAACCTTGCTGAAAGATCTATTAACAGCCTATAAACTTGGTGTTAAAACACTTTACTATCACAACACCCGTGATGGTGCATCAGATAACCTTGACGACATTACCGTCGTTGAGAAAGAAGATGATGGCTGTGCAGGCGGCGCTTGTAAGATTTAATTCAACAATTTGCATTTAAATGCGGGGACTTATCCCCGCTTTTTTAGGATATATAAATGGCTTATTCTACTTTTTGTCAAACACCAAATAATCCGATGAACGAACCTATGTTCATGGGACAGTCAGTTAACGTTGCTCGTTATGATCAACAAAAATATGAAGTTTTTGAAAAGCTAATTGAAAAGCAATTATCTTTTTTCTGGCGCCCAGAAGAAGTAGACGTAAGCAAAGACAAAATTGATTACCAAGGTTTACCAGAACATGAAAAACACATTTTCATTTCAAACCTTAAGTACCAAACATTATTAGATTCTATTCAAGGTCGCTCACCGAATGTGGCGTTATTACCGTTAGTATCGTTACCTGAATTAGAAACATGGATTGAAACTTGGTCTTTTTCAGAAACAATTCACTCGCGTTCTTATACCCACATTATTCGTAATATTGTTAATGATCCGTCTGTCGTATTTGATGATATCGTGGTGAATAAAGAAATTTTAAAACGTGCAGGTGATATTGCTCAATACTACGATGATTTAATTGAACTGACCCAAGTGCTTAATTTACATGGTGAAGGAACACATTTGGTTAACGGTAAACAAATCACTGTTAGTCCACGTATCCTTAAAAAGTCTCTGTATTTATGCATGATGTCTGTAAATGCATTAGAAGCGATTCGTTTTTATGTCAGTTTTGCATGTTCATTTGCTTTCGCTGAACGTAAATTAATGGAAGGCAATGCGAAAATTATTCGTTTAATTGCTCGTGATGAAGCCTTACATTTAAATAGCACTCAGCATATTCTTAATATTATGCAAGGTGGCAAAGATGATCCTGAAATGGGTGAAATTGCCAAAGAGTGTCACGATCAAGCCTACGATATTTTTTATAAAGCAGCAGAGCAAGAGAAAGAATGGGCTAAATACTTATTCAAAGACGGTTCAATGATCGGCTTAAATGAGCAAATTTTATGTCAGTACGTTGAATACATTACTAACCAACGTATGAAAGCCGTTAACTTGCCTCAACCCTATGCAGAACAAACTAACCCGTTACCATGGATGAAAAACTGGCTTGAAAGTGATGCTGTACAAGTGGCACCACAAGAAGTTGAAGTCTCATCTTACTTAGTTGGTCAAATTGATTCGGCCGTTGACAGCGATGAGTTTTCTGACTTTGATCTATAAGCCCAACTTCAAAAAAGCACCTATTGTTAGTTTAAATGGTGAGCCAGTGTTGTTGTTTAATCAACAGCAACACACCTTACTAGATGTACTCGAGATAAAAAAAGTAAATATCTTTTCTGAGTGCAGAAATGGTTTTTGCGGTTCGTGTAAAACTCGTATCAATAAAGGTTCAGTGACTTATATCTCTGAACCTTTGGTCGAACTAGAAGCTGATGAATGCTTGCCTTGTTGCTGTGTACCTGAGACGAACCTAGATCTCGATCTCACTACAGATGAACCAAGTAACCTTTATGTTCAGCATAACAAAACACTTATTACACTAGATTAAATATGAAACGAACCTTCTCGTTCGTTTCACTTTTCAATAGCAAGTATTCGTTTTTACCGATTATCTCATCACCGTAATAATCCAAATATCAACAAAAAAGTCGCTAAGATAAATAGTTAACCCTAATTTTTGTTCTTTTTAGCCTCAAGAAACATAGCTTCAAGTTCAGCAAACATCCAATTCATAATATTGCCAGCACCTTTGTCTCGTCGTTTAACTAACCCCATTTCAATCAACAATGATTCGGGTATATGGTAAGTGCTCAACTCTTTTATTTCACCTGAATACCACTGAGAACCGGCAATATGTTCTGGAACCAACGCCCAACCCAAGCCACGAGTAACAAGGGATGTCATGTAATAGTAACTGTCAACATGCCAACAATTTGCAGATATGGGTTTACTTGCAGTTTGCAAGTCACAAATTACCAGTTGTCGATATTCATTTAGCTGCGATATGTTTGGAACCGGGATATCTGCTAATGGATGATCAACCGATACGATAAGAGATTGATGAAAGCTATCAATAGTAAAAAACTCTAGACGTTCACAAAGTTGCTCGCCTTGAAATAACACACCTAAGTCCGCTTTTCCAATATCTACCCAATGGGCAATATCATCCCTTGAGCCATTTAAAATAGTGAGTTTCAACAATGGAAAAGTCTCAGCCGTTTTATCAAAAAAAACTTCGAAAGTAGAAATTGGAACAGCTTCGTCAATTGCAATGGTTAATGCTAATTCGTTATTTGTTTGAACTGACATTGCTCTTGAGTTTAAACGCTCACACTGCGCAATCACGGCTTTAGCTTCAATTAATAACTGTTCTCCCTGCTCTGTTAGTACAGGTAAACGGTGGCTACGATCAAATAGCTTAAATCCCAAATCGATTTCTAAATTTGAAATTGCCGTACTGACTCTTGATTGCG
Organism: Shewanella japonica; assembly: GCF_002075795.1. Lineage (NCBI taxonomy): Bacteria > Pseudomonadati > Pseudomonadota > Gammaproteobacteria > Alteromonadales > Shewanellaceae > Shewanella > Shewanella japonica. The sequence goes on from NZ_CP020472.1 coordinate 2,555,306, forward strand.
CTTTACCTAAATCACGTGACGCAGCTGAAAACGAACCTGTATTGGCAGCGGCAACAAATGCTTTTAATTGTTCTATAGACCAGTTCATCTTTTTCCAACCGTAATGGCTCATTCCAATCATTATAACTATCCGATTATCGGATGGATACTAACTTTTTCCTATCTAAAATCAGATTATAATAAGCAATATTATTTTGTGTCCTGATAGTATTGAGAAAATCATGTTAGCAATATCAACAGCGTCAATTGATCAATTAACTGTTAAACAGCATTTTTGGAAATACGCTATTCCATCCATTGCAGCAATGTTGGTGAGTGGCTTATATCAAATCATTGATGGGATTTTCGTTGGTCATTATGTAGGATTTGAAGGCTTAGCAGGCATTAACATGGCTTGGCCAATTATATGCTGTGTTGTGGGTGTTGGCATGATGATAGGTATGGGCGCTGGTAGTTTACTATCCATCACCCGTGGCGAGAAAAAGCCTTTAGAAGGACAAAAAGTACTTAGCCATGCCATAGTATTAATTGGCATAATGAGTATCGCATCAGCAATTTTCATTCACTTCTTCGGTGAGACGTTATTGCTCCTGCAAGCAGCAGATGGACAAAGCTTTATCATGGCATCAGATTATATCGAAGTATTTGCCTATGGCGCTTTTTTTACAACTGCAGCTACAGCAATGCCTTTACTCGTGAGAAATGATGAACAACCCGGTTTTGCCACTATGTTGTTAATGATTGGCGCTGTCATGAATATCGCGTTGGATTACTTATTAATCGCTGTTTATCCTTTAGGACTAACAGGCGCAGCAATTGCGACATTGATTTCTCAAGCCATTGTGATGCTACTCGGTTTTTACTACTTCTTTTCGAGGAAAGCTAACACCAGGTTTAAGTTTTCTTATAAAGATATTAAGTTTAAACAGCTACAAAAAATACTCGTGTTAGGCAGTTCGAGTTTGATTATGTTTATGTACTTTAGCTTCATTATTGCTCTTCATAATTTCCTTTTTATGCAATATGGCTCGGCAGTTCATGTCGCTGCTTTTGCAATTGTAGGTTACGTTGCAACGACTTTTTATTTATTAGCAGAAGGTATAGCTGGCGGTATGCAGCCCCCTGTTAGTTACTATTACGGTGCAAAGCAGATCCTACAGATCAAACAAACAGTGAAACTGACCGTAAAAGTTGTTGCTATTCTGGGGGTTTTTACGGTTTTATTTATAAATATTTTTCCCAACTTTGTCATAGGTTTTTTCAGTAATCATGATAATGCTCTTATGGCTGAAACTTTAATCGGTATGCGTCTACATTTATTTGCGTTAGTACTGGATGGGTTTATTTTTATCGCAACCATGTATTTTATGGCTGTCAATCAAGGAAATAAGTCATTGTTTATTTCGATGGCTAATATGGCAATACAAATTCCGTTTTTACTCACGTTGCCCAACTTGATTGGCGTCAACGGTATATGGCTATCTGTGCCACTTTCTAATGTCGCCTTATGTCTTATTCTGACGCCATTGATTTTGTCAGAAAATAAACGGATAAACGAACTACATAACTAATCAGCAATGTGTCATTACATCAGCTTTTTAGACATTTGCTGATGTAACTGATTTATTTTCATTAATGCAGCGCTGCCATACCAAGGCTTTAACTCCATAGTAAGGCTACCAGCTTTAATGGCGGGATCTGATTCAGTGAGTAATTTTGCTTCAGCAACCGTTTTTACATCAAAAATATAAATTCCACGTAAATCATCGTTACCAAGAAAAGGCCCAGCCAGAACTAATTTGCCTTGATTTGCTAACTTAGTAATATTGTCCATATGAGCTTTTTGCAAAGCTAAGGCATCCTCCTCACTTCGTTCGCGATTGGGTCCTCGTTTCAAGAATGCAACAACGTATTGCTTCATGCCATACTCATCTGCGCCAACTTCGTTAGCTAATGCAGGATCAAATTTCGGGTTATCTTTGACCTTGGTAACGGTTTCTGAAGCCCATAATGACGAAATCGACAAGAACAAAGTCAGAAAACACAATAAGCGAAAGCTTGATATGAACTGACAATGTGATGTGTTTGATGCTAAGAAAGTCATTGTTTGCTCCAATCATTATCAAAAATGAATATCATGGAGCATTTAAATTAAGATGTAAATTCGACTCAATGTGGTAAGGATAAGCTGTTATGGTATAAATTACCCTTCGCTACAAATAGTGTTTTTGCCTTGAGATTTAGCAATATATAAACGTTTATCAGTGAGTTTTATTAAATTCTCAACATCGTTTATCATGCGGCAGTCACTTGACTCAGCTAAACCGATGCTCACTGAAACAGAAAATGTATGAGTAGAATCGTTAAAATGCCTTTCAGCAAAACGACTTCTTATCACTTCAGCAGTTTGTAATGCGCCTTGTTCGTTTGCTGAAGGTAAAAATGCAATAAACTCTTCTCCCCCCCAACGACCAACAGCCCCACTATGATCTGCAAACGCATCACGTATAATTTCAGCTAGAGCTTGAATAACGAGATCGCCATTGTGATGACCATGAGTATCATTAACTAATTTGAAATTATCAATATCAAGTAAAACACAGGTCAACTGGTCACTGATTTCAATATGTTTCTGTAACCATTCTTGCACTGCACTGCGATTTAAAAGGTGCGTCAAACCATCATGACTTGCTTTAAATGCCAGTTCTTTTTCTAATTGTACTTTCTCGGTTACATCTTCCATTACCACTTGTACTGCAGGTTCTCCATCCCACTCAATAAGGTTGTCATAAATATTAAAAAACCGATGTATGCCATCAAAGCAGATATTTTCGACCACACTGTTACTGCCAACAGCCACGCCATTAACAATATCTTGATAATGCTGCTTGGCCTGTTGTTGAACTGTTTCAGGAATGAGTGTGAGTAGCGAGCTTAAACTCATCACTTGCTCTATTGAGTCTGCGTGTAAATGCTTTACACAGGCTTGGTTTACCATCAGTGGCTTAAATTCCCGATGCACCATAATACCTTGACCTGATTGTGTAATGAGCCGCTTATACATTAGGTCTTTTTCACGTATACGCTTATTCGCTTCAACTAACGCAGAAAGATCAATCACTGTCACCTGTAATGCTGGACGTCCATGCCATTCAATTAAATGATCCACTGAAAAAACCGTGAACTCACGGCCATTTCTGTCAATATTAACGAATGTATGACCACGTGGATAAAGTGTTCCATTGACTATGTCATGGTAGTTTTGAGTGGCAATTTGATGATTTTCTGCAGGTAAAAGGTCAAGAAAAGAATCGATGCTGGTAAGTAGTTCTTTGGCTGAATTATAACCATATATTTGAGCATATCGTTCATCAACATGAACAGCATTCATGTCCTGAATAATGATAACTCCATAACTTGAATCAATATTAATCTTTGGCATAAATGATTTTTATAAAATTAATCTTTTAATTGATATACAACAATTATAGGCAGAAACAACTTAACTGCACTAGCCTGCTAGGATAAAAATGTTAACTGTAATGTGCTCTAAATCTTTTAGTTATATGAAAAGACTTTTTGCTGGCCCCAAAAAAAAGTAGCGAATAATATCGCTACTTTCATTTTTAAAATCAGTTAATAAGTGTAACTTGCACCCAATCCTAAAGGTAAACCAATGGACCAGTATATGAGTAGCCATGTACTCCATATTGATAAAAGTGCCAAACTAAATGGCAACATCATCGAGATTAAAGTCCCTATCCCAATACCTTTGACATAGCGCTGACAATATACGACGACAAGTGGGAAATAAGGCATTAATGGCGTAATGATGTTTGAACTTGAGTCACCAATACGGTAAGCCGCTTGAGACAAGTCTGGACTAATATTCAGCTGCATTAACATTGGCACAAGTACCGGGCCAATCAACGCCCATTTTGCTGAAGATGACCCAACGAATAAGTTAACAAAGCCAACTAAAATAATCATCCCGACCACGGTCACTTCTGCTGGAAGGTTGAGCGCCTTAAGGCCACCAGCCCCTTCAACAGCAATTAATGCACCTAAATTAGACGCCGAGAAAGCAGCAACAAACTGAGCACAGAAAAATGCCATTACGATGTAATGTGACATGCCGCTCATGGATTTAGACATTGCTTGCACGATGTCTGCAGACGACTTAAAGCTGCCAGTCATATAACCATATACTACACCCGGAAGCATAAAGAATATGAAAATCAATGGCACAATAGATTGCATTAACGGCGCACCAAAGCTAGTCAGAGAACCATGCTCATCTCGTAGTGTTGAAGTTTCAGGAATGGTAAGCGAGAAAAAACCAATTATTGCAACGAACATAACAAGAGAAGCCACACTAAATGCACGCATTTCTTTTGGTGTTGCTTCTTCCATTGCTGGTAAGTCAACTTGGTCACGTTCTACTTTATGCGTTTTATTTAATCTTGGCTCTAAAATTTTATCGGTTAAATACCAAATCACTAAGGTAATCGGAATACACGAAGATGCCGCGAAAAACCAATTGTTCAATGGGTTAATTTGAATGTCAGGATCGACGATCTGGGCTGCCGACTGGGTAAAGCTTTGTAATAAAGGATCGATACCTGATGGAATAAAGTTGGCACAGAATCCACCAGAAACACCAGCAAAAGCCGCAGCAATACCAGCAAGTGGGTGGCGACCAACGGTAAAGAATATTACACCCGCAAGAGGTATCACTACAACATAGCCCGCATCTGTTGCGGTATGCGAAATAATACCGACCACAACAACTGCAGGCGTTAAAAGCTTAGCAGGTGTGACTTTAAGCATTTGTTTTAATGCAGTATTGATAAAACCTGACTGCTCAGCAATCCCCACACCTAGCATTGCAACCAGTACAACACCTAACGGTGCAAATGCGGTGAATGTTTTCACCATAGAAGTTAAAAATTCAGTTAACGCAGTTGCACTTAATAAGTTATTAATAACAATTGGGCTATCGGTTCTTGGATCTATCGCATCAAAACTGACGCCAGATAACAAGGCTGATATAACCCAAACAGCAAACATTAAAATTAAGAATAGCATTGCAGGATCTGGTAGTTTATTACCAATCCTTTCAATACTGTCTAGCGCTCTACCGAGCAATCCGGGTGCATTATCCCCAGATTCTGTTTTCGTCGTCATGATTCCCTATTCCTCACTATGGCACTGATTGAATCTAACTATCACAGTTTTATTCAATAGCACCTTAATATAATTATTAGCATTACATATTAAATATGCAGTCTGTAACTAAACTTAAAATTTACGACATATTGCATACAAAACGAGCGGTTAAGCTTGTTTTAATCTAAATACTCAAAAAGTGTGATGCCCAATACCATAGAAAAGATAAAAACAGAGCATACAAATTTTACCAAGGTAATGTTTGTCCGTTTGAATGTTTGAATACACCAGTTGTTGTCATATCCAGTGAGTTAATTAGCCCCACCAGTCGACTCGCTGACTCTAAGGCCGAAATATCGCCTCCGTGATTTACCATATCGGTTTGAACATAGCCTGGGTGGTATATGCCAACCGCTATTTGTTTTGGAGATAAATCATGGCTTAGCGACATCGATGCGGCATTAAGAGCAGCTTTAGACATTCGATACCCATATCGCCCTCCAGAGGTGTTATCCTCGATTGATCCCATACGTGAAGTGATCATAGCGACTTTGCCGCCAGCATTGAGTTGATGATTTAGTGCGGCAACAATGCGAAGTGGTGCCAGAGCATTAATTTCAAATTGCTGCCTAATGGTATCAAGGTTTAAGTGTGCTAATTGCTCATCACGTAAAATGCCTGCATTACAAATCAAAACATCAATATTCACTCCCGCTAAAGAAGTTTGCATATTATGTATGCCTTCATCAGTTGCAACATCAATTTGAGTGATAACATTCACGTCTAGCAGCTCAAGCTCATCTGAAGTGTGACGGCATAAAGCAAACACTTTATCACCCTGTTGCTTAAATAATTTAGCCAATGCTAAACCAATCCCTCTGTTCGCACCGGTAATAACAACATTTTTAGCCATCGTCGTTCCTTTATTTAAAATCATATTGAAAACACATCATAAAAAGTATCAATAAACCTTACACATACCAAACCCTAATTCTGAGCCATCTCTTACTAAATATTGATATTTTTTATAAAACCCTTCTTTACCTTGTGCGCAAAATAGACCCACTGTAGTGCCTTGTGTGACTTGTTGAGTTAAATACATTTCGATAGCTTGCATAATAAAATGTCCCAAGCCATTACCTTGGTATGCTTTAGCCACAATGACATCTTGAATATAGAAAAACAGCCCGCCATCACCGATCACTCTGCCGGTGGCAATCAATCTAGTTTCATGGAAGACACAAACGAAAAATAAAGAATTATTTAGGCTATTGTTTACTGTATCGACTGGAGCCGATCCCCAACCCGTTTCTGCTCTTAACCGGTTAAATTCCTCAGCACTAGGGGCATTGAGCGTAAAGTTAAACACTAGCTTGGTATCAACCTCATTATGCCAAGACTTGAAAATACCTTTTATTTCGTCCATTAATATTTGTATCATTAATAAAATATGGCGTTTAATAAAAACAAAAAACCTAGCAATTTGCTAGGTTTTATTAAGTTAACGATTACAACCTTATTAAATTCAGTGGTTAAATAGCCATTGCTAGTTCAGCACCTTGTCTAATTGCTCGTTTAGCATCCAGTTCAGCAGCAACATCAACACCGCCAATCAAATGCACTGGTAAGCCAGTTGATTTCATATCGTCTACAAGCGTGCGGTTAGACTCTTGACCTGCACACAGTACAACATTATCAACTCGCAGTACTTCGGATTCTTCCCCTACCTTGATGTGTAAGCCTTCAGTGTCAAATTTCTCATAGCTCACACCTGTTTTCATGTTCACTTTATGCTGTTTAAGAACACTTCTGTGGATCCAGCCGGTTGTTTTACCGAGGCCTTTCCCCATCTTAGTCGTCTTACGTTGTAATAAGTAAACTTCGCGATCTGGTTTATGTTCAGACTCCTCAGTTAAGCCGCCTGGATGTTGATAGGTTTTATCAATGCCCCACTGCTCAAGCCATTTGTCCGGTTGTAATGTGCTCGACTCACGTTCACATAAAAAATGTGCCATATCAAATCCGATACCGCCCGCTCCAATCAGCGCCACTTTCTCGCCAATATAGACTTCTCCTTTCAGGACTTGCTGATAATCGACAACTTTAGGGCTATCAAAACCAGGTAGATCAAGCGCACGCGGGACAACACCTGAAGCGACGATCACTTCATCAAATTTTTCATTCGCTAAAACATCCAAATCTAAACGAGTATTTAAACGTAATTCAACTTTGTGTAGCTTCATTTGGTTGTTGAAATAACGGATGGTTTCGTCAAACTCTTCCTTACCTGGGATCTTACGTGCCAAATTAAACTGGCCGCCAACTTCATTTTTAGCTTCAAATAAAACCACTTCATGCCCACGTGACGCTGCATATACCGAAAATGCCATGCCAGCAGGACCAGCTCCCATAACTGCTAAACGTTTTTTGTGTTGCGTAGGGGTGAAATTGATTTCTGTTTCATAGCAAGCGCGAGGATTAACAAGGCAAGTAGCACGCTTCATTGAAAACGTATGATCTAAACAAGCTTGGTTACAACCAATACAAGTATTGATTAGTTCACTTTGCCCAGCAGCGGCTTTATTAACAAACTCTGCATCAGCAAGGAAAGGTCTTGCCATTGAAACCATATCTGCTTGCCCAGAAGCAATGATTGATTCGCCAATTTCAGGCGTATTGATACGGTTAGTTGCAATCAAAGGAACTGACACTTCAGATTTGAGTTTCTCAGTCACCCAAGAAAATGCCCCTCTTGGAACACTTGTCGCAATTGTAGGTACACGCGCTTCATGCCAACCAATGCCAGTATTGATAATTGAAACACCTTCACGCTCTAACCATTTTGCTAATTTAACGACTTCATCCCATGTCGAACCGTTATCAACTAAATCCAGCATTGATAGTCTGAAAATTATAATAAATTCTTTGCCCACCTTCTCACGGATAGCTTTGACTATCTCTAATGGGAAACGTGCACGTTGAACAAAACTGCCACCCCATTCATCAGTACGTTTATTGGTACGAGAGCTAATGAATTGATTAATGAGATAGCCTTCTGAGCCCATGACTTCTACACCGTCATAGCCCGCTTTTTTAGCAAGCGCAGCACTGGATGCATAATCTTTAATTGTTCCAGCAACTTGTCTAGATGACATTTTTGAAGGCGTAAACGGTGTAATTGGCGATTTAATTTTACTCGGTGCTTGTGAAAAAGGATGATAACCATAGCGACCAGCATGGAGGATCTGCATACAGATTTTACCATCAGCTTCATGGACAGCTTTTGTGACAATGCGATGCTTCTTAACTTGCCAAGGAAAACTTAATTGGCAAGCATGAGGTGCTAGGCGTCCACGAAAGTTAGGCGCGATACCGCCAGTTACGATTAGCCCACAGCCACCTGCTGCACGTTCTTTATAAAACGCAGCCAGTTTCTCAAATCCGCCCTTTTCTTCTTCTAAGCCAGTATGCATGGAGCCCATTAACACTCGATTTTTTAATTGAGTGAAGCCTAAATCTAAGGGTTCTAGTAAATGTGGAAACGACATTCAAACATCCTTTTTAAACAAGTGATTTAAACTAGCATACAACGAGATTTTGTTAAGCTCAATGCTTTCGCTTTGCTATTGTTAAAAACCGTTACAATTCAATTTCCCATAGCCAAGCTTTTTCAGTTAGCATAATAGTAATGAAATGCTATAGGAGTGGCTTAATGTCCGCTAAACCCTCACTGATTAAACGAATTTTCTCTTTGATTTGGAAAACCATCAACGGAATACGTAAAGTCATTCTCAATCTTATCTTTTTTGGTTTAATTGCTATTATCGTTGTCGCGTTAAGTGCTGAAGAAGAAATAGTCATCGAAAACCAATCTGCACTTATGCTCAATCTTGCTGGCACTATCGTTGACCAAAAGCGTCATGTTGATCCTATTGAAGCGGTATTTAAACAAAGTAAAGGCAATGATCCAGAGGGCGAAATGTTGTTATCCGACATCATTTACGTCATAGACAGTGCTATTCAAGATCCTCGTATCAATACCATCGTCATTAACATGCAGCACTTGCGCTCTGCTGGTATCAGTAAGATGACGGCTATTGGCGATGCATTGAATAAATTTAAGCAAGCTGGCAAGTCTGTCGTGGCTTTTGGTAACTACTATGAACAGAACCAATATTTCTTAGCCAGTTACGCGGACACCATTTATCTTAATAATAAAGGGGCTGTTTCTCTTGAAGGTTTAAGCAGTTATCGCTTGTTTTATAAATCAGCATTAGAAAAATTAAATGTCAGCACCCATGTTTTCCGTGTTGGTACATTTAAGTCTGCTGTAGAACCTTTTATTCGTGATGACATGTCAGCGCCAGCTAAAGAAGCAAGTCAGGCGTTATTAGGCGATATTTGGCAAAGTTACGAATCAATTGTAGCGACAAACCGTGACATCGCTCCAGACAATATTGTACTAAGTCCAAATCGTTATCTAACAGAGCTTGACAGTGTATCCGGCGACTCAGCTCAACTTGCAATAAAATTAAACTGGGTAGATGAACTGGCATCTGATGAATCTTTCAGACTTGCCATGGTTGAAAAAGTGGGCGCTGATAGTGACGGCGATAACTTCAAACAAGTTTCTTTTACCGAATACTATAACGCTGTAAAACCGCTTCCTGCCCTTATCGAGAAAGACTCAGTTGGTATTATTGTTGCCAAAGGTAATATTTTAAATGGTACCCAACAAGCTGGCCAGATAGGGGGCGAAAGTACTTCAGCTCTTCTGCGCAAAGCGCGCTTTGATGAGAAAGTAAAAGCGGTTGTATTACGAGTTGATAGTCCTGGTGGCAGTGCTTTTGCTTCTGAGAAAATTCGTCAAGAAGTTATCGCATTAAAGCAAGCAGGCAAACCTGTTGTTGTCAGTATGGGCAGTTTAGCGGCATCAGGCGGTTACTGGATTTCTGCAAGTGCGGATTATATCTATGCAACACCAACAACCTTAACTGGTTCAATAGGTATCTTCGGTATGTTTGCCACATTTGAAAATGTCCTATCTAAATGGGGGATCCATTCAGATGGGGTTTCGACTTCAGATTGGGCTGGTATTTCAGCAACCCGAGCTTTAGATCCTAATGTAGCAGCAGTCGTTCAACGACATATTGAACATGGGTATCAAGAATTTATTTCGTTGGTTGCTAAAGAAAGAAATATGAGCCTAGATCAAGTAGACAGAATTGCTCAGGGCCGAGTTTGGTCTGGTACAAGAGCTGTCGAGTTAGGACTTGTTGATGCACTAGGTGATATGGACAGCGCCATTGCTAAAGCAGCTGAAATGGCACAAATTGAGGTATTTGATACAAAAGTTATCGAACAAGAGTTAACTGCAGAACAAGAGTTTGTACAACAAATGCTTGCCTCAGTAGCAACCTATCTACCAGAAGCATCAACTCAATCACCTGTTCTAAATCAAATGCTAGGTGAATGGCAAACTGTAGTTGATGAATTCAGCATGTTTGATGATCCTAAAGGCATGTATTTGTATTGCGAAAATTGTAACCTTTAAACAGTTTTTGCCTTAAACAGCCAGAAGACTGGCAAAACCTTTAAAATATAGAATATTCAAAAAAGCCCGTTTTACGGGCTTTTTTATTGAGTTTTATTCAGTTAGACACGTATAATTTAACGATTCATCAAATATCAACCCTGAGAAATGCACGAACATGACAACAAGCATGATTAAACGCTCAATTTACGTCGCTTATACTGGCGGTACTATTGGTATGCGAAAAACCGACAATGGATTCGCCCCTGTTGCTGGATTTCTAACAGATTGCGTTAAATCTATGCCTGAGTTTTATCATGAAGAAATGCCCGACTTTGTCATAAACGAATATTCGCCATTAATAGACTCTTCAAATATGGCACCGACTGATTGGCAGTTGATCGCAAATGACATTAAAGCTAATTATGATAAATATGATGGCTTTGTCATTCTACATGGCACAGATACCATGGCATACACGGCATCTGCTCTCTCTTTTATGCTACAAGGGCTATCTAAACCAGTTATTGTAACAGGCTCTCAAATTCCTTTAGCTCAGCTACGTTCAGATGGCCAAACAAACTTATTAAACTCGCTCTATATTGCAGCCAACTACCCTGTCGCTGAAGTATGTTTATTCTTTAATAACAAACTGTTTAGAGGTAATCGTTCTACAAAAGCCCATGCTGATGGCTTTGACGCTTTTGCTTCACCGAATTTTCCAATACTGCTAGAAGCTGGGATTAAAATTAACTTACGTGCAGGCAAAATATCTGAACCTACAACGCAAGCCTTAGATGTTATTGAAATCAGTCCCCAACCTGTTGGCGTCATAACCCTTTATCCTGGTATTTCGACTGAGATATTCAACAACATATTAATGCAACCTGTTAAAGCGCTTATTTTGCTGACATTTGGTGTAGGAAATGCACCACAAGATAACGCTTTATTAGATACGTTAAAACAAGCCGACGAACGTGGCATTGTCATTGTTAACTTGACTCAGTGTTTTCAAGGTAAAGTCAACATGGGAGGTTATGCAACGGGCAATGCATTAGCTCAAGCCGGAGTGATTAGCGGCGCAGATATGACCATTGAAGCGGCATTAGCAAAACTGCATTATTTGCTATCAAAAGATTTGACCTCTGCAGAAGTAAAATTTGCAATGAAGCAGAATCTGCTAGGTGAATTAACCGAGTAAAGACAAATTACAAAAGCAAATCAATAGATAATAAAAAAGCCACTGCAAACAGTGGCTTTTTTGTTAATCAAATATTCTCATCAAATGTGATAGATTTATATGTAAAATATCAAACTCACATATTGAGCGATGTATTACTGCCTTTAAATATCTGATTCTTTGAATTCAGCGATTGATTCACCACGGAATTGTTTTTTAAGTTCAGATTTAGACAACTCATTTATCTTACCACCAGCACCAATAGTAAAGTGATCAGTTTGTTCAAGTTTACGCGCTTGATATAACATGACTACCTGTAATGTTGATTCTTTTTGTTCTGGCGATAATGCCGTGCCATCTTCCCATTTACCTGTTTCCGCAGCAGAGCGAAGACGCTGATAAACTTCATCTGGCATTTCATCAATCACTTTGTTGATATCGTTCATACACTTTTCCGTTTATGTAAGACAATTCTAGCTCGCGTAATCGTATAGCCTACGAAGCCAAACACGAAACAACCCACAGCAATATACGACGTCATTCCGGTTGCTGGTTCACCACCCCAAAACCAAATAACAACACCTGCTATAAATAACGTTAAAAACACAAAGCTATGTGTCATTAACTTATTAGATTGTTGTATATGACTTATCACACGGGCAGATTGATTATCACCATCGACTTTCACTTTGCAATGCTGACACTCTTTCGCTTTGCTAGAAATACGTTTTTGGCACGAAGGACATTCAATTAACGCCATAATTGATTACTCGCTTAAATTGTCTACTACGGCAAGCATCGCCACTAACGAAGCTTCACCTAGGTATTCGCATCGCGCAGGAGACCAACCAACAACTGGATCAGGTAAGTTATCATTATCTTTAAATGGCATTTCTAACGTATTTGCAAGACACTTAAAGGTGTTACCGACCCAGTTAGAACCAACGGTTAAGTTCGCTTTTCCTGGCTCATCTTTGTCATAACCATATTTAGTTTGGAAATCAGCACTTGCCATACCTAACGCTGCAAGGAACTGTTCTTGTAACTTGGCCATATGTGGAGTGTAATTTGGTGCACCTTCACAGCCAGCAACAAACACGTAAGGTAAACCTTCATCACCGTGAACATCATAGAATAAATCGACACCCGTCTCTTTCATCTTATTGGTAACATAATAAACCTCAGGGCTTCGCTCTAAACTAGGCGACTCCCACTCACGGTTTAAGTTAGTACCAACAGCATTCGTACGTAAATGGCCTCTGACGCTTCCATCTGGATTCATGTTTGGCACGATATAGAAATTAGCTTTATCAAGTAACAGCTTGGCCGTTGGGCAATCACTGTCTAATAATTGGTTTAATAGTCCTTCTATTAACCATTCTGCCATTGTTTCGCCTGGATGCTGTCTGGCCGTAATCCAAATGTTCTTTTTAGCTGGATCGTTATCGCCAATTTTTAATAGGCTCATGTCACGGCCATCTAGCGTTAAGCCCAAGTTTTCGAGGCTAACAGCTGGATGTAATTGTACAGAGCTAATGAGATCTAGATGACGCTCGTAACTGTATGGTGCAAAGTAAGCAATTTGAATCGCTTCACAATCTAAATCAACTTGAATAGAAAGCTTTCCATCTTGATAACTCGTTGGCAGACGGAACCAATGTTGACGATCGTAACTGGCTACCGCTTGATAATCTTCCCAACCTTTTGGATAAGATGCAGTGCCCGCATTCATAATGTTCAATGTGTAAGTTTGACCGATTTCACCTTCCATACGGAAGTTAAACCATTGATAAAACTCACCACCTTCATCTGGTCGAATAGCAAGTTGAATGTCATCGTGTTTGTCTAAATTGATAGTCTCAATGTTGCCGCCATCAAAATTCGCGCTAATACGCATAGGACTTCCTTATGTAAGGTAATTATCGATTTTTTATGGCCACATCTTATCAAATGCTGTCACTCAATAAAATCTATTGCTGATTAACTGATAATCATCTGCTCAATTTATCGCTATTGCAGCCCCTCGCGTCATCACAAAGGTAAACTCCTACACAAACAGGGAACGTCACGTTTATTGAAGACATAAAAATGCCGAATAACAATATTCGGCATCATTTGAAATGTGTAAAAGAAACAAACCTAATACTCAGATAGACAAAATCGTTGAGCAAAGACCAAAGACCAAAGACCACAAATCTATATAAGGATTGGACTAAAGCAATAACCTTTACCACGAACAGTATTAATCAGCTCACGAGGTAAACATTTGTTAGCCATCTTACGCCGCGTATTACTGATATGCATATCTAGGTTGCGATCAAACTCACCGAGCTCTTTGTGTAAAACACGCATTTGCAATTCAGCTTTAGTGACAACCTCGCCTTTTCGCTGAAACAAATATTTAAATAATCGATACTCAGTTTGAGTCAGTTTTAAATGCTGTGTATTGAGCATTACAGTATTGTTTGTATCATCGAATAAGATGTCATCAAAGTCTGATTGATGAACAACCTTTTCACTTCGACGGCGCAGTACGTTTACACGCAATAATAATTCTTTCACGTTAAACGGTGATGCTATGTAATCGTCAGCACCAAGTTCAAATGCATGGATTCGTTCTAAGTCATTATTATCATTTGCCAATACGATAACCGGCGTATGGCAATGCTTAGCCATCAGTAACCAAAATGATTCCATTTTAGGTACAGAATAGTCTAATAGAATAACCTCAAATTCATTACGCTCTAATTCTACTAGTGCATTAAAACCATTATCCACGATTTCAATGCTGTAGCCCATCGATTCCATTTGCTGACAAAGGCGAAGACTGTGTGTGAGTTGTTGGTCAATTAGGAGAATTTTTTTCATAAGGGTCTTAATCTAAACGATAACAATTACCATTTAGATTATCACCGAGGATATGATATTACTACCGAATTTATGTAAATTTGAGACCTAAGTTAGCTTTTAGTTAATTTATTAACAATTTAGACGGTCAGTTCGCCAAATTTATTGCAGAAAGCAACAATCAGGCATACTATATCGTTAATCGACGATTAACTATTGAGCTAGCAGAAGCTAAGTACCTAGACAAATATAGACAGGTTTATAGTTAAGCCGTGTAACAACTACTTTAAGGAATGCCCATGGTACAAAATTGTAAACAAAGTTCTGTATCAGCTTTTGAAGTCAATGAGCTGCAATTACTCATCGAAAAAACATTCGCAGCACAAGCGAAAGCCATGTCACACCCTGCTCGGATCCGAATTCTGAAGATATTGTTTAATCTTGATGAAATTGGTGGCTGTTTAAGTAGTGACCTTGTTTCAGAAGTTGGACTTGCTCAATCTACGGTATCGGAACATATACGTATTTTAAAACAAGCCGGTTTTATAACCGCTGAACCTAAGCCTCCTAAAATTTGTTACCGCATAAACCGCACTGCACTGGCTGATTATCAGCAGCAGTTTAACGATTTATTTTAACCAGACACTGATTGTTGAATAACGGAGTATGTAGCAACATACACCACACTATCGCTATTCGACGATATACGATTAAAGTCAATATAAGAGATAGTTACTATGAATGAACCAATTTCAGAAATGGCCAGTAAAAAAATGAGCTTTCTTGAACGTTATTTAACGGTTTGGATTTTTGTAGCCATGGCAATTGGCGTGTCAATTGGCGCATTATTTCCACAAGTAGAACAGCTTGCACAATCAATGAATGTCGGTAGTACCAATATCCCCTTAGCAATTGGCCTTATTCTTATGATGTATCCGCCTCTTGCAAAAGTGGATTACAAATTATTAGGTAAAGTCACTAAAGATAAACAAGTGATTACCCTTTCATTAATCATGAATTGGATTGTAGGTCCAATACTCATGTTCATTTTAGCCATGACTTTTTTAAGTGATTACCCAGGTTATATGGTTGGCATTATCTTAATTGGTATTGCTCGTTGTATCGCTATGGTATTGGTGTGGAATGATATTGGCGGTGGAAATAAAGAACTTGGTGCAGCACTCGTCGCCATTAACAGTGTATTTCAAATTTTAACCTACAGCTTCATGGCTTGGTTGTTTATCACTGTACTTCCACCCGTGTTCGGATACGAAGGTTTTGTTGTCGACATTTCAATGGCCGACATTGCTCAAAGTGTTTTGATATATCTGGGTATCCCATTTTTAGCTGGTTTTTTAACGCGTAAAATCCTAGTCGGAAAAAAAGGAGAGCAATGGTATAACGATGTCTTTATTCCTAAAATTTCGCCTGTGACTTTAATCGCTTTACTAGCAACGATTGTCTTAATGTTCAGCTTAAAAGGTGACATGATTTTAGAATTGCCTATGGATGTATTAAGAGTTGCGTTGCCATTAGGGATCTATTTTATACTTATGTTTTTCATAAGCTTTTTTATCGGCCAAAAAATGGGACTTCCTTACGATAAAAATGCTTCAATTGCATTTACTGCCACTGGTAACAACTTCGAATTAGCCATCGCTGTTTCAATCGCAGTGTTCGGTATTCATTCAGATCAAGCTTTTGCAGGCGTGATTGGCCCATTGATTGAAGTGCCTGTTTTAATCGCATTAGTGAATATTGCCTTAAGAATGAAAGCTAAATCAGAGGGTAAATTGACAAACAAAACGATGAACACAAATTAATCAATTAATGGCCAATATATAGATTTATTTGTTTTTACTTAATCAATAAAATGAACTGCATAAGTAAATAATATTCAAAGGATTTGAAGAGTGACATTTAACGTGTTTATAAAGCGTTTATTGATATTAGCGGTAGTATTAAACCTACCGCCTATTATCACACCACTGATTTTATTAATCGGTCTTGAGCCCACATTGCTTATCATGTCTCTAGGTGTTTGGGTAAATGTACCTCAGTTATTCGGGGTACAGTTAATCGTCGATACAACACAATTGAGTTATGGATCTTTTGGGCTAAATGAAGCCCCTAGCATTGTTTGGTTTGCTATTACTTTGTTTTGGACAGCTTGCGCTGCAATATGTTCTGCATTAAGCCTTATCATATTTAAAGCTAAACCTAGCACTCAAATGTAAAGAAAAATCGCGTTTGCACTTTATTATTTACACCTTATCGTTTAAACCTTGGAAATATTAAGATACGTATAAAAAAGCCGACACATGCTGTCGGCTTTTAATTGTTGCGCTCTACTATGAGAACGGTATCGCAAGTTCTGATAAACAAATTAGGTCATGCAAACTATTGGCTAGTCATTAGTTGCTTAATGTATTTAACCGGTGCACTTCCGTAACTTAGAAACTGTTCATGGAATGATTTTAAATCAAACTCTTCACCTTGAGCTTGTTTTAACTCTTCACGTAAATCATAAATTTCACGATATCCAGAGTAATAACTGGTTAATTGTACTTGGCTTAATGTTGCACGGCGCCACTTTCCTTCCGCTTCTGCTTGCTGCTGGAACGCTTCCTTAGTCATAAGCTCAATGGCTTGCTCTTCAGTCATCCCATTGACCTGAATGCTGTAATCCAAAATGGTATTTGCGATAACACGTAAATTCCACTTGTAGTACATCAACCACATTTCAGGTTCGAAATTACCGTACCCTTCTTCCAGCATCATCCGTTCGGTGTACACTGCCCATCCTTCAACCATGGCACCGTTACCAAATAAACTTTTTATCAAGCTAGGCGATTCGTTTGAATATACAAGCTGAGTATAATGTCCTGGAATCGCTTCATGGATATTTAATACTTGTAGAATCCAATGATTGTATTCACGTAAATAACTTTCTGCAGATTCATCGCTCATACCATCAAGAGGTGTGACATTATAGTAAGTATTAGCAGATTTTTCGTATGGACCGGGGGCACTGATTGAGGCTCCAGCAAAACCACGCATATATTCCGGTGTTTCTCTAACAACTAACGGCTTTGAAGGATCTAAAGTCATCAATTGTTTTTCATTAACAAACTTCACTAGCTCCGGAATTTGAGCTCTGACTTCATCGACAAAATCATCTCGTTTTACATGCTTAACTGATAACACATCAATTAACTGTTTTATCGCGACATTGTCATCTTTAGGGATAGGTGTATCGATATATTTAGACCAAATATCATGTGTTATTTTAGCCATCTCACTTTGAACACGAAGTTTGTCAGCTGTCGCTTTTTCAAACAATGCTTTCCCTGACATACCAGCTTGAATATCTAATGCAAACTTTTCTTCGTAAAGCTCTTCACCAATTCTAAAGCTACGTGCACCTTCTTTTTCAAGTTTAGCTTCTAGTGCTGTTAACCAATCAATATGTTGATTGATCGCTGTTTTAGCTAATTCAAAACGTGTATTGAACAGTGCTTTTTCAGTTGAAGATAAACCAGATTCAGCCACTTTATTCGCTAAGTCATCTGATAATACTGAAAACGCGCCTTTATTTTGCATGATGGCAAGTTGAGTATGTTCTATCGTCGGATTCTCAATATTCGCTTGCGCAGCTAAGTAATATGCAGGCACATTTTCAAGGCGCGCAATAACAGACTGCAGTCTTTCATCTAAAGGGGCAAAATCTTCATTAATGATTTGAGCGAACCCGCCTGCCACATTGTATTGCGAAGGATTCCATTGCCATGCTTTAAACCTTTCCTGTTGCCATTTAATACTCGCCAGAAGGTTCGAAATAAGCTCATAATCAATTAATTCACTCGTGGTTAAAGCGGTTTTATCAAAAGCAGTTAACTTAGCTTGTTGCTTGGCTACAAATGCTAAAGTTTTAGCGCGAGCCTGATCATTTGGCACTTCTAGATAGCCATCATTAACGTGTTTCCCACTGTATAACGCCCAAGTTGGGGACCATTGCCATAATGCGTTGATAAACTCATCAGAGTACTGCTGAAATGATACTGCAGACTGCTGTAACTCAGATTGTTGAACATTTTGGGCTGTTTTGGTGTCATTAGTCATTGAATTACAACCGACTAAACTGGCTAGGCCCAGTGAAATTGCTAAGGTAAGCGCTGATTTTTGCATCTTAATAAGTCCTTTTTATTCATCAAAACGATATTTTTATTGTTTTAAAAGGTTAATTTTTAATATAAAAGCGGATTTACGTTTAGTTGTTATTATTTTTATGGCATAAGTAAATCATGAACGTTATGACTTTGCAGCACAATAAACGTATTTGACATCTTTTGTGACATCTTTTTGTGAATAAAGAATCACAAAGCTGCCTTATCAACAATCGGGACGAGCACATTCGCTTTACTGACATCAATCAGGAAATATCCATGACAGCCAAATATTTCAGTTTAATACTTAATGGAAAAAAAGCCGGTATACCAGAAATTAGAACTGCGGTTTATGCACTAAGAGAAAGTGGAATAAAATTAGATGTTAAGGTCACTTGGGAAGGGCCTGACATGGAAAGGTTAATTAAAGAATCAATCGAATCAGGTGTTGATCGAGTCATTATTGGAGGTGGTGATGGCTCACTCAATGAAGCTGTCACAGCATTAATGCATTTAAAAGACAATGTCTCGTTACCTGAGGTAGCTGTGTTGCCTTTGGGTACGGCAAATGATTTTGCTACCGCCTGTAATATACCACCCAGCATTACAGATGCCCTAACCTTTGCTATTCATAATAAGGCGATAGATATTGATTTGATTGCTGCAAACGATCGACACTTTATTAATATCGCTGCCGCTGGCTTCGGTGCGCAAGTTACTGCAGAAACACCAGTCGAATTAAAAGACTTTTTAGGCGGCGGTGCTTATACCCTTACAGGCTTAGCAAAAGCCATCGGTTTTAAACCCTACGAAGGTAGCATAACGACTGATGAAGGTAAGTTTACTGGTAATATCGTTGTCGGAGCCATGTGTAATGGGCGCCAAGCTGGTGGCGGACAGATTCTCGCACCTAATGCAAAAATAAATGATGGTTTAATGGACGTCACTTTGCTTAAAGGATTTACACCATTAGAACTGCCTCAGGTGTTAGAAGAAATACAATCTGAAACGGCTAAAGGCGAGTTTTGCTTTCACTTTCAAACTCAGTGGCTAGAAATTGATTTCCCATTAAGCTTACCGCTCAACTTAGATGGTGAGCCTTACCGCAGTGAAAAAGTGCGATTTGAAGTGAAACCAAATGCGATTCGATTTGTATTACCAGAAAACAGCCCACTCATATAGATTAACGACAACACCAATGTAATGCTTGCAGTTAGAGATGTAAGCATTACACCCTGAGGTTTATGTCTGCTTATCATTTTATAAACAATCTTCTTGAAGTTTATAAGGAAACTTTAACCCTGCTCCCTGTGTTCCGTAAGAGACTTCTAATTGGCATGTACCCAAGCTGTCATGATCTGGCGCTAAATGAGTTGCAGTCATAAATGAAGCGACACATAACATTAATGAAGCCATGATGGTGGCATTGCCGTAAAACAACATTAATACTTCACCCGCATTCCACTGCTCAGACAATCTATTCGGTTTCATACTCTTCCTAAAAATTGAATCAATAATCAGAGTTAATCTAGTCGAAGAATTATTAAATATTAGGGGTATTAATAGTTATCATTTCACGCCAAAGCATAAAATATATAAGAATAGTACAGGTAAAAATACGAACAAAATGATGTCAGTTGGAAAGGCAAACTGGAGAAAAAGAAGAAATATCAGAAGATAAATTGGCGGTGACGGAGAGATTCGAACTCTCGAAAGGTTGCCCTTTACACACTTTCCAGGCGTGCTCCTTCAGCCACTCGGACACGTCACCTTTTCAATTTATTGTGCTAAAAGCACCGCCACTGTCAATGAAACAAAGTGAATAATGATTTCAATATCCTGTGAACGGACGGTACTTTACGCAAATGCGCTAGGAGGGTCAAGGGAAAATCCCCTCTTGTGTTCCTATTGCGCATTTGCTGTTCAAAAAGTCGATAAAATTCACTAACACTACGGATATTAAGCCATTAATGTCGGGAACAACCCCTTTAATCCTGCAGCGACAACTTCAATACCAATGGATAGCATTAATAGACCCATTAGACGAGTGATAACATTAATGCCTGTTGTGCCCAGAATTTTGAAGATGATTGGCGCCATTCTGAATAAGGCGAAACTCATTAAACCAAAAACGACAACAGTAATCGACATACCGATTAAATCGATCAGTTTATTATGATCAGAAGCAAAAACAATGACCGAACTAATGGCACCAGGACCTGCCATTAAAGGTAACGCTAACGGAACAACAGCTACTGATTCCATACCTGATGCTTCACGATCTTCTTCTTGGTTACGTTTAACTGGACTCAATTTACCTTGCAACATTGACATCGCAATAATGGCAATCAAACTACCACCTGCAATTCTAAATGCTGATAAAGAGATGCTAAACATATTTAATATATGCTGACCAATGAAAATAGTAACAAGCAATATCACTACCACAGCAAAATTAGCAACTTTACCAGTATGATTACGTTCTTCTTCTGTTTGATGACTTGTTAAGCTGACAAATACAGGCAATAAGCCCACAGGGTTGATAATCGCTACCAAGCCTAAAAAGAACTTAACATAAAGCATTAAATCCACATTTATACCCTCAAATATCGTTAGTTTTGTGGCTGAAAAAATAGTCGCGCAACTTTACTGTTTTTTGTTTCTTTTTCAATCGTGTTTTCTTAAAAGTTTGACTTAGTTAATAGTAATTTTACACTTGCTTAATACTCTTTAGTAACGACATCGTCGCCGTCACATTGACCACTGGCGTTGGCTCGTTTTGAATCATAAAAACACATTATTGAAATTAAGTTTCAAAATTCAGTTATTATGAATAATTCTAAGCCTTAAAAGAATAATATTTGTTATAATATCCATAGTTCTGAATTTCAATTACGCTGAGTTATTTCGATAACTTTTATAATAATAAACAGCATAAAAAAGCTAAGTTAAGGTTTTCAATGGGTAAACGTAACCGAATTAGTCAAAAAAATGGGCAGCGAAAATTTACCTGCTCAAGAAGAAGATTAGCTTATTTTTTGTGGATAACAAAAACAGGCCATAAATGTCCTCCAACAGAACTCAAACTTGCTGATAAAGACTAGGTCATTACTATAAAGCTTGCGCTTTGACACAGAGTTACCGCCACTTTATTCGTAGTGATTTTTTAATATCATCAACATAAACTAGCTAAAGTGACACAAAAAAAGAGATGCCATTAGCATCTCTTTTTTATTGGTTAACTGTAATGACAGTTTTATTTATTTTCAGTCCAGCGATCCATCCAGCCTAAAACATTTTTGTACCACTGCTGTAGATTATCTTGATTAAGGATCCAGTGATTTTCGTCTGGGAACATTAATAACTCTGATGGGATACCGTTACGCTGCATATAGGTAAATGCCGCTAAGCCTTGACCATATGGAACACGGAAATCCTTTTCGCCATGAATAACTAGCATCGGCGTTTTCCAGTTTTCAACGTAATTAACTGGGTTAAATTTCTCGTATAAGTCTTTGTTTTCTGTATACGTACCGCCAAACTCGTACTCAGGGAACCATAGTTCTTCTGTGACGTGATACATAGAGCGCATGTCAAACAAACCAGCGTGGTTAACTAAACACTTAAAACCGTCGCTCCAATTACCTTGGAACCAGTTCATCATGTAACCACCGTATGAACCACCTAAGGCACATGCGTTTTCAGTATCTAACCACTTTTGTTGCTGGCCTACTGCAGCCAAGCCTTTTTGTAAATCTTCTAAAGGTTTACCGCCCCAATCTTTAGATATTGAATCAGTAAAGGCTTGGCCATAACCTGTTGAACCATGGAAATCTACCATCACCACACCATAGCCAGCACCAGCCCATAGTTGTGCATTCCAGCGACCACTAAATGAGTTGCCAAATGAACCTTGCGGGCCACCGTGAACTAAATATGCAACTGGGTACTTTTTACCAGACTCGTAGTTAGCAGGTTTAATCCAGTAACCATGTACAGTCTCGTTGTTCCAGCCTTTAAAGTTAAACTGTTGGAATTCACCAAATTGAATTTTGGCTAACTTATCTTCGTTGACATTCGTTAGGCGTGTTAAATTTTCGCCTTCTAAACTAATTTTGTATAAATCACCAGGTTCAACCAATGACTTGTTACTGAAAATAATGCTTGAATCAGTCACAGCAACTAAGCTGTTGCTGCCATCATTATAGATTGGTCGAACATCACCAAACTGTGTGTTGACCTCGAAGATACTGACTTGACCAACGTCTTGAGCTGTCACATACAATGTGCGTCCATCATCACTAAAAGTCAGTGAATGTGGGCTGCGATCCCATAACGGTGCAACTTCTTTTTCTGCCCCTGTTACAGTGTCACGTAGCATAATACGGTAGCGATCGGCTTCAAAACCTGGTTTGCTCATCGCTAAATAGGCTAATTGACGACCATCTTTTGAATAAGTCGGTTGTGCATCCCATGCTAAGTTTTTCTCAGTAAGGTTTTCTGCATCACCACCAGTTACTGGCACTTTCCATAAATCATAATTTGTTGTCCAAGCCTGATCTTTGCTTGGCGCTTTAGCGCTATAAACGATGTGTTTACCATCTGCGGTAAAAGTGACTTCTTCCATTCCTGAAAATGGCTTTGGCGGCGTTTCAGTATCTAAACCAAATGTGACGTCAACAACTTCAGTTACAGGCTTACCATTTAGCTGGCCTACAAATAAATGGCTACGGGCATGATCTTCCCAAGTATCCCAATGGCGAACCATTAATTGCTTATATTCACGCCCAGTTGTTTTCTTATTTTCTTCAGCTTCAATGCGATCGACTGTGCAAGTTAAATCTTTACAGTCTGGGAAAACACGCATATTCATGACAACTTGTTTGCCATCGTTTGAAAGCTTGTAGCCATTGACATCAAGTGGTAAATCGGTGACTTGCATTGCTTCACCGCCAGTTAACGGCAGATTAAAAAGCTGACTGGTACCATTACGAGCCGCTAAGAAGTAAATTGATTTATCATCAACACTGAAATTAACATCATGTTCGGTGCCACTGTGTGAAGTAATTTGTTTTGGTTTAGCGTCTTTATTTGTTAAGTCCAATAAATACAAATCAGAACGGCTTTCACCCTGTTCATCAATTTGTTTGACCGCATAAACCAATTTACTACCGTCATTTGACACAGCAGCAGAATGAAGCTTATTTAAATTAACCAGCTGTTGAACATTAAATGGCGTTTTGCTTGTTTCTGCAGCTTGTGCAGTTAACGCAAAACCTGCGGCAGTTAGCGCAAGTAAAAGCGATGATTTTCTCATTAGATGATGTTCTCTTGTTATTTTTTGTTGTTTATAGCAATAGCATTGCCGATATAATTCGGTTCAACTTTATACGTTGACGCCGTCTAGCGATGGCCTGTTAGATTCTCGTTGTTGTTCTGCAACCGCTATGTTTAAAAAGCTGATTAGCACAGTACCCAAACAAAAACGCTCAGGCAATAGAGCAGTTCAAAAAAATGAAGCATTCTATTTCTGAGCGTTAATTTTTATCCAATTTGGCTAAATATAAACCACAAATGGACCGGATTATCTAGCATCGCAAGCGTTAATTAGCTTTTTGCGTTAGCAATGTTCACTTTCCAGATTGCAGGACCCGTTTCGTGAGCATTCACGCCTTGAGTATCCACCGCCACAGTAACTGGCATATCTTTAACATCGAACTCGTAAATGGCTTCCATACCTAAATCTTCAAATGCAACAACACGAGACTTTTTGATTGCTTTAGAGACTAAGTATGCAGCGCCACCCACAGCCATTAAGTAAACCGCTTTATGTTTCTTAATTGACTCAACGGTTTGTGGGCCACGTTCTGACTTACCAATCATGCCCATTAGCCCAGTCTTTTCAAGCATTAGGTCAGTGAACTTATCCATTCGTGTTGCAGTTGTAGGGCCTGCTGGGCCAACCACTTCATTGCCAACAGGGTCAACTGGGCCTACGTAGTAAATAAACTTACCAGTAAAGTCGACCCCTTCAGGTAAGCCTTCACCTGATTCGATAAGGGTTTGAATTCGCTTATGCGCAGCATCACGGCCCGTTAACATTTTTCCGTTAAGTAATAAGGTATCGCCACTCTTCCAAGTTTCAATTTCAGCTTGAGTGACATTGTCTAAATCAACTCTGTGCGTGTTTTCACCTGCTTCACGGGTAATTTCAGGCCAGTCAGACAATGAAGGTGGAGATAAATCAGCTGGACCTGTTCCATCTAAGTGAAAGTGGACATGTCGTGTTGCAGCACAGTTCGGGATCATCACAACCGGTTTAGATGCAGCATGTGTTGGTACTGATTTAACTTTAATATCTAGCACAGTGGTTAAACCACCGAGCCCTTGAGCACCGATACCCGTATTATTGGCACGCTCAAAAATATCTAAACGTAATTTTTCTTCAGTTGTTTCAGCGCCTCGTTCCATTAATTCATGGATATCGACTGGATCCATCAATGATTCTTTCGCTAATACAGCGGCTTTTTCAGCAGTACCACCAATACCTATACCTAACATTCCTGGAGGACACCAACCTGCCCCCATCGTCGGTAAGGTTTTTTCAACCCAAGCAGCAATATCATCTGATGGGTTTAACATCACCATCTTAGATTTATTTTCTGACCCACCGCCTTTCGCTGCGATCATCACTTCAACATGATTACCAGGTACCATGTCGATATGAACGACCGAAGGCGTGTTATCACGGGTGTTTTTTCGAGTACCAGCAGGATCGGCAACAATAGACGCACGTAACGGGTTATCTGGATTGGTGTATGCTTGACGTACACCCTCATCGACCATTTGCTGCACGGTCATATCCGATTTATCCCACTGTACACCCATGCCGATTTTAACAAACGTCGTCACAATACCCGTGTCTTGACATAAAGGACGCTTGCCTTCAGCAGACATACGAGAGTTGATAAGAATTTGTGCAATCGCGTCTTTCGCCGCTGCACTTTCTTCGCGATCATAGGCTTTAGCCATCGCATCAACAAAGTCTTTTGGATGATAATAAGAAATATACTGTAATGAATCTGCAATGCTTTCGATAAAGTCAGCTTGCTTAATTACAACACTAGCAGAATGTGTAGACATATAGGGGCGCTCCAGCAGCCGATGCGGCATAACTTGTTTTATTTTTATTTGAATACTCTAAATTGTATTCATTTAGCTATTAATCCTTGCAAGGACAATATGATACTCTTTCCAACCTTTTTGGGCTACATCACTTTTTAAATAGGTTTAGTAATGCGTTTAATTAACTCCCCATCATTAGCTGTCAAATCACTCGATTGGGCTCAAGATAGTCATACTGTCTTTAGTGCCATTGCGCAGCAACCATGGGCAATGTTATTAGACTCATCCCATACCAGTCATCAAGATGCCAATTACGATATTATCGTATTCAATCCAGTGGCAACTATAGAAAGCATAGCTGACAATATTCAATGGAAATTTCATCAAAAAATCACAAAAAATCAGGATTTTGCCCCAAAGAGCAAAACACGAGTTTCATTAACTGTTTTTGATGTTATTCAACAATTACAAACCTATCTTTACCCAGTAAAACAATCAAGCCAGCTACCTTTTAGCGGTGGCGTGGTTGGCAGCTTTAATTATGATTTAGGTAGAATAATCGAAAAGCTACCTCAACAAGCACTGAAAGATATTCAGCTTAACGATGTAAACCTTGGTTTTTATGACTTTGCCTTACTTTATTGTCATCAGCAACATCAATGGTTAGCTGTCCATTATTTAGGTGAAGAAGCACTCAATATTGAATTGAATAAAATTGATAACTTAATATCAATAAAAGATAGTACTCACGAAACACAAGAGTTCACATTAACTTCTTCTTGGATAAATCAAACTACAAAACAGCAATATACAGAAAGATTTAATAAGGTTCAGCAATATCTTCATCAAGGTGATTGCTATCAAATTAATTTAACCCAAAGATTTAGTGCAAGTTATAAAGGTGATGAATGGCAGGCATATTGCGCGCTTTCAGATGCTAACAAAGCCCCCTTTTCAGCCTTTATACGGTTAAAAAATCACTGCATTTTATCTATTTCACCTGAACGATTTATCCAGCTTCACGACAATAAAATATCCACCAAACCAATTAAAGGCACCATGCCTCGCGGCGCCACATCAGATCAAGATTCACTGTTTGCAGAGCAGTTACGTCAATCAGAAAAAGACTTAGCTGAAAACGTCATGATTGTTGATTTACTTAGAAATGACATCAGCAAAGTGGCTACAGCGGGTTCCGTGAATGTACCGAAATTATTTGAGATTGAGAGTTTTCCTGCAGTACATCATTTAGTCAGTACAGTAGAAGCGACACTCGACAGCCAATATGATGCAGTAGATTTACTTAAAGCGGCTTTTCCTGGTGGTTCAATCACTGGCGCGCCCAAAATCCGTTCAATGGAAATTATCGAAGAATTAGAGCCTTCAAGACGCAACATTTATTGTGGCAGTATTGGCTATATCAGTCAGGATGGTCGTATGGATACAAGTATCACCATTCGTACCCTTGTCACTGAAGATAATAAGCTTTATTGCTGGGCTGGCGGCGGAATCGTTGCTGACTCGAATGTTGATGCTGAATATCAAGAATCATTTGATAAAGTCAGTAAAATTTTGCCAATACTTACTAACGTTAATCAATCCAACGTTAAATAATCTAACCTTAGACAAAGCTAAATCATCAAACGTTATGGAAATTAACCATCAATAATGCGTCAATTTCCATACCTTAAGTTTTACGCTAAGACTATTAATAACTGCCTTTTAATATCAGCATTTTGATACAAAGCGATTAATTGAAGGGTCTTGATACCGACTATTGATACCTGGCTATTAATAACAGTCTATTGATACAATTTATCTTTGTATTGTTGCGCTACACTATGCCAATCAAAACGCACATCCGCCGCCGACTGTCGCATTTTTTTGTATTGTAATAAATCATTAGTATGTAGTGATAATGCACTGACCACTACTTCAATCAATTGCTGTGATTGCTCAGCTAATCCTTGCCCCTCAAATAACCAACCATTTTTTTTATGGATTATGGTGTCTTTTAAACCACCTACACTGTGGGCTATGCAAACTTGAGCTGATTTCATCGCAAGTAATTGACTTATACCGCATGGCTCAAAGCTACTAGGCATGATAAATAAGTCCCCTTGCTTATATAAGACTTGTGATAATGCATCATCATAGCCGTTTAAAAAGACAAAATTGTCATATTTAGCCGCAATGACTTGAAACTCTTGCGCTATTTTTTCATCTCCACTGCCTAGTAATACAAATATACCATTTGGTTTATGAATATTTAGTTGAATCAAGATTGCTTCTAGCGTCGAACCATACTCATGATGTGGCTGCCTTAAGAGTAATACCTTTTGGTCGGTTAGACGGCCAACAGAGGTCATAACAAAATCAACCGTTACAGCATCAGAGCTAGTCGTAATAGCGCGATGGTCATATGAGTTTTTCATCGACAGCAATTGCAATCGCGATAGTGCAATTTGATCCACGCTTTTTACCCACTGACTTTGTCCCATCCAACGAATTAACGCGCGTTGCGCTGACGCTTCGATCTGAATAAATGCAGGTTGTGAGTCAAGTTCAACTGATGAATCGTCATAAACACAGCCATTTAGAATACCTACAACATCGCCACGTTGATGTTTATCTTGAAGTGATTGCTCCAAGCCTTCTCCACCAAAAAATCCATTTTGATGATCGGATGGCAGTAATACTTCTGTTGCATAGCTTGGCGACACTAAATGTACTTTATCGCTCAATTCTATACCCATTCTCATTGGATTAATGCACTCAGGATAACGAGGGTCGGTAATTTGCAGCTTCTGTTCGTGGGTTAATTGTCTTGCTAAATCAGGATACCAAGCACAAAAGGATGAAACGTCATCTCGAATAGGTCGTATCCCTTGTATCGCTAAATTGTGAATTGAAAAAACACAACGAATATCCTTTAACGTTTTATATTCTGTTGCGAACGCTCTTAACATCACTAAAAAGCCAGTATGCCAGTCATGCATGTGTAAATAATCAACACGGCCAAGCAAACCATCAACATACGCTTGGGCAACTGCAAGATTAAACAAGGCAAACTTACTGGCATCTTCAGCAAACGGCCTTTCACTACTGCCGTTACAGTAAACTTGATTGTTAGGCCCATTAAATAGCGGGTGATCAAACAAAAAAACCTGATTATTTATTTTGGTTGAATTGGCTGCCTTAATCGGTAGTGACACCTGCCATAAAACCACTTTCTCGCTATTAGCACCAAACTTAACAACGACCTCGCCAACGAGTGTTGCCTGCTGCTGTTTTGCAATAAAGCCATAATTAGGCATGCCCACATCAACGTTAATATCAACACCCGCCAAAGCCAAAGGAAGATCACGAATGACATCTGCCATCCCGCCAACTTTGGCTCCCTTTATGGCATCATTTTCAGCAGCAATCATCAGCACTTTTTTCAAAACATCTCCTTGCTCGTAGTTTTTCTATTTAACAAACTCACTCAACATTGAAGCCACAAGTTCTGTGGCTTCAATAGCAGTAAACTTTAGTGATTACTCATATCCAACCGGCAGTCCAAGCATATTGCGAGTAACTAAAGTGATGCCTTTTTCAGATACTCGAAAGCCGCGGTCTATATCTTGTTGTTTGTTATAGCCAATCTCCATCCCCTCAGGAATGATGCAGCCACGATCGATAATCGCATTTTGAATTTTGCAATTTTTCAACACGACAACATCTGGCAATAGCACAGAGTCTTTCACAAACGAGTATGAACATACGCGTACTTCATCAAAAAGCACGCTACGTTTAACCTTCGCACCCGAAATGATACATCCACCAGAAACGATAGAATCTACCGCCATCCCTCTTCGGTCATCGTCATCAAACACGAACTTAGCGGGTGGCAACTGTTCTTGATATGTCCAAATTGGCCATTTTGCATCATATAAATTGAGCGCTGGCGTCGGTGACAGCAATTCCATATTTGCTTGAAAGAAAGAGTCTAAGGTACCAACATCACGCCAATAAGCCGGCTCGTCAGGTACTGCACTCGTAAAAGGAAATGCAAATACATTCGCATCTTTAATAATTGAAGGAATAATGTCTTTACCAAAGTCTCTATCAGATTGATCATTGTCAGCATCTTTGCGTAACTGATCGAATAGGAATTTAGTGTTAAACACATAGTTACCCATTGACGCTAAACAAAATTCTTCATTACCGGGAATAGACTTAGGCACTTCAGGCTTTTCTTCAAAACCTATTACACGTTTATCTTGATCCACTTCCATGACGCCAAACGAACCCGCGGCTTCAGGTATCGGTGTTTCAAGGCAACATACTGTCATATCTGCGCCTGACTCTGCATGTGCAGCTAACAGCCCAGCATAATCCATGCGATAGACATGATCTCCAGATAAAATCATGATGTATTTGGGTAATTCATGTCTAATAATATCGATATTTTGGAATACCGCATCGGCTGTACCTTCATACCAATTACCTGAGGTTTGTTGTGATGCAGGTAGTATTTCAACTGACTCACCTAATTCCTTTTTAAAATGGCCCCAGCCCCGACTGACATGGCGGATCAGTGAATGTGACTTATATTGAGTCACAACCCCAACTCTGCGTATACCTGAATTTATACAATTTGATAAAGGGAAATCGATGATGCGAAATTTACCGCCAAAATATAACGCCGGTTTCGCACGCCAGTCAGTCAACTCATGTAAACGAGAGCCCCTTCCTCCTGCTAATATGATGGCGTATGTATCCCTTGTAAGATTACTGATATATCGAACGTTTGACATATATAATTAACTCCTAACTTCACAACGTAGATCGATTAAAGCGATAAATTGCTCATTGTTTAGCAAGCCAAATATCATCACGATAAGCACTGATGGTATTGTCACTAGAGAAACGGCCGCTTGATGCGGTATTTCGGATACTCATTTGGGTCCAACCTTGTTGATCGGCATACGCCAAAGAGACTTTTTCTTGAGCTTGTTTATAAGCTTCAAAATCTGCGGCGATCATCCATTGATCGAAAGGATCTTCAATTGCAGCAATAATACTGTCGAATATGCCAGGTTCCACTAAGTTAAAGTGGCCACTTTTAAGCATGTTGATGACATTCGCTAATGCGGGGGATTGCTGAATAAAATCATGGGGGTTGTAGTGAGATTTAAGCTCACTGACTTCATCAGCGCGTAAACCAAATAGGAAGAAGTTTTCTTCTCCAACCTCTTCTAACATTTCAATGTTAGCGCCATCGAACGTACCGATAGTCATGGCGCCATTCATCATAAATTTCATGTTTCCAGTACCTGATGCTTCTTTACCTGCAGTTGATATTTGCTCTGATAAGTCAGTACCTGGGCATATTTTTTCCATTGCGCTGACGTTGTAATTCGGTAAGAAGGCAAATCGTAGGTACGGAGATACAATAGGGTCAGAATTCACCATGTGCGCCACATTGTTCGCCAATTTTATTATTTGTTTGGCCATGGCATATCCAGGAGCAGCCTTGCCTCCTATCAACACACATCTTGGCTGTAAGTCTTTTGTGTCACCCGACAAAATTCGTTGATACAAATGAATGACGTGTAAAATGTTTAACAATTGACGTTTATATTCATGTATCCGTTTCACTTGAACATCGAACATCATGTTCGGTTCAAACGCCACTTCACATTCATCAAGAACCAATTTAGCTAATTCGACTTTGTTATCGTATTTCACTTGTTGCCACTGTTTGACAAATGTTTTGTCGTCAGTGAAAGCATTAAGCGCGGTAAGTTGAGTGAGATCGGTTAACCAACTCTCCCCTAAACGGCGATTAATAAGCTGGGTTAATCTTGGGTTACAATGCACGAGCCAACGTCTTGGGGTAACGCCATTGGTCTTATTATTAAACTTATGGGGCCATAATGAATAAAAGTCTTTAAATAGCCCTTGCTTAAGTAATTGAGTATGAAGCCCTGCAACGCCATTGACAGAAAAGCTTGCCACAATTGCTAGATATGCCATACGTACGTGTGGATGCGCCCCTTCCTCAATTATCGACATCGATGCCAATTTATGGGTATCACCTGGCCAATGATGTGCTACATGCTCAAGATAGCGGGCATTTATTTCATAGATGATATCTAATATCCGTGGCAGCATATTACCTAGCATTCTTACAGGCCAGCGTTCTAGCGCTTCTGGTAATAATGTGTGGTTGGTATAAGCCATCGATTCTGTGGTGACTTGCCAAGCTTCATCCCAACCTAGGCCATAGCTATCCATTAAAAGACGCATTAATTCGGGTACAGCAATACTCGGATGAGTATCGTTTAACTGCATCACATTGCGCTGACTAAATTGGCTAAAGTCTGCACCGTAAACGGCGGTATAACGCTGTAAAATATCTTGTAAGCTTGCTGATGATAAAAAGTATTGCTGCCTTAACCTGAGTTCTTTACCATTTTCACTGGCATCATTTGGGTACAGTACCATCGTAATTTGTTCTGCTAGATTTTTACGAGCAACGGCTTCGGTATAATCACCATCATTGAATTCTGCCAAATCAAAATCATCAGTTGCTTCAGCTTTCCATAACCTCAATGTATTAATTCGGCCGTTACGAAAACCTGGTACTGGCATATCATGTGGAATCGCTTGCACATCTTGTGTATCAACCCAGACATAATGGCGATTGCCACTTGGGTCGACATAAGTTTCTGTATGACCAAAGAACGGAACAGTAATGGCATGGTTGGCCATCCTGACTTCCCAAGGGTTGCCTTCACGTAGCCAACGATCAGGTTGTTCGACTTGATAACCGTCCACCAGCTTTTGTTTAAACATGCCGTACTCATAACGAATACCATAGCCAACAACAGACAAGTCTAAACTTGCACAACTGTCTAAAAAGCACGCAGCTAAACGCCCTAAGCCTCCGTTTCCAAGTCCAGCATCTAGTTCAGCTTCTTGTAGCGATTCGAGGTCTGCTGCATACTCCGCCAGTGCCTCATGTGTTTCTTTGGTCAAATCAAGACTTAACAGCGCATTACCTAATGATCTGCCCATCAAAAACTCTAAGGACAAATAAGCAACTTGTTTTTGTTGGTACTGATTGTCTTTGAGGCGTGTCTCTCGCCATTGGTTTAAAAGTTGATTTTTAACTGTAGAAGCAAGTGCACTATACATATCGTTAATGGCATGCTCATCACGGCATAACGACCCATGTATTTGACGCTTAAATTTAGCTGCCAACGTCTCGCACGGATCGCAATCATGATTACTGCCCACGACTTCCAATGTTGATTGATTTACTGCTGAATTGGTATCTAATTCATCAGGCTTCACCTGTTTGGCTTTACCTGACTTTGCCGTCTTGGCTGGCTTTTTTACTGAAGACTTATCTTTAATAGATGGTTTTTCAGTAGTCGATTTCCCTTTCGTTACTGTCATATAGACTCCTTAGCACCTTACAATGTTAATCGTTCAATAAACCGGATCTGACTCGGTTAGCTAATTTGTTAAACAACGCGTTTTACATAGTCTTTTGACGACTGAAATGACGACTACAAAGCGAATTTTCAATTGACTACCTTGTTGTTAAGCTGATGATGTGCATGAAATAATTTTAAACTTCGCCCACAAAGCAAAACTGCCTCTGATTTTTCTTTTTCATTGGGTTTAGTTTGAAATTTTTGATGGGTTAATTGCGTATCAACTAATAGTTGCCAACCTTGATATCCCTCAACTTCGGGTAATTGAAACGGCTTTGATTCTTCACAAGCATTCAATAGGAGTAATAAGGCTTGTGGGTATTGATAAGGTGGTATCACTTCTGAGGTGATCACAACTGCTAAAGTGCGAGTTTCAGCTTCGCTCCACTGTTGTTTGACCATAGGTTCGCCATGACGGCTATACCAAGTAAAGCCGTTTGCGCATTGATCTTCTGGTTCATGAATGAACTCGGCATAACAAAGAATCGGAAAACGCTGGCGCAGTTTAATAAGTTCAGACGTAAATTCTACCAATGGCCAGTCAATTTTCTGCCAGTCTATCCAACAGATGGAATTGTCTTGGCAATATGCATTGTTATTACCTTGCTGACTGTGGCCCATTTCATCACCACTGAGCAGCATTGGTACGCCCTGAGATAGCATTAATGTAGTGATGAAATTTCTTTGCTGCCTAGCTCGAATATTAATAATATTTTCGTTGCTAGTATGGCCTTCAACGCCATAGTTATGACTTAGGTTTTCATGATGGCCGTCTCGGTTGTCTTCGCCATTAGCTAAATTGTGCCTGTGTTGATAACTCACAACATCACGGAGAGTAAAACCATCGTGGCTGGTAATGAAGTTAATACTGGCAGAAGGTGCTCGACCATGATGTTCAAAAAAGTCACCAGAACCATGAAATCGTCGAGCAAACTCTGGCAACATGCCTTTATCGCCCCGCCAAAAACGTCTCATGGTGTCACGATACCTGTCATTCCATTCACTGAATGCAATGGGATAATTACCGAGTTGATAACCGCCTGGTCCAATGTCCCAAGGCTCGGCTATTAACTTAACCTGACACAATACAGGGTCTTGACTTAATGCATCAAAAAAACCACAGCCTGGATCAAACCCATATACTTCACGACCAAGACAACTTGCTAAATCAAACCTAAAGCCATCTACCCCCATGACCTCAACCCAGTAGCGTAATGAGTCCATAATTAACCTCAGAACCTGAGGATGGTTTGAGTTAACCGTATTTCCACAGCCAGTATCATTGATATACAAACGCTGATCGTTTGACACTAATCGGTAATAACTGGCGTTATCAATACCTCGGAAACTAAGTGTTGGCCCTAGGCGGTTTCCTTCTGCAGTATGGTTATAAACTACGTCTAAAATAACTTCGATACCTGCATCATGAAAACGATCAACCATCTTTCTAAACTCACCAATATCCTCGCTACTTAAATAACTGGGATTTGGCGCAAAAAAACCAATCGAGTTATAGCCCCAATAGTTGTTTAGATTTTTTTCAATTAAAAATGGCTCATTTAAAAATGATTGAACTGGTAATAGCTCAACACAGTTCACGCCCAACTGAGTTAAATATTGCAATGAGCTTTTTGAGGCTAAACCTGCAAACTTTCCTTGATGAGCTTTATTAACTTCGGGATTCAGTACACTGAATCCTTTAACGTGCATTTCATATATAACGGTGCTTTCAAGAGGAATGTTAAGTCTTTTTACAGGTGTAGATTTCAGTACTGAATCATCAATCACGACACATTTAGGCATATATTGTGCGTTATCGATTTCACAAAACGACAAGTCTGCATCAACATCATTTCGGCTAATGTCATAACCATAATTTGCATCGTTGGGTGCTAAGTTGCCTTTAAGTTGTTTTGAATAAGGATCGAGTAACAATTTATTGTGATTAAACCTGTGACCCAAGTGAGGTTGATATGGACCGTAAACACGATAACCATATAAATCCCCCGCTTTTACACCAGGCACAAAACCGTGCCAAATTTGCTTGGTTTTATGTACCAAACAAATTTGTTTTTCGTTATTGCCGTTATGATCAAACAGGCATAACACAACTTGTGTTGCATTCGCTGAAAAAATAGCAAAGTTCACCCCACCAGCAATCACCGTTGCACCAAGTGGATATGATTGTCCTTTGGTAACAAGAACATTGAGGTTATTTTCAGCGCCGTTGTTCATCTTTACGCCTCGTTATTTGTTACAAGTTGACTTGCTGCTAACACAACACAGCCTAGAGGTGGCACAGTGATAAGTCCGCTTTGCTCCATGCCTTGCCAAGGTACCTCGTCGTTAATGACAGTTTGATTAATCACATTACTGCCTCCGAACTGGCTCGCATCACTGTTAAGCAGTTCTACATAGTGATTTGGGGTCGGTAAGCCAATTCGGAAATGATGATGTACTTGCGGGGTCATATTGATGATGAAAATGAGTGCGTCATCAGAAGATTGCGCATAACGAATAAATGAGAAGACACTGTCTTGACTGTTATCACAATCAAGCCACTGAAAACCTGTTGATTGATGATCTAATTCATATAAACAAGGATGAGATATATACAGACCATTAAGCGCCTTTACCCAGTCTTGTATGCCTTGATGAGGTGCAAACTGCAGTAAATGCCAATCTAAACTTTGGTTATGATTCCATTCATCACGCTGACCAAACTCAGTTCCCATAAACAATAATTTTTTACCAGGTTGTCCCCACATCATCCCGATGTAAGCACGTAACGTGGCAAACTTTTGCCAATCGTCTCCGGGAATTTTATGTAAAACTGAGCCTTTTCCGTGTACGACTTCATCATGGCTAATAGACAATATAAATTGCTCGGTATAGGCATAGACTAAAGCAAATGTCATTTCATGGTGATGATGTGAACGGTAGATAGGATCCCGTGCTAAATAACGTAAACTGTCATTCATCCAGCCCATATTCCATTTAAAACCAAATCCTAAGCCCCCTTTTTCCGTAGAGTTAGTCACCCCTGGCCATGCAGTGGACTCTTCAGCAATCATTGTTGCGCCAGCAAAGCTCGCATAAATACGCTCATTGAGTAGTTTTAAAAACTCTATGGCTTTAATATTTTCACGACCGCCATATTCATTCGGTAACCATTGACCAGATTGACGGCTGTAATCTAGGTAAAGCATTGATGAAACAGCATCTAAACGTAATCCATCAAAATGAAATTCAGATAACCAATAACAAGCATTACTCAGTAAGAAGCTTTGCACTTCACCACGGCCATAATTAAAGATAAGCGTATCCCAGTCAGGGTGCTCACCTTGTCGAGGATCTTCATGTTCATATAAACAACTGCCATCAAATTTAGACAAGCCGTGGGGATCTTTAGGAAAGTGTGCCGGAACCCAGTCCAACAGCACAGCAATCTGATGTTTGTGGCAAGCATCGACAAACGCCTTTAAGCCATCAGGATCACCAAAACGATATGTTGCAGCATACAAGCCCACAGGTTGATAGCCCCAAGACCCATCAAAAGGGTATTCACAAATAGGCATCAGTTGCAGATGCGTAAAGCCCATTTCAACGATGTAAGGAATTAACTCGCTAATTAGATCGTCGTAGCTAAGGTAAGATTCGCCCCATTCACCTTTTCGCTTCCATGAGGCAAGGTGCACTTCATAAGTTGACATTGGCGCTTGATGTAATTGAGTGTTGGCGCGTTTAGTTAACCATTTGCTGTCTTTCCATTGATACTGGCTATTCGCGGGAACGATAGATGAGTTACCCGGCGCAGCTTCCATCGCTTTTGCATAAGGGTCTGATTTTTCAATCGACTCACCATATTGATTAACAATATAAAATTTATAAAAATCCCCCGTTTTGGCATTGGGCAAAAATATCTCCCATATGCCATTGCTTGGATGAAATCTCATTACATGTTGTCTAGGATCCCAATGATTAAAATCCCCTACAACGGATACACGCTGTGCATTGGGTGCCCATACACAAAAAAGCACACCATCTACCTTATTAACTTGTTTCCAATTAGCACCTAAAAATTGATAACTGGCTTGTTGTTTCCCTTCAGCAAATAAGTACACATCATCCGCATCTAACAAGCTTTCGAATTGATATGGGTCAATTATAGTTTCTACACTTAATGGATATGTCACTTTAAGACTATATAAAAATGGCTTAACCCTTCGCCCCATTACGCCTGCAAATAAACCTTGTTCATCAACCTGTGATAATTCAGCCACTTTTTTACCGTCTTTTATAGCAATAACCTCAACACTAACTGCCCCCTTGATAAAACATCTCACAATCAGTGATTTACCATTGGGTGCCTTGTGCATGCCTAATAAAGAAAAGACATCCGTATAATCTCCTTTCAAGATGGCAATATCCGATCCTTGATTAAATAAAGGCGCATTATTCGTCATTGTGTATTGCTCCATAAAATTAATAACTGTTCTAACTACTGATCGAATTGTGCATCAGTCATTCTGGAATGATTAATCACACTAAGGCGCTGTTTTATCGCATCTGATGTTGTTATATGTTCAAGTGACATTGATAAACGACGGCGCCAATTAGGGTATTCTTTCCATGTGCCAGGGATATTGACAGGCATGGTTTCACAAATAAGATCTTCAAGTTGTACGCTGTATAAAGATGAGTTTCCTGATGCGGAAAGTTGAAGCCAAGCCCTTAAAACTTCATCAAACTCAATGCGGTTTATATCGCCTTCAAACAGCAATATTCCTTTCTGACAAAATAGATGGATCAATTGATGCTTTTCATGGTCACGTTCATTTAGCATCTCTTGCTGTTGCTGAAGATTAATTAGATTTAGTTGCTGTCTTAATTCGATATCATTACCGTGCCACCAAGCAGATAACGTCGGCACATCATGATTCGCTAGCATCATCAAACTCTGGCATTTGTAATGCTCTGGTGATGTAAACCCATCATTTTGCTTTGAAAAATAAAACAACTCATTTGAAAATATGTTGGCATTAGAAAGGTTTTGAACTATTTCTGGCGGAACAATGCCAAGATCTTCACCTATAACGATGCATTGAGCTCGCTGACTTTCTAACGACAAAATTGCAAGTAACGCATCAAGTGGGTAATACACATAGGCCCCACCACCTAAGCTTAAGTTTTTAGGCCACCACCAAAGACGAAGTAATCCCATGACATGATCAATTCGTAAACCACCACAAGATTGCATGTTGCTTCTAATTAGGTCTATAAAGTGGAGAAAATTTAATTGCTGTAATTTAATCGGATCCATCGGGGCAAGTCCCCAATTCTGACCTTGGGGTGCAAAAGGATCTGGCGGGGCGCCAATATTAGCGTTAGCACAAAAATAATCAGCATTTTGCTGCACTTCTGATCCTGTGGGAGAAGCCCCTACGGCCATATCTCGGATTAAACCGATGGACATTCCCACAGATTTCGCCGTTAATTGGCATAAACTAAGCTGACTTGTTGCGACAAATTGTAAGTAGCACCAAAAGTCTGGGTTAGAAAATGTAGCCTGACAGCTATCTTCTTTATGATGACCTACCTGCCAGTCAGCATATTGTTGCAAGGCTTGTTCATGCTGTTTTTTGAAGTCACTAAATGCTTGAAATCGATCTGTTAAAGCCGATTGATTTTCTTCAATAAAGGTATCAAATAATAAACAGAAAACCCGCTGTTTTAATTTATAAACTTCTGCGTAATCTAACAGTGAATTCTCAGAAAGTTTGTGTTTATTTATTTGCCAATCAGGCGTTGATAAAACATGTTTAACGCTGTCATATTCTTTTACTGATTCAATATGAATATAAAGTGGATTCAGTCTACGTCGGTCATCAGGACTGTACGGACTAATATGGCTAGGTAAGTCTAGAGCATGAAGGGGATTGAGCAGAATAAAGTCAGCACCTTGCTCGGCACTGAATACAATTAACTTTTGTAAATCATTAAAGTCACCTACGCCCCACTGGCTTTCACTTTTAATGCTATATAACTGCGTAGAAATCCCCCAAGGATTGGCTTTTTTACTTAGGGAAAAGTTGCCAGTAGTTTGTTGATGATGCCTGACACTTGATAATGGCTCAGAAAGCGATCCTGAGTAGGCTTGTCTTGGTGCGAGCATCAGCTGACACAAATACTCAGTGACATGATTATCTGAGTCTAATGAACACGTCAGTTGATGATAACCAAGCCCAATCGCATTATTTTGATGCTCATTTAATAAAAAGTGATACTTGATATAGAGGCAATCATTTGTTTTATAGTCACCAATAGCAGTTAACTGACTACTGTGTATTTGAAATCTAAATGATTCATTTTGCTCACTAAAAAGATGTAAACGTATATAACCAATAAAATTTTCAGTCAAACATAACTCTACATATGGCTCATCGACGTAAGTCCACTGAAATGCCCCTATGGGTTTAAGCCAGGGTGCCACGTCTAATTCGTGGATGCGCTGCTCGATGAACTTATCATTGAGTACTGACAATGCGCCGTCGACATCAGATTGATGCGGCGCCAAACACATTGACGTTAGAATTCCTTTTCTATCATTAGGCGAAATATGAACATGATTGCCAAAGCAATCAATAAACTCTGCGCCTACGCCTTGCAAATACAGTAACTTTTCCAGTCCCATATTTGTCATCCTCGCAAATAACATGCCTGGTTAATAACTCAGCAGTTACCATGCCAGTCAAACATCACAGTTTAACTACAGTGATATTTCATCAGGATGACAGAATATATTTACAACTTTTCAGTAACTTACTCTAAAGAGGTAAAAGAGGCACAATACGCCTTTGTTTAAAACTCAATGGATAATTCACGATATTTCAATAGTTTTGGTGCAATTTACGCACAAATAACGTGCAGTTAAATAAACAACTACAGGAGTCATAAGTAAATGTTTAATCAAACCTCATTGGCAAAAGTTACACCTTATTGGTTGCAATATGATAATTTAGTTATAACTGATTAATCCATGATGCGACTTTAATGTTAGGAAGGTAAATGAACGCTCAACAGTTTAATGTCCATTTTGCACTTCAAAACCTCAGCGACAATTCCAGCGATATCCCCATTCAACAGGCATTACGTAAAGCTGCAGTGTTAATCCCGCTGATGGAGGTAGATGGCCAACTACACATGCTCATCACACGCAGAGCGCTGCATTTAAGAGCACATCCTGGACAGTACAGTTTCCCCGGCGGAAAAGTCGATAAACAAGATAACTCCATTATCGAAACAGCCCTTAGGGAGGCAGAAGAAGAAATTGGCTTAAAACAAAGTAATGTCGACGTGATTGGTCAGTTCCCCGCCCATGCGACATTCACAGGGTTTCGAATCACCCCTATTGTAGGCATAATAAAACAACCATTTGAGATCAAAATCGATCCAGGAGAAGTATCTGAGACTTTTTGGGTGCCACTAAGCTTTTTCACAACCGCTAGCAATCGATATCAATTAAGGTATATGCGTGATGGACAAACGTTTGATGTGCATTACATGCCTTATAAAGGCAAATTCATTTGGGGTGTTACTGCGGCGATTATTGATTTGTTGTGCAAACACATCAGTACCACTGATAAGAGCTAAATAACGTAACGAATATACAAGCCAGCAGCAATAGAGACCATCAGTAGCAATGGTATATTGATCCAAAAACCTATTTTCTTCGACGTTTGAGCATAAAAATTAACCCCAAGATTAACAAAACTTATTGCAGCACAAGCCCAGATAACATACTCCAGTCTCACAGTTAATTCTGGATCCCAATTTAATCTGACCTCAACACCTTTACTCATAAAATAACCTACCGCACGATCAGGTCTTGCGTCGCCAAAAACAAGCAGCGCATATACGGCCAAAGACCAACCGGCCACAGACAAAATGGTTAATATGAT
This sequence comes from Shewanella japonica, assembly GCF_002075795.1. Taxonomy (NCBI): domain Bacteria; kingdom Pseudomonadati; phylum Pseudomonadota; class Gammaproteobacteria; order Alteromonadales; family Shewanellaceae; genus Shewanella; species Shewanella japonica. The sequence goes on from NZ_CP020472.1 coordinate 2,596,780, forward strand.
TTGCAAAAATTTTGTTTTGGTCACTAATTCACCCCACTACCAAGTGTTTTATTAAAATAGCGCTTTTGTTCATATGGTTACAAGATAATTTTTACAACCTATTGTACGTATATGACAGGAAATTGGCTCAATTAAGGCATTTATTAGTAAAACTTACGCATTTATCTGCGTCTAAGGGCGTTTTCGGCTTGTTAAACGCCGATATCAAGGTAATATAAAGCACTTATTTTTATCATTGATTCATTGGAGAACTAAGCAACAATGAGCATTACATCTGTCGCTTCTGTATTTAAAGGTGACTTCGCGATTGGTTCGCAAGTTACAGTTCGTGGTTGGGTTAGATCTCGCCGCGATTCTAAAGCTGGTATTTCATTCCTTGCTGTTTATGACGGTTCATGTTTTGACCCTATTCAAGGCGTAGTACCAAATAATTTAGATAATTATACTGATGAAGTGCTAAAGCTTACTGCTGGTTGTTCAGTTATCATGACTGGTGAAGTCGTGGAATCTCCAGGTAAAGGTCAAGCATTCGAAATGCAAGTTACGCAGGTTGAAGTAGCTGGGTTTGTTGAAGATCCTGACACTTATCCTATGGCTGCAAAACGTCATTCGATTGAGCATTTACGTGAATTAGCACACCTTCGTCCACGTACTAACATCATTGGTGCGGTTGCACGTGTTCGTAACTGTTTATCGCAAGCCATTCACCGCTTCTATAACGAACAAGGTTACATTTGGGTATCAACCCCGTTAATCACAGCTTCTGACACAGAAGGTGCTGGTGAAATGTTCCGTGTATCAACACTAGACATGGAAAACTTACCTCGCACAGATAAAGGCAATGTTGACTTCGCAGAAGACTTTTTCGGTAAAGAATCATTTTTGACTGTATCAGGCCAATTGAATGCTGAAACTTATGCATGTGCTTTATCTAAAGTATATACATTTGGTCCGACTTTCCGTGCTGAAAACTCTAACACTAGCCGTCACTTGGCTGAGTTCTGGATGGTTGAACCTGAGGTTGCTTACGCTGACTTAGATGATGCAGCTAAACTCGCTGAAAACATGCTTAAATATTGTTTCCGTGCAGTGTTAGAAGAACGTCGTGACGATTTAGAGTTCTTCGCACAACGTGTTGAGAAAACGGCAATTGAACGTTTAGAAGCATTTGTGACCAGTGACTTCGCGCAAATTGATTACACTGATGCAATCGAAATTTTAAAAGCCTGCGATAAAGACTTTGAATTCGATGTTGAATGGGGTATCGACTTACACTCAGAACACGAACGTTACCTTGCTGAAGAGCATTTTAAAGCACCTGTGGTTGTTAAAAACTATCCGAAAGATATCAAAGCATTCTACATGCGCTTGAATGATGATGGTAAAACAGTTGCAGCGATGGATGTATTAGCACCTGGTATTGGTGAAATCATCGGTGGAGCACAACGTGAAGAACGTTTAGATGTGCTTGATGCTCGCTTAGCAGAAATGAAGTTAGATCAAGAAGATTACTGGTGGTACCGTGATTTACGTCGTTACGGCACTGTACCGCATGCAGGTTTCGGTTTAGGTTTTGAGCGTTTGGTATCTTATGTTACTGGTGTAAGCAACATCCGTGATGTAATCCCATTCCCACGTTCACCTAAATCAGCTAATTTTTAATCGTTGGCTTTATAAAAAAACGCGCTATATGCGCGTTTTTTTTGTGCATAAGAAACGACTAATTAATTTTCTCTACGCACAGTTCAATATATCCATAAATAGCAACAAGTACCATCCAAGGTAGCAGTAACCATAAATAATGTGTACTAGCGGCTTCTTTAGAATATTGATATATAAGCAAGATAATGCTGGCAAAAATGCTCGCGCAATAGGTTAACCACAGGGCAATAATGACAGAGTTGTTTGTTTCAGTAATTTTATAGCCTGTTAACGCGCTTATTCCGAATATCAGCCCCATTGCAAGCACTCCACCGACCAAAAACTGAATGGCTGAAGCCAATATAACTAAACCCATAGATTTTTATTTCCTTATAAAATGACAGCTTCTTATCCCTTGAAGCTCCAGTGTTATGTTGTATTGTGTTTTTATAGTAACAAATGATGAATCATCAACATAAGTATTCATCTCTATGATTAACTACTCATATCAAGCTCGTTTAATTGTTGGCTTTTTCACTCCCCTTCTTAAAATTAGATAATCCCCAAAATAAAATACCCGTGCCACTACAAGAAAGAAAAAAGAATAAACCCAATCCAACAGGCGAACCCCAAGAAAATGCAAAGTACAAAACGTCCATATTTTTTCCTTTTCAACATGTCTAATAGAAGAAGATTGGATGCAATTGTGCACTATCACTGCTTTAATTAGCATTCAAGTTGTTACTTAAATCGTGCAACAACACTTTCGAACCAAGTGCCCAGCGTAGACTTTCTACTATTTAAAAATAAATGTTCGAAATCTGCAGCGACTTCCATTGCAAGAATGCAATCATCAAAATGTGTTTTGAGATTATCGTCAGTAAATACAAAAACCTCTCCATCAAATTGGATACAATGTTCGTTATCATCAAGGATAGATATCAACAAACGTGTATTGGCTATCCATGATGCACGAGCATTAAAAAACATTGCTTGTTCTATCGCTTTTTTCTCAATTTTAGAAACGCCGCTATGAATAGATTGACTCAAGCCCTTCTGTTTATTGTTTACTAATGTATTTAAAAAATCGCTACCAGAATTAAGTACGTACTGACAATAAAAACGTTTGTATTGAGATAATAACAAAGACAAATGATCTAATCGTTCTACACCCTGTTTTCTAAATTCTTTTGAACTGAGATAACTTGGCTCAATAAACTCATGAAGATTAAGCGCATTTTGCTGCGAGGAAAAATAAGACTGAGCTTCAGAAAGCGTCATGTTATCAGCAGTATTGCTACTAAGAACCTGCTCAAACGCTACTGCTTCCATCTCTAATTCCCATAAAGTGTCTGATTTATGCTAAAAGTGCGGTGTCTATTACTTATTATGGCGTTATTATGCACAAAACGAGATAACAAGGCATTAACAATGACAGTTTTATTCAAAAAAAAAGGCTAACGCCTCTTTTTTAAAACACCAATGGATTAATGTTTGGAGCGAACTAAAGATCTTTATAAACCTTGCCATCTTTCATGACAAAACTGACGCTCAATAAAGCTGAAATATCCTTAAGTGGACTTTTTTTAGTCGCAATAATATCGGCAAATTTACCGGTTTCAATGGTCCCTAATTTATCAGACATATCAATTAAATCAGCCGCGTTCACTGTTGCAGACTGTAAAATATCGCTATTGGACATACCAGCTTGGTGCATTAACACCGCTTCTTGTGCATTGATACCATGCTTTGACACGCCACTATCAGTACCAAACGCAATCTTGACGCCCGCCTTATATGACTTTTCGAAGTTAGCTAACATATCAGCGCCAACACGGATCGCTTTCGCTTTGATAGGTTTAGACATAAAATCAGACGTTTCAGCCATATCTACTACCGTCGCACCAGCCAATAATGTGGGCACTAAATACGCACCAGTTTGCTTAAATAGTTTGATGGTTTCGTCGTCTGCATAACTACCATGCTCGATACTGTCGACACCTGCACGCAATGCGGCATTAATCCCTGCAGTTGCATGGGCATGACTGGCTACTTTTCGCCCAAGATCATGTGCTGTTTGCACAATCTCTTTTAGCTCTAAATCAGTCATTTGTTGACCCGTACCCGTATTGGTATCCGATAATACTCCACCAGTTGACGCGACTTTAATCGCATCGGCGCCATATTTAATTGCGTGCCTCGTCATTTTTCGACACTCATAAGGTCCATCACAAAGCGTTTTAGGAGACTTCATTGCTAATAAATCTGGCGCCATTCCATCTGCATCTAAATGTCCTCCTGTGATAGAAATACCTGCAGCGGCAATAATTCGAGGCCCTTCTATCCAGCCCTTTTCAACACCATCTCGTAAAGCGTACATTTGCTCTGATTCACTCAGTAAATCACGCACTGTTGTAAAGCCAGCTAACAACGTTGTTTTGGCGTAATGAACACTTTTCATTGCGATATCAGCATCAGATAACTTTACTGTATCTTTCGTGTTATCTGGACCAAGTTCCATTTGTAAATGCACGTGCATGTCCATTAAACCTGGCATAACGAAACTGTTTGATAAATCGATTAACTTAGCGTCTTTTGTAATAGAGTTAGCTGAAATATAGCCTTCTCTGACATCAAGGATTTTACCATCTTTAACCACAATAGTTTGCTGAGTTAATGGCGACTTCCCTGGTATGGCAAGTAGCTCACCTGCATGAATAACTTGAGTTGCTGCGAATGCTGATTGAGCCATAACGCCACTTAATAACAAGGATACTAGGCTAACAGAACGGCGAATATTAGTAGGTTTAAATGAGTGTTTATGATGATTTAGCAGGGAATGAGTAAACATGAGTAGCGTCTTTTATAAGTTATTTATACGGGTAATATACCTAACAAAACCTAAATGTAAACTAGGATTCACATCCCTTTGATATTATTTCTTTATATGCTAATTTACAGTAAAGACTAAATTTGTTCGTCAAATCAGTATATAAAGGCTTATACAAAAGCAAAAAATTCATACTTCTCCAATGCTTATTTTACTCGTTAAGGAATACACATGAACAAAGGCATATATCTGGTGTTAATGCTGACGCCTATGGCCGTTGCTATTAGCTCAACAATGGCAATTGCGGATACTCAATCAGCAGTTACGCAAGCTAGCCCCGACAATACATTGCAACTTGAGGATATTTTTACCCTCGAATATGCCTCAAACCTTGAAATCAATAACGACGGAGATGAGGTTTACTTCGTTAGAAACTACATGGATATTCAAAGTGATAAAAAGCTCGGCAATATCTGGAAGGTCGACAACAAAAAGCGTTTAACCCCTGTAACTAATGGCTTGCATGTGGACTTTTCTCCAACTTTATCACCCGATAACAGCAAGCTTGCTTATGTATCAACCGCGAGTGGTTCACCTCAAATACATATTAAATGGTTAGAAAGCGGTGATGTAGGCCAAATGAGTCATTTTAGTCATGCGCCTAGTAACCTTACTTGGTCACCAGATGGCACAAAAATAGCCTTTACTCGTTTTGTTCCAAGCAAACCAAAGTCAGTTGCATCTTTACCCGGTAAACCACATAACGCGAAGTGGGCTAAACCAGCTGTTTATATTGATGATATGTACTACCGTTTTGACGGTGCTGGTTTTACGAAACCTGGTCATAGCCATATTTTTGTCATGTCTGCCGATGGTGGCTCTGCTCGACAAATTACCCAAGGACAATTTGATCATCGCAGCAACCTCAGCTGGACAAAAGACGGCAAACAGATAATTTATGCAACGAATACCCGTGAAGATAAAGAATTAGAATGGACTGATAGCAATATATTTAGTGTTGATGTCCAGACTCAAAAAGTTACCCAACTCACTGACCGACTTGGGCCTGACAATGCACCTCATGTATCACCTAACGGTAATCACATTGCTTATTTAGGTTACGATCAACATCATATGAATTATGAGAACACTTTATTGTATGTCATGGATATTGATGGCAGCAATAAACGGGCAATCACGACTGATTTAGATCGCTCAATCAATAGCATCCAATGGGCTGACAATAGTAAAGCTGTGTATATGAGCTATCACGATAAAGGTGAAACTTATGTCGCTTATCAACCATTAAATGGTAAACGTAAGATAGTAGCTAAGAACCTTGGAGGCCTCGCATTTGGCCGACCTTATACAGGCAGTGATTTTGATGTAGCTGAGAATGGTACTATTGCTTTCACTTACTCTGATCCACAACGCCCAGCAGATATTGCAATCACTCGAAAAGGCAAAACTCAACAGTTAACAGATCTCAACAGTGATGCTCTCGATTACAAAATATTAGCCGATATAAAAGAAATCAACGTCAAGTCGTCTTATGATGATCGTAATATTCAAGCATGGATTGCCTACCCACCTGGTTACAAAGCCGCAAAAGAGGCTGGCAAACAGTTTCCATTGATTTTAGAAATTCACGGTGGCCCAGTCACAAATTACGGTCCTCATTTTTCAGCAGAAGTGCAATTAATGGCAGCGAGCGGATATGTTGTTGTTTATGCAAACCCTCGAGGAAGTGATAGTTATGGTAAGGAATTTGCCCAAACTATACATAACAATTACCCAAGCCAAGATTATGATGACTTAATGTCTGTGATAGACGGTGTCATCGCCCAAGAGGCAATTAATAAGGACGCGCTATTCGTCACTGGTGGCTCGGGCGGAGGCGTATTAACAGCATGGATCATTGGTCACACCGATAGATTTAAAGCTGCTGTTGTCGCTAAGCCTGTCATTAACTGGTACAGCTTCGCATTAACAACAGATATTTATCCATTTGTTATCAAAAACTGGTTTAAAAAAATGCCATGGGAAGATGCAGCTCACTACATGAAACTTTCACCAATAAGCTATGTAGGAAACGTTACAACTCCAACTATGCTATTAACTGGTGATGCGGATCAGCGAACGCCTATTGCAGAAACAGAGCAATACTACCAAGCATTAAAACTTCGCAATATCGATACTGCAATGGTTAGAATTCCAGATGCGCCACATGGTATTTATAAACGCCCAAGTAACTTAATGTCTAAAGTCGCTCATATTCTGTGGTGGTTCGAGAAATACCAATAGCTTAAATAGTATTATGCCCTTTCTAAGCCAGAGCCTTTCTCTGAATTAGAAAGGGAAATGAATTTTTATATATACACTAAAACTAAAAAATATCTGAGCATATAAGATCCGTTTATAAATTGTAAAAACAAATTCAAATCAAGTTGTTGTGACACTTGTTACTACTACATTTCGCAATACTTTACTAATCAATGAATAACTGATATGCATATAACATATAATTTTCAACTCACCTTTAAATATTATTAATATTACTTTCTTAACTAAACCGCCAAGCTTCCTTAAACATACCCAGAAGCCAATGCCTAAATATAGATTACTAATAAACAAGTTGTAGATATTTATTGTCAACATTCACGATTATCGTATTACTGATAATGCCGTCTTTATAAGCCTTTAGGGTTGTTTTACCTACGTTAACACCAACAATTGAGCCTGCAGATGCCACTTTGGCAATGTTAGTATCGGCGATTGACCACACCACGGAAGAACCAAGCTTCATACAAGTACCATCGCTGTATCTAGCGAAAGCAAAGAAGAACTGAGTTTGACCTTTTGCCAATTTAAAACCTAAATGACCATGTACAGGCTGAATATCAATCGCAATAATGACTGGCTCAAGGACACTAACTTGCACGGTATTACTACTAATACCACCTTGCGATACCGTTACCGTTGTCTCTCCTGCATTAATCCCAAGCAATAAACCAGCTTCCGTCACTTTGGCAATATTAGTATTACCTGATTCCCAAGTAGATAAACATTCTACAGACGTATAGCTACCATCAGTATAGGTAGCATAAGCAGAAAACTGCTGAGTTTGGCCTTTCATTATTTTAACCGGAGAAGTGACAAATACAGGGTATAAATCAATCTTGACTATCTTCACTTGCGAGATATTAACCCTCACAGGATTGCTACTAATGCCATTTAATTCAGCTACTAGAGTGGTCTCACCAACCCCAACACCAACCAACGAACCAGCTGACACAATCTTAGCGATATTAGTATCACCTGATATCCATGTAGCTGCTCTATCAATTCTAGAATATGTCCCATCACTGTAGGTAGCATAAGCAGAGAAAAGTTGAGATTGTCCTTTCATTAATATAACCGGCGAGGACGACAAAACAGGGTTTACGTCAATGGCAATAATAACTGCTTCAGAAACATTTACCCTTAATAAATTACTGGTAATGCCATTTATCTTAGCCATTACGCTAGTTTCACCAGTCTTAACACCGACTAACAAACCCGCTGACGACACAATGACGTTATCCCCTTCAACTAGTAGCCACGTCACTACACTTGTGACGATTGAAGAACTGCCATCATCGTACTTAGCCGTTGCAACTAATTGCACAGATTGACCTCTTGCTATATTAACCACCGAGGCAGTTATTTGAACAGAAGTTATGATTGCTTCTGAATCACTGATCGTTTTTATTTCATTTTCAATACAATTTTTGTTTGCTTTAGTAAGCATAATGTCACTTACTTCAAGACTAGAATCTTGATAATGTGGGTGTAGAAAACTCATAATAAAATCCGTTAAAGGTGTAAAATGAAGCATCAAACCAGTAAAAATTTTTTTAAGCTCTAGGAACTTAAGCTCTAGGAACAGTTTAATACATATAAAACTGATAAAATCACAATTGTGTAGCTATCAATAAAAATAATAAGAATAAATCTTAATTATCCAAAGTGGTCGAATTGTGTCTTAAAAATTTAATTAGTATATAAATTAGTTTATAACCTAGATAAATATTAAATAGATAGACTTTGCAGATAAGCGCTAAAGTCTGTGTATTAGATAACAAGTTTTTTATTTAATTTAAGGCTCTACTTTTCTTAAATTAAAAAACACTGATCTTTTACTATTTTTTAAAATTATTTTTACTCGTATAAAAGCTCATTTTGCATAGACATTAAATCAATATAAACACAACATGTATATTACACTTAAGTAATATACATATAATGAGACAAATAAAAAATAGCACAATTTGGCCAAAAGGCTGCTTAAATGCTAAGTAACCAAAAACGGTAGGAAAGATTAAAGGCAACAGCACTATTTATTATGCATACACACTGAACACTTACACAAAGCCCACATAATAATCCTCATAAAATTATAGTATTGGTAAAAGGCGCGACAGTTACTAACAAAAAGGTAAAACTTCGGAATGTGGTCACTAAATGAGCGCTAAAAGTAATAGCTAGTCTGCGAGATATATCACCAAGCCATTATTTAGCTACTCAGCTAAAAAGAACTAGGATTATAGGCTCTCGACCCCATTTTAATATACAAAACTGACTCTTAAACAGATTTAACCCTGATTACTAAGGTTGATAATTGGGAGTGACAGCATCTAATTTAGCCACACTAGGCAATCTTAACTGTTCATTGGCTAATAGCATCAATTGAGTTGTGGTGATTAAGCTTTTCGTTGTTGAAATAACTGGCAGCTCTATATCAGTTACCACAAGAAAATTCTTTAACTAATACAGCGTTTGCGGTTGCTAATTAAGGACGTGGTAACCTCAAATGTTACGTTACATAGTAATCAAGTTAGTCTCTATACTAATCAAACCGACCATTTAGTTTATACGATACCAGCGAAAATTTTACGATGAGTGCATTATCTACTAAATAGAACAATGAAGTACATTATAGAAACCTTAAGACGTAATGAATACCGACAATAGGGGTTAGTACATTTATATAAGCTCAAAAGAGGTATTCTGATGAAACGCTAAGAATGTAACCAATAATGGCCAACAGTTGTTGACCAATACCCCCTCACAATATTGTAACGTATACGCCATAGGTGTCTATTCTTCTAAGGGGTCACATCTTATACCATTGCTGTAATTTAACTTTTTAAAATAGCGAAGAACAAAATAGTTCTAGCACTATAAAATAATTTAGGGCATTGAGCTCCATAATTTTATAAGAAGTGTTGAAACTATATGCCTATAGAAAGCTTAAATTCTAACTCTGAAACTAAATAACTTTCAGTTAAACTAGCAAGACTTTCTTTTTGGTCTAACAACCTTAACTTGGAGTCAATTAAGTCACTATTTTCAATAACTCCTTGTTCAATTTTTAATTTACTTTGAGCTAGTAATTTTGCTGCCAATTCCAATTCCTTTTCTTCTTGTCGGATTTTTGTTTGTTGCAATTTTACATTATCTAATTTATTTTTAATATCAGTTAATGCTGACAAAACTGTCGATTTAAAATTAATCTGTGCTTGTTTGTGCTTACTTTCATTAATACCTAAGCCTATTTGTTTTTCCTTCCAGTTAAAAAATGGCAACGATATATCAACCCCCCACGAGGAAACTGGATCACGGATAACGTCGCTAAGGTTGACACTACCAGCAGACAAAGCCGCCCCTATCGATATGTCTGGATAAAAATCGAGCTTCGAATATTCATAATCGAGCAAAGCAGTACACAACTGATACTCAGCTTCACTAACATCGTATCTATACGATATCTTACTCATTGGGATAAAATCATCTTTAAATTTTTCCATATAAACATTATTAAAATTATCTAACTCGATATCGAAATATGTTTCTCCTCCTGATAAAACATACATTTCTCTCATTAAAGAATGATTTAACACCATCAAATTTTCAAAATTTATTTTTTCATTGAGTAGCGCATTTTCCGCTTCTGTTACCATTGTTTCTACAACTACACCATTATTGTACTTTGCCGTAATAATTCTTTTTTTATCCTCAAGTAACTTTATTTTTAATTCACTTATTCCTTTCTGACTATTAACTAATATAATATTCCAGTATTTTTTTGCTACAGCAGTTATCAACTGTAACCTAGCTTCTTTTAAAGTTAATTCTTGCGTATACAAATCGTTACTTGACTTAATTCTTATAATATTATTTTTACCCCAAAGATCAACCGAATAACTAGAAGAGAGTGAAGCATTATGATTATTAGAAATTGATGAATCTTTATTTTTAAATTGCTTAGAACCAGAATAACCTATAGAGCTCGAGAATTGAATATTTTGATTATTTAAAACCAACCTATCATTGAAAACTGCTTGTTCTACCTTCAATCTAGCCACCGCAATATCTAGACTTGTTGACTCGATACTGTTAACTAATCCAACTAAAGTCTCATCAGTCACTAAATCCGAAAGACTTAGTTGACTAACAAGTGAAACGTTTTGATTAATATGCTGACAACTTGAGAACTCATTTTCCGTATTTGTTATAGAGCAACCAATTAAACACCAGGCACAAAAAAAAGATAATAATGCATTTTTCATTACAAATATAGAACCCCTGATGGATTAAGTAGTGAAGCTTTCCTTGCTGGCAAATAGCCAAATACTAAACCAAGCAATATCGAAAAAATGCTTGATATAATGATTGAATAATAACTAATAACTATAGAATACTGACTTATAAACAATGTTATTAACATAAATAGAAAATAAGATGAAACGATACCAACAAGAGCACCAATCGAGGACAATAGGATCGACTCTAGTAGAAACTGGCTCATAATATCAGAAGGACAAGCACCAACAGACAACCGAATACCAATCTCGGGCCTTCTCTCATTTACAGAAGATAACATGACATTCATTATTCCTACACCAGACACAGTTAATGTTATGAACGCTATTGATATTATGAGAACTGTAAGTCTGGTAGCTGTTTCAAGTGACATCCTAACCATCTCAATATCACTATCTACAATAAAATCTTTGCCCAGATATTTTTTTTCAAAATAATGCTGCACTTTTAACTGTGAATCTTCTAGTAAATCTTTTACCTTAACATTAACAATAATTTCGTTGAGAGGTGCTTCACCCACTACAAATTTTTTCATTGATTTATATGGTAAATAGATAACTTTTTGCTGATAGAACATTGTATTTGCATTTTCTACTATACCAATTATCTCAAAAACACTTTTACCTATTTTTAGATAATTATGAGTATGGTTTAATAAATTAATATCATTAGCTTGAGCGAAACTTTGACTGACCAATATAACCTGAGAACTTTCAGAATAATGTAAATCTGAAATTTTTCTTCCTGACACCAATTTAGTTTTAGTTATATTAAAATATTGTTCATTAACACCATAAACATCAACATTCTTACCTAATATTTTTTGATTCATTTTTAATACAGGAGATGCCTGATGAATATTGTCAATACTTAACAATTCATGTGCATCAGTAACGTCAAAACTTTTTAACCCACCATCCAAACTAGTAGATACTTTAATAGTATCTTCACTTATTTTTCCAATATTTTTTAAAATATCGTTTTTAGCACCTTCTCCCACTGAGACAGTTAGAATGATTGAAATAATGGCGAATATAATACCTAGCATTGATAAAAAAGATTGTGTTTTTTTGGCTAAAACAGCTCGAAAAGCCATCTGAAAAGCAACTTTATTTACTTCTCTTTTTCTTAAATCACTTGTAGTTACATGAGCCTTTTTTCTATGATTATTAGGGTTGTTTATTTCACTTTTTACTATTATACCGTCTTGTAACTCTACACTTCTATCACACAATGCTTTTACTTCATTATCATGAGTAACTATAATTACAGCATGACCTTCATCGCTCAATTTACTTAATACGGACATCACTTCATCACGATTTTTATTATCAAGCGCACCTGTTGGTTCATCTGCTATAATTAACTTCGGACTATTAATCAAGGCTCTAATAATACAGACTCGTTGTTGTTGTCCGCCAGAAAGTTCATCAGGTTTATGGTGTAAAATATGAGACAAACCAAAAGCATTAAAAAGCGACTTTGCCTTTCTTGTACAAGCATCCACATCAAGGCTTGAATAATGACTAGGTAGCATTGCATTTTCAAGAGCAGTTAAGTAGGATATTAAGTTATAAGATTGGAATATCATACCAATATTGGCATTACGGATCCGAGCTCGCGCCTTCGGATTGGCCGAAGAAATATCCTCTCCACAAATGCATACTGAGCCAGATGTTGGAGTATCTAAACCAGATATCAGGTTCATTAGCGTCGACTTACCTGAACCAGAACATCCTGTAATAGCAATCATTTCACCAAAACCAACCTCAAAAGAAACATTGTTTAGGGCAATAATTTTGGAGTTTTTTATATCACCCGGCTTTTGAAAATGTTTACTTAAACGACTAACTTTAACTGAGACATGTCTATTATCCATTAACTTTACTCACAATAACTGTCTCGCCAAGTTCAAGTCCTGAGATGATCTCTACATTGTCCAAGTCACTTAAACCCAATACAACCTTTTTTTTCAATGAGTTACCATTATTTAGCACCTCAACAAAGAACTCACCTTGCTTGCCAATATGAATACTTTCTTTAGGAGCAATAACTACATTTTCAACTTTATCTATAACTATTTTTACTGGCAATGTCATAGATGTGAATAATTCATTTCTATTATTAGGAATTAAAAATGAAGCATTATAAAAAATGACTTGTCCTATGGTATTCATTTTTTGTGAATTAGAGTCAGCAAGATAGTCATCAGGAACTATGCGGATAGCAGTCAAACTGGTCGTTATATCTTGGTTTATCAAAATAACTTGCTTTCCTATTTCTATTTTAGACATATCAAACTCTGAAATAGCTACGTTAGCCTTCATCATGTCAGTATTTGCTAAAACCATAATCACTGGAGAGGTCTGTGAGGAGACTATCGTTTGACCTTCACTCATGAGTAAACCTAATACCTTGCCATCTATTGGTGCTCTAATTCTTGTGTAACTTAGTTGTGCTTTAGCAGTGTCTAATTCTCCTTTTAATTGATTAATAGATAAGTCATCAATTCGTAGTTGAGACATGACCTGATGATAGTCTGATCTAACTTGCTCTAATTCTCTAAAAACCCCAGCACCTTCTTTAAACAAATTTTCTTGTCTATTTACTTCTATTTTTAGCTGGTCATATTTGATCTTTGTAATATTTCTTTGGGCCAAGCTGCTTTGATATTGAGATTCTACAATTTCAACTTCGTTTTCTTGTAATTTGGGATCAATTTCTACGAGTATCTGGCCAGCAACAACATTCTGCCCCTCCGATACATGGATTTTTGTTATTTGCCCATTCACTTGTGCACCAATATCCACCCTTTTTATGGGTTCTAGTGTTGCATTTGCAAGAATGTAACTTAAAATATCACCTTTTTTTACCATTGAAGATAGGTATCTACTATTACCTTTATCATAGATTTTACGTGAATTCTGACTCACATTGTTCCAGACAAAAGTAACTGAAACTAAGCAGAATAAAATAATAAGTATGCTTCTTATCATTTTTTTAACTCAATTATATTATCAAAACTTTCTAAGCTGACTTTATTGTGCGACGAAATGACTACAGTCCTTTTTGAACTTAACACTTTATTTATAATTTCCTCGCTATCCTTGCTATTTAAATTACTAGTTGGCTCGTCAAGTAATAAAATCGGCTTGTTAGATATCATAGCTCTAATCAATAAAAGCTTTTGCTTTTCTCCACTTGAAAAAGGATTGTTTGATTCACTTACTTTTGTATGTAATCCGTCTGGTAATGAAGTTACAATTGCATCTAAATCGAAAAAATCAATCCAATAATTAACTAATTCTTTAGGTATAAACTCCATAAATAATGTTAAGTTATCAATTAAAGAACCATCAATAAGCCTTTGGTTGTTACAGTGATAATAAGAAATACTACGTAGCATACTTGAAGTGCAAATTTCACTATCGACAAAAGCATTTCCACTGTCTATTTCATATTCACCACTTAGTATTTTAAGTAACGTTGTCTTGCCAGCCCCACTTACGCCAGTCAACAACAAACTATCATTAGCTTTAATCGAAAAATCGGGGAAAGACATGTTGTTAATATCAGTACTAGATTGAGTTTTAGTTGATTTAAAATGATTAAACATTAGGCCAGATAAACTAATCCTGTTAAAACTAAAATTAACAATCTGTCGCTCATCTTTTTTATATTCAATGAAATCAGCTGCTTTTTGTTCAGTAATAGTAAATAGAGATGACTCTACATACAAAGACACTAGACTAGTTAATGAGTCTGAAGCTACCCCTTTAATAAAAACAAATGAAAACGCAAATGATAGCGGCATTCCTTCTGATTTTACAAAATAAAACATTAACATAAGCACAATAATACTTTCTAAGGACGCTAAAACACTCTTTATAGAAGAGAAACCGAAACTGACAAAAAATCGTTGGCGGTCGACCTCTAAAGTACTTTTAACCATAATTTTAAATTTAGAAATAATTTGGTTATCAGCATTCATTGATTTTATGTCAGAAATAGATTGTGAACAATCTAACAAGAATCTTTCTTTTTTCTCTTCACGTTCAAAGTCTAAATTATGAAATTCTTCTTCTCTAGATTTTTCTAAAAAACTAACAAATATTATCAATAGAGTAAAAACTAAAAATATTAGTGCTGCCAGCCAGTTAATATATAACAAGACTAAATTTGTAAAAGTGGCTATTACAGTCGAAACTAAAATTTCATTATAGAAGATTGACTTCCTTACCTTGACTGAAACATAACTATGTAAACGATTTATAAAATCAGTAGGATGCCGTTTAGAAAAAAAAGACAACTTATTACTTAAAAGTAATTTTAAATTAAAAGAATATTGGTCATATTCAGTTTTTTGAGATATCTGTATTGTTCGTTTACCTAAATAAAAACTTGACACTAGGGATACAATGGCAAACAACAATATATAACATACTGTATCCCAGGATATTTCATTATTAGTTAGGAATGTGTCTTTCTGTATTATACCAAAATAAGGAATTGCGAATACCGAAAGGGAAGAAAAAAGAGAAAGAAAAATGATGAAAAAATCAAGTTTCTTAAAGTCAAAAAAAACTTTTTCTTTTTTAGGCTTTTCTACAGAGCCTACTTTTTCATCTTCAACTAATAGTAGAGCATAACCAGACATTAGCGGCAAAAGCTGACGAATATCAAGCACTTGCTTACCTAACGCAGGATTTAATATCTCAACACAATTATTATTAACTTTAGTTAAAATAACAAAGTGCCCCTGGTTAAGGTGCAATATAGCAGGAACAGAAATATGCCTTATATCATCGACACTAAACTCTACAGCTTTTAATTTTATCCCGATATTATCAGAAACCTTAATAAGATCTAATAAACTAACCCCAAAAACACTAGGTTGAATATAGTTTCTCAGCTCACTCAAAGAAACATACTTGTTAACATGGATGGATAGCATAGAAAGACAAGCTAGCCCGCATTCGGCAGGCTCACCTTGATAAACAATACTGGTCATTACTTACCCGTTATAATAAAAAAAAGAACTAAAATGCCAAAACATCCATTGATTACTAACCTTCGAAATTAGTACCTTCTCGACAGTCTTTGGTATTTCTCTATCAACATCTTGAGCTTCAATGTATGGAAGTGTTTCTAGCTTTAACATCCCCAATCTGATGTGGACATAGTATGGTAATATAACTGCATTTAAAGATTCAGGTAGTTTGAATGGTCCTCGATGCATCAAAGCAACTTTGTTAAACATACTAACTTTCATAAATTTATTACCCTTTAAATATTGAGCAGTATATTCAGGTATGGCATCGAGAAAGACTAAGCATTCCCCAGCCCCCCTTTTAAAGGACCTCATCATAGAAACTATTTCTTTTTTACTTGCACTCTCATTTCCTAGGACGTTTATAAGGTACAGATTATCTATGACATTATCATCATAAGGACAGCCTGAACGGTTCCAGTTTTTTTTCCACCCATTATTTCCGACATTTGATAAACACCATAAACGTTTATCTGTTGAATGAGCAGCGATTAAGCAGGCGAATTCATCAGAAAATATATGCATAGGCATCAAAATAACTTTACTCCCAGTTTTTTCAGATACATTTTTTATTGCAGATTCCAAAACAGAACCGCAATTTGCGATCTGATTTTTTAAAGATTTGTTATTCTTAGCATAATGAGACAAGTATTTTATTTTAATTTTTTCATAATCAATAATTGAATCAAAAAATGATTGTCTTAATTCATCTGAAAGCACTTCCCTTCTATTATTACGTGAAACCCTTCGCATGACCGAGTTAAACCCTAAAAGGCTATTTACAATACAAATTAAATAAGATAACAACAAAAATAAAAAAGAAGTAATAGAGTTACGCATTAATAAAGACATGATATAATTAATTAATGCGATACTCTTTACTTTACCATGTAAAAATAATGATAAAAATTTAAAGTACATATAAACCTTAAAATTACCCCTCGCAAAAACTCAATCAACCAGTCTTGAAGCAAGGAGTAATAACAAGTAAAAGTTAAACAAAAATTAGAAGTAAATTACATCTACCTGTGGCCCCGCCCCCTTACCATTAGCGCCTACGCTGCTACCCCAAACTCTAGCACCATTTGGGCTACCACCATTTGCACCAAACTTATTTAATGCCCACTGTCGACATTGAGAACCACCCATTGAATTTACTTGATTTTTCTTGAAAGTACCCGGCAATGTTGTACTTCCAAGTCCATTTGAACTACCATCATTTAGTTTAGCAATACAAGTAACCTTGTACTTTTTACCACCAAGAACCGACTCCAGCTCTTTACCATTCATTTCCCTAAACATAATTTAAACCTCTTTTTTAAAATTGTTAAAAATCTAGTTGATTAACATTCAAATAAAATATTCAAATAAAATATTCAAATAAAATATTCAAATAAAATATTCAAATAAAATATTCAAATAAAATATTCAAATAAAATATTCAAATAAAATATTCAAATAAAATAATTAAATAAACAACAGGTATAATATTAACCGATAAAGAAGCGCTACTAAATAGCACAAAGACAATACAAAATTAGCAAAATGCTAAGCCATCAATTATCCATAGCGGGCTAAATTAAAATAATAACTGCAATACTCTTAATAGAGGCATAAAAGAAGCCAACCGCCAAAAGTGGTAAGCTTTATCTCTCCAAAAAAAAGAGTATCACAATGAGTTATTAGCAGTTGACCGAGGAAGAAATACCAGATTTAAGCCCTTTGGAGCAAGGAATTCCAGTTGCAGAGATTGCGCGTACAGTAAAATGTCACCGCTCAACCATTTATCGAGAATTAAAACGGTCTGGTAAAACTAAGTGTTACTGCCTTGATGAAGCACATCTAAGAAGACTTCATTTAAGGCAATCCTCACGTAAATACCGCATACCTAGGAAACAAGTTGAATTTATTGAGTGCTTGGTAGGAAAAGACTGGAGCCCTGAGCAGATTGCTAATGTCTTAACAGCAATCGGGCAACCCGTTAGCCATGAGTGGATTTAATGCTTAACGTTCAAGCAACCATCAGTCATTTTTAATCAAATGATGATGGCAGATTGATTTTTCAAGTATCGCACTTGAGAGTTGAATTCGGGCCGTATAAAAATAATGATAAAAATTTAAAGTACATATAAACCTTAAAATTACCCCTCGCAATAACTCAATCAACCAATCTTGAAGCAATGAGTAAGGAGCAAGAACAATTAAAAGTTAAACAAAAATTAGAAATAAATTACATCAACCGTTGGCCCCCGCCCCTTACCATTAGCACCGCGGCTGTGACCCCAAATTTTAGCACCACTTTGACTACCACCAGCTGGACCGAAATGGTTTAATGCCCACTGTTTACATTTAGGGCCACCCATAGAATTTACTTGATTCCTCTTGAAAACATCCGGCAATGTTTCACTTCCAAGTTCTATACCACGAATCAGTTTAGCAGTACATGTAACCTTGTACTTTTTACCACCAAGAACCGACTCCAACTCTTTACCATTTATTTCCCTAAACATAATTAAATCCTCTTTTTTAAAAATAGATAAAGCTCTGGTTGATTAACATTCAAATAAAACACTAAAAGTAATTGAATAAACAACAGATATATTATTAACCGATAAAGAAGCGCAAATGAATAGCACAATGACAATACAAAAATAAGAAAATGCCAATCCGCCAATTATCTATAGAGGCGCTACTATTGAAGTGAAACACATATCCTGTGCAGGGGCTGATCATATTTGATCGCTTTATAGACCTATTATTTAAAAACAATGAGATATAAATAACTTGATTGATCCAACCAGTATGATCAAATAGGTTTCTTTTTCTTTGCCTTTTGACCGATTATGCTAAAACACCTTGATAACATAACCGATTGCCGTTCCTATATAAATCAACAACATGATGTTATTGACATCTGTTTCCTTGTACTAAGTGCCGTCATCTCTAGTGCTCAAAGCTGGTCTGCTTACCATGAATTCGGCACGTTGAAATTGGAATGGTTACGAAAATGCCGCCCGATTACCAATGGTATTCCCAGCCAGCTAGGCATTGGTCGCATCTTTAGGGAAGTAATCCTTGCTAGGCGCCTTGTTGAGTTGGGGCAACGAGCATCGGCCTAGCACTGGTCTATCATCTATAGGGATTGATGGCAAAGTGTTTAAAGCTGCGAAACATCAGCTTCAAGTGCTGCATTACATGTGGTAATGGCATGTGATAAAAGCTCTGGTTTAGTATTTAGAGTTAAATCAGGTGCGAGCAAAAAGAGTGAACTCAAACTCGTTCAAGTATTGCTTACGTGTCTTGATTTGAAATCGGAATTACTGACATTTGATGCATTGGGCTTTTAATCACAAATACCTGATTATAAAGTAAAAGAAGGTGGGGATTGTATTTTACAAATCAAAGGTAACCAGCCCATACTTAGGTAACATTACCTAACCAGACTTCGTTAGGTGCAGTGACAGCGAATTGTCGACCTAAGTGTTTAGGGATTTCAATATGTTCTACTGCCGCTTTTCGGTATTTGTGTTTAGGTACCTGACAGCTAACTATACCCAACTCTTTCATCAACTTAGTGGCACGATAACGGCTTAGCGAGACACCTTGCTGGGTAACCATATCTGCAATCGTTCTAGTACCTGCCGACCCATTACTTGCAGTGTGTACTTAGCTGACTAGGCTGCGAAGCTTGACCTTATCTGCGTTAATGGTTGTTGGTCTCTTTCTGCAATATTTGTCACTACTACGATGAATACTGAACACTTCACATAATGTATTTATGCTGTAGCTCTGCCTGAGTTTTCTCAATTATTAAGAATTGTTCAGTGAGTCCGACATCAACAGAGCTGCGGCTTTTTTTAATATTTCGTTGTTCTGCTGGGGGCTAGCAAGTTTCTTTTTATCTCTCGAAGTTCAATTTATTCTGCTGATATAGGTGATGCTTTAGGTTGCTTAACTTATCGCTCTTTTCTTAATTGTCGAACCCATTTATCCATGGTTGATTAACCTATACTCATGGCTTGAGCAGCTTCAACGATTGAGTCATTTTGATTTAGCACTAATTGAGCAGATTCAAGTTTAAATTCTGCGCTAAAAAGTCTTCTTGTACGTTTTTTCATAGCGTCACCTATTATCTTATGAAGTGATGAAATTACCTCTAACTAGGTGGCCAAATTAACTATGCCACTACAGTTGCCACCCTTTGAGTTCAGGGATAAGTTTATCTGTCACGCTGTTAATCGTACCGCCTGAGACGTTTATACTATACATATCCTCAACGTGTTTAATGATATCTCGCTAGCTCATATCCATACTCAACATTGAGAGGGTTTTAGGTCTATATCATCTGTTAGTATTGTTTGCCTCTTCTTTATGCGCTGTGGCTCGACAGTAACATTTCTATCTCTGTGAGTATCAAGCTCAAAGCTTCCTTAATGCTGTTTGATTGTCTTGGATGTTTTACCGTACTTGACCGTACTTGCAAGTGGGGTGAGACTCACTTTCTATGTGATGCTCTAACTCGGCTGTCAGAGCGGCTTCGGTGAATTGCTTGATAAGCCGGGCCAAGTACACTGTCTTTGCCCGTCAGGCTTTTTCCTGCTTGGAGCGCTATAAGCGCTTGGTCAACATCAAATGGTTGAGTAATGTGTCATTCCTGTTTTGGATATTCTACTGAAATGACACACAATGATGAACACAACAATATATGTTTTAACCAGTGATTATTTAACAATGGCATCAATTGTAATAGTAACCTTGCCTTGATAACTTGTTCCTGAATGATCCTTATATACCCTTTCACTTTCACCTGCTAACGTCGACATTTTAATCTCACCACGACCACGATAATCTATGCCGGAGCTACTTTTATTTGCTAACACAACTAAATCATGATTCGGTTTAAATTTAATATCTTGAGTTTGGCCAGAGTCCGTAATATGTGTTTGAGGGAGATCAATGACTATATCAAAAGGCAACAAATCACCGCTATCAGATTTGGTAGCACAACTATCTGCTGAGCTATATTCACATGTTAAAGACCAGGTATTGTTTGAATTCGACTCATATTGAAAATCAGCTTCCGCTTCCAAAATTTCAGGATATTGGCCCGTCATAAGATAACTACTTTTCGCATCATCTAATTTAATGAATTTATCTGTGGTGAATGTTGTCACAACCGGCATAGTTGCTTCTACTTGTATCGTTATAATTGGATTAGTAACCGTTGCAGGAAACGCCCCACCAGCATTAATGCTTAGATCACAGGCATTTAGTGTCCCGCATACTGTATAAGTTTCAGGTTCAAGTAAGGTATAAACACCAGCTTTCACTCTCTCTATAGGTTCCTCTGTAATATCAAGAGTCAACAAGAAATACGACAAAGATGACATAAGTTCCTCAGACAATTTAGATTCTCCAAAATTTACCGCTGCTGAATAATCAACAATGCACTCTACCCTCTCCTTAGAGACTCCTCCTATAGGGTACCAATACCTTTGGGTTCTAGTTTGGCTAGTTCCGTCCCAGCCTTCTGTCCCAAAAGTATTGGTGCAATTAGTTCCAATCATTTTATAAGGTAAAAGAAAATAATTAGGGAAAAAGAGTCTAGATATATATAATTCCGCGTTTATAATATCACTATTCTGATTCACAAGTTGGACTTTACGATGCACCGCATCTTTGCTAATAACAAATCTAGGCCAACCTTGATCAGTATCCGAATCGAAATAGTCAGTGACAACATCCCCTTTATTTATCGGCCCTTGTAAAATTTTAGCATTAACACTGACGA
Source organism: Shewanella japonica (assembly GCF_002075795.1). NCBI lineage: Bacteria > Pseudomonadati > Pseudomonadota > Gammaproteobacteria > Alteromonadales > Shewanellaceae > Shewanella > Shewanella japonica. The sequence goes on from NZ_CP020472.1 coordinate 2,618,737, forward strand.
ATGATTCAACACTGTCTGTCGTGTCTAAATTAAGTGTAATTAGTTTTGACGTTGCATTTGCTTGACTGAAAAAGCAAAAAAAGCTGAATACTACAATTGGTACTGAATTTATCATTTTTTTCATATATATCTCAATACTAAACAATCAACCACATAAAAGACTAAAAAAGTTAATAAAGTTTGAATTCCAATAATTGAAACGATTACAGTTCCCATTTTTTACTCTTCTCTCCTTCATTGATTCTTAATTTCACCACTTCACCTGCAAATTTATAAACACTACCAGGGCGTAACAAGAATCGACCTTCTGACTTGCATACCTCCCCTTTGCAGGACTTTAGTTGGTCAATAATAACCATTGAATTTCCGCTATTAGTAACAACCACTTCTTTACCCTTTCTTTCTACATTGGTGTCATATTGCTTTTTAATTGGGTCAATATAAAATATGGTCCCCATTGCCATTTTAATTGTGACTCCGGTCGCTACAACAGCACTGTCTATTTCTTCTTGAGTAAAGCCCAGTTCAATTTTCGGTGAGATTGGCGTAAAACGTACTCTGTATATTTTCAGTTTGTCACTTGGTTTAGAAATAACTCTAAAAGGTACCGTACTCAGTGGAGGTATCACGATACGACTCGGACTGATGACTAAATCTGTAGGATCTGATAGTGCAATTTCATCAAACTTTGCGGTCTCTTTATTAAAATGTAGTTCAGAAACGCTGACTTTTACAAAATCACTTTCGGTTTCAGAGATGTTAGTAATATTTTCCAATTGGATATTACTTTTGGGGTTAAAATACATATCTCTGAGCTTCAATGTTGCATGACTAGGCCAAGCAACAAATGCTAGCAGTAACACAAAAATAATCCTGCACTGACTCGGTTTTATTGAACTCATAATAAAAGGTCTCCAATATAAATTATATTTGCATCACTTGCTTGATTGACGTCAACTAGCACTTCTTGGCCATTAAAAGATATCGATGGATATTTTGCACTTACCTGCAAGATAAACACCCCATCATCACCACTGTATGTGTCTGACACATGGTTTTCAATATGAACACCACTTTTTGCAGTGTTATTATCCATTAATCGCCCAATAACAGTTACGCTATTCTCAATATCTAGATCGATTGATGCTACCTCATCGATACCTACTGTAACTGTCGCCCTATCTTTTGATAATTTGTAGTCTTTTTTATGGATAAAATTAAGCTTAGTCTCTGTAAAGCTCTGCACTGAAACAAAATTATTACCTTCTTTAAGAGGCTGCATATAACCGTCAACCATTATGTAAAGGTCCCCGTCATCAACTTCACTCTCAACATCAATAATAACTCCTGACGAGTGTTTATTTTTAGCCATCACAAGGTTTTGTCCATCAGTATACAAAGAACTCGTTAAATTGCCTCCTACGCTAGTCTGATTATCACTTCCACCACCTTGATGTTCCGCAAATATACTGCCTTTCATATACTTGTGATCTATATACGTACTCCCTCCGAATCTATACATATTGTTTTCATCAAGCTCGGCTGACAAGTTATAATTATTGAAGAAACCACCTTGTAAATTTTTCTGATAACCGGCACCCATAGCGCGTATATTTTTACCATCATCATTTCTTGCTGAAAAATCTAAACTGATGTTATCGTCAGATTCACCAAAGTTCATGTTAAAGCTTACGTAATAAACAGTATCATTTTTATCTAAATAGCTACTATGATTAGCACCGAAAGTAACCGACGGATTAAAGCCACCAATTTCAAATCTATTTTGATAAGTTATCCCTGATGATATACCTATCGAGTCACCCTCTGTGAAATTCTGGTTGTAATTAATGCCTAAGTTACTATCTTTATTTAAACGATAAACTAATGATGCTGTGAGTTGCTGTTCTTTTTCTTCTTTTCCTTTATATAAATAACCCATTGATGTAGAAATCGGGCCTTCATTATATGTCACTCGAAAGTTTTGATTAAAATAATCATCATATGTACTATCAGAATAAAACGATAAATTTTCAAAACGAGAGTCTAAGTTTAATGACAACGCTAAATCTTTATCACCTTCATAAATGGTTTTAACACCTGCGTTTAGTAAATTAAAAAAGTTCTTATTGACATAAAAGCTAGCATATATGTTGTCATCACCGCAGTAAATTGTATCGCAAAAACTGTCATTCACCGGAACACCGAAAGATGCTCCATAGCTAAAATCCTGTTGATTAGCATTATTATATACGAATTTATCCAGTGTATACTCGGTTCCTGACTTCTCCTTTACTTTAATTGTCACATTATAATTTCCCTTCGGATAGTTTTGTACCGAAAGGCGCTGAATACCTTTATTTAAATATTGCGAATCAATTAACCTTCCGCTGTAATAGACCTCAACATTACTACTATCATTTAGGATTAACACTAAATCGTTATCCTGTGAATAGGCCTGCTCTGTATTACTCAAATCAGATTGGTTTGAGAAAAATGCCCCTACAAAGCTCCTGGTTCCATTAAATAAAACACTCTGAGCACCCTGCTCTGCATCGCTTGTTCTAATTAAGCCTAAATCAAGCTGATTCATATCAAATGATTTACGATAATATAATGAATCCAATTTTACGTCGAAACTAGAATCTGAATCATAAAAACTATTAGCTTGTATAGAGCCAAACACTCTATGACCGCCAAGATTAAACATAGCATCAGAATAAATTGATGCATTACTATCTGAAAAAGATGCAAAGCTGTCTAATCTTGCAGATATCGATTCTTTATTAAAAATATTACTTTCGACTTTTGTATGTTCAACATAGGATAACTCTAAGGTCATCTTTTCTAATGAAAAGTTAACAGCGTCAAAAATACCACAAGTATCCTTTTTTTACCATCACAATCGATATAATTTATGCCTAATTTTAAGCTATCTTCCACAGCTATAGGTATATCACCTTTATAAATTTCTTTTAATAATACGCTACCGTCTTGTGATACTTTAAAAAGGCCTAAACTCGATAATTCATTATTTACTAATACCTTTATAACCATTGGCATTTCAAATAATTCATCATAAAATTGTTTAACACTCTGTTTAGATTTTAACATAGAGGGACTTTGCTTTTGCCCTTTATCTTTTACATTACTTGTTTGAAAACCTATAGCCTCTGCTACTTGTGGTTTTATTGTTGCTTTGGTTTTGTCAACAATTTGAATACGGGGTTCTGATTCAGCTTTTATTTCAGTAATTGGTTGCTCAGCTTTTTCATATTTAGAAACCGTTTCCCTTTGAAATACTGTTTGATCTTCCACTGAAAGCGCAGTTTTTATAGTTGTTTCTGCTTGTTTAGCTTCTTGAAGTTTTAGTGTTGTTTCTGTATTTACTCCTATTTTACTTTGAGCTTGAACTGTCACATTAGTGCCCCCAGTATTTTTTTTAAATACAATACTTTCAACAGTTGGCTCAGCGCTTTCAATTTTATTTATGCTAGGTGCCTTATTGATGCTAAAATCCAATAAATAATTATGTTTATTTTCAAATGAATATATTGAAAAGCCCATTACAGAAATTAAGGCTAAAGTTATTACCCTGTTCACATATACACCTTCATTTAATTACACCTAAAAAATTAAAACTTGCTCAATCATCACCATTAAATAAATCAAGATTCAAATTAAACATTCCGCATAATGAATATATCAAGATTGAGATAGTGAGCTTTGCAACAATAATTTTTAATAGGAAAGAGAAACAACTTTATAAACAACAGTAATTCATGAGTTGCTTTATTAATTTAATAAATACATTTTTACTCGGCGAATTTATCACATAGATAAATCTAATAAAGATTTATCTATATGACTCTTCTCATTCAGGTTTAAAAACTATTACACTTCTGGCACTACTGCTTCAAAACTTAATGATACCGTTGAAGTAAATGAACCAGTTTGACCAGCAGTAGGCTCGGCTGGAGTAAGTGTTAATACCTGTGAGCCTTCCTCATTATCTGACCCGCCGACAATTTCAACAGGGTTAGCCTGAGTAATAGCCTTACCATCAATATCAACCACCATGGCAATCTTTTCAGCACCGCCATCCCAAAGTGACGCATCTTCATTCAGTTCTGCAGTGATACCATTCAGTGCATTACCCTTTTTATACGAAAACGTATACGATAAAGGTTCAAGCTTTGAATTAAGAAGATTATATTCCATTTCTTGTACCCCACTAATTGGCGAAGCGGGTCTATAATGAAAATCAGCTGCAGGAATTTCTGCAGAAACTTCAATCTCTGTTGTTTCTGCTGCCATTACACCTGAAGATAAAAAGATATTCATAACGCCAAAACTGGCAACCGCAACTAATTTATTAACACTTAACACTTTCATATTTACTCACCTTATATAAATCACAAAAAAAACAACCGAATTCAACAATAGATTATTTAACCCATAGCCAAATTATATAATTTAATTACATGCAAACTTAATAGCACACAAAGAATAGACAAAAACCAAAATGCTAACTTTAAATAATTTTCACCCCACTAATTTATAAATTATTCACCACTCATCAGCACTGAACAAACAATTTATGGCACTACTGCTTCAAAGCTTAATGATACCGTTGAAGTAAAAGAACCAGTTTGCCCAGTAGTTGGCTCAGCAGGAGTAAGTGTTAATACCTGTGAGCCTTCCTCATTATCTGATCCGCCGACAATTTCAACAGGGTTAGCCTGAGTAATGGTCTTACCATCAATATCAACCACCATGACAATCTTTTCAGCACCGCCATCCCAAAGTGACGCATCTTCATTCAGTTCTGCAGTGATACTATTCAGTGCATTACCCTTTTTATATGAAAACGTATACGATAAAGGTTCAAGCGTTGAATTAAGAAGATTATATTCCATTTCTTGTACCCCACTAATTGGCGAAGCGGGTCTATAATGAAAATCAGCTGCAGGAATTTCTGCAGAAACTTCAATCTCTGTTGTTTCTGCTGCCATTACACCTGAAGATAAAAAGATATTCATAACGCCAAAACTGGCAACCGCAACTAATTTATTAACACTTAACACTTTCATATTTACTCACCTTATATAAATCACAAAAAAAACAACCGAATTCAACAATAGGTTATTTAACCCATAGCCAAATTATATAATTTAATTACATGCAAACTTAATAGCACACAAAGAATAGACAAAAACCAAAATGCTAACTTTAAATAATACTCACCCCACTAATTTATAAATTATTCACCACTCATCAGCACTGAACAAACAATTTATGGCACTACTGCTTCAAAGCTTAATGATACCGTTGAAGTAAAAGAACCAGTTTGACCAGCAGTTGGCTCAGCAGGAGTAAGTGTTAATACCTGTGAGCCTTCTTCATTATCTGACCCGCCGACAACTTCAACGGGGTTAGCCTGAGTAATAGCCTTACCATCAATATCAACCACCATGGCAATCTTTTCAGCACCGCCATCCCAAAGTGACGCATCTTCATTCAGTTCTGCAGTGATACCATTCAGTGCATTACCCTTTTTATACGAAAACGTATACGATAAAGGTTCAAGCTTTGAATTAAGAAGATTATATTCCATTTCTTGTACCCCACTAATTGGCGAAGCGGGTCTATAATGAAAATCAGCTGCAGGGATTTCTGCTGAAACTTCAATCTCTGTTGTTTCCGCCGCCATTACACCTGAAGATAAAAAGATATTCATAACGCCAAAACTGGCAACCGCAACTAATTTATTAATACTTAACACTTTCATATTTACTCACCTTATATAAATCAAAAAAAACATATTCAACAATAGATTATTTATAATCTATGTTTGAATTATATAATCCATTAACACCTAGGTGACATAGCAGAATAAAACCTGCCATAGATTAAAATGCTAATTTCAACTTTCGCTATTAAAATTTGATAAATAACTTAGCTTGAACCAATCATAATCCTATGAAAATGTCACCTTAAAAATTAATAATACTGTCTGGGTAAACCCTACTAGGTTAATTACAGCAGACGAGCTTAGGGTTAACACCAGTAAATTTACACCCATCCTTATTTCACCAAAAAATCACTTCCACAAGCATAGCCTTGGTATTGGTTTTAATCGTTTATATTGCGCCATCGATTTCTTACTCGCTCTGTAATGCTCTAATTCGAACGGACACTAGATTTTGAGTCAGTATGGTCTAATAATTAAGAGGTCGTTATTAGTCTAAAAAATCACATAAGAGTTATCCGCAAGCTTTTGAAGTTGAAGTTGTATTGATGGTGCTAGAACAAGGTTATAACGTTGCTGAAGCAGTACAGTGACGTTTTTATAAGGTGACTACACAGCGTAAACACTCCGGTTCAGTGGCTGACAACCTTTTAAACATGAACTTTACCCCTGGATCAGCTAATCAGATTTCGGTAGGTGATGTAACGTATTTAAAGACGAGTAAAGGCTCGATGTATTTAGCTGTGGTGATGGATTTATATTCACGCCGGATTGTGGGATGGCACATAGACAAACGAATGACCACAGGTTTGATATCTAAGGCATTAATGAAAGCCTACAACCAGCTTCGACCGGCCAGAGGGCTGGTATTTCACAGCGACCAAGGCTCACAGTATACCAGCAAGCAATTCGGTAAGCTGTTATCAACCTATGGTATCCGAGCCAGCATGGGGGATGTGGGTGCATGTTGGGATAATGTCGTCGTTGAACGTTTCTTTGGTAGTTTGAAACACGATGGGATTTTTAAAGTTGCTCAACCAACACAGGAATTTATAAAGCAAGATGTGACTACTTACATGAAATATTACAACTTGGAACGACTTCATTCTGCTATGGTGATCTGTCACCTGTAGAATTTGAGAATTCTCAACTACAAGTGTCCAATTTGGGTTGACCAGTACACTTATATAAATACAATGAGAATAACATTATCTATAAGGTTGCATTATTGATAATAAATTCGTGTTCTATTGATTCCTCATCAAAATAGAATTCTTTAGCACTTAGCATATGTAACGTATTTACTTTAAATAGAATCCATTTATATTGATGATTATAGAGTTTTACTCCATTTTTAGTCTTAAGCCCTTTACCTACAATTTCTGCTTCAAGCGTATCCAAAATGCTAGCGCCAGAATCATTACCAGCCCTAATATATATAGATTTTGGGAGTTCACTTACGCTCATCAAAGAATCGAGAATCAAAAGGTTACGATAGATATAAATTTCTTTAGAGGCACTATAAGTAGTAATTATATATAGAGATGAGCCTTCCTCTAACGATATTTTTTCCTGTACGATTTTAGATAAAGAATCAGCAATAAAGTTATTTTTAGCTATTATAAATAGCAAGTGCCCCATCAAAACATTATTTGAAGAATGAAACTCATATAACCCTACTTTTTCAATATTTTCATTCATACAATTAAAATTAGTTAAGTTTAATTTAATACTATTAACCTCTTCCAAGTAATTAGAATAGAAGTTTAATTTCTCTTCAGGGAGCTTTTCGTAAAAGGTTACGGTAACTTTAGAACTGGGTAACGCATATGGTGCTTCACTTTTTGAAAAAAGATTTTTATATCGTTTCTCTAGTATTTTTGAGAGCTTACCTGCATATTTTATGTCATCTACGGTAAGATCACGAATATCATTTAAAGCATCAAAAAATATCAGTAATGCAATTTGCTTTTTCCTAGAAGGTTTAGTGTGACCATTTTCCCATCGAGATAGCGTTATTTCATCAAGGGCACTGAACATTTCATGATGTGTTTGAATTTGTGCTACAAGCTGTGCTTGAGTAAAACCTGCTTTATCACGAAAGCGTTTAATATGTTTACCAAACATGATTCTCTCCAAATGTCCCTAACATGACAATTACCAGATACCACTTAAACTAATGTTCATTTGCTGTTGGAGCTAGCACCACCACAAAAACTTAAGATGTTGAAAAAATGTTAAAAGCCGAATATGGAGGTTAGCACTTTTCTATCACGGTGTAAATTTAATGCTATGTATGTACCTGCTCATTTAAATGACAATAAATGCAATTAAGCAACAACATTGGTTTTAGATTTTTATGAAAAGTGGTCTGTTTTCAAAACTCATTCGAGATTACCGGAAACAAAATAAAGTTACACAGCAAGACTTGGTTCAACTAATAGTCTCTGCAGAAGATGGTTTTAATGGTTTAGACGCTGTAACTATCAGTCGATGGGAAAATGATGTAACAAAGCCGGTATTGTATAAAAAAATTAAGATAGCAAAGCTAATCGGAATTGATTGGTATAAGTATACTATTGAAAATTTGAGTGCTATCTCACCAAAAACAGGCTCTTTGATCAACAGAAAGTTGTCATTTAGCCAGTCACTAATGATTGAAACTGTAAATATCAAATGTAAGGTAATAGACCAACTCACTTACCTTAAAAGTAAAGATGTGTGGAATGCTATAAGCAAGTATTTATTTAAAAGTAAGCAAAAATACGAAATTAATTTATTCAAAAATATTAATACGTACATATATTTATCACAAACAGGAGTTGTTGGTTACTATAGTACTTATATGTTGAATAAAGAAAGCTTTTGGTTATACCTGTCAAAAAATATTGAAATTTTTCAATTAGAAAAAAAGTTAAATGATTCGATAAATGATTCGATAAATGATTCCGTTATTATAGCCGGATATTTTGGGTTAACGGAAATAATAACACAAATATGCCTTTCTAATATAATTAGTAACATTGTCGACAATCAAATAGTAAGGGTTGGGATTATTTGCCACAACACACAACAACGTATAACTGCTGAAAAGCTTGGATTTAAAGAGCATCAGTCAGTCGAAAAATACAATAATGGAATATCCGTAATGTATGCAGAAACAGAGACATTGAAGTCTTCAAAGCTATTTTATAACTTGTATATCTACAAATATGAAACACTACAATCTAAGGAAATTTTATGATCAACATTCTTATTATTGAAGACGATGAATTCATTAGGAAAACTTATGTAGAATCGTTAAAAGAAGTCTCACCCAACATAAAAATCTTTGACATTAGTAATGGAAATCAAAGTTTAGAAATTTTAAAGCAAAATAAAATAGATTACATAATTTTAGATATAATGATGGAAAAAGGCGACGGTGTCTTTGTTTTAAGAAATTTACCAACTTTAGATTATAAATTAGAAGTTATTCTTTGCAGTTCCATTGATCATGATATGTTTAACTCTGTAAATAATCTAGCTGAGATGTATGATGTAAAAATTATAGGCATGTTAACAAAGCCTAAGCTACCCACATCTATAATAATTAATGCAATAAATGGAAAAATGTCAAATAAGGCTTTAGATAATGCTTCCAATAACCAAGTAAAATCTCACTTACATGACATTGGTCCATTTGTAAAAAATGCTGAAATATCTGAGCATCTAGTTGTTTTTTACCAGCCTCAGAAATGTCTGAAAAATATGCAAATAGTCGGTGTAGAAGCATTAGCACGTCTTACTCATCCTGAATATGGTTTGTTACTACCTTATCAGTTCTTAGATTTCCTAAGCAAAGAGCAAATGAAAGAGTTAACACATGCAGTTATAGAACAGGCAATGAGAAAAGTTTCAAGTTTGATGTTAAGAGGAATTAACATTACATGTTCTATAAATATACCTACTATTATTATGGAAGACATTAGCTTTCCTGATAATATTGATGAAATGACTAAATCTTATAATATACCAAATAGTAACGTTATTTTAGAAATGCTAGAAGATGAAATTGTAGATAACAAACTTTTGTTAGATGTATGCACTAGACTTAGAATGAAAGGGTTCAATTTATCAATTGACGACTTTGGAGAAAACCAATCGTCTTTCGAAAGATTTAAACTTTTTCCATTTAATGAAATTAAGATAGATCGAAAGTTTATCAATAACCTTCTAAATGATAATAAAAAGCTTGCTATAGTTAACTCTCTTGTAAAGATAGGTAAGGAGCTAAATATACCAGTTGTTGCAGAAGGTGTTGAAAGTTTAGATGTGCAAAGTAAGCTAAAAGACCTTGGATGTGATCTGATTCAGGGTTACTTAATTTCAACTCCGATTAACGGAATTGATCTTGACCGTAAATTACTTGAATATAAATAGGTGAAGAAATGTCCGAAGTACAATATTACAACTTGATAAATGACTTTTCAAACAAGACGTCAATATTTGAAACCGAAGTGATTGAAAGTTTATTTAACACATACTTTTCAGTTTTATTGAGTGACTATGACCAATTATGTGATGCCATCAACAACAATGACACTATTAAAATAAATAACATTAAACATAAGATGAAAGGTTCAACTCAACTTATTAACATAAGTGAAATCTACAATTTCATAACATTAGACCAAGAAAAATTGTCAAAAAACTTAATTGAATTTGGGTTGACAATTAAAGAATACCATGAAGGATTAAAATCATATTTTAAAGTTAAAAAGACAACGACATAATGAGGTTACAATGAATTTAATTAATACTTTTAATAAAGTGAAGTTTTCAGTAGCCATATCACTTTTCCTTTTATTGGCAATCACCTTATATCAAACTTTATCTCTACATGCACAAAACACGAATATAAAAATGCAGTATAAAGTAATAGAAAAAGCAAGAGCGACGTATCAAATACGTCAATTGCTAGAAAATCACCTACTTTATGATGATATAGATATCATAGAAGTTAATCATAAACTAAAACTATTAAAAACAATTTCAATTACAAATCAAGAAAATTTTTACTTAACAGAAACGATAATCCAATCTATCAATTCTGTTAATGATGAAATATCAAAAGTAAAATCTAAATCTATTGCAGACATTACATCATTATTAGAACTAAATGTTTTAAAAGAAAGACAAACAAGACTAACCACACAAAACTTAATTACTATTTATGATAACGTTTTAAAATTAAATGAACTAGAATTTAGTGACAGTAAAACAATAACATTAGCATTAAAATCTTTAGAAAAAGTAACAAAAGTAATCGAGTCAGGAAAGAAAATCAATTTTAGCAAAAATGAGATAAACAACATAAACTTACAAGGGAATAAGGTATTTGATGAATTATTCAAACTCACTAAAAACCAATTAAACACTAAGCAAAGAATACACTGGAGTGAATTGGATAAAAATCTACTACTATTACGTAGTAACTTTAACAATTTAACCGAAGCAAATGAAAAACTTGAAAATAAAAAATTAAGCTTTTTAGGATATATAGCGCAAACATCAACTAAATTTAAAAAATCAGTAGATTCAATACAAGAACAATTAGAAGCCCGCAATAAATTAACGCAAAATTTAAGTTACCCGCTATTAATACTTGTTGTAATTTTCCTATTAAATACTCTTGTATTTATTTCATTATTTAATAAATTGAACCAACAAAAAGATACCGTTTTTAACAAAACTGAAGAAAAATCAAAATTTTTAGCTGCGATGAGCCATGAAATCAGAACACCTTTAAATGGTATTATCGGTGTCATTGAATTAGTAAAAGATAATCGAATATCTGATTACGACTTAAAAATCATTAAAATTTCAGCGCTAACACTAAAAAACCATATCGACAATATATTAGATATATCTAAAATAGAATCTGGAAATACAGACGTTGTAAATACAAGTCGTTTTTTAGGCAGCACACTTCAAGATGTTAAATTAATGCTATCTTTGCTAGCTAAAGATAACTCTTGCAACATTCTGATTGAAAATACCGCAATACAGCCAGATATGAAGATAACTCTCGACCATGCAAAACTAAAGCAAATATTAATCAATCTAGTTAGCAATGCTATTAAGTACAGTGATAATTTAAAACAACACAAATTTGTAAAAATTGCTTATGAATACCAAATAATTGATGAACATCAAGGTGATTTATTTATAACAGTACAAGATAACGGTATCGGGATGACAGAAAAAGAAACGAAACAATATACTAAACCTTTTGCACAGTTCTCAACAAATTATAATATAGCAAGCACAGGATTAGGTTCAAATGTTGTAATTGAATTCATACGCGTCATGGGAGGAAGTTTTTTACTTTCATCAGAGAAATTCAAAGGGAGCCAAGCAAAATTTAATCTCCCATACAAAATTACAAACAGTGCTAACAGTGCTAACAGTGCTAACAGTGCTAACAGTGCTAACAGTGCTAACAGTGAAACACAAGATATAAGCTGTGATGAAAAAGCGACAATATCTCATCAGAAAAAAAAATCGTTGAAAGTTTTACTCGTTGAAGACCACCCTTTTAATTTATTCGTATTGCAGCAACAACTTCTAGAACTCGGCTACCTCTATGTCAGTGCTGCGAATGGCATCGAAGCAATACAGTTAATAAAAGCTAACAATGATATAGATTTAATCATAACAGATATCAATATGCCAGAGATGAACGGTGTAGAGTTTGCCCAATACTTAACGCAAGAATTACAATTATATTTACCAATTATTGCTCTGACAGCTGATGCATTTAAACAAGATCATGAAGTTTTTTTACAAAATGGAATTGATACCATACTCACTAAACCTATTTCTACAAAAGAGCTAGAAGAAGCAATACAAGAACAAGTAAAGTAGATAAAAAATGATTTCATTAGTTGCTATGACCATAGGCTTTAGCCAATTTAACCTCCATACTTTTACTTATTTGGGTGTAAAGTTGCGCCTGTTGTATAGTGACTACAGCGGTAATAAAACAATTAGCTCGTTAGTAATCAGTAAAAGCTTTTCTATATATTGTAGAGGTAGGGATTTGAACCCTACTTCGATTGCGCTCCAAACCCATTGCCAATATTTCAAAATCGAAAAAGCAAAAAGCCCGCTAAAAAATAGCGGGCTTCTTTAAATATGGCGGAGAGATAGGGATTTGAACCCTAGATGGGCTACAAACCCATGCCGGTTTTCAAGACCGGTGCATTCGACCACTCTGCCATCTCTCCGAACGAGCAAGATAATAGCTATCACTCTGGTTAGTGTAAAGTATTAATTTAAAGATTATGATTGTTTGGCTAACTATGCATCAAATAGTAAGTTTAGTGAGCAGTAGCGTAGGCTGAGTAAATCAATACTAGAATCTGCAAGAAATAAACATATGGAACTCAGATTCTACTCTTATCTTTATTTCGCTACAAATCCATTGCCAATATTTCAAAATCGAAAAAGCAAAAAGCCCGCTATAAAATAGCAGGCTTCTCTAAATATGTCGGAGAGATAGGGATTTGAACCCTACATCGATTGCGCTACAAACCTATTGCCAATATTTCAAAATCGAAAAAGCAAGAAGCCCGCAATAAAATAGCGGGCTTCTTTAAATATGGCGGAGAGATAGGGATTTGAACCCTAGATGGGCTACAAACCCATGCCGGTTTTCAAGACCGGTGCATTCGACCACTCTGCCATCTCTCCGAACGACGAGAATAATAATGCTCTCGACGTTTGCTGTAAAGTACTAAAACTAATAAAACTAATCGATTGCTTGACTTACAATCAATCTGTCGATTTTTTATCTGAATAGAGCCCTACTCTTGCTGGATCTGGCGCTACAAAACCATTCGACATACTCGCCCAACTATCTTGCTTTGATAACAAGTAACCTAAATAGACTCCAACAGCGCTCAGTAATATGCCCAATCCAATCGTCATTTCAGCATATTGAGCCAGCATAGCAACAATACTCGAAGCCCCAAAGGCCATTCCGATTTGAATAAAGTTTTGTAAGCCAGCTGCTTTAGTCGCATTCTGACTAAACTGCTGTAATGCGTTATTGACCACAATAGGATAAATCGCGCCGTTGGCCGCCGCTAAAACAGAGAAAGAAATCAGCAATGGATATATAGTTTCCATCGTCATAACTAAAGTGACTAACGCAATTACAGCAACACAAGCAAAGAATAAACCTAGTAAGTATTTAAGGGCTGATTGAGCTCCGCACTTTTTAACTAATACCTTACTCATATAACCACCTACGATAAACATGATGGTTTGAGGAATAAAACTGAGTCCAATTGCCTGCGCTTCGTAGCCAAACTTAATCATGACACTTGGCCACACAGTTAAGTAACTAAAGAATGCAGCCGAACACGCTCCAAAAATAACCACGTTCCCTAAGTAATGGGTGTTTTTCACAATGCTTTTATAACTGATGCTTTGCTGCACTTCAGCTTGTTTTGATTCACTTGCCACTAACCATTTAGTGAGTACGATAAGTAAAACGGCCACAATGACTAAAGTAACAAATACCGCACGCCAGCCAAATGAATTAACAATCGCAGCTCCAATTAACGGCGCAACAGCTGGAGATAAAGCCACTAGCGGCATAATATTCGAGAACACTTTTTGCGCTTTGTCAGCGTCGTATTTTTCAACGACGATGGCTTGCCAAATGACACCAGCACTACATGCTCCTAATGCTTGAAAAAAACGGGCAATATTTAACATCGTAATTGAATCACTTGCCACGATGACGCCACTTGCAGCGGCAAATAACGTTAAACCCGCAATTAATGCGTTTTGCTTACCAATTTTTTCAACTAAAGGACCATATAATAATTGGCCTATGGCGAGACCAGCTAGGAATGTAGTCAATGAAAAGGCGACGTTATTCAAGCTTGTTGAAAAAGAATCAGCAATATTCTGAAATGCAGGCAAGTACATATCAGTTGCAATAAAACCTAACATACTCAACAAAGCTAAATAGGCTAATAAAATAAAATACTGCACATTGGCAGTGTTTGAAGACGCATTAGTCATCTTAAAAATAATTCCAAATAAAGGGCTGTTAAAAATCAGCGTGCAGTCTAATGACTTGCAAAATGTTTGTGAAACGTTTACTTTTGATGACTGCATTCATATTTTTTCACAGCAAAGGATCGCCCTCTATGCTTTCAGAACAAGCATTGGAAATGATTGATATTGTCGCTCGTGTAGGTAGTTTCACCGCTGCAGCTAATCAATTGCATAAAGTTCCATCAGCCGTCAGTTACGCAGTAAAACAAATTGAAGATGAACTTGGTGTCATTTTGTTTGAAAGGCATCATCGTAGTGTTAGCTTAACAGAGCCAGGTAAACATTTTGTCCAACATGCAAGAGAGTTGCTGGCTGAAATGAATGACCTAAAACGAAGCACTCAACGTGTCGCAAACGGTTGGCAACCTACACTTTCTATTGCGTTAGATAACATTGTTAGAGCAGACCGAATCAGTGTGCTGATCTCAGATTTTTACCGCCACTTTAGTGATGTAGAATTAATTATTCGCATTGAAGTGTTTAATGGCGTTTGGGAAGCATTAGCTACAGGCAGAAGTGATATTGCCATTGGTGCAACCACTGCGATACCTGTCGGTGGTGTTTTTCAGTATAAAGATATGCGAGACATTGAATGGGCATTTTTAGTCAGTAAAAATCACCCATTAGCAGAAATCGATCGTCCTTTAACTGATGATGAATTACGTATCTACCCTTCTATTTGTCTTGAAGATACGTCAAGAGAGATCCCTAAACGAACCACATGGCTACTCGACAATCAACGCCGTCTAGTTGTGCCTGATTGGATTCGTGCCATTAATTGCTTTAGAGACGGTTCAGGTATTGGTTATATGCCACTTAATCTCGCTAAGCCTTTTATCCAATCGGGTTCATTGATTGCGAAAACCTTAGAAAACCCTAAAAATGCAAGCCCATGTTGTCTTGCTTGGAATCAAGAAAAAATGTCCCCAGCACTTGAATGGGTGCTCGACTATCTTGGTGATACAGACAAGCTCCATCGTGAATGGTTAGCGTAAACACGGCTTTGTCGTCCTTTAAGATTAACCAATTTAATGTTCATTTAAGTATTGTTTTCAACAATAAGGTTAATGCGCAACATATTGTCTGATTTTGCGACATTGAAGATAAATTAATGGCGTAAAATCAACTAGTTCATCATGATGACTTTAAGCTGTAGCAAAGCTGTTGTATCATCAAGTTAAGTTATCAGTAATTTACCATGTGCTGAGAGAGCATTTTGTTAAATTACACTCTTTTTAACGTCTCGGAGACTGTTATGAATCAACAAACTTTGTCGGGTCAACAAGCCACGACGATGGAAACCAACAAACTCATTAAAAACACTTATATGCTGCTGTCTATGACATTAGCATTTGCTGCTGTAATGGCGGGTGTCGCAATGGCGTTAAATATCGGCCCATTCATGTCTATCGGTTTATCTCTTGGTAGTATTGTCGTCATGATGGTCACCTTGAAAAAAGCTGACAATGCCTCAGGATTAGCGTGGATCTTTGCCTTCACAGGTATGCAAGGTGCTTCATTAGGCTATATTCTAAATCACTATGTTGGTTTGAATAATGGCCCAGAGCTTATCATGCAAGCATTTGGTTTAACGTCTGTTATTTTTGTATCTTTATCAGCTTACGCAATCACGACGAAGAAAGACTTTAACTTTATGGGTGGCTTCTTATTCGCCGGCCTACTTGTTGTTATTGGCCTTTCATTAATCAATATGTTCTTTGTTAATAGCGGTGCTATGTTCATGGCATTACAAGCTGCTGTCGCTATGATCATGGTTGGTTTAATCCTTTACGATACAAGTCGTATCGTAAATGGCGGCGAAACTAACTATATCCGCACAACAATTTCGTTATTCTTAAACTTCATCAACCTATTCATGGCACTTCTTCACCTGCTTGGTATGGGAAATGATGATTAATAGCGTCAAGTAACGGGTCAGTCACTTTATAAATCCACTGTGATTAATCAGTTAACTAGGCTAAAATGGCTCCTCATTCAGGAGCCATTTTTTATTGTTATGAGTAAATTTATTATCCAAGTTAATGGCACAGTTTATGGGTCTACTGCCAGTTTTAGAGCGCTTCGTTTTACTGAAAGTGTTTTATCACTAGGTCATCAAGTCAGCCATATCTTCTTTTATCAGCAAGGTGTATTCAACAGTAATAGCCTCGTTTGCCCAGCATCTGATGAGCATGATTTACACCGCGCTTGGACTAAACTGGCATCAGAACATAATGTCAAATTAGTCAATTGCGTCTCTGCTGCATTAAGGCGTGGAGTCCTATCAGCGCAAGATGCATTAGAAAATGACAAGCAGCAATATAATGCTAGTGAACAATTTACTATGGGTGGTTTAGGTGAGTTAGTCACGGGTATTGAGCAATCAGAAAGATTGGTTTGCTTTTAGTGATGCATACAGGAATGGATATGAAAAAAATCTGCGTCATCTTCAGAAAAAGCCCTATTGGAAATACATCCAGTCGTGAAGGCTTAGACTTTGCTATGCTCAGTGCAAGTTTCGAGCAAGAAGTCAGTATTATATTTACCGATGAAGCTGTACTGCATTTACTGCCTGAACAACAACCTGAACTTGTGGGAAGTAAAGATTACCTGTCGACTTTCAAAGCATTAAGTTTATACGATATTGAGACTGTTTTAGTCTGCCGAGATTCAGCAGTACAATTTGGTATTACAGCTAAAGATTTTAACTTTGAAGCTGAATTAGCCTCAGAAAAACACATCCAAACTTTAATTCAGCAAGCAAATGAAGTGGTGGTATACTAATGATATTGCACCTAATACAACACTCAGCAACGACAGATAACGCACTAACCTGCTGTTTACGATACATCGCAGAGCAAGACAGCATCTTATTATCAGACGATGCCATAAACTGCTTACTTAATCATGAGTGGCAACAGCGATTATCAAACATCAAAATTTACGTGTTAATTGAAGATATTGACGCAAGAGGATTAGGCGCTCGCCTACCTCAGACAAACAATATTAAGGTTATCGATTATGACCAGTTTGTACTGGCCACATTGGAACATACGAAGGTGATCACTTGGTAAACTCATTTGACTTTAACGGTCAGCAAATCGAAGTCGATGCTAAAGGTTATTTAAAAAATTATACCGATTGGAAAGCTGATATGGCGCCTATTCTAGCGGCCACAGAAGACATTGTCCTTACAGAGCAACATTGGGAAGTCATAAACTTCGTTCGTGACTTTTACTTAGAATACAAAACTAGCCCAGCTATTCGTGTTTTAGTAAAAGCGATAGGTCAAGCATTAGGCCCAGATAAAGGTAATTCTAAATACCTTTACACATTATTCCCTATTGGCCCCGCAAAACAAGCAACCAAAATAGCCGGTTTACCAAAACCCGCTAAATGCATTTAACCTACTTGATGACTTCAACAAGCCTGACACTTATTCGTTCAGGCTTTTTTAATAGTGTCGTTATCGCACGGGCTAACGGGCTAAATATCTTCAATATAAGCTTAAATAAACTATGCAATTGGCAAATGATCACGTCCAGGTTTAACCACATTACTATTCCCTACTCGACTGTCGTTAAGGGCCATACCATAATTGTCACGACAATACTGGCATGGGCTCATGGTGTTAATTAACCGACCACGCTTACTGTACTTACGAATATAAGCATGAGAAATAGTGACATTTTGTTGAGTTAATAAACTGACATCTGCAACTTTATCTTTTAGATCAATAACAGCTGCATCCTCAGCACAATGACGATCATTAGCTCGCCCCCAACCAATAAACTCATTACCCACTTCATCAACATACTTTGCAGCAACCCATGGCCCACTATGATGACCTGTCGGCTCACCATTAGGTAAGTAAGAAGGTTTATTGGCAAGTTGATATGGAATTAATTCAAGTGGGTCATTAGGTGGTTGCTCACAGCTAACTTCAAGAGCCGATTGAGGCTGTTGTGTAACGAAGAAGTGATGGTTATGGCTTAACTTAACGTCACGTAATTTAGCTACTAGTTCTGCATTGGGTTTACGAGTATCGACTTCAACAATTCGTAATATACTTGCTTGGCTTCCATTACGGGCGATTATTTTGTCACCCGTTTTTAATGATGCAGCGGTGACCCATTGTTTGTTGAAATTACTGAAGATATGAACTTGATCGACATACATTAGGGTGGTGATGTCATCTATGGTGTATTTAATTTCTAGCATGAACTCGTTGATTAAGTTTAGTGTTAAATGCTGAAAAGCATTTTAGCATTAAATACTCGACAGCGTTTACCTGCACGAATAAACAAGAGTGAATCAATACAAGCGAATCAAATTAAACCACTTTTGATGACAAGTACACTGCGCATCCTTACAGCCTAACAAAACGCAAACTATCACTATCATCACTATCGCTTACAATAAGCTGAGTCTAATTCGCTTAATGAGCCAAGCGCTGGCAATGAGAAACACACTAAAAGTCCGGTAAAGATAAATACAAGACTCAATACCAATTTAGCGTGTCCTTTACCTCGATTAGGATTTAGAACATGCAAATAAATGGTTGCGTGAAGATTGAATTAATTGATTAAACTCAGACGCTGATTGAAGATGGTTCTCTACAAAATGTTGATCCAAAAAATATGGAAACTTATCAGCTTTATTAACCAATAACTGATAACGCGTAGTGGCATGTTGCACATACGGAGAGAAACTTGTCTGCTCAGCACCTTCACATTGCTCGGAATAAAGCGTTAATAGCTTAGATGCGATAGCAATTTCATTCGGATAATCATTTATCTCATCTTGAAGTTGAGCTCGGGTTGCTTGAAAACTTGCTAATCCGTATCCGCATACAAAAACAACCAATAACGACATTCTTTTCACTTATTTTTGATCCGTAATAAAAAGGAGAATCTGGCTATTCAAAAAACTGACTAAAATTAAGCAGCGGCCTCGATAAAGTCATAAATTGTATGCTTTAGGCACTAATAACCTTCTATGAGAATCTCTTTTATACTCCTTAACAATGGTCAAATGAAGCGCGTCGTTGTAATTCCACATTTTCTCCTTATTGTTTGCAGAGATTGACGAATTTGTGTATTTCACTTATCCATTATTGCTATGTAAATCCAATAAATCACAGTGTTCATATTGCAATTTTTTATTTCAGCACATGTTTACTGCTTTCAATCCAGATTTAACTTTGCGCTATTTTATTTATGGCATAAAAAACCAAACACAGGGTTTGGTTTTTTGCAAAGAAAACTGGCTTACAGAATATTAGGCCATTTTATTAGCTAATTGCATTAGCCAATCTTCTCTAAGCCACGCATATAAGGGCGCAATACTTCAGGGATCGTGATAGAACCGTCCGCATTTTGGTAGTTTTCGAGAATCGCAACGACAGTACGACCAACAGCTAAACCCGAACCATTTAATGTATGCAGTAATGTAGGCTTTTTATCATTAACGCCACGGTAGCGAGCTTGCATGCGACGAGCTTGGAAATCCTTCATGTTAGAACAAGAAGAAATTTCACGATAAGTATTTTGTGCAGGAAGCCAAACTTCTAGATCGTAGGTTTTAGCAGCGCCAAAACCCATGTCGCCAGTACATAAAATCATTGTGCGGTAAGGTAAGCCTAACCCTTGTAATACTTTTTCAGCATGGCCTGTTAACTCTTCAAGTGCAGCCATAGAATCTTCAGGCTTAACAATTTGAACCAGTTCTACCTTGTCAAACTGATGTTGACGTATAAGGCCACGTGTATCACGGCCATATGACCCTGCTTCACTACGGAAACATGATGTTAATGCCGTCATTTTTAATGGTAAATCCGCTTCATCGATAATCGTGTCACGAACCATGTTAGTTAATGGAACTTCAGCAGTAGGAATTAAGCTTAGTCCTTGGCCTTCTTCAGTAGCAGGTTTTGTGTGGAATAAGTCTTCACCAAATTTTGGTAGCTGACCTGTACCTAATAAGCTTTCTTCATTGACTAGAAGTGGTACATACATTTCTGTATAACCATGGTTTTCAGTATGTAGATCTAGCATGTACTGACCGACAGCTCGAGTTAAACGAGCGATTTGACCTTTCATGACAATGAAACGAGAACCGGTAATTTTAACGGCACTTTTAAAGTCTAAACCATCTAAGCCTTCGCCAAGATCTAAGTGATCTTTGATTTCAAAATCAAATTTAGTCGGCTCACCCCAAGTGCGAACTTCAACGTTATCATTTTCGTCAGCGCCTGCTGGTACTTCATCATCAGGTAAGTTAGGCATGCTCATCGCAATACCATTTAGCTCTGCTAATAACGCTGCTAGTTCTGATTTCTTCGCATCGAGCTGAGAACCTAAGTCACCCACTTTCGCCATGATTTCACTAACATCTTCGCCACGAGACTTTGCTTGACCAATGGATTTAGAGATTGCATTACGGGATGCTTGTAATTCTTCTGTTTCCACTTGTAGCGACTTACGTGTTTCTTCTAAAGCAGTTAAGCGGCTAACATCAAGGATAAAGCCACGTCGTGCTAAAAGCTCAGCTGTGACTTCAAGTTCGTTACGCAAAAATTTTGGATCTAACATGTTATATATTCTTAATAGTTAAATGCGAGAAAATACTAGCTGCTGACCGACATACACCATGAATATACATAGGATGACATTCAACAACACGTTGAGAATTGCTTTAATGAAGAGTCCCTCTTGCATTAGCAATAATGTTTCATTGGAAAAAGTCGAGAATGTGGTTAAAGCACCTAAAAGGCCAACTCCGACCATCGCTTTTAGCTCTGGGCTTAAATGCGAGGTTTCGAGACTAATGGCATATACAATGCCCATTATGAATGATCCCAATATATTGACCAACAGTGTACCAAAAGGAAAACTGCTTCCAAATAGCTGAAGCATTAAAATTGAAATAACATAGCGAAAAACTGCTCCAATAGAGCCGCCGAGTGCCACAAACATGATATTGGTCAAGCTAATCATATCGTTTTACCTCACTTGTTCTGTCAAGTTCAGCCAAATGGTCCAATTTATCTTTTATCCGTTTTTCAAAACCACGTTCTGTTGGATAGTAAAATTGGCTGTCTTGTAATGATTCTGGGAAGTAATTTTCTCCTGGTGCATACGCGCCAGGTTCATCATGAGCGTAGCGATATTCTGCCCCCAATCCCATATTTTTCATTAGTTGAGTTGGTGCGTTTCGTAGATGATCTGGCACTGATTCATGGCCTGACTCACGTGCTAATGCTCTTGCGGCTTTAAAAGCAGTATAAACGGCATTACTTTTTGGGGCACTTGCCATATACACTATCGCTTGTGCAATTGCTCTTTCACCTTCTGCAGGTCCCACTCGGTGGAAGCAATCCCAAGCGTTTAGCGCAATATTCATTGCCGTTGGATCTGCATTGCCGATATCTTCTGAAGCGATTGCTAACAATCGTCTCGCAACATATAGCGGATCGCCGCCACCTTCCAATATACGACAATACCAGTATAAAGCGGCATCAGGAGCGGAACCGCGAACTGATTTATGCACTGCCGAGATTAAATCGTAAAATTGATCGCCATTTTTGTCATAAGCCGCCATTTGATGCCCGGCAACTTGCGTCAACATGTCTGGTGTAAAACTGCCGTTATCGTCAACCAAGTCACTCATTAACTCTAATAAGTTTAATGCTTTTCTCGCATCGCCATCTGAAATGCTGGCTAATTGCTGCATCACGTCATCTGGCATAACAAAATGACGAGTCCCAAAGCCACGCTCTTCGTCCGTTAAGGCTTGCTGGATAATTGTAGCAATGTCTTGGTCTGAAAGTGGTTTGATTAAATAGACTCTTGCTCGAGATAACAACGCGTTGTTTAACTCAAATGAAGGATTTTCAGTGGTGGCGCCAACAAAAATAACCGTGCCATCTTCAATAAAGGGTAAAAATGCATCTTGTTGGCTTTTATTAAAACGGTGTACTTCATCAACAAACAATAAAGTACGTTGGCCTCTGCTTTGTGCTACGGCTTGAGCTTGTTCTATAGCCGCTCGAATTTCTTTTACACCAGACGTTACAGCAGAAATTCGCTCAACATGCGCGTTAGCATAATGGGCAACGAGCTCTGCTAGGGTAGTTTTACCCGTTCCTGGAGGCCCCCAAAGTAACATTGAGTGAGCACGGTTGGCTTCAAGAGCTTGCCTTAAAGGTTGACCTTCACCTAATAGATGAGACTGCCCGACATACTCACTGATATCCCTTGGACGCATTCTAGCAGCTAATGGGCGAAAGTCAGGGGCAAAGTCAAATCCTAAATTAGCCACTATGATTTATCGCTCTGATTGACGCTGATCATCAATATCAACATCTGTAGGGATAACAAACTCAAACAACCCCTTTTCTTCTGTTGATACATTAGTCTGCTCGCTTAAAGCAAATTGACTATGATTACCTTGCTGATCAAGTAAGCTAAAATCACTAATGCCTGAATCGTTAAAGCACACAGTGACAGTCACAACAGACGTATCCAATGATTTAGGCTTAATTAAATAACACGCTTTACCAGACTCTGGTTGCACTTGGCTAACATGGTATTGTTGCCAGGTACTCTCATCTCGATGTACCAATAATGCGATTGGCGATGCTTCAACTGCATCAGCAAAATCCATTACCGTCACCTCTTCTGCAAACGGGTTATATATCCATAAATCAGAGCCATCAGCGACGATTAATGACTCATCAGGTTCAGTCAAATGCCAAAAGAATTTATTGGGGTATGCTAATGCAAAGATGCCACTACCACTTTGAATAACTTTGTCGTTAATATCTGTGACTTCTTGTGTAAAATTCGCTTTTAATGAATCAAGTTGTTCCAATTTGCTACGCAATGCTTGTGAATCATCTGCCATCACGTTAGCAGATAGCAACAAGGCTACCATTGAAATTACACCAACACTTTTTGTCATATTGTTTCCTACTACTTGTTTGAGGTGCAGAACGCTTATTACACACTACCTCATATCTGAGGTGCCATTGCCAATTAGGTTAATGTTAGCCTCTAGGCGGTGGTGGCGCTAATACTTCACGATTTCCGTTATGACCTTGTGTACTGACAATCCCCTGCGCTTCCATCATCTCGATGATTCTAGCTGCTCGGTTATATCCAATTTTAAATTTACGTTGCACACTGGATATTGAGCCACGACGCGTTTCAGTAACAAATGCCACCGCCTCGTCATAAAGTTGATCGGTATCGTCATCAGTCTCAGCTGTTTCACCTGGCAGTAATACTTGTTCACCTTCGCTTACGCCATTTAGAATTTCATCAACATATTGTGGTTTACCTCGAGCATGCCAATCAGCAACCACTTTGTGCACTTCGTGATCGTCAATAAACGCGCCGTGAACACGAATAGGAACGCTTGTCCCTGGTGGCAAGTAAAGCATGTCACCCATGCCAAGTAAGGTTTCTGCGCCTTGTTGATCTAAAATGGTTCGAGAGTCAATTCTTGAAGAAACTTGGAAAGCTATCCGTGTTGGAACGTTGGCTTTAATCAAACCAGTAATCACATCCACAGAAGGTCTTTGGGTTGCTAGTATCAAATGGATACCCGCAGCTCGCGCTTTTTGGGCAATACGAGCAATCAACTCTTCTACCTTTTTACCAACAATCATAATCATGTCGGCAAACTCATCAACCACAACGACTATTGAAGGTAATTTATCTAATTCAGGCGCTTGTTCATCCATGCTTTCCGATGATTTCCACAACGGGTCAACGATCGGAGTGCCAGCTTCTTTAGCCAGTTTAATCTTAGTGTTGTAGCCTTTAAGGTTACGTACACCCAGCGCCGACATTAACTTATAACGGCGTTCCATTTCCCCAACACACCAACGCAGCGCATTGGCTGCTTCTTTCATGTCGGTGACAACTTCACAAAGTAAGTGCGGAATGCCTTCATAAACCGACAGTTCCAACATTTTTGGGTCAATCATGATAAAGCGAACATCATCAGGACCAGATTTATAAAGGATACTGGTGATCATGACGTTCACACCGACAGACTTACCCGAGCCTGTAGTACCCGCCACTAATAAATGCGGCATTTTACCTAAGTCAACAACAACAGGGTCGCCCGCGATGTCTTCACCCAGCACCATAGATAAGTTCGACTGGCTTTCATCAAAGGTTTTACTGTCAAGCACATCTCGCATAAAGACCGTTTCACGGAATTTGTTAGGTAACTCTAAGCCAACATAGGCTTTTCCTGGAATGACCTCTACAACACGAACACTTTCAGCAAGTAAAGAGCGCGCTAAATCCTTAGAAAGGTTTGTAATTTTCGAGGCTTTAACACCTGGTGCAAGTTCAAGTTCAAACCTTGTCACAACCGGTCCTGGAAATACGCCGACCACGTTTGCGACAATGTTAAAATCAGCTAATTTAGTTTCAACAAGCCTTGCAACTATATCTAGCTCATCTTTAGTTATTGGGTTTTCTTTACGATCAGGTACATCTAATAAACTGATACTCGGTAATGGCGGCATTGCCACTCTTGGCTGACTCGTGACCACTTGTGGCTCTTGACCAGGAATAACAATGATACCTTCGGCAACATACGGTTTTTCAGCTGCACTTGCTTGAACGGGTGCGCTTTCAGTAGAAGCCACAGAATCTGATACCGAGTCTGATTGCTGGTTTTTAACCGCAGCAGCCATAACCGTTGCACCAATAGACGTCGTACGTTCAAACTCATCGCCAAATTCAGCAACACTGTTTTGTTGGTTCTGTTGAGTAAGATCAACCGCTGGTGCATCACCTGTTGCAGCCCACGCTGGCGTGTCATCAGCTACAATAGCGTCATTTGTGTTTAATTGAGGTTCGACTCTGCCCTGCTCATTTATATTTGCCTGAGCATGCTCTGAGTCATTCAAATATTCGTCATCCAAAGCATCATTTACTTGTTGACGACGTGGTGAAAGTTTAGATTTTAAACGCGAGAAAACCGAAGGTTTATCTTCGCTATTATCTTCATCAACGTAAACGGAATCATGGTTTGATTCTTCGTTGTCGGCGGTAAACTGAGGTTCTAGTTTTCCGCCATATTCACGTGTCGTTGCAGGGTTAATTTGATTGTCGCCCTGACTTTCGTCATGTTGTGGTGCACTGAATTCCGTATTAACGTCAGCAATTACATTGGCATTGTCATTGTCATTGTCATTGTCATTGTCACGACCTTGTTTGAATTTATCGACAACAGACAAGAAGCCTCGCGTATCTTCTGTTTCTGTATTTCCAGAAAAGTAGGTAGGCAAACTAATAATTTTTTTGACACACCATATCGTACCGTAACCTGTGCCTTCAATGACCGTGAGCCAGCTAATACCTGTCGCTAATGTAAAGCCTGCACCAATAAAGCAAAGCAACAAGAGTGTCGTGCCAAGATTGTTAAAGTAAGGCAGCATAGCTTGGCCAATGACATCTCCCGCAACACCACCTGCTGAAAAAACATAAATATCATCAGCATTCATACTCGCTAACGCAGCTAAGGCTAATACCATAAGCATGAACCCAATGATTCTTAATCCAACCGAAAAGTAGTCAATTTCAAACAATTTATGAGTTCGGTTAAATATGAACCAACCTGTTGCCGCAATAATGATGGGAATAAGGTAAGCAATAAAGCCGAAGAAGTAGAACAAGACATCTGCAGTCCACGCGCCCACAGCACCAGTTAAATTACTGATTTCCCCTTGATAATGGGATTGGCTCCAGCCTGGATCATTCGGGTCAAAGCTACTTAGAGCTAAAAGGATATATGTTGCTGTCATGCAACAAATGATTAGGCCACCTTCAAGAAGACGCTGTAGGCCACTAAGTGTTTGAAGACTATTTCCCTGAGACAAACGAAAACACCTGAATATGAATTAAATAAGAATGATAACAATAACAGAATATCATTGACGTTGCAGTGATTATGCAATGCTTGAAAGCCAAGCTCAACCTAATGTTTTCATATAGATGCCTGCATAACCAATATTTAATTAACAAAGCGATTTTGGAGTAAAAAGTAAGCAATTTAGGCGGTAAAAAAGCCAAGAAGTGGGATTTTAGATAAAAAAATAAAGGGCAACGCCCTTTATTTTATTTGGTCAGAAAGTTTAGTAGCTATCTGCTAATAAATTTAATGCGACTTTATTAGTTTGTTTGACTTCTTCCATGACCACGTAAGTACGAGTATCAGAAACTGATGGCAACTTAAGTAGTGTCTCACCTAATAAACGACGATATGCCGACATGTCAGATACTCGAGTCTTCAATAAATAATCAAAGTCACCAGAAACTAGATGACACTCTTGAATATCATCTAACAACTGAACAGCTTTGTTGAAGCGCTCAAAAATATCGGGCGTATCTCGTGTTAACGTGATTTCCACAAAGACAAGTAAAGATGCACCAAGATAATGCGGGTTAACTAATGCTGTATAGCCATTAATGTAACCTTGTTTCTCAAGACGCTTAACTCGCTCTAAACAAGGAGTCGGACTTAACCCAACTCGCTTGGATAACTCCACGTTTGATATGCGACCATCAACTTGAAGTTCATTGAGGATATTACGGTCAATCCGATCTAAATCTTTTACAGAATTTTTTTTATTATTTGCCATATTATTAACCTTGCTTTAGCACAAAAACAACATATTCATCTTTTAATGTGTAAAGTTTAGCAGCATAAACTGCGTCTAGGGCACTATACTAGACTTCCCTGAAATAAGCACGTTCAGGCGACCGAATATAATAACAATTGAGATGTCGACACCGACAAATTTAAATAGAGGCACAAAATGATTATTGGTATCCCTACTGAAATCAAAAACCACGAGTACCGTGTAGGTATGGTTCCTTCAAGCGTTCGTGAATTAACGATTAAAGGCCATGATGTATTCGTTCAATCTAATGCCGGTATGGGCATTGGCTTTACCAACCAAGATTATATTGACGCTGGTGCTTCTATCTTAGAAACAGCTGCTGAAGTCTTTGCTCAGTCAGACATGATTGTCAAAGTAAAAGAGCCGCAAGCTGTTGAACGCGCTATGCTTCGTGAAGATCAAATCCTATTTACTTACTTGCATTTAGCTCCGGATATGCCACAAACAGAAGACTTAATTAAGAGTAAGTCTGTCTGTATCGCATATGAAACCGTCACTGATGATCGTGGCGGCTTACCGTTACTTGCTCCAATGTCAGAAGTTGCTGGACGTATGTCGATTCAAGCTGGTGCACGCGCACTTGAAAAGTCTTTAGGTGGTCGCGGTATGTTACTTGGTGGTGTTCCAGGTGTTGAGCCAGCTAAAGTCGTGATAATTGGCGGCGGTATGGTTGGCACTAATGCTGCGCAAATGGCTGTTGGTATGGGCGCAGACGTTGTTGTGCTTGATAGAAGTATCGATGCCTTACGTCGTTTAAACGTTCAGTTTGGCTCTTCAGTTAAAGCGATTTACTCAACAGCTGATGCAATTGAACGTCATGTTCTAGAAGCGGATCTTGTTATTGGTGGTGTCCTAGTTCCTGGCGCTGCAGCCCCTAAATTAGTGACTCGCGACATGATTTCACGCATGAAAACAGGTAGTGCGATTGTCGATGTAGCTATTGACCAAGGTGGTTGTGTTGAAACGTCGTACGCAACAACTCACCAAGAGCCAACTTACATTGTTGATGATGTTGTTCATTACTGTGTTGCCAACATGCCTGGTGCCGTTGCACGTACATCAACTTTCGCACTCAATAACGCTACACTGCCTTATATCATTAAGTTAGCGAACTTAGGTTACAAAGCAGCGTTATTAGACGACAAGCATTTATTAAATGGCTTAAACGTTATTCATGGCAAGCTTGTCTGCAAAGAAGTTGCAGAAGCATTAGAACTTGAATTTACTGAGCCTAAAAGCATGCTGGCGTAAACAATATCAGCTTGATTTAGTTGATTAAATCATATTTAAAAGCCGCTGATTAAGCGGCTTTATTTATTTCCTCACCGGTTATACCCAAGCTAAACACGTCTTACTTTTTAATCCCAAATGCATAAACTTCTCAATTTTCAAACACGTTAAATGCCGTTGAAAAGCGCGTTTAATGCACTCCACGTACACACAAAAAACGGCTATAAAACGCAATATAAAATGCATCAATTTGTATCAATCGTTTGTTTTACACTCAGCTAACACGTGTTAACCTTTTCATTAGCTGTTGCTTAAGTAAATAATTTGATAATTCTGCT
The DNA here is from genome assembly GCF_002075795.1 of Shewanella japonica. Lineage (NCBI taxonomy): Bacteria > Pseudomonadati > Pseudomonadota > Gammaproteobacteria > Alteromonadales > Shewanellaceae > Shewanella > Shewanella japonica. The sequence continues at coordinate 2,647,880 of NZ_CP020472.1, forward strand.
CTTGACAGCATTTTTAGTGTTTTTTGATTAAGCGTTTAAAGGATACCCTATAAGTCAATGCTGGTAAGGGTTTCAAAAAATACAACAAATAAAACACGCCAAATCATCACGTTAATCACCCTAATAGTGTTTTCTACTGAGTTAGTTTTTTTGAACAGTATTTTAAACTGTTGGAAAAATGACTGATTTTAACTACAATTTGGACTCATTTTTACCATTTCAGTGATTAAGTTATGTGGCTACAAAAGCAAGTACAACTCGCATCAAAAACACGTGGATTTCATATCGTCACAGACGAAATCCTCAATCAAATACCCGAACTTAATCAGCTGAAAGTTGGTTTAATGCATGTCTTTTTACAACACACTTCCGCTTCCATCACTATCAATGAAAATGCAGATCCAAGTGTAAGGCAAGATTTTGAATCTTACTTCAACCGTGTCGCTGCAGAAAATGAACCTTATTATATTCATACCTATGAAGGCAGTGACGACATGCCCGCTCATTTAAAATCTAGCTTATTAGGTTGCCAAGTAACGATACCGATTAAAAATGGCCAACTTGAGCTAGGCACCTGGCAAGGAATATATCTTGGAGAACACCGTAACCATGGCGGACGTCGGCGTTTACTGGTTACAATAAATGGTGAGTCAGATGTCTTATAGTAATCGAAAGCGGTGTTATATTGATTTTATAAGCCGACATTTCACGGTTAAATAACATCAAGTATTAAGGGTTATCTAAGCTTAGTTTATTTCAGTATTTATTTAGTTAGCTTAAGAGCAAAATTGTTTTTCAACTAATGCCAAAAACTCCTGTTGCGGCATTGGTTTATAAAAAAAGTAACCTTGAATATCGTCGACTTTTTGCGTTTTAACGAAATCTAACTGAGTTTGTGTTTCAACGCCTTCAGCTGTAACAGTTAACTCTAAAGCATTACTCATACTCGCAATGGCTTCTACTAATGCTTTATGCCGTGCACCCTGTTCAATTTTTTGGATAAACGCTTTATCAATTTTTATCTGATCGACTGGGAAGTTGGCAAGATAAGATAACGATGAGTAACCAGTGCCGAAGTCATCGACCGAGATTTTAATTCCCCACTCTCTTAATCGTATGAGTAAGTTTTCAATATTTTGATGCTGGTCCATCATTAGCGACTCGGTAATTTCCAAGGTTAATAACTCAAACGGAAATGCGGTCTTGCATGATTGTTCACTGCAGGATTTAATTGAATCAATAAATTGATGTTGTAACTCATCATTTAAGAATTCACAGGTCGATACATTTACCGACAGTGCAATAGGTGTATTTTGTTCAACGAATTGATTAATCAGCTTGATGGCTTTTTCTCTAACCCACTTTCCAATTGGTACGATTAAACCCGAATGCTCAGCTATAGGAATAAACTCCTCAGGTGACACAAACTCTCCGTGAAGCTTCCAGCGCAATAGAATCTCAGCCTTAGCAATATGAGTATTTTGAGTCGACACTATTGGCTGAAAGTACAATTCAAAGCCTTGATCATTTAATGCCTTAGTCATCTCCATTTGCAAATAAGCGGTACGTTCAGCATTTTGCTGCATTGTCTTATTAAAAAACTGATAACCGTTACGACCGGTTAACTTAACGTCATACATCGCTTGGCTAGCACAATTGACCAAAGATTCAACAATGGTAGAGTCTTCAGGGTAACGAGAAATACCAATACTAATAGAGGGGTGAACTTGTTGATTATCAATATTAATTTTATCAGTCACCACTTGGTTGATATCTTTGGCAATGCTGATTAAATCTGAGGTAGAGATTTTGCCAGGAATGAATAAACCAAATTCATCACCCGCGATTCTAGCTAATAAGCCATTTGAAGGAGCAACATTGGCTAAACGGTTTGATACTCCTTTTAACAATACATCGCCATTTTCATGTCCCAAACTATCGTTAATCTGTTTGAAGTTATCAATATCCATCAACAGAACACTACAAGCCGCCCCTTTTTGATGGGTACGCTCTATTTGCCAAACATAGTCATAGATTTTATCTAAGAAACAACGACGATTAGCTAAACTCGTTAATGCATCGTTATTTGCTTGAAAATGAATCAAACGATTAGCATTTTTGTGCTCGCTGATATCAGTAATAAGCCAAGAAAAACAATTCTGTTCACCATGATAATCCCTGAAAGTGGTGACCGTAACATCAGCATCAAAAGTTTGCCCATTTCGCTTATAAGCAAGTAACTCACCTTGCCAAGTATTGCCACGATGAATGTTCTTCAGCATTGACTCCAGTACTACCGGATCGGATTGCTCAAAAAAAACATTAGGATCGAAACATTGCTTGTCAGCAGTAAAATCTCTTGTGATGGTTTTGAACATAGGGTTAACGGACAAAATTGAATGTTCATCATTGGTGATAATCAAGCCCATTGGCAGTTTATTAAATATACGGCTTGTTAATCGTTGTAAATGCAGCCCCTGACTACGCTCTATGGCAAGGCTGCCAAGCTTTGCCGCTTCTTGGATTAACTCAAGATCAACGCCAGCAGGAGATTTAATCGTATCGTAATACATAGCAAAAGTACCAAGTACATTGCCATGGGTATCGATAATAGGCTCTGACCAACACGCTTTTAACCCAGCTTTAAGCGGTAGATCTTTATAGGCGGCCCAATTGGGGTGATTTGCAATATCTTCAACAATGACACGTTTTTTTGTTGCTGCAGCGGCGCCGCATGAACCAACATCAATACCGATTTCAACACCATGAATTGCTTGATTATATTCTTCAGGTAAACTTGGAGCAGCACCAGTCAGTAATCTTTTTTTATCATTGCTTAGCAATAATACTGAGGCTTTAGTACCGATTTTTTGCGTTTCTATGGAAAGCACTAATGAATGGAGGATTTCTCTGAGTGGTGACCCATCTAAAACCATAGAAAGTATCGTACTATAACGCACGATACTTGATGAACGATGACTTAGTACGGCATGTTCTTCAATATTTATTGGTTGATATTGGGCACTTTCCATAGAGCTCCTTAGCATTACAGCTAGCCTACAATGCTAGTTTTTATTTTTGATTTACTCTTGAGATTATTCATAAAAACAAAGAAGATCAACCAAAGTATTACTAAAATTTAACATCTCCATCTGGGACAAACACCTAGCTAGTATGATTATCTTACAAAAATATGCTTTGGTATATTTTGTTCTTAGAACAACAAAAAAAGCAGTAATGTCTGCTGACATGACTGCTTTCATAACTTGTTTTAAATTAAAACAACTGAGTTTACGCTTCGCTAACGCGTTCCATTCTCGCTAAGTAAAAACCATCAAACCCGTGCTCTGAAACTAAAATCTCTTCATCATCGATAAAGCTAAAATGCGGGTTAGCGGCTAAAAATGCATCGACTTGATTACGATTTTCATCAGGCATAATTGAGCAAGTTGCATAAACCAATATACCGCCAACTTTCACCATTCTGCTGTAGCTTTGCAAAATATCTTTCTGTAACTCCATTAGAATAGGTAAACGTTCAGGCGTATCTCGCCATTTTGCATCTGGATTACGTTTTAATACACCTAAACCAGAGCATGGTACGTCTAACAGTACGCGATCAGCCGTTAATTTTAGGCGTTTAATTGTTTTACTGCTGGCAATAATTCGAGTTTCAACATTGTGAGCACCAGCTCTTCTAGCACGTGCTTTTAAATTGTCGAGTTTCCATTGTTCAACGTCCATTGCTAGCAAACGGCCTTTGCCTTGCATTTGCGCTGCAATATGTAAGGTTTTACCACCAGCGCCAGCGCAAGCATCTACAACACGCATCCCCGGTTTAGCGTCGACTGCTGCTGCAACTAATTGAGAACCTGCATCTTGTTGCTCAAAAAAGCCTTCTTTGAACGCTGCCGTTTTAAATAATGCTGAATCAGATCGCACTTCTAATGCACTCTCAACACCTTCGACTTCGTTGGTTGCTACCAGCTCTTTTGTTAAACGTTGCTTTAACTCTTCTCGACTCGCTTTTAAACTATTCGCGCGAATATAACGTTTTGGAGGCATTGCTAATGCAGCACGCTCAGCTGGCCATTTTTCGCCAAGTTGCGCAGCGCCAATGTCATCTAACCATTCAGGACAACCATCCCACAGTGCTGGTTTAGTTTTCGCTTCAGCGAGTTTCTGCGCAAAATCATCTTGATCAACGGGTAAAGCATATTCCATTTTCGGTAGATCTAATTCATGAAACAAATGCCAGCCATTTAATAATTTCGAGCCCATACGTTCGATATCGGAAGCTTGTATATCTACAAGTTCACAATATAAGTTTAGTCGACGCAGGATATCGCCCGTTACCGTTGTAATTCGCGCAAGCTCTGCTGGCGGTAATTGACGGCCTGAGAAATTGTGAGAGTATGCTCTATCTAATGGTTTACCATCAGTTAACACCATGGTTAGCACATCTATTACCAGCTCAGAAGAACTGCCAGAAAGTGGAAAAGTCAGCATTGAAAATCTCACAGAATTATGGAAAAGAAATTTATATAGGAAAAGCGGATGGATCATAGGAGCTATCAAGCTGTAGCGCAAGTATTGATTATGATTTATCAGGTTTTAAGCCGAATTAACAAGGCCTAAGTAGAAAACTAAAAAGCAGCCATAAGGCTGCTTGTTAGTTACGACATAATTATCTAACTGAATTATGACATCTGAGAGCCTTTAGCACCGTAAAATACGATAAAAGCATAACAAACTACAGGCAATATAAATGCTGGTTGAATGCCCATTGAATCAGCCATGACACCTTGCAATAAAGGAATGATTGCACCACCAACAATAGCTAAACACAATATACCACTGCCTTGTGACGTGTGCGGCCCTAAATCTCTTAGTGCTAAACTGAAAATGGTCGGGAACATAATTGAGTTAAATAACCCCACGGCTAAAATGGCATACATGGCAACTTCACCGCTGGTATACATTGCCACTAACACCAATATTGCGGCAACCAAACCATTAAAGGCTAATACTTTACCTGCAGCAATTTTTTGCATTACAGCTGAACCGATAAAGCGCCCTACCATAGCTCCGCCCCAATAATAGGTAATGTATTTAGCAGCATCAGCTTCTTGTAAGCCAACAATGTGCTCTTCACCTAAAAAGTTAACTAAAAAGCTACCAATAGAGACTTCAGCACCAACATAAACAAAAATACCCACTGCACCTAATACTAGATGTAAGCTTTGTACCGCACTGGTTTTGCCTTTATAGCTCACTTCACCTGTGGTTTCTTGTTCTACGTGCTCTTCAATAACGGGTAAAGACAGTTTGGCAAAAATAATTGCTAAAATGGCTAGAGTGGCCGAAAGAAACAGATACGGCATTTTAACGACTTCAGCTTCGGCTTGAGCATGACTCATTTCCCCAACCGCCCCTGTAGCGACCGATAAAATCAAGATAGCGCCAAAGTATGGCGCAACTGTCGTGCCTAGCGCATTGAAAGCTTGGGTTAAATTAAGACGGCTAGAAGCTGTTTCTTCGCTCCCAAGTGCATTTACATAAGGATTAGCAGCAACTTGTAGAATAGTAATCCCTGATGCTAATACAAAAAGTGCCCCTAAAAACAAACCATAAACGGCTAAATCAGCTGCAGGGTAAAACAACGCACAACCGAAGCTTGCAATAACTAATCCTGTAACAATACCGCGCTGGTAGCCAAGTTTTTTGACTAACTTACCCGCAGGTAAAGACACTAAAAAGTAAGCACCAAAAAAACAGAATTGAATCAGCATAGCTTCGGTATAGCTTAATGAAAATACAGCCTTTAAGTGCGGGATTAAAATGTCGTTAAGACACGTTATAAACCCCCACATGAAAAAGAGTGAGGTCAGCGAAACCAATGCAAACCGGTATTTTCCATCACCTGAATGGCTAACGGTCGTATTAGAACTAGAGATAGTAGAGGCCATATTCTTGTTACTCTTGTTATTGTGTAAGACGGTTTTTAATTGAATATATGAACAGCGATCGTAAGATCGCTATTTAAGATTTAATCAATCACAGCGAAGAAACAGTTAAATGCATCGAGAGAAACACTATTGTTTTTATCTACAACTGCACTCGCCAAACCATGGTCAGTAATGACTTGTTTAATTGTAAAGTTCGAAACATCAAACTCGTGAGCTTTATTTGCCAGGTTAAATACCACTAACAAGGTTTGTGTTTCGAAATGACGTGTGAAAGCAAGAATAGGTTCACTGCTATCAATAAACTTAATATCACCTGCAATTAATGCGGGGAAATCTTTGCGCCAGGCTAAGAAATGACGATATGCGTGTAAAGTTGAATTGCTATTTTGCTCCTGAACATCGACAGCTAACTGTTTGTGGGCATCAGGTATGGGTAACCACGTTTGCTTACTTTGACTGAACCCAGCTTGCAAATGGGCATTATCCCAAGGCATAGGCGTGCGACAACCATCTCGACCTTTAAACATTGGCCAGAATGTAATACCGAACGGGTCTTGTAATTGCTCATATTCAATAGGCGCTTCAGTTAAGCCCAGTTCTTCACCTTGATAGCTGCACACACTGCCGCGAAGCGAAAACAACAAGCCATTTAGCATTTTGACTAAGTCAGGGTTCGCTTCACCTTTGCCCCATCGTGTCGCAACACGTTGAACGTCATGATTACCAATAGCCCAACAAGGCCACCCATTTCCAATACTGGCTTCTAATTCTTCAACAGTTTGACGTATATAAGCAGCACTAAAATCATTGGTGAGTAATTCAAAGCTATATGCCATGTGTAAACGATCGTCACCTTGAGTATATTCTGCCATCGTCGCTAGCGAATCTTCAGATGAGACTTCACCTAAGGTCACTGCACCAGGGTACTTGTTGATCAATGCACGTAAGTCTTCGATAAAACCAACCGTTTGTGGGCGAGTGTTATTATAATAATGGTACTGATACGCGTAAGGGTTATCTTCGCTGAAGCCTCGGCCTTGGCGTTGATCTTTAGGTTTTGCCGGGTTATCTCGAAGTTGTTCATCATGGTAACAGAAGGTAATGGCATCTAAACGGAAACCATCGACACCTTTTTTAAGCCAAAACTCCACA